>NZ_JBEORJ010000017.1:0-110803 GCF_040302185.1 Micromonospora sp. NPDC127501 | reverse complement strand
CGAGGCCGCGCAGCGCCATCCCCTCCCGGGTGTCCCGCTTGTGGAACAGTCGCCCCGGCCTGCTCGCGGTGGTCACCCTTGGGGCTGGGGGCCGGTGGGGGGGCCCGTCGGCCGCCGCCACCGGGTCCGGACCGCGAGGTACGCGGCCAGGCCGAGCGGTCCGAGCAGGATGGTCAGCAGCAGCACCGGAGCCATCACCAGCGCCGGCACCCCCCGATCGCGGCTGTCCAACCACGCCCACCGCCCGACGAACAGATCGAACGCGATCATGTGTGCCCAACCCGCCGCGGCCCCGTCGGAGGTGCCGAGCAGGTCGCGCACCCCGGTCAGGGTCGGCGACGCCACGGCCGGCAGCACGTCGCCGAACGCCGGGAGCACCAGCAGCGCGTAGATCACCACGACCGGCAGCACGATCAGCGGTGAGGCGATGATCCGGGCGGTCCACGACCAGCGCGGCAGCAGGATCATCAGCGCCCAGAACGGCGCGGCCACCGCGAACGTCAGGGAGAACAGCGTCGCGGTCACGCGGCCAGCGCCAGTTCCGGGCGACGTCGGCGGGCCAGCACCAGGCCGGTCGCGGTCGCCGTCACGACCACCAGGGCCGCGACCACGGCGAGCGTGACGCCGTCCGGCCGCAGCAGCGGCTGCTCGCGCAGGGCCTGCCACGTCAACAGCACGGTGAGTACGCCGTACGCGCCGCCCGCGACGACCAGCAGGCGAGCGCGGGTGCGCTCGTCCAACCGCGTCGCAAACCGGCTCAGCAGGATCGCCAGGATCGGCAACGCCTGGAGGGCGTGCAGCCCCACGAAGTGCCCGATCCGCAGGTCACCGCCCGTGGTGCTCCAGCCGACCACCGGCAACCCCGGCCCACCGTCGGGCACGCCGACGCTGTGCGCCCCACCGATACCCTCGATCCCCGGGTCCTGCATCGGCAGCGCCATCGGCACCGCGGCGAGCATGCCCAGCAGGGACAGGCCGAGCCCCCACCCGACGGCGGTCGCGGCGACCCGATCGGGGATCCGCTGGATCAGGACCACGATCCCGATGACGAGGTGCGCGAAGAACAGCACCATGATCGCCGCGCCCATCGCCGCGAACAGCGCGGTGTTCAGAGGTGTGGTGTCGTTGAAGTGGCTGGTCTGCCCGCGTATCACCTGACCGACGATCCACGCGTTCTCGACGACCGCCACGGCGACGATGACGACGACCGCCCTCTCGACGGCCCGGCTGCGTCGCGGCAGCAGGGAGAGCATCCAGGCGAGCGTCGCGCCGTACAGCACGAACGACACAGCGAACTTGAACGGCTTGAGCCAGATCGGCGCCCCGGTGAGGACGCGCGGGTCGACGAGGATGCCGACGACGGCAATGACGCCGAGCACCGCCATCACGGATACCAGAAACATCAGTGGGCGGTTCCAGCGCGTCGCCCGGCGCACAACGGTAGTCATGCCTGTAGATGTTCGTGGCCGCGTCCGCCGATCGCGTCCGACCCCGAGCCCCGGTTGCGGCCGGTGGTCGGAGCGCGCCTCCTCCCTGGGTAGGAGACGAAACCCGTCGAAGCCGCTCGGTGGTGCTGGCACAATGGCCGGCCTGCCGACCGGACCGGGAGTGACCATGACGATCAACGAGGACCGTGTCCAACCGAACGAGACCACAGTGCCGCTGCTGCACTGCGCGGCCCCGGAGGAGACCCTCGCGTTCTGGCGGGCCCTCGGGTTCGAGGTGGCTTTCGAGCAGCTCAGGCCATATGTGTACCTGGCGCTCACCTGGAGTGGGTTCCAGCTGCACTACGGCCCGGCGCCCAAAGACCTGGACCCGGCGAAGGAGCATTCCGGCGGCTGCCTGGTGATGGTGGACGCGGTCGCGTCGTACCACGCGGTGTTCACCGAGGCGATGCGCCGCAGCTACGGCAAGGTGCTGGTCAAGGGTCTACCCCGGATGACCCGCTACCGCGCCGGGTCGTCGCGGTTCAGCATCGTCGACCCGTCGGGCAACACCATCGTCTTCATCCAGCGGGACGAGCCGAAGGACGTGGAGTACGGCGGGTCGAAGGAACTTGACGGGCTGGCCAGGGTGCTCGACAACGCGCGGATCCTGCGCGAGTTCAAGATGGACGACCGCGCGGCCTATCGGGCGCTCGACTCGGGGATGCGCCGCCGCGCCGAGGACGCCCCGGTAATCGAGCAGGCGATGGCGCTGGCCGGCCTGATCGAGCTGGCCACCGTGTTGGACAGGGCCGACCGGGTGCCCGAGTGGGGCGCCCGACTCCTGGCGCTGCCGCTGACCCCGGAGCAGCGGCAGCAGGTGGCGCAGTACGTCGCCGACCCCACCCTCCTCGAACCGTGGTGGCGGCCCGACGCGACCTGAGCGTCCGCCTCAGCGGGCGGGGGCCGCCGCGCTGTGGCGGAACAGCATCGCCACGCCGGCGAGCATGACAAGTAGCAACCCGGTGAACCAGTTCATCGCCGTGCCGGCGGTGACGGCCTGGGTGGCGACGCCGATGCCGACGGACGGCAGGATCATCCCCAGGTAGCCGATGAGGAACAGCCCGGCCAGGGCCTCGCCGCGCTGGGCGGGTGCGGCCATCGCCGCGACGGCGCCGACGGCGGCCTTGAAGAGCACGCCGGCGCCGATGCCGGCGACCACCCCGCCGACCAGGAACACCGAGAGGCTGGCGGTGTGCATCCCCGTCAGCAGGACGGGCACGCCGACGGCCTGGGCGAGCAGCCCCAGGCGCACCTTCGCCGGGGCGGCCAGCCGGCTGGTGAGGGTCTGCGCCACGGCCGCACCGCCGAACACGGCGAACACGATCGTGCCGGCCAGGGCCCGCGACGGGAGGTGCAGGGCACCCGCGACGAAACCCGGGGCGACCGAGGTGAACAGGCCGAACACGGCGAACGAGGCGAACCCGGCGGCTGCCGCGGCCAGGTAGCCGGCGCGGTCCCCGTGGTCGGCGCTGATCCGCTGCGGCCGGTAGGTGGGCTTGACCAGCCGCTCCTCGACGGTTTCCGGGGTCAGGGCGACCGCCACGATGCTCACCGTCAGCAGGACGGCGAACACCAGGTACGGCGTACGCAGCGGCGCGTCGACGTACTGGGCGAGGACGCCCGCGACCAACGCGCCGACGCCCAGCCCGCCGATGTTGGCGGCGGTGGAAACCATCTCGAAGCGCTGACGGGACGAGCCGGGCCGGTGCGCGGCGTGCAACTCCTGGAGGTATGCGGTGGCGGTCGCGGTGATCAGGCCGATGCCCAGCCCGCTCACCAGCCGGGCGACCAGCAGCACCGGCAGGGACGGGTCACCCAGGAACAGGGCGGCGGCCACCAGCTCCAACGCCAACGCCGGAATGAGGATCTTCTTGCGGCCGACCCAGTCCGAGACGTGGCCGGCGAGCAGCAGGCTGATCACCACGCCCACCGCGTAGACCGCGAACACGATAGTGCCCATGAACGTGGAGAAATTGTCCCGCGCCATGTAGAGCGGGTAGAGCGGGGCAGGCACGGTGCAGAACGCCATCGCGGTCAGGAACGCCAGGGCGATCGCCCAGAAGCCACGGCCGTGCCGGCGGGACGAGCCGTCGCCGTTGTCGGACGTGGTGGGGCGGGGTGTCAGGGTCGACAAGGACATGACCCCACTCTTGCCTCGCCCAAGCATCAGGTCCAACGAAAGTTGATGTTTGCGACGATCGCGATCAGTGATACTTGGTGCCGTGGAGCTCCGCCAACTTGAGTATTTCGTCGCCGTGGCCGAGGAACAGAACTTCACCCGCGCCGCCGCCCGCCTGCACGTCGTCCAGTCCGCCGTCTCCGCCGCGGTCAAGACCCTCGAACGCGAACTGGGCGCGTCACTGCTGGACCGCAACTCCAAGCGCGTACGCCTCACCGACGCCGGTGCCGCACTGCTGCCGCGCGCCCGGATCGCCCTCGACGCGGCCCGCGACGCCCGCGACGCGGTCGCCGAGGTGCACGGCGGCCTGCGCGGCACCCTGCGCATCGGCACGATGACCTCGACCAGACTCCTGCACCTGCCGGCCCTGCTCGGCGAGTTCCACCGTCGACACCCCGGAGTGCTGCTGCACACCAGCGTCGCCCCGCACGGCTCCCAGGGGCTCATCGACGCCCTCGCGGAACGCCGGCTCGACCTCGCGTTCGTCTCTCTGCCCGGCGCGCCCCCGGCGGAGATCCACCTCACCGAGCTGGCCAGCTCGGTCCTCGACCTCGTCGTCCCGGACGACCACCCGCTGGCGACCCGCGAGGCGGTCACCCTCGCCGACATCGCCGGGTCGGACTTCATCGACTCCCCGGTCGGCTACGGCAACCGGGCCGTCACCGACCGGGCGTTCGCCGCCGCCGGCCTGTCCCGGCGCGTGACGATCGAGATCCCCGACATCGCCACCGGCGCCGAACACGTGCGGCACGGGCTCGGCATCGCGCTGTTGCCCCGCTTCGCCGTCGCCGACGACCACGGTGTGCGCCTGCTGAGCGTCGCCGGCGTCGACCTGAACTGGACGGCGTCCCTCGCCACCCCGGTGGACCGCCCGGTCGGGGCCGCCGCCCGTGCGCTGATCAGCCTCACCGCCGAGTTCCTGCCCTGACGTGCCGACGGTCCGCTTCGCCGTAGGTCACATCCGCCCGCACGTCTGCTGATTCCACGTAACGGCACGAAATTACCGCTTTAGGGTAAGTGAGTCGAACACGCCTACCTGCTCCGATAGCTTTCGAAGGAGAGGAAAACTCGTATTCCTCCCTTCGGGTGCACAAGGAGTCAGTGATGAAGCGCAGTGTCGCGCTCGCGGCAGCCCTCCTGGCAGGTCTGACCAGCATCGGATCGATCCCCGGCGCCGCCTCCGCCGATGGCCCCGGGTACCACGACGACCGCAAGGGGGGTGACCACCACCATGGCGACGAGGGCGCGGTCTTCGTCCAGACCAACAAGGCCGAGGGCAACACCATCAAGGTGTACGACCGGGACGAGGACGGCAAGCTCACCAAGGCGGGCGAGTACGAGACCGGCGGGCTGGGCGGCTTCACCATCGGTGCGCCGCTCGACGCGCTGGCATCGCAGGGCTCTCTGACCTACCACCGCGGACTGCTGTTCGCGGTGAACGCCGGCAGCAACACCGTGACGGTCTTCCGCGTCGAGGGCACCGGGCTGCACAAACTCCAGGTCATCTGGTCCGGCGGTCTGCTGCCGGTCAGCGTCGCGGCCCGTGGCGACCTCGTCTACGTCCTCAACGCCGGCGGCGAGGGCTCGGTGCAGGGCTTCGAGCTGCACAAGGGGCGCCTGTCGCGGATCGAGGACGCCAACCGGTCGCTCGGGCTGCACAACGGCAACCCGCCCGCGTTCGGGACCGCCCCGGCCCAGGTCAAGATCGACCCGGACAGCGAGTTCGTCCTGGTGTCGACCAAGGCCGCCAACGTCATGTTCAGCTACGAGATCGGTCGCAACGGCAAGTTGTCCCGCAACCCCGTCATCAGCGACGCGGGGAACACCCCGTTCGGCTTCACCTTCGACACCGATGACTCGCTGCTGGTCACCGAGTCGGGTGCGAACGCCGTGAGCCGGTTCGAGCTGGAGGACGACGGCGCGCTCGACCAGGTCGGCCCGTCGGTGCCCAACGGGCAGCAGGCGACGTGCTGGATCCAGCGCGTCGGCGACTACTTCTTCGTCGCCAACGCCGGCAGCTCCACCATCAGTTCCTACCGGGTCGACGACGACGGCAAGCTCGAACTCGTCAAGAACGTCGCCGCCGACACCAACGGCGGTTCGATCGACATGACCACCAGTGACGGCTTCCTGTACGTGCAGAACGCCACCGCCGGCAACGTGCAGGGCTACAAGGTGCACGAGGACGGGTCCCTGAATCTCGTCACCACCGTGGAGGGTCTGCCGAAGTTCGCCGACGGCATCGGCATGGAGGGCATCGCCGCCTCCTGAGCGCACCACCCGCTGGCCCCGGTCGTCCATCGACCGGGGTCAGCTCGCGCCGTGTCATGAGGCTGAGGCAGCTGGCGCGGCTTTCCCCCGTTCGCGCCGGCCGGCCTGCGTGGGCTCGGTCGGTCTCCGCCCGGTTGAGTTCCGGCTGCCGGATCACGTTTCTAGACGGCATCGGCTGGGTCCGGGCGCGTTCGCTCGCCCCACCGGACGACCGCGGGTGCGGCGAGCCCGACCGCGACGAAGATGCCGCCCATCAGCAGCCAGCCGGGGGCACCCCAGGCGATGCAGAGCAGGCCCAGGATGGAAGGGGCGACGACGTTGGCCAGGCCCGTGCCAAGGCCGGAGATTCCCATGTACTGCCCCTGCGCGTGCGCGGGTGCGAACCGGAACTGCAACTCGAGTGAGCCCGCCGCGTGCCACAACTCGCCGACGGTGTGCGAGGCGACCCCCAGCGTGATCACCGTGACGGCGACCCATCCGGGCATCGCCGACGTGGCGGCGATCAGCGCCATCCCGATCAGGAACGCCAACCCGGAGCGGCGCATCGCCCGACCTGCCGCTGAACTGGTGTCGACCCCCCGGCTCGCTCTGACCTGCAGCGTCGCCACGAGGGCGGTGTTGACCAGCACGGCCACCCCGACGAGCCAGCGTGGCGCGTTCGTCTGCGAGATGATCCACACCGGCAACGCGAAGACCAGTACCTGGCCCTGTATTCCCAGGATGGCGTCGAGCACGGTGACTGCCAGAAAGGGTCTGTCCTTCAGTGCGATCCAGCGCCCGGTCAACTGGGGCGCTGGAACGGGCGGCAGCGAGGGCAGCCGAGTGATGATGGCGGCGCATGCCACGAAGCTGACGGCGTTGCCGACGACCAGGGCCAGGTAGGCCGCGCGGGTGTCCAGTTGCACCGCTGCGCCGGCGGCGAGGGCGCCGCAACATCCCGCGAGGTTGGCGATCGACCGTAGATAGGCCCGGTACTGGCCAGGGTTGGTGCCGCCGAAGCCCCGCACCAGCGGACCGCGAGACGCCCCGCCGGCTGAGTGCGCGAGCTGGGTCAGGCAGACCAGGACGACGAATGGCCAGAACGTGTGCACGAGGGCCAGAGCGGCCATGGTGGCGGCGCGGATGGCCAGGGTCAGCAGGTAGATCTCGCGTGGGCCTCGACGATCGGCGAGGTGCCCCACCGGAACCCCGGCGAGCATCCCGACGAGCGCCGCGATGCCCATCCCCAGAGCGACCTGCGCGAGGGGAAGCCCGACGGACCGGGTGAAGAAGAGCACGGCGCTGGCCATGAAGATGCCACTTCCGAGCATGTTGACGAAGGTCGCGAAGGCCAGCACGCGCCGAGGGCCGTGCTCGGGGATGAGTCCTCGGGCAACGAGCCACGAGGTGTCGCGCGGAGGAATGGGAACGGGCGTTGTCGCTGCCTGCACAGGGACGAACCTTCCGGCCGAGATGCCGGATGAGTCCGGCGTCACGTAGCTCGGACCAGCGCGCCGAATCCGATCCGATTGACGCTCAGGTCACCGAGCGTCCAGGTACCCGCGGATTCCGCACCGATCATGTTGGTGGGCATTGGCGAACTTAGCCACCCCCGCTGACCTGCGCAGTCGGGCGTCTGCCCGATACCGATCGGGAAGAATCACTGTTAGGTTATCTATCGTGGGAAGCGCTCTGCCGGCGTGCGCAGTGACAGCCCGCAGTTCATTCGGGTCCTGACCGCATCCGCGTTTCGCACCCGACGACAGGCCGTCCCGACGACGAGGCCTTGACCGAGTCCTGGCCGACAAGGCGTCCACAGCGGAAGCGAATCGGGCCCACCCGCGGCGGCGTCAACCAGCTCGACGGCAGCGCACTAGGAGGCCAACCGTTCGCGCGCGGTGCGCGTCGGTCGGGGGAGTTCAGCGCTGCCGTCCGACGTGTTGATCTCGGACCAGACGGCGTCGAGGGAGAGGCCGAGGACGTCGGCGATCGCCGCGATTGTCGGAAACGCGGGGGTGGCTATCCGGCCGGACTCGATCTTTCGAAGGGTCTCCGGCGAGACGCCCGCGTCCAGCGCGGTGAGGAGCATCGAACGCTCTCCACGGGCTCGACGCAGGAGGGCACCGAGGCGCTGTCCGCGTTCGAGCTCTGCGGGAGTGAGCGGCAACCTGACCATGCTCCGATTCTAGTACCGGGATAATATGGCCGGGATACTTATTGGTCGTCCGAGGAAGGCGCTGCATGATCGAGATCCTGAGCCCCACCGACGTGCTGCGAGCGAAGGACACTGGCGCGTTGGTCGCCGGCATCCTGCAGACGCTGAAGAGCCGCTGCGTGGTCGGCACCAACCTCCTGGACATCGACCGGTGGGCGCAGGCCATGATCATCGAGGCCGGGGCGCAGTCCTGCTACGTCGACTATGAGCCGTCCTTCGGGCGTGGGCCGTTCGGCCACTACATCTGCACGTCGGTAAACGACGCCGTGCTGCACGGGCTGCCGCACGACTACAATCTCGCCGACGGCGACCTGCTCTCGCTCGACCTCGCCGTCTCCCAGGGTGGAGTCGTCGCGGACTCGGCCATCAGCTTCATCGTGGGCGACGTGCGGCCCCCGGAGAGCGTCGCGCTGATCGAGGCGACCGAACGCGCCTTGCAGGCGGGGATCGCCGCCGCCGGCCCCGGCGTCCCCATCGGTGACATCTCCCACGCGATCGGCTCGGTCCTGAAGGCGGCGGGATACTCGGTCAACACCGAGTTCGGCGGCCACGGAGTCGGATCGACGATGCACCAGGACCCGCACGTCTCCAACACCGGGCGTCCCGGTCGCGGCTACCGGCTACGCCCGGGGCTGCTGCTGGCGCTGGAGCCGTGGGTGATGGCGGACACCGCCACGCTCGTCACCGATGCCGATGGTTGGACCCTCCGCAGCGCGACGGGCTGCCGGACGGCGCACAGCGAGCACACCATCGCCATCACCGACGACGGCGCGGACGTGCTCACCCTGCCGACGCCCTGACCCGGACGGGACGATCGACGCCCCTGTGGGTGGGCCACCCACGATGGACGATTAATCGGCGGCCGAAGGGGCACGTCCCTCCGTGGCGCCCTGCCGGGTCGCGTTCAGAATGAACCGATCGGTCATATTTTCCGTGATGACGGTCAGGGTCACCCACCAGAGTCACGGAGGCACGATGTCAACGGTTCGAACTGGTCCGGTCATCGGACTGCTCGTGCAGATCGTCCTGCTGGCGGTGCTGGCGGAGACGGTCGGTCTGGGCACGGCGGGCTGGGTGGCGGGGCTGGCGTACGGGGTGGTGCTGTGCGCCCTGCTCAGCCGGGGGATGTCCCGCTCGGGCGCGGGTGCGCTCAGCCCGGCCGACCGGGTGACCCTGAGCCGGGCGATCCTCGTCGGCGGCGTGACGGCCCTGGCCGCAGACTCGTTCGGCCGGTCGGCGCCGATCACCCTGATGGTCGTCCTCACCAGCGTGGCGTTGGCCCTCGACGCCGTGGACGGGTACACGGCCCGCCGCACCGGGACCGCCAGCGAGCTCGGCGCGCGCTTCGACATGGAGATCGACTCCTTCCTGGTCCTGGTTCTCTGCCTGCACGTGGCCCCCGCGGTGGGTGGCTGGGTGCTCGTGATCGGCGCGATGCGCTACCTCTTCGGCGCCGCGACCTGGGTGTTGGAATGGATGCGGGGATCCGCGCCGCCGCGTTACTGGAGCAAGGTCGTCGCCGCGATCCAGGGCGTGGTGTTGACGGTGGCGATGGCCGACGTGCTGCCCGCGCCGCTGACGACAGTGGTGCTGGTGGTGTCGGTGGCGCTGCTGGTCGAGTCGTTCGGGCGGGACGTCGCCTGGCTCTGGTCGACCCGGCGCCTTAGCCGCACCGTCATCCACGGCGCTCCGGGTGCGATGGTCCAGCCGGCCAGCTCGGCGAGCCACAGCGCCCCGGGTGCCGGAGTGGGGCGGGCCGAGCTGACCCCGAGCACTACCGATGGGCTGGCGTGGTCGGACCGTCCCGCTGTCGCCGTGGCCCGACGCGGGATCGCCCGCGTCTGAGCCGCCCGGATGCCGCGCCCAGCAATGATCATGGAAGGATGCCCGGGTTGTCGCTCTTGACGCGCGTACGTCAGTTGCCGAGCCAGGGACGGAGGGCGATGAGGGGCGAAGCCTCGGGCGGGACCGCCGACGGCACCGACGTCGAGGATCGGCCGAGACGCTCCATCGCCGCCCGGCTGACGACCGTGCTGGCCGCGCTGCTCGTGCTGCTCGTCCTCACCGTGCCGTACGACTTCGGCCGGCTCAGCCCGGCGGCGTTCGCGCGGATCCCTTTGGAGGCGCTGCTGGTCGTGGCCCTCCTGCTCGCTCTGCCGTCTCGCGGCAGCCGACTGGTCGCGACGCTGGCCGGCGTGGCCCTCGGCCTGCTCGGCCTGTTGAAGCTGCTCGACCTGGGGTTCACCGCCTCGCTGAGCCGGGCGTTCGACCCGGTGCTCGACTGGGCGCTCCTCGACGAGGGGTTCGCCTTCCTCAGCGAGTCGTACGGTCGACCCGCCGCCATCGGCGTCGCCGTCGCCCTGGCGGTGGTGTTCGTGGGCCTGCCCACACTGGTCACGCTGTCGATGCGGCGACTGCGGCGGCTGGTGGTCCGGCACCGCACCGGGACCACCAGGATCGTGGCCGCGCTGGTGGTCGTCTGGGTGGCCTGCGCCGCGTTCAACGTGCGGGTGGTCGAGGGCGTGCCGGTCGCCGACACGTCCGCGACCACCCTGGCCAACGGTCACGGCTTCCAGGTGCGCCTGCGCCTCGACGACCGCGAGACGTTCGGCGCGCTGATCGAGGCCGACAGGTTCGGCGACACCCCGGGTGACCAGCTACTGACTGCGCTGCGCGGCAAGAACGTGGTCGTCGCCTTCGTGGAGAGCTACGGCCGGGACGCCGTCGAGGACCCGGAGTTCGCGCCGCAGGTCGGCGCGGTCCTCGACCGCGGCACCAGCGAGTTGAGCACGGCGGGTTTCGCCGCGCAGAGCGGCTTCCTCACCTCGCCGACCTTCGGTGGCGGCAGCTGGCTGGCGCACGACACGCTGCTCTCCGGCCTCTGGATCGACAACGACCAGCGGCACCGCACCCTGCTGGCCAGTGACCGGATGACGCTCAACGGCGCCTTCCGACGGGCGAACTGGCAGACCGTCGGCGTCATGCCCGCCGTCACCAGGGCATGGCCGGAGGGTTCCTTCTTCGGCTACGACAGGTTCTACGACGCCAAGACGCTCGCGTACCGTGGCCCGAAGTTCAGCTTCGGCACCCCGCCCGACCAGTACACCCTGGCCAGCTGGCAGCGCCTGGAGCAGGCGAAGCGCGACGGCAACGTGATGACCGAGCTGGCGCTGGTGTCGAGTCACGCGCCCTGGACGCCCGTCCCGCCACTGCTCGACTGGGCCGACATCGGCGACGGCGCGGTCTACAGTGGGGCCGGCGCGGGCAGGTCGGACGACAAGCGCCGCAACACCGCCCAGATCCGGGCGGACTACCGAAAGTCCATCGAGTACACCCTCGGCTCGCTCATCTCCTACGTGCGGACCTACGGAGACGACGACCTCGTGTTCATCGTCCTCGGTGACCACCAACCCGCCGCTGTCGTCACCGGCGAGAACGCCAGCCACGACGTGCCGATCTCGATCATCACCCGTGACCGGGCCGTGTTGGACCGGATCTCCGGGTGGGGCTGGCAGGACGGGCTGAAGCCCGGGCCGCAGGCGCCGGTCTGGCGGATGGATGCCTTCCGGGACCGGTTCCTGACCGCCTTCGGACCGTAACCCGGCCATCTCTCTCACGGACTGGACCAGACAGATGACGGCTACCACCGACACCAGGATCGCCGCGCTCCGGAACGACCCGGCCCTGTCCCTGCTGCGCCGGTCGCTGGACGTCTACTACGGCGATCCCGAACGGGACGCGAGGATGGACGCCTTCTACTCCCGCTTCGTCAGGAGTGGGGACCTCGTCTTCGACATCGGCTCCCACGTGGGCGACCACATCGCCAGCTTCCGTCGCCTCGGTGCCCGGGTCGTCGCTGTGGAACCGCAGCCGCTGTGTCTGCGCGTCCTGCGGGCGATCTACGCCGACGACGACCAGGTGACACTGGTCGACGCGGCGTCTGGCGCGCTCCCTGGGCGCACCCGGTTGCACGTCAACTCCGCCAACCCCACCGTCTCGACCGCCTCACCGGACTTCGTCCGCGCCGCGAAGGGCGCGGGCGGGTGGGAGGGCGAGGTGTGGGATACCGACATCGAGGTCCCGGTGGTCACCGTCGACGCGCTGATCGAGACGTACGGCGTGCCCACCTTCACCAAGATCGACGTTGAGGGTTTCGAGGACGAGGTGCTGGCCGGCCTCAGCCGCCCACTGCCCGCGCTGTCGTTCGAGTTCACCACCATCGCGCGTGCGGTCGCCGACCGGTGTCTCGATCGCCTGACCGCGCTGGGCTTCGACGGCTTCGACGTCGCGGTGGGCGACGACAAGTCGATGACGTTCCGACGTTGGATGTCCGCTACGGACCTGGCGACGCACCTGCACGAACTGCCGCACGCCGCGAACTCCGGCGACGTGTACTGCGTGGCTCGCGACAGGCAGACCATCACCACGCCGTAGCCATACCCGACGTCAGATCATGCGCAGGACGAGCGCGGTGGAGACCGCCAGCTCACGATCGAGCACCTCGTCCCGGGGGACGAACACCATCGCCTGCCCCTCACCGAGGACCACCTCCTCCTGCCGAGCCGTGGTGGTGCCGTGGAACACGTGGACGGTCACGGTGTGGGGAAAGCCCGGTGCTGCAGCAGCACGGCACCCGACGGATCGACAAGTAGCACGAGGGCGACGCCGTAGGTGGCCACAACGAGACCGTGCCACGTCGGCGCGGGCATGTCGACGACGGCCCCTCACGGCGCACCCGATCGCATACCCTTCGCGGATGGACCTCGACGATCTTCCGCTTGCCGAGTTCGCGTTTCCGGGGCCCCTGCGGGACAAGCTCGTGGGTGCGATCCTGTCCGGGGCAAAGACCTCGACGACCGGCCTGCTGGCCGGGTACGAGTGCGCGAACGAGCCGCTGCCCGAAGTGGGTCACCTGTCCGCCGTGGTCGACTCCGCCGGCCGCCGGGTCGCCGCCATCGAGCTGACCGACGTACGGGTGGTCCGGCTCGCCGAGGTCGACCTGCCACACGCCCTGGCCGAGGGGGAGGGCGACGAGTCGGTGGCGCAGTGGCGTGCGGGGCACGAGGCGTTCTGGCACAGTGCCGAGGTGCGCGCCGAGCTGGGCGACCCGGACTTCACAGTGGACGACGACACCCTGGTGGTGACCGAACGCTTCCGGCTGGTGCACGTCGCCTGAGCGCTCCGTCCACCATGGACCTCTAAGCGGCGGGCCACACGGTCGCGCAAGGTCACCTATGCTCGGCGCGTGATCCCCCCGGCACTAGAGATCCGTGGCCTGGTCAAGACCTTCGCGGCGCATCGCGCGGTGGACGGCATCGATCTGACCGTCCACCCCGGCACGTTCCACGGCATCGTCGGGCCCAACGGCGCCGGCAAGTCCACCACCATCGGGATGGCCGTCGGCCTGGTCACCCCGGACTCCGGGCAGATCCGGATCCTCGGCCACGACGCGCTGCGCGAGCGCGGCCTGACCCGCGCGCTGACCGGCGTGCTGCCCGACGGCCTCGACTTCCCGGAACGCCTCACCGGTGCCGAGCTGCTGCGCTACAGCGCCGGCCTGCGCGGGCTACCCCGGGCCACGGCCACCGACCGTGCCGCCGAACTGATCGACGTGCTCGGCCTGGCCAAGGGCGCCGGCACCCCGCTGGCCGACTGCTCCACCGGCACCCGCAAGAAGCTGGGCCTCGCCCAGGCGCTGCTGCACGCGCCCCGGCTGCTCGTGCTCGACGAACCCTTCGAGGCGGTCGATCCGGTCTCCGCGGCCACCATCCGCCAGGTGCTGCGCCGGTTCGTGGCCGGTGGCGGCACCTGCGTGCTGTCCACCCACTCGATGCTGCTCGTCGAGCAGATGTGCGACGAGGTCACCGTGATCCATCAGGGCCGGGTGGTCGCCGCCGGCTCGGTCGCCGAGGTCGCCGCCGGCAGCAGCCTGGAGGACCGGTTCGTCGAGTTGGTCGGCGCCGAAGCCTCCGGCAGCGCCGGTCTGGACTGGCTGACCGGGGCACGATGAGCAGGGAACTGACCGCGCGCGGCACCCTCGCCGCGATCGCGGTGCCGGCCCGGATGCGCGCGACGATGCTGCGTCGCTCGCTGCGCGAGCACCCCGGCCCCACGGTGGCCGGTCTGGTCGGTCTGCTCGCCGCCGCCTGGTTGATCCGGTACGCGCTCCGCGGCGACCAGCACACCCTCGGGCTGCTCGTCGGGGCGTGGGTTCTCGGCTGGATCGTGTTGCCGCTGCTGCTCGGCGGTGGGCGTGGCCGGGTCCGCCCGGCCCACCTGCGGTTGGAGCCGATCGGCGGGGTCCCGGCCGCGATCGGTCTGCTCGCCGCGTCGGCGATCGGTATCGGCCCGGCCGTCTCGCTGGTGGCACTCGCCGCGCTGCCTGTGCACGCCGCCCGGTACGGCACCGTGGCGGTCCTCGTCACCGCCGGCGGCGCGGTGCTGCTCTGGCTGCTCGGGCTGGTCGGCTCGGCCATCGCGCTGGAGGTCGTCGGCCACGCCGGCGGTCCGGCCGGTGCGCTGCTCACCGGCATCTTCACCGGCACGGCGATGGGTGTCGCCGGGTCGCTCTGGGCGGTCTTCCCGTGGGTGTCGGTCCTGCTCGTGGCAGCGCCGCAGGAGGTGGTCCGGGCCATGGCGTACGTGCCGAGCGCCTGGCCGGTCTCCGCCGCGTCCGGGCCAACCGGGCAAGGGGTGCGCCTGATGGCGACCCTGCTGGGCATCGTGGCGCTCTGCGCCGCCGCGTACATCATGCTCGTCCGAAGGGTGATCGCCGCCGGCGCGCCGTTCCGGCCGCGCCGGGCCACGGCGGCGTCACCAGCCGTGGCTGAACGCGAGTGGCTGGGGTGGGTGCCGGCGGCGACGCGGGCGGTCGTCGGCCGTGAGCTGCGGGCCTGGATGCGGCATCCGTTGCGGTTGCAGTATCTGGCGTTCGCTGTGGTGTACGGGACGCTGCTCGCCGGACTGCCGATGTTGTCCGACGTTGATCTGCTGCTGCCGTGGGCCGGACCGCTGGCCGTGCTCGGCGCGGCGGCGATGTCCGCCGGGCTGGTCGGGCTGGACGGCACCGCGTTGTGGCTGCCGCTCACCACGCCGGGCGGCGAACGGGCCGAGGTCCGGGGTCGGGCCTTGGCGTGGCTGGTGCTGGTCACCCCGATCGGCGTGCTGCTCACCGTCGCGGGCATCCTCCTCGCGCCCGACGTCGACCCGCTGGCCGCGCTCTCCACCCTGCCGGCCCTGCTCGGCGCGGGCGCGTCCGTGCCGGTGTGGGTGTCGCTGCTACGCGTACGCCCGGTGGCCGACCCGCGGCATCCGACCGCGGCTGACAACCCGACCGACATCGTCAGTGTGCTGGTCGCCACCGCGGCTGGGCTGCTCGCCGCCGCGCCGGTGCTCGCCCTGGTGATCTGGGGTCCGGCGGAGGCGGCACCGCTGTTGCCGCTGGTCGGGCTGCTCGGAGGCGCCGCAGCCTGGTGGGGTGGCGTGTGGCTGGCCGACGAGCGGCTCGCCCGGCGCGGCACGACGGTGCTCGCCGCGGCCGGTCAGCGGAGCCGGCCCCCGGAGACGGTGCTCCCGCTGACCTGGGACGCGCAGTGGTACCGGGAGAACAAGTCGACCGCGTGGGCGCTGGGGTTGCTGACGGTCGGGTGGATCCCGGTGATCCCGCAGGGGTTGATGCCACTGGCGTTCGGGATCGACAGCGGGTGGATCGTGGCGGGCCATCTGGACGGGGGCGCTCGCACCACCGTGGGGTTGGCCATGGTCGGTCTGGGCGTCGCGATGCTGCTCACCGGTCTGGTGCTGTGGGATCGCCGACCGCAACCGGGCGGCCCTGCCCAACCTGCTCCCCCCGAGTGACCGTCCCCGGTACGCGGGATCGCCACGTCGATCGGTGGCAGCTCAGCAGGGCGCCGCTCGGCGTGTCGAACAGCTCAGCTGCCAACGATCAAGGGAGCAGCACCACCTACAGCAGCGCGAGCTGGCCCTCGACCTCATCCGTGTGCGGCTCCCGCAACTGCCAGAGCCGGAGCACGCCAGCACCGGCGTCGTGCGTCATCCACCGTCCATGTCCACCGGCGGACCGGATCGAGTTCTGCGGCATGTCGATGCCGTAATCCATCACGGTCTGCGGGCGCAGAGTGCGGGTCGAGAGTAGGAGGTGCTGCTCGGCGTCGCCCTGGTCGGTCGCGACGCCGACCACGACCCAGTCGTCGGATACGACGGCTGCGGCCTCGTACATCCGGTAGTCGTCGGAGTCGCCCAACTCCGGGATGTCGTCGTAGCGGCGCTCCACCCGGGCACTGTCGTCGGCAGCATCGCGTATCGCGATCCAGCCGCTGCCGTGCGGCATGGAGAGATAGAAGCTCCCGCCGGCGTTCATGTCGGTCAGGCAGCCGTTCATGGTCTGCCCGGCGACCAACCGCCGATCGCTCGTCGTCCAGCGGTAACTGAGGCAGGTCTCCGATCCCACCCCGATGTGCAGCCCGACGTGCCGTCGATTGGCGTCCAGGATGAATGCGCCAAATCCTTCAACCGTTTGAAGGGGGCGCCGGTCGACCTCGGTGCCGACTTCGGACGCGTCCAACACGACGAGTTGGTCGCCGGAAGCGTCGGGCAGAAACAGCCAGAGAAGATCGTCCCCGGCCAGGTGACAACTCGGCCGGGGCCAACCTGTCGACAAGACCCTGCCGTGTTCGACCGCCCACCGGACGCGTCCGTCAGCGCTGCGGACCTGCACCTGTCGGGGTCCCACGAGCGCGAACCGCGACAGGTCCGGAGCCACGCCGACCGCCAGGATCGGGTCCTCGTCGGCCGGCTCCCACGCCAGCACGACGTTCAGGTCCGAGTCCAACACGCGCAGCGAACGATGGCACCACGCCAGTAACCCCGTGCCGGTCAACCACTCGACAGTGGTCGGCGGCGTCATCACTGTCTCGGCGATCAGCAACGGATGCACAGCGGTGAGCCTACGCACGACGAGAAGCCGCGACGGCACTCGCTATCTTGACTGACCACGCCAGGGGCGGGCCGGCCCTGAGGGGTGCGACTACAGCATTTCGACGGGAACCAGATTGATGCCGTCGACCCCGTCGAGCGTCATCAGGTGAGACGCTCCAGAGCCCTTGCCATTCAGGGGACGCGCGAAGCGGACGACTCGTGCGGCATCGGCGGTTTGAGCTGCGTGCTCAGGTCGCCCTTGTCCCGGCACCGCTGACGCAGGCGCTCGTACGCGGCGTCACGGCCCTCGAACCTGACCGACGTCGCGTGTGGCAGTCCGCGGACAGCGTCCTGGATCGCGGCTCGTTGGTCGTTGGTCGCTGGTCGCCGAGGATTTCAGCCGGACGATGACCCCGCGTAGGTCATCGTGAAGCAGGAAAGACGTCCGCGTCAGCGGCGGGCGACGCTGGGGAAGGTCGCCGGTTATGAAAGATCGCTTAGCCTCGGCTGGTGGATGACGGACTCCTTCGCCGGCTCCGGGCTGAACAGGCCCGAGCGCTGCTCGACGACGCCGACCCGCACCACGCGGTGATGCTGGCCTGCGACCTATTGGTGGCTGGCGTCGACGGCGACGCCGTGGTGGCGCTCGCAGCGGAGTCAGCTCGGACACTGCCGGCGCATGACGCCAGTCGGCGCCTGGCGGCAGTCATTGCCGAACTCGGGCTTCCGGAGCCGGCCCTGCCAACCGCTGTGGCGCTGGTCGCGGCCGACACCTGCGAGCGGATCCTCGACGGGAGCATCCCGGCCGAGGTGGGGACACACCGTCTCTACGTTGTCGGATATGAGGGCAGTCGATTGGACGACCTGCTCCCGGCAGTCGCCGCCCTGGCCAGGCATCTTGAGGACGACCTCGGTGGGCGGGCCGACGACGACCTGCGAACCCGGCTCGCTGCGCTGGCGCGGACCATCCTGAACCGCCTGGCCAGAGATCCGGCTTGAGGCTGCGACTGGTGGCTTGCGGCCGGTGGCGCGCAGGTGCGGAGTCGTCACGATCTCAGCCCCGTGGCTGGTCTTCGTAACCTTGGTCCGCCAGACTGCGCGGTATGGGTGATCGTTGGCGCCGGTGGGCGTGGGTCGGGGTGTTCGTCATCGGGCTGATCCTCTATCTGGCGGTTCTGCGGACCCTGGTCAGCACCAAGAATCCGAACTTCGTCCCGGCGTTGATCCTGCTCGGGGCGACGTTGGTGCCGTTGACGTTCCTGACGTTCGCGCAGGCCCGCACCGGGCGGTGGCAGGTGCCGGCGTCGGTGTTGGTGACGTCGGCGTTCTTCGGCGGTGTGATCGGCACGGTGGTCGCCGGCACCCTGGAGTACGACACCCTGCGCGGCCTCGGCACCCTGCCGATGCTGTTCGTCGCGTTGATCGAGGAGTCGGCGAAGCTGATCGTCCCGGTGGTGCTGCTGTTCACGGTGGTGGCCCAGCGTCGTCGCCGGGTGCCTTCCGACGGGCTGATCATCGGCATCGCCGCCGGGATGGGGTTCGCCGCGCTGGAGACGATGGGCTACGCCTTCAGCGCGCTGCTGAGTTCGCAGGGCAACATCGGCGCGGTGGAGCAGACGCTGTTCATTCGGGGTCTGACGGCGCCCGCCGGTCACACCGCCTGGACCGGGCTGACCGCCGGCGCGCTCTGGGCGTTGCTGGCGAGCCCGAGCGTCGCTCGGCTCTTCGGGTTCATCGGCACGTTCGTGGGTGTCGTCGTCCTGCACACCCTCTGGGACACGTTCTCCGGTTCGCTGGTCTTCGTCGTGTTGGCGATCATCAGCATCGGCTGGTTGTTCTGGGAGCTGCGCCGCTACCGGACGTTCAGCGATCAGCAGATTGGCCAGCTGCAACCGCACTGACCAACGCCGTACTCCATGCCTCTCCCGGCCCGCACCAGGGGCTGGGGGAGGCATGACTGTTTGTGATCCCGCTGCGACCGGGCCGGCACCTCATCTAACGTCAGAGTGTTCATATTTGCCGGGATTGGTGGGGAAGGTGCGGCGATGGGGGTGCGTAGCTGGTTCGAGGGTTGGCCGGTCTATCGCCAGCTCACCGGCACGGACCCGCTGGGCCGGGGTGCTGCGGCGAAGTCCGACGGGTCCCGCGCGCTCACCGCCCGCACCGACACCGCCGATTCGATGGCCCGGTCCGTCTGCCCGTACTGCGCTGTCGGTTGCGGCCAGCGGGTGTTCGTGAAGGACGGGCAGGTCAGTCAGATCGAGGGTGATCCGGACAGCCCGATCTCGCGGGGTCGGCTCTGCCCGAAGGGCGCGGCCAGCAAGAGCCTGGTCACCAGCCCGCTGCGGCAGACCACCGTCCGCTACCGCCGGCCGTACGGCACCGAGTGGGAGGACCTCGACCTCGACACGGCGCTGAACATGATCGCCGATCGGGTCCTGGCCGCCCGGGACGAGACCTGGGAGGACGTCGACGCCGAGGGTCGACCGCTCAACCGGACGCTGGGTATCTCCAGCCTGGGTGGGGCGACGCTGGACAACGAGGAGAACTACCTCATCAAGAAGTTGTTCACCGCGATGGGGGCGCTCCAGATCGAGAACCAGGCCCGTATTTGACACTCCTCCACCGTCCCCGGTCTGGGGACCAGCTTCGGTCGTGGCGGCGCCACCCAGTACCAGCAGGACCTGTCGAACTCCGACGTCATCGTCATCCAGGGTTCGAACATGGCCGAGGCGCACCCGGTGGGCTTCCAGTGGGTGATGGAGGCCAAGCGTCGGGGGGCGAAGGTCTTCCACGTCGACCCGCGGTTCACCCGGACCAGCGCGCTGGCTGACTCGTACCTGCCGATCCGGGCGGGCACCGACATCGCGCTGCTCGGCGGGGTGGTGCGCTACATCCTCGACAATGAGCTGGACTTCCGGGAGTACGTCGTCGCCTACACCAACGCCGCGACGATCGTGACCGAGGAGTACGCCGACACCGAGGACATGCACGGCCTCTTCTCCGGCTTCAACGACGACAACGCCACCTACGACCAGTCCAGTTGGCGGTACGAGGGCCACTCGCAGAACCAGACGACCCGCGACAGCGAGACACAGCGGGAGACGGCGGCCGGGCTGGAGAACGAGTCGCACGGCGCGCCTGTCGGCGGCCAGACCGAACGTGACGAGACGTTGCAGCACCCGCGCTGCGTCTACCAGATCCTCAAGCGACACTTCTCCCGCTACACCCCGGAGATGGTGGAACGGGTCTGCGGCATCCCGCAGGAGAAGTTCTTCGAACTGGCCCGGGCGTGGACGGAGAACTCCGGCCGGGACCGGACCGGCATGCTCGTCTACTCCGTGGGCTGGACGCAGCACAGCGTCGGCGTGCAGTACATCCGCACCGGCGCGATCATCCAGCTCCTGCTCGGCAACGTGGGCCGCCCGGGTGGCGGGGTGATGGCCCTGCGCGGGCACGCCAGCATCCAGGGGTCCACCGACATCCCGACGCTGTTCAACCTGCTTCCGGGCTACCTGCCGATGCCGCACCACGCCGACCACCCGACCCTGGACGAGTGGGTGGACAGCATCGCGCACCCCGGGCAGAAGGGCTTCTGGGGCAACGCCCGCACCTACGGCGTCAACCTGCTCAAGGCGTACTGGGGCGACGCGGCCACCGCCGACAACGACTACTGCTACGGGTACATGCCGCGGATGACCGGCGACCACGGCACCTACCAGCAGGTGCTCGACATGATCGACGGGAAGATCAAGGGCTACTTCCTGCTCGGGCAGAACCCTGCGGTCGGGTCGGCGCACGGCCGGGCGCAGCGTCTGGGCATGGCCAACCTCGACTGGCTCGTGGTCCGCGACCTGTTCATGATCGAGAGCGCCACGTTCTGGCAGAACGCGCCGGAGATCGAGACCGGCGAGATCGTGCCCGAGCGGTGCCGCACCGAGGTGTTCTTCCTACCGGCCGCCTCCCACGTGGAGAAGGAGGGCACCTTCACCCAGACCCAACGGCTGTTGCAGTGGCGGGAGAAGGCCGTCGAGCCACCAGGCGACGCCCGCTCCGAACTCTGGTTCTTCTACCACCTCGGTCGCGTCATCCGGGAACGGCTCGCGACGTCGACGAAGCCGCGCGATCGTGCGCTGCTCGACCTCGCCTGGGACTACCCCACGCACGGTCCGCACGCGGAGCCGAGCGCCGAGGCGGTGCTGCGCGAGATCAACGGGTACGACGTGGCCACCGGCCGGCCGCTGGCGTCGTTCACCGAGATGAAGGACGACGGCTCCACCGTCGGCGGTTGCTGGATCTACACCGGCGTGTACGCCGACGGCGTCAACCAGGCGGCCCGCCGCAAACCCGGCTCGGAGCAGTCCCTGGTGGCACCCGAGTGGGGTTGGGCGTGGCCGGCGAACCGGCGCATCCTCTACAACCGGGCGTCCGCCGACCCGGACGGCAACCCGTGGAGTGAGCGCAAACGCTACGTCTGGTGGGACGCGGACAAGAGCGAGTGGACCGGCTACGACGTGCCGGACTTCGAAAAGACCAAACCGCCGTCCTACCGACCGGAGCGCGACGCCTCGGGCGTGGCGGGAATCGCCGGCGACGACCCGTTCATCCTTCAGGGCGACGGCAAAGGCTGGCTGTACGCGCCCACTGGCGTCCTCGACGGACCGATGCCCACCCACTACGAGCCGGTCGAGTCGCCGGTGCGCAACCCGCTCTACCGACAGCAGGCCAACCCGACCCGCAAGGTGTACACGCACCCGATCAACACGCTCAACCCGAGCCCGCCGCAGGAGCACAGCGAGGTCTTCCCGTACGTGTTCACGGTCAGCCGGCTCACCGAGCACCACACCGCCGGTGGGATGAGCCGGACGGTGTCACCGCTGGCCGAGCTGCAACCCGAGATGTTCGTCGAGGTGTCGCCGGAGTTGGCGGCCCTGCGGGGGTTGACCCACCTGGGCTGGGCCCACCTGGTCACCAGCCGGGCGGCGGTCGAGGCGAGGGTGCTGGTGACCGACCGCGTGACGCCGCTGCGAGTGGATGGCCGGATCATCCACCAGGTCTGGTTGCCGTACCACTTCGGCTACGAGGGCCTGGTGACCGGCGACTCGGCCAACGACCTGTTCGGGATCACCCTCGATCCCAACGTCCTGATTCAGGAGAGCAAGGTCGGCACGTGCGACGTCCGACCCGGACGGCGCCCCAGAGGACAGGACCTGGTGGACCTCGTCGTCGACTACCGGCGGCGGTCGGGCAACCTCGTCCACCGCTACCCGCCGATGGTCACGACCGACGTCGCCGACAGCAGCAGCGACCAGGAGGCCTGACCGATGCCCCACGCCAACGCCCTGTACGGGCCGCTGGACCCCGCACCGGACGCCGGCTACGAGAACCCGCCGCCCCGGATGGGGTTCTTCACCGACACCAGCGTCTGCATCGGGTGCAAGGCCTGCGAGGTGGCCTGCAAGGAGTGGAACGGCGTCCCCGAGAGTGGGCTCGACCTGCTGGGCATGTCGTACGACAACACCGGCGCGTTGACCGCGAACTCGTGGCGGCACGTCGCGTTCGTGGAGCAGCCGCGCTCGGCCGGCTGGGCGACTCCGGCGTTCGAGGGGGACCCGGACGGGCCGGCGATCAGCCCGGTGACGGCGGCGGCCGGCGCGCGTACCAGCACCGACACCGGAACAGACCCGGGTCTGGCCACCGGCTCGCCCGCCGCGGCGGCCCGCATGTCGGGCGGGCCGGAGTTTCTGGGGATGCCGGGCGCGCAGCCGCCGGGGAGGGGTTCGGGCGCGGAGGGGCGGACGGATTTCCGCTGGTTGATGATGTCGGACGTGTGCAAGCACTGCACCCACGCGGCCTGCCTGGATGTCTGCCCGACAGGTTCCCTGTTCCGGACGGAGTTCGGCACCGTGGTGGTGCAGGAGGACATCTGCAACGGCTGCGGTTACTGCATCTCCGCCTGCCCGTACGGCGTCATCGATCAACGCAAGGACGATGGCCGGGCGTGGAAGTGCACGCTGTGCTACGACCGGCTCGGGGTCGGCATGACGCCGGCGTGTGCGCAGGCGTGTCCGACGGAGTCGATCCAGTACGGGGAACTGGACGAGTTGCGGGAGCGGGCCGCCGCGCGGGTGGCGAAGCTGCATGAGCGGGGCGTGCCGGAGGCGCGGTTGTACGGGCACGACCCGAAGGACGGCGTCGGTGGTGATGGTGCGTTCTTCCTGCTGCTCGACGAGCCGGAGGTGTACGGACTGCCACCGGACCCGATTGTGACCACCCGCGACCTGCCGGCCATGTGGAAGCGTGCCGGCCTGGCGGCGATGACGATGGCGGTCGCCACGGCGGTCGCGTTCCTGGGCAGGCGGCGATGACCGACGAGACATCATCGAACGAGCCGGTCGGCGCCCGGTTCCGCGAGTTCCAGGCCGGCATCGATCAGCCCGACGGAAAGCGCCAGCGGCGGCTCCGCAGACGAGGCGGCGACGGCGGCGAACAGCTCACGGTGCCGCCGGCCGACTTCGCCTCCTACTACGGCCGACCGGTACTGAAGCCGCCGGTGTGGAAGTACGACATCGCCGGCTACCTGTTCACCGGAGGCCTCGCCGCCGGAAGTGCGCTGATCGGCGCTGGCGCCCAACTGACCGGACGACCCGCGCTGCGCACTGTGGGCCGTTGGACGGCCCTCGGCGGCGTCGCCGCCAGCACGTACCTGCTGGTCCACGACCTCGGCCGGCCGGCCCGGTTCCATCACATGCTCCGGGTGGCCAAGGTGACCTCGCCGATGTCGGTCGGCACCTGGATCCTCGCCGCGTTCGGCCCGATGGCCGGCGTGGCCGCGGTCGCCGAGCTCGCGCCGCTGCTCCCGCAGCAGGGTGTGCTCGGCCTCGCCCGTCGGATCGCACCGCCCATCGGCAACGTCGCCGGCCTGGCTGCCGCGGCCACCGCGCCGGCGCTGGCGACGTACACCGGGGTGCTGCTCGCCGACACGGCCGTGCCGTCCTGGCACGACGCCTACCCGTCGCTGCCGTTCGTCTTCGCCGGCAGCGCGCTCGCCGCCGCGTCCGGGGTCGGCCTGATCGCGGCACCGACCGCGGAGACCGCCCCACTGCGGCGACTCGCCGTGGCCGCCGCGGCCATCGAGTTCGGCGGAGGGCACCAGCTGGAGCGGCAGGGCCTCACCAGCGAGCCCTACACGCACGGACGCAGCGGCCGGCTGGTCAAGGCGGGACGCGCCCTGCTCGCCGTGGGCACCGCCACCGCGCTGCTCAGTCGACGTAGCCGGATCCTGTCGGCGATCTCCGGCGCCGCCCTCGTGGCATCGTCGGTCGCCACCCGGTTCGGCGTCTTCGAGGCGGGACGGGTGTCGGCCCGCGATCCGAAGTACACGGTCGTGCCACAACGGGAGCGGCTCGACGAGAACCGGTCGGTGACCCGGCTCTGAGCGGACCGGCGCAACGGAAGGCGCCCCCTTGAAGGGGCGCCTTCCGTTGCGATGCAAGCGGTCCGGCGGCGATGGGCCGTCGCGCGTCAGCCGGTGAACAGCTTCGCGGCGGTGATGGCGGTCTGGACGATGCCGTACCCGAGTAGCACCGCGACCAGCAGCCACGACAACCAGAGCCGCCCGGTCTGGCTACCGACGCGCGGCGGCGCGGGCGGCTGGCTGTCCCGCCCGAGAGCGACCGGCTCGGTGACGGTGGCCTTCGCCACGGGTGAGGTCGGTCCTCGGTTGGGTTCGTGGAAGCGCTCGGGCACGGAACGGACCAGCAGGTTCGCGATGAACCCGATGGCGAGGATGCCGACCATGGTGAACAGCGCGGGCCGGTACGCCGCCGCGGTGAGGGTGCCGGGCTTGCCCTGTGTGTCGAGGATCCCGTTGACGATCAGCGGGCCGGCGACACCCGCGGCCGACCAGGCGGTGAGGATCCGGCCGTGGATGGCTCCGACCTGGAAGGTGCCGAACAGGTCCCGCAGGTAGGCGGGCATGGTGGCGAAGCCACCGCCGTAGAAGGAGATGATCGCGGCGGCGATCAGCACGAAGACCGCGGTCGCGGCGTGGCCGGCCACGGCGAGCAGCAGGTACAGCACCATGCCGACGCCGAGGTAGACCATGTAGATGGGTTTGCGGCCGATGAGGTCGGACGTCGTCGACCAGACGAACCGGCCAGCCATGTTGAACAGCGACAGCACTCCCACGAAACCGGCCGCCGCCGTCACCGAGACCGTGGTGGCGGTCCCGTTGTCCCGGAAGAAGTCCTGGATCATCGGGCTTGCCTGCTCCAGGATGCCGATGCCCGCGGTGACGTTGCAGAACAGCACGATCCACAGCAACCAGAACGACCGGGTACGCACGGCGTTCGACGCGGACACGCTCGCCGTTGTCACCAGTGGCCGAGCGGCGACGCTCGCAGGATCGAACCCGGCGGGCCGCCAGTCCGGCGCCGGAACCCGGACGTTGAACGGGCCGAACATCATGATCACGAAATAGCCGATGCCGAATGTGACGAAGAGCGCCACGAGGGCGCTGCCCGACGCGACGGCGGCCGGGTTGTTGGGGTTGTAGCCGGAGTCGTAGAGGGAGAGGAGTTGGCGCGCGAGCGGGCCGGCGACCAGGGCGCCACCGCCGAACCCCATGATGGCCAGCCCGGTGGCGAGGCCGGGGCGGTCCGGAAACCACTTGATCAGTGTGGAGACGGGCGAGATGTAGCCGATGCCGAGCCCGATGCCGCCGATGACGCCGTATCCGAGGTAGAGGAGCCAGAGTTGCTGGGTCGCGATGCCGAGCGCGCCGACCAGGAACCCGACGGCCCAGAAGCACGCCGAGACGAACATCGCCCGGCGCGGTCCGTTCCGCTCCACCCAACGGCCACCCACCGCCGCCGACGAGCCCAGCATCACGATGGCGATGCTGAAGATCGCCCCGATCGCCGTCTGGCTGGTGTCGAAGTGCGCGATGAGGGAGTTCTTGTAGACACTCGTCGCGTAGACCTGGCCGATACATACGTGCACGGCCAGTGCCGCGGTCGGGATGAGCCAGCGGCTGTATCCCGGGGGAGCGACAGTGTGCCGAGGATCGAAGACCGACAGCATGGGCATCGTCCACACCTCCTGCGGCCGAACAGGCCGCGACGTTGCCGAGCTGTCCGACCCGGCAGTTGGCCGAGCGGCGCCGCCGCAGTGGCGGCCCGGCGCACGTCTGGCGTCAGCCGTTGACCGGCTCAATCTCACGTTACGTGGCAACGGGTTCACGTCATGTCATTACCGGCAAACGCGGGACTGGGCGCAGCGCGGGGGCGGGCCAACCGGCCCGCCCCCGCCCTGCTGGCGTACGGCTCAGTGAATCGCGGCCTTTGCCGCCGCCTCCTCCTGGGCGCGTCGTTCGTCCCCGCTGAGGGTGTGCAGCGGCTTCTCCTTGATGAACAGCACGACGATCAGCGCCAGCAGCGCGATAGGCGCGCCGACCAGGAAGAGGTCCGCGGTGGCGATGCCGTACACATCCTGCACGATGCGCAGCACCGGCTCGGGCAGGGTGGACAGGTCGGGCACCTCGGCGGAGCCACCACCGGCGGTCGCCGCCGGGCCGAGCCGGTCGGTCGTCAGCGAGGTCACCCGACTTGCCAGGACCGCGCCGAGGGCGCTGACTCCGATCGCGCCGCCCATGCTGCGGAAGAACGTCAGCACGGAGGTGGTGGCACCGAGCTCGTGGGCCGGCACGTCGTTCTGCGCGGCGAGTACGAGATTCTGCATGAGCATGCCGACGCCGACGCCCAGCACGGCCATGTAGATCGACAGCACGAGGACGCTGGTGTTGGCGTCGATGGTGCCCAGCAGCAGCATCCCGACGGTCATCACCGCGGCGCCGGCCACCAGGTACGCCTTCCACCGGCCGTACTTCGTGATGAGCTGGCCGGCCACCGTCGACGAGACGAGCAGACCGAAGATCATCGGAAGGCTCATCAGGCCCGCGACGGTGGGCGACTTGCCCAGCGAGATCTGGAAGTACTGGGACAGGAAGACGGTGCCGCCGAACATCGCGACACCGACCAGCACGCTGGCGATGGTGGCCAGGGACACCGTGCGGTTGCGGAAGATGCTCAGCGGGACGATCGGCTCCGCCGCCCGCGACTCGACGACCACGGCCAGCGCCAGCAGAACCAGCCCGACGATGACCATCAGGGCCGTCCAGCCGGAGGCCCAGTCGAACTTGTTGCCGGCCAGGGACGACCAGATCAGCAGCGTGGAGACGCCCGAGGTGATGAGCAGGGCGCCCAGCCAGTCGATCTTCGCCTTGCGGCGGACGACCGGCAGGTGCAGGGTGCGCTGGAGCAGGGCGATGGAGATGATGCTGAACGGGACGCCGATCAGGAAGCACCACCGCCAGCCCAGCCACGAGGTGTCGACGAGCAGGCCACCGATCAGCGGACCGGCGATGGTGCCCACACCGAAGACCGCGCCGAAGATGCCGGCGTAGCGGCCCAGCTCACGTGGCGGGATCATCGCCGCCATGACGATCGTGGCCAGCGCCGTCATGCCGCCGGCGCCGATGCCCTGGACGACCCGGCTGAGCAGCAGAACCTCGACGTTCGGCGTGAGGCCCGCGATGAGTGAACCCACCACGAACAGCCCCAGCGACAACTGGATCAGCAGCTTCTTGCTGTACAGGTCGGCCATCTTGCCCCACAGCGGCACGGTCGCCGTCATGGCGAGCAGTTCGCTGGTGACGATCCACGTGTAGACGGTCTGGCTGCCGTTCAGATCCGCGATGATCCGCGGCAGCGCGTTGGCCACCACCGTGGAGGCGAGGATGGACACGAACATGCCGACCATCAGGCCGGAAAGGGCCTGCAGAACCTCCCGACGCGACATGCGCGTGCCGACGTCGGCGGTGTCGGCGGGCGGGACGGTGGTGGTCATTGACGCTCCCTTGTCGGGTTTGTGGCGGAGTGGCTGACCCCGGACCTGATGCGGCGGGGCGGGGACCGGCGGGTCAGGAGGGGGCCGGCGGATCCGGCAGTCCGGCGGCGATCGCGGCGAACGCCTCGTCGACGAAGTCGTGCAGGGGCCGGTCGTCGTCACCGGCGGCCCAGCGCAGCACCGCGGTGCGGAAGGCGGCACCGGCGACAGCGACGACCAGCGGCGGATGGCCGTGGTCGAGGCCGACACCGAGGCGGGTGGCGACGACAGTGACCATGGCCTGCTCGGTCGCGCTGTTACCGGCCACCAGTCGGGGCAGCAGCGCGGGGTTCTGGGCGATGACCGTCAGCCGCAGCCGCCACAACTCCCGGTCGGCCTGGATCGAGTCGACCGACTCGTCGAGGGCGACCCGCACGGCCTGCAACGCCGACACCTGCGCGGGGGCGGCTGCCAGACGCGCCACGACCGGGTTGCCGTCGAGTGCCGGATCGTCGGTGAGGGCCTCGTCCTTGCAGGTGAAGTAGTTGAAGAAGGTCCGGGAGGACACGTCTGCGGCCTCGCTGATCTCCTCCACCGTGACGTGCTCCAGGCCGCGTTCCGCGACCAGCCGCAGCGCGGCGGCGGTCAGCGCGGCCCGCGTCTGCGCCTTCTTGCGGTCGCGGCGCCCGGGTGCCGCGTGGTCGGTGTCGATCACGCGGGCGAGATTAGGAGCAAACTTGCAGACCCTGCAAGTTTTTAGACTGTGAAGTGATCTTCCTGACTCGTGACCTGGACGGAGGCCGACGGACCCGGTCGTTCGGTACGGGGCACGGCACCGGTGGTCTCCAGGATGAGCGCGGCGACCAGGTCCGGGTCGTCGCTCATCGGCACGTGCCCGCATCGGGGCAGCGTCACCACCCGCGCCGCCGGCAGGCCCGCGCGGACGCGCTCGGCCTGGTGCACGCCGAAGATCCGGTCGCAGTCCCCCCAGCCGATGGTCACCGGCACCGTCGCGTCGGACAGCCGAAGACAGTCGAAGCGATAGTCGCGGGCGGCTCGGGCCACGGCGTTGAAGCCGGCCCCGCGTCGCAGGGCGAGCGCGTCGCCCACCGCGCGCTCGACATCCAGCAGCGTCGGGCGGGCCATCAGCGGCGCGAAGCACAACGCCCGCAGGTACGCCGACCGCAGCGCGACCCGCATGATGGGGGTGGGCAGGTACGAGTTGGCCCGCAGCATCCGGAGGATGGCCAGCGCCCGGCGGCGCTCGGCCGGGGTGAAGAAGCCGGCGGGGGAGAAGGCGGTGGCCGAGGCCACCGCCCCGGTGGCGGCAAGCTCCAGGGCGATCGCCCCACCGAGGCTGTATCCGGCGACGTGCGGACGCTCCAGCCCCCACTCGGTCAGCGCCGGCAGGACCCCGGCCACGGTGGCGGCCATGTCGGCGGGCATGCCGGTGCCGGGCATCGGAGAGTTCCCGAAGCCGGGCAGGTCGAGCGCGATCACCTCGTGGTGGGCGGCCAGTCGGTCGAACACCGGCTCCCACGCCTGATGACGGTGACCGATGCCGTGGATGAGCACGAGCGGCTCTCCGCTGCCCGCACGTCGGAAATGAATGCTCATGACCGCCCTCCCACCGACGTCCTGCCGAAGGAACGCCCGAGCTGGCGTACCTCGTCTTCCATCTGGCCGACCATGGTCCGGCCGCCGAACCGGGTGATCAACGCGTCCGAGAGGCCGCTGAGCACCACCGGCCGCAGCGCCTGCACCAGGGCGAGCGACCGTGGCACGTACACCTTGCGCCTGCGGCGCTCGATACCGCGGAGCAGGGCCTCGACGCACTGCTCGACGGGTACGACGGTGGACAGCGGCCAGGGCAACCGGCGCAGCGCGGTGCGGAACGATGCCAGGTCGTCACGGATGTCGCGGACCAGGTCGGTGTCGATCCAGATGGGATGCGCCGTGCCGACGGTGACGCCGCGTGGGCGGGTCTCCAGGCGCAGCACGTTGGCGAACTGCTCCACACCCGCCTTGGACGCGCAGTAGGCGGCCATCCCGGGCATCGCCGTGAAAGCGGCAGCCGACGAGACGATCAGGACGTGGCCACGGGCGGCGGTGACGTGAGGCAGCGCGGCGCTGACCGTGCGGATCGCGCCGCAGAGGTTCACCTCGACGGTACGGACCAGCGCGTCGACCGGTCCCACGGCCACGGTGCCGAGGTTCGCGATGCCCGCGTTGGCCACGACCACGTCGATGCCACCGAAGCGGTCCACAGTGGAGGCGACCGCCGCGTCCAACGCCGTCTGATCGGTGACGTCACACTCGTACCAGTGCGCGTCGAGGTCGGCGCTGAGCTGTTCGAGCAGCTCACCTTCCAGACCGACGAGGGCCACCCGGGCCCCGCGGGCGACGGCATCGCGGGCCAGCTGGGCCCCGATGCCGCGCGCCGCGCCGGTGATGAGCAGGATCTTGCCCGCCAGGTCATACCGCATCGGCGTGCTCCCGTTCCGGTTCGTTGGGGGTGCTGCCGGTCGAGGCGACCTGGTAGTCGGCCGGCCGGAACCGGCGCAGCCGCATCCGGAAGCTGGTGGCGAAGCCCGGCCAGATGGTGGTGTTGCGGCCGGTGGCGTCGAGGTACCAGCTCGAACAGCCGGTCTGCCAGACGGTGCCGGCCATCTTCTGGTCGACCCGCTCGGTCCAGCGTCGTTGCGCCTGCGCGGTGGGCTCGATGGCCTGGATGCCCCTGGCCCGCATGTGACGCAGGGCCGCGAGCACCAGATGCAGCTGCGCCTCGATCATCAGCACCACCGAGGTGTGCCCGAGCCCGGTGTTCGGGCCGAGCAGGAAGAACAGGTTGGGGAAGCCGGCGATGGTAGTGCCCCGGTACGCGCGCATGCTGGGGGTCCACGCGTCGCCCAGGCTGCGCCCGCCCCGACCGTGGATGCGCCGGACGACGGGGGAGTCGGTGACGTGGAAGCCGGTCCCGAGGATGATCGTGTCCGCCCGGTGGTGGACGTCGTCGTCGGTGACGAGGCCGTCCGGCACGATCCGGGCGATGCCGGCGGTGACCACGTCGACGTTCGGTCGGGTGAGCGACGGCCAGTAGTCGTTGGAGATCAGCACCCGCTTGCAGCCCATGGCGTACCGGGGGGTGAGCTTGTCCCGCAGGATCGGGTCGGGAACCTGACGCCGCAGCGTACGCAGGGACAGGCGCGAGGCGAGGCGGTTGACCGCCGGGTGCAGGAAGCCCAGGCCCATGCTCTCGCGTACCAGGTAGAGCCCTGCCCGGGCGGCCCGCTGCGCGCCGGGCACGGTGCGGAACGCAGCCTGCTCGACCCCGCTGATCCGACGTGACAACCTCGGCATGATCCAGGCCGGGGTGCGCTGGAAGAGCGTCAGCTTCTCGACCGTCGGCTGGATCTGTGGCACGAACTGGACGGCCGAGGCGCCGGTGCCGATCACCGCGACGCGCCGGCCGGTCAGGTCGTGGTCGTGCCGCCAACGGGCGGAGTGGAACACGGTGCCGGCGAACTCGTCGATCCCGGGCAGGTCGGGGATGGCCGGGTCGCTGAGCGGGCCAGCGGCACAGATCAGGACCCGGGCGCTGTGGTCGCCGCCCGAGGTGCGCAACAGCCAGCGTTGGCGCTGCTCGTCCCACCTCGCCTCGCGCACCTCGTGGCGCAACCGCAGCCTCGGGCGTATCCCGAAGCGGTCGACGCAGCCGCGCAGGTAGTCCCAGATCTCCGGTTGGCCGGAGAACGTGTTCGACCAGCCGGGGTTGGGGGCGAAGGAGAACGAGTAGAGGTGCGACGGGACATCGCAGGCGCAGCCCGGGTAGCTGTTGTCACGCCAGGTGCCGCCGACGTCCTCACCCCGGTCGAAGACGAGAAAGTCGGTGAAGCCGGCCCGCTGTAGGCGGATGGCGGCGCCCAGACCACCGAAGCCGGCGCCGATGATGGCAACGTCTGTCTCCATTCACTCCTCCGTGAGCTCGGGCGCGCAGGTCGGGTCGGCCACGGGTGGCCAGGGCGGATCGCCCACGCCGGTGATTCGTACGCCACCCCACGGATCGACCTCGGCCAGTCGGGCCGCCCGGACGCGGTCGGCGATGCGCAACTCGACGTCGCGCCGGCCGGAGCGCAGCAGGTGGGCCACCCGTGGCTCGGGCTCGATCCGTCCGCCCCAGTGGAAGCGGCCGTCCACCGGCTCCCACCGCCCGCTGAGGTGCACCCGGACCGAGGTGCCCTCGACACCCGCCGGGCCGTGGTAGCTCATGGCACGATCCGCTCGTGGGCGCGGGTGAGCTCGTGCGGCAGATCGGCGCTGGCCCGTACCCCCTCGATGCCGCTCCACAGCAGAGTGGTCAGGTAGTCGGTGAGGGCGGCCCGGCTGATCGGCTGGCCGTGCGTGGTCCACCAGTCGCCGACCGCCTGCACGAAACCCACCAGGCCGTACGCCCAGGGCTCGGCGGGACCGGCGTCCAGGCCCAGCGTGCGTAGCCGGTCGCCGATCACCCGGGCCAGCCCGGCGGCCACCTGCCGGCTGGTGCCGGCGATCACCTGGTGAATGCCGGGGTCGCCGGACTGGTGCATCAGGAACCGGTAGAGCCTCGGCTCCGACTCGATCACGCCCAGGTAGGCGTCGATCGTCGCTTCGACCAGGCCGCGTTCCTCGCGGACCTGTTCGACGGCGGGCGCGATGGTGTCGACCATGCGGGCCGCCACCACCTCGCTGACCGCCACCCAGAGCTGCGACTTGTCGGCGAAGTAGCGGTACAGGACCGGTTTGCTGACCCCCGCGGCGGCGGCAACCTGTTCCATGTCGACCTCCGGCCCGTGTCGCAGCAGCGCCTGCACGGCGGCACCCACCAACTCCTGTCGTCGCTGCTCGCGATGGTCTGCCCAGCGGTCTCGGCGGCCGTTGCCCTTCGCCTTCGGGCTGCCGTCGGGGGGCGTGGCCGGCGGGTCGGACGCATTGACATCGGTGAGCGGCGATTGCATGCTACTACTCGTAACAGTTACTGGTCGTCACGTCAATATGGAGGAGCCATGGAGGCGGCGGAAACCGGGCGCGCGGCGGTCGCCGAGCGACTGCTCACGTCCTCACTGCGGACCAGCTACGACCCCACCGTCGAGATCGACTGGGACGCTCCGCACACCCCCGGTGCCTACTGGCTCCCGCCACAGCGCAGCAGTCTCTACGGCACGCCACTGTGGGAGCAGCTCAGCGAGGAACAGCGCGTCGAGCTGACCAGGCACGAGGTGGCCAGCGCGGCCAGCGCCGGGTTGTGGTTCGAGACGATCCTCATGCAGATGCTGATCCGGGAGTACTACCGCGCCGACCCGACCAGCCGGCAGGCGCAGTACGCGTTGACCGAGGTCGCCGACGAGTGCCGGCACTCCATCATGTTCGGCCGGCTGATCGAGGCGATGGGTTGTCCGGTCTACCGCGCGAGCACCGTGGACCACCACCTCGGGCGCTTTCTCAAGGCCACCGCCAGCGGCCCCCGGATGTACGCCGCGATCCTCATCGCGGAAGAGATCCTCGACGCGTTCCAGCGCGAAATCATGGCGGACGAGTCGCTCCAGCCGCTCATCCGGATGGTCTCCCGCATCCACGTGGTGGAGGAGGCGCGACACGTCCGGTTCGCCCGCGAGGAACTCGCCGCCGCGGTCGCGGCCACCGGCCCGGTGGGCATGGCGTACGCCCGACTGCTGGTCGGTCGCGCCGCCTACACGATCGCCAACCGCCTGGTCCATCCCGACGTGTACGCGGCGGTGGGCATTCCGCCGGCGGTCGGTCGGGCCGCTGCCCGCGCCAACCCGCACTGGCAGGCCACTCTCCGCTGGTCCGCGGCGCGGGTGCACGCCAACCTGGCGGACGTTGGCCTGGTGGCGGGGCCGGGGCGTCTGCTGTGGGCCCGGGCCGGCCTGATCTGACCCGTTGTCCCCGGAGTGAGTGGCATGGGGCCGGGCCGTTCCCGGCCGGACCCCACGCCGCCCGTGCGGCTCACTCGCCGCGGGCGAAGCCACCCTTCGGCGCGATGATCTCCACGTCATGCGACGTCGCTGTCAGGCCCGTTCGACCCGCGCCTGCTGGTGATCGGTCAGCCGCAGTCCCACGCCGCGGACGACATCGATGGTGGCCCCGGTGCCCAGGTCGTGCAGCTTGCGGCGCAGCCGCTTGACCAGCGACTGCACGTCCGCCTTGCGTTCGCGCCCCTCGTCACCCCAGACCGACCGGTGTAGCTCGGCGTAGCTCCAGACCCGGGCCGGCTCGGTGATCAGGCAGGTCAGCAGGTCGTGTTCCAGGCGGGTGAGGTCGATCTCACGTTCTCCGCAGCGGGCGCTGGAGCGGGCCGAATCGATCACCAGGGCGGCGACCGGCGGCGGTTCGGACGGGGCGGCTGCCTGCTGCGGGGCGGCGATCAGCCGGCGCAGCTCGTCGAGGTCGGAAACCAGCAGCAGCGGCGCGATGCCGTCGAGAAGCTCCGCGAGCCGGATGCGCTCGGCCGGCGACGGGGTCACCGCGATCAGCAGTGGGAACGGCTCGTCGGCCGGATCACCCCTGTTCACCGTTGCCTCGTCCTCGGCCACCGCACCACCCGGGATCGATGGGCATCCCTGCCCAACTCTCGTCACGGTCCTGACAATGATTGGCAAGCGTGCCGCCAGCCAGGGCAACTCTTAGCGACAAGTTGCTCACGGCAAGTTCTTGATCGTCCGTTCTTCTCGATCATAGTGTCCACTCGGGCAACCGGCGTGACCCGCGCGGTGCATGGGGGAGGTCCACCATGGCCCATTACACCCTGGGTCGTTCTGAGGGAGGCAGCACCGATGTTCAGACGTCCACAATGGCGGCGCGCGGCCAGATCGCTGGTGAGCGCCGGCGCGGCGACGATCCTCGCCGCGACATGCTTGGCCACGATCAGTTCGGGCGCGCAGGCCGCGCCGGGCGGTGCGATGGGGGCGGGCGCCCCGACCGGGGACAAGATCCGACCGGAGCTCGCCAAGCAGCTCCAGGCCAAGAGTGAAGGGGACTTCTGGATCCGGTTCAAGGACCGGGCGGACCTGAGCAAGGCCAGCGCCATCAAGGACTGGTCGAAGCGTGGTACGGCGGTGGCGGACGCGCTGCGCAAGACCGCCGCCGCGAGCCAGGGCAAGATCCGGGCCGACCTCGACAGCTCGGGCACCAAATACCAGACCTTCTGGGCCACCAACGCCATCAAGGTGAACAGCGGTTCGCTGGCGATGGCCCAGAAGTTCGCCGGGCACTCGGAGGTCGAGGGCCTCTACGCGCCGGTCTCGTACAAGGTGCCGGAGACGACCAAGGGCACCGACGAGAAGACCGTGAACGCCCTGGAGTGGGGCATCGCCAACATCAACGCCGACGACGTCTGGTCCCAGTACGGCGTCAAGGGCGAGGGCATCACGGTCGCGAACATCGACACCGGGGTGCAGTTCGACCACCCGGCTCTGGTGAACTCCTACCGGGGCAACAACGGCGACGGGACGTTCGACCACAACTACAACTGGTTCAACGCCGCCAACGCCACCGGGGCCTGCGCCACCGCCCCCTGCGACGGCGACGGCCACGGTACGCACACGATGGGTACCATGGCCGGCTCCGACGGCGCGAACCAGATCGGTGTCGCCCCCGGGGTCAAGTGGATCGCGGCGAACGGTTGCTGCCCCAGTGACGCCGCTCTGGTCGAATCCGGTCAGTGGATGCTCGAACCTCTGGACCTCAACGGTCAGAACGCGGACGCGAGCAAGCGCCCCAACATCATCAACAACTCGTGGGGCACCCGGGACCCGTCCAACGAGCCGTTCATGGAGGACGTGACGAACGCCTGGGCCGCGTCCGGGATCTTCGGCACCTGGTCCAACGGCAACAGCGGGCCGGCCTGCCAGACCAGCGGCTCGCCGGGCAGCCTCGTCAGCAACTACTCGACGGGCGCGTACGACAGCAACAACAACGTCGCCGGCTTCTCCTCCCGCGGCGCCGGCCAGAACGGCGAGATCAAGCCCAACATCTCCGCGCCGGGCGTGAACGTCCGGTCGAGCATCCCGGGCAGCGCCTACGGCAGCATCAGCGGCACCTCTATGGCCGCACCGCACCTCGCGGGCGCGATCGCGCTGCTGTACTCGGCGGCACCGTCGCTGGTCGGCGACGTCAACGCGACCCGCGCGCTGCTCAACGGCGCCGCGATCGACAAGGCCGACGACCAGTGTGGCGGCACCGCCGCCGACAACAACGTCTACGGCGAAGGCCGACTGGACGCCCTCGCGTTGCTCAACGCCGCCCCGACCGGCGACATCGGCACGCTGGCCGGCACGGTCACCGACGCGACCTCCGGCGCCCCGATCGCCGGCGCGACACTGACGCTCACCGGTGTGTCCGAGCGTGAGCTGACCACCGGTGCCGACGGCAAGTTCTCCACCCAGCTACCCGCCGGCGACTACCAGGTCGCCGTCGCGGCGTTCGGGTACGCCAGCACCACCCAGACGGCGACGGTCGCCAAGGGCGCGACCACGACGCTCAACGTCGCCCTCACGGCGGTGCCGAGTGTCAACGTCACCGGTGCGGTCACCGACGGCTCCGGCCACGGCTGGCCGTTGTACGCGAAGGTGACAGTGACAGGCGTGTCCGGCGTCTACGACTACACCACCCCGTCGAACGGTCGCTACAGCATCAAGCTGCCGGCCGGGCAGACGTACACCCTGAGGTACGAGCCGCAGTACCCGGGCTACCAGACCGTCACCAAGGAGGTCGTGGTCGGGTCGGGCAACGCCACCGCCAACGTCGCCGTTCCGGTGGACAGCACCGTCTGCACCACCGCGCCCGGATACACGACCGGCTCCGACGGTGAGTACGAGACCTTCGACGCCACGACCACGCCGGCCGGCTGGACCGTCGTGGACAACGCGGGCAGCGGTCAGGTCTGGAAGTTCACCGACGACGGCGACCGGGGGAACCTGACCGGCGGCACCGGCAACTTCGCGATGATCGACAGCGACAACTACGGTGCCGGCACCAGCCAGGACACCTCCCTGGTCAGCCCGGTGGTCGACCTGACCAGCGTCACGGCCCCGGTCATCCGGTTCAACCAGGACTTCAACCAGCTCAACGACGACACCGCCGACGTGGACCTCAGCATCGACGGCGGCGCCACCTGGACCAACGTGCTCCGGCAGGAGACCGACGTCCGGGGGCCGAAGCTGACCGAGATTCCGATCCCGCAGGCGGCCGGTAAGGCGCAGGTGCAGGTTCGGTTCCACTACTACGACGCCTCGTACGAGTGGTGGTGGGAGGTCGACAACGTCCTGATCGGCAGCCAGGTCACCTGCGTGCCGGTCGACGGCGGTCTGGTCGTCGGCAACGTCCGCGACAAGAACGACGACAGCTACGTCAACGGCGCGACCGTCACCAGCAAGGACCGGCCCGCCGAGAAGGCCGTCACCGTGGCGACCCCGGACGACCCGGGGCTGGCCGACGGCTTCTACTGGATCTACTCGTCGCTGACCGGCGAGCACCCGTTCACGGCGACCGCCGGCAACTACGTCAGCCAGACCAAGCAGGTCGACGTCGAGGCCGACTGGGCGACCACCGCGAACTTCCAGCTCGCGGCCGGTCGACTGGCGGTGACGCCGACGCAGCTGAGCGCGACGCTCCAGATGCCCAACGGCAAGACCAGCAAGTCGTTCACGGTGACCAACACCGGCGGCGCGCCGGTCGAGGTCAAGTTCGGTGAGCGGGACAACGGGTTCGAACTCCTGCGGGCGGACGGCTCCACGGTCACCCGGCAGCAGGTGCTCGGATCCAGCGGCGCGCCGGAGCAGCGGCTCACCGTACCGACGTCGTTCGCCGCCAGGGCGTCCGGCAAGGAGGCCAAGGCGGCTGCCGCGGCGGCCGGCCCGCTGGCGGCGCCGTGGACCGACATCGCCACCTACCCGGCTGCGATCATGGACAACCGGGTGGTGAACCTGGACGGCAAGGTGTACTCGCTCGGTGGCGGCAACGGTGAGGCCTCCACCACCAAGAACTACGCCTACGACCCGGCCGCGCAGACCTGGACGGCGATCGCCGACCTCCCCGGCGCGCGTAACGCGGTGACCGCGGGCGTGGTGAACGGCAAGATCATTGTCACTGGTGGCTGGGGCGACGCCGGCCCGGACTCCGCCACCTGGTCGTACGACCCGGGGGCCAACACCTGGACGGAGCTGGCCGACAACCCGGCGCCGCGGGCCGCGGCCGGTCAGGCCGTCGTCGACGGCAAGCTGTACGCGGTCGGTGGCTGCACGACGGCGGCCTGCCTGCCGATGTCGAACAGCGTCGTCCGGTACGACCCCACCGGTGACAAGTGGGAGACGATGGCCAACTACCCGAAGTCGGTGGCCTTCGCCTCCTGCGGCGGGATCGACGGCGTCCTCTACTGCACGGGCGGCAACGACGGTTCCGCCGCACAGAAGTCCAGCTACGCCTTCGACCCGGGGGCCAACACCTGGACCGCCATCGCCGACGCGCCGGCCGACAACTGGGCCAGCTCGTACGCCGTGGCCAGCGGCAAGCTCCTCGTCGTCGGTGGTTCGCAGGGTGGGGCCATCAGCAACGCCGGCTTCGCCTTCGACCCGGCCGTCGGTTCGTGGTCCAGCCTGCCGAACTCCAACACCGCGCGGTACCGCGGTGGCGCGGCGTGCGGCTTCTACAAGATCGGCGGCTCGTCCGGCAGCTTCAACGCGGCTCCGGACAGCGAGGTGCTCCCGGGCTTCGAGGGATGCTCCGAGTCGGCGGCCGACGTCAGCTGGATGACCATCGACAAGTCGGCGGTCACCCTCGCACCGGGTGCGAAGGTCACTGTCACCGTCGGTCTGACGGCGAACGTGGACCAGCCGGGCACCTACTCCGGCGCTGTCGCGATCGCCGAGAACACCCCGTACTCGGTGGCACCGGTCGCGGTGACCATGACCGCGAACCCCCCGAAGACCTGGGGCAAGCTCATGGGTACGGTCACCGGCACCAGCTGCCAGGGTGCGACCTCGCCGCTGACCGGCGCGGTCGTGCAGGTCGACTCGTGGGCGGCGTCGTACACCTTCGCCACCGACGCCGAGGGCAAGTACGCCTACTGGGTGGACCGCCGCAACAACCCGCTCACGATGATCGTGGCCAAGGACGGCTGGAAGCCGCAGACCCGTCAGACCCGGATCGACACCGCCACTCCGACGGTGGAGAACTTCGGGTTGGCACCCATCAAGTGCTGACGCCTGAGCACTAGCCCGAAAGAAGTCCGGCCCGCCTGGTCCTCGACCGGGCGGGCCGGACCGCGCCCGGGGTGATCAGACGGAAGCGAGCCGGAAGCCGACGCCGCGTACCGAGTGGATCGTCGCCGTGGCGTTGAGACTGGCGAGCTTGCCGCGCACCCGGCGGACCACCGAGTGCATGTCGGAGCCCCGGCCGAGGTGCCGGTTGCCCCAGACCTCGAGGTGCAGGCGCTCGTAGGTCCAGACCTGCCCGGGTGCGTGCACCAGGCAGAGCAGGACGTCGTGCTCCAGCCGGGTCAGGTCGATCTCCTGGTCGCGCCAGCGCAGCACCCGGCGGTCGGAGTCGACGGCCAGATCCGGTGGCGGTGGCTGTGGGCTCGGCGCCACCTCGGCGAGCGCCGCCCTGGTCGGGGCAGCCGGGGCGGCAGGCGCCTCGACCACCCCGAGGAACTCTCGTGCCTGGTCGACGGTCGAGACGATCAGGAAGGCGTCACTGCCGCCGAGCAGCCGGGCCAGATGTCGCCGCTCGGCCGGCGAGGATGCGATGCCGATGACCAGGCTGGCCACTGGAATTCCCTGCATTTGCCAACACCTTCCGGTTCCCCAACTCACTCCGGATGGATTTTTCGCACCGCCGACCGAAACATCGATCGGCGTCCTGACCCTAGTGGTGACTGATCTCGGCTGGGTAAAACCTGGTCGCATGTAAGCATGTGAATCCCGCCGCCCCGTCCGGGTCCACCCGGCCCACCGCCGACGATCCGCTTTCCGGAAGCGACGGGGGCGGTTGTGACAGAACCAAGACAATTCGAGGACGGGGTACGGACCTGCCGGGGCGAGCATGGTCGCCATGTCCATCGGATCGTTGTACTCCGTCGGGCGGTCGACGCCCGGTCCGGCGCGACCGCTGCCGCACGCCCGCGCGGCGGTGCCACTGGGGCTTCGACTGCTCGCGGCGGCGCTGTCCGGTCTGGTTACCCTGACCCTCACCGCCGCCGTGTTCGTGCGGACGCTCCCCGGGCAGTGGCTGGACGGGGTGCTCCTGCCGCGCGCCGAGCGGGGCGGGGGGTACGAGCAGCAGACCGTGCTGGTGGGCCCGGCCAGGACCGTGTTGGCCACCTTCGGCAGGCCGAGCCTCATCGCTGCCCTGCTCGGTGTGGTGCTGCTGGTGGGTGTGCTCCGCCGGCGGCTGGTGGCGGGGGTCGTCGGTGTGGGCATGGTCGTGTGCGCGGTGCTGCTGGCCGGCGCGGTGAAATCGGAGCTGCCCCGCCCGGATCTGGAGATCCTGAGCTCCACCACCCACAACAGTTTCCCCAGCGGCCATGTCGCGGCGGCGACCGCCCTGCTGCTGGCGTTCATGCTGGTCCTGCCCGGGTGGGCCCGGCGCTGGCTGGCGGTGCCGGGCGCGGTGGGTGTCTCGGTGATCTCCTCCGCCACGATGATCGCGGGCTGGCACCGGTTCAGCGACGTGCTCGGTGGCGTACTGCTGGGGGGCACCCTGTTCTGCCTGGCCGCGGCAGCGTTGGCGGCCTGGTCCGGCGACCGCGACCCGAGCGGCGGTTCGGGCGGCGGCAGCCTCTGGCGCAGGCTGGTCGAGGCGGGGGCCGGGCTGGTGGTGCTGGTCTGGGCGCTGCTGGTGGTCGTACCCGGTCTGGCCGCGTCGGTGCAGCGCGGCTTGTTGATCGCCATGGTGGCCGCGGCCGCGTCGACGATGTTCCTGGTGGGCGCGGTGGTGTTCCTGGTGCGTTCGACGGATTTCGCGGTGCCGCTCTCCGCGCGAGGCCCCGCGCAGCCACCGCCAACGACCGAAACCCGAAAGATCTCATGATGGGATACTTGACGACATGTCCCAGGTGCTGTTGATCGAGGACCACCAGACGGTGCGCGACGGACTGCAGTTGGCGCTCACCCGACAGGGCCACACCGTGCATGCCGTGGGCACCGGTGAGCAGGGGTTGGATCGGCTGCGCACGACCCCGTCCGATGTCGTGGTCCTCGATCTCATGCTGCCCGGGATGGACGGGTTCGAGGTCTGCCGCCGGATTCGGCAGCTCGGCGACCTGCCGATCATCATGCTCACCGCCCGCAACGACGACATGGACGTGGTGGCGGGCCTGGAGGCCGGCGCCGACGACTACGTGGTCAAGCCCGTGCAGGCCCGGGTGCTGGAGGCGCGCATCCGCGCGGTGCTGCGACGGACCGGTGGCGACCCGCGGCGCGGCGGCGACCGGGCCGGCCGGGAGCAGCACGGCGCGTTGACCATCGACCGGGCCGCGCTGGTGGTCAGCAAGGACGGAACGCCGGTCAGTCTCGCCCCGACGGAGCTGCGGCTACTGCTCGAACTCTCGCACACACCGGGCCAGGTGCTCAGCCGTCAGCAGCTGCTGGAGGCCGTGTGGGAGCACGGCTATCTCGGCGACTCGCGACTCGTGGACGCGTGCGTCCAGCGGGTACGCGCCAAGATCGAGGCCGACTCGTCGGCACCGGTCTACATCCAGACCGTGCGTGGTTTCGGATACCGGTTCGGGCCGCTGTGACACCGTGGCGCCGGGTCGGCGCGTGGGTCTCGGGTCTACGGGTCCGGCTCGTCCTGGCGTTCGCGCTGCTGGGCGTGACCACGACGGTGGCGGTGGCCGGTGGCAGCTACTTCCAGGCTCGGAACGTCATCCTGCAACAGGCGCAGGACGCCGCGGTGATGTCGCTGACCGACCAGCTCACCAAGGTCTACCCGATCGCCCAGCTTCCGCCGACCCAGGACGACCTCGAACTGTTGGCCCAACGCCTCAGCGACCGGGAGAGCTTCGCGGTGGTCGTCTACCGGGACATGCGGGCACAGGGCAGCTCCGAACTCGCCGACCCGCTCACCCCCGAGCTGCGGCAGAAGGTCCGTGACGGTCGCATCGCCTGGCAGCGGATCTCACTCGCCGGACAGCCCGCGCTGCTCATCGGTACCCAGTTGGCGCTGGACCGCCCGGACGGCACGTCCCGCCCGTCCGGGGTGGAGGTCTACTCGGTGCGCAATCTCGTGCCCGAGCAGCAGAGCATCGACCAGCTCGCCACCAGGGCGTGGCTGACCGGCGGGTTGTCCCTGGTCCTCGCCGTCCTGCTGGCCCTGCTGTCCGCCCGCGGAGTCCTGCGACCCGTCCGCGACCTCAGCCGGGCGGCGCGTCGCCTCGGTGAGGGCGACCTGAGCACCCGGTTGACGGTCCGCGGCGCCGACGAGCTGGCGGATGTGGCACGGACCTTCAACGACACCGCGGGCACGTTGGAGCGGCAGGTCGGCGAGCTACGGCGGTTGGAGTCCGACGCCCGCCGCTTCGTGGCCGACGTCTCGCACGAACTCCGGACACCGCTGGCCGCGATGACGGCGGTCACCGACGTGCTCGACGAGGAGGCGGAACACCTGCCCGGGGACGCGGGCCGGGCCGCCCGGCTGGTCAGCCAGGAGACCCAGAACCTCACCCAGCTGGTCAACGACCTCATCGAGATCAGCAGGTTCGACTCCGGCACCGCGCGACTCGCTCTGGACGACGTGGACGTGGCCGCGGCGGTGACCGCGACCCTGCGGATCCGCGGCTGGCTGGACCGGGTACGAACGGAGTTGCCACCCGGCGTCGTGGCCCGACTCGACCCCCGCCGACTGGACGTCATCGTCGCCAACCTGGTCGGCAACGCCTTCCGGCACGGTGCCGAGCCGGTGTCGGTGCGCCTGCGCGCCGACCCGGACTGGGTCACCATCGAGGTGGCCGACCGGGGGCCCGGACTGGACCCGGAGGTGTTGCCGCACGTCTTCGACCGCCTCTACAAGGCCGACACCGCGCGAACCCGCTCCGAGGGCAGCGGCCTCGGTCTCGCCATCTCCTGGGAGAACGCGCGCCTGCACCGCCACGGGGAGCGACGGGGTGCCCTCGTCGCCGCCAACGGCCCGGATGGCGGCGCGGTCTTCACACTCCGGCTGCCCCGCGACACGACGGACGCCGGAGGCACCCGGTGACCGGCCGGCGGATCGTCCGCGCACTGCTCGCCGCCGGGCTCCTGCTCGGCACGCTGCCCGCGGCGGGATGCGGAGTACGGCCCACCGCCGTCATCACCGGTCGTCCCGCGGTCAGCGGCCCGGCGCAGGGCATCGGGCTCTACCTGGTCGGGCAGGGTGAACTCGCGTTGGTCCTGCGCCCGGCGAAGGCGGTACCGGAGCCCGCTGCCGTCCTCGCCCTGCTGGCGGCCGGCCCGGAGGAGAACGAACGCGGCCAGGGCCTCACCAGTGAGGTGCCCGCCGACCTCGACCCGGTCACGGTGATGTTCACCGATGATCAATCCGGTGGCCTCACCGTGCGGACGGCCACCGCGGCGCGGGCGTTGTCGGTGACCGCGGTCGACCAGATCGTCTGCACGGTCGTCGACGCCGCGGCGCAGGCCGGCTCCACGAACAGCTCCGCAGCGGTCACCATCGTCGGGCCGGACGGCGCCCGGCCGCCCCGGCGGTGCCCGATCAGCTGACCGGCGCCGCCCACCGCCTCACACCAGGTCGACCGCTCGGGCCGGCCGGGGCAACCCGCTGTGGTGGCCGTGGTCCTGGTCGGCCAGCGCACCGGCGATCAGGATGTCGATCAGGGCGGCGAAGCCGATGCCGGCCTGCTGCCAGATCTGCGGGAACTGGGACGCGGCGGTGAAACCGGGGAACGTGTTGACCTCGTTCACGATCGGCTCGGGCGACCCCTCGGTGGGCAGGAAGAAGTCGACCCGCAGCAGCCCACGGCAGTCGAGGGCCTGGAAGGCGCGGATCGCACGGTCCTGAAGCACCTCGGTGGTCGCCGCGTCGAGCGGGGCGGGAATCTGGAAGATCGCCCCGCCGTCGTACTTCGCGTCGTAGTCGAAGAAGCCGGCGCCGGTCACCCGGATCTCCAGCGGCGGGCCGGCCTGCACCCGGCCGTCCGGGTGCTGGAGGACAGCCACGTCGATCTCGCGTCCCCGCGCTCCCTGCTCGACGAGCACCTTCGGGTCGACCTGGCGGGCCTGCTCCAGCGCGGCGGGAACCCCCGCCCAGTCGTCCACCCTGAAGACGCCCAGGCTCGACCCGGCCCGGGCCGGCTTGACAAAGACCGGCAGCTCCAGCCGACGCTGGTCCTCGGGCGACAGGGCCTCACCGGAACGCAGCGTCACCCCCGGGCTGACCCGCAGGCCCTCCGCCGCGAGGAGCCGCTTGGTGACCCCCTTGTCCATGCCGGCGGCGCTGGCGAAGACGCCGTTGCCGACATACGGCACGCCGAGCCATTCCAGCAGCGACGACACGGTGCCGTCCTCGCCGTACGGACCGTGCAGGGCCGGGAACACCACGTCCTGGGCGCGCAGGACACGCAACGCCGCAGGCAGGGGCGTCGGTCGGCCGCCGACGTGCCACCCGCCGTCGCGGTCGATGAGCACCTCAATGACCTGGTACCGCTCACGGTCCAGGTGGGCGAGGATGCTCGCCGCCGAGCGGCAGGACACCTCGTGCTCGCCGCTCTGCCCGCCGTACAGCACTGCCAGTCGGGTTGTCATGAGTTCCGTGCCCTTCCGTGGAGGTGCTCGCGGGCCACCCGGGCCCCGATGCCGGTCAAGATCTCGTGTGGGTTGGTGTCGGCCCAGCGGGCCCACTCGACGACCGTCGGAGGGTGCTGGTCACCCTCGGCCGCGCCGAACACAACGACCGGGTCGCCGATCGTCACGGGAAGATCCCCGGCGTCGACCACGCACTGGTCCATGGCGATGCGCCCGACGATCGGGCACCGCCGGCCGGCGAGCCACACCGAGGCGCGGCCACCCGCGGCCCGGGGCAGCCCGTCGGCGTAGCCGAGCGGCAGCAGCGCCAGCGTGGTCGGCGTGCCGGTCACGTGCTCGGGCCCGTAGGAGACGCCCGTGCCGGCCGGCACCCGCTTGACGTTGACCACGCTCGTTCGCAGGGTCATCGCGGGGTGCAGTCCGAACTCGCCCGGACCGCTCACGCCGAACGGGTCCACGCCGTAGAGGGCGATCCCGATCCGGCACAGGTCGAAGCGGGTCCGCGGTGCGGAGAGCGCGGCCGCCGAGTTGGCCAGGTGGACGAGATCGGGGTCCAGGCCGGCCGACCGTGCGGTCCGCAGAGCCTCCTCGAAGATCGCCACCTGACGGGTGAGCGCGGGCGCGCCCGGCAGGTCGGCGTCGGCGAGGTGGGACCACACCCCGCGCACCCGGATCCCGCCCTCTCGTTCGTACTTGCGGGCCCAACCGACCAACTCGGGCCAGTCGTCCCCGGCGGCCCCGTTGCGGGACAACCCGGTGTCCGCCTTGAGCTGCACCATCGCCGGTGCGCCGAGCAGACGGGCCGCGTCGGCGACGGCGTGCAGGTGCGTCGTCGTGGACACGCCGACGTCGACGCCACTCTTGATCAACATACCGAAGTCGTCATTCGGGCCGTGCAGCCAGCTCAACGTGGGCGCGGTCACACCCGCGTCGCGCAGGGTCAGCGCCTCGGCCGTCGAGGTCACTCCCAGCCACGATGCGCCGGCGCGCAGCGCGGCCCGGGCCACCTGCACCGCGCCGTGGCCGAACCCGTCGGCCTTCACCACGGCCATCAGCCCGGTGCCGGTGATCGACGCGATCGTCCGCACGTTGCTGGCGATCGCGTCCAGGTCGACCAGCGCTTCGGCGAGGGAGCTCATCCGGCCGCCTCCACCCGGCGCGTTCCGGGCAGCGCGAACAGCCAGCCCCCGCGAACCGCCAGCAGCCCACGGTGAACCGCCAGGCTCAGACCGATCACCAGCCCGCTCAGCAGAATCGGATAACCGAGCACGATCAGGCCCTGAGCGGACCCACCCAACCCGGAAACCGGTACCAGCAACAGCCGGTGCAGCAGGGCCAGGACCGGCATGTGAATGACGTAGATCGGCAGGGTGATGCGGCCGAGCCTAGCCAGCGGTTTGCTGAGCGCCGACCACCGCGACAGCCGCGCAGCGGCGGTTATGCCGAAGATCACTGCCAGCACGGAGACCGCCGGCCACACCCCGAACCACTGCTGGGCGCCGGTCACGGCCATCGCGGCGAGCGCCAGGACGTAGCCACCGGAGGTCAGCAACAGCCGGCGGCGGCTGGCGGTGGCGGCCCATTGCTGGATCTGCGGCCGCAGGTACAGGCCGGCGAGGAAGAAGACCAGGTTCTGGTAGAGGCCGGCGCGGTTGCCTGGTGTGTCGAGCAGGCCGGCGGCGGCGACGGCGGACAGCGCGGCGGCGGGGACCAGGACCAGCGTCCGGGGCACCCGGCGGGTCAGCTTGGCGATCGTGAAGTACAGCGCCAGGGCGTACAGGTACCAGAGATTGGACGGTGTGATGGTGAGCTGCCCCAGCAGGCCGAGCGCCGAGGTGGCCCGGTCGGTCGGCAGTTCCGGTGCGGCGGCGAGGACCACGGTGTGGATCAGCAGCCAGACGGCGTACAGGTAGAGGAACCCGGCGATCCGGCTGCGGGCGACGGCCCGCCACGGGCGTTGGGCGGCGTTCGCCGCGAAGACGCCAGAGATGGTGAAGAACAACGGCATCCGCAGCGGAAGGAACTGCTCACCCAGCGTTCCCCAGAAGCCCGGCACCGGTACGCCGATGTGCCAGTCGATCTGGAGGTAGTCCTTCACGACGACGTGCCACAGAACGACGAGGATGATGCAGACGCCCTTCGCGGCGTCAGCCCACTGCGCCCGGTGCGATCCGGCGGCGGGTGCGGAGGCAGGGGCGGGTCCGGACCGTTGGCGGTGGCGGAACCGGACGCGCGTCGCGTCGGGCTCCAGCTCGGGGGGCCGGGACTCGGTGGGCTGTCGGATCACTCACCGAAAACTGCCAGTCGGATATCCGCACGTGATCCACGAATTGTCATGATCCGGTAATGGACGTCGCCGGACCCGACTCGTAGGGCGGTTCCGAGCCGCCCCCGGCGGACTCCGGGCGGCACTAGGCTCGTTGCGGAGGTGCCGAACATGAAGCTCGGGCTGCACTACTGGAACTACTCGACCCCGGCCGACCCGGCCGCGATCGCACCGACCCTGGCGCAGACGGCGACCGTCGCCGAGCAGGCCGGGGTCGCGTCGTTCACGGTGATGGACCACTTCTTCCAGATGGACGCGGTGTTCGCGGCCGAGGAGCCGATGCTGGAGGCGTACACCACGCTGGGCTACGTCGCGGCCATGACCCAGCGGATGACGCTGGGCGTGCTGGTCACCGGCGTGATGTACCGCTATCCGGGGTTGCTCGCCAAGACCGTGACGACCCTCGACGTGCTCTCCGGAGGCCGAGCCCGCCTCGGCATCGGCGCCTCCTGGTACGAGCGGGAGCAGCTCGGGTTGGGCGTGCCGGTCGTCCCGGTGGCCGAGCGGTTCGAGCGGTTGGAGGAAACGCTGCGCATCTGCCTTCAGATGTGGAGTGCCGACGACGGCCCGTTCAACGGGAAGCACTACCAGCTTGCCGAGACCATCAACTCGCCGCAGCCGTTGAGCCGCCCGCGCCCGCCGATCATGATCGGTGGTGGGGGTGAGAAGAAGACCCTGTTGTTGGTGGCCCGGTACGCCGACGCCTGCAACCTGTTCGGCCGTGGCGGCATCGACGACATCACCCGCAAGCTGGATGTGCTGCGCGGGCACTGCGCCGCCGAGGGCCGCGACTACGACACCATCGAGAAGACGGTGGTCGCCTCCCAGGCGCCGCTGGACGACACCGACGCGTTCCTCGCCGAGGTGTCCGAGTACGCAGCGCTCGGGGTGAGCGAGGTGCAGGTGACGCCGGATCGGGACCCGATCGAGTTCGCCCGGCGGCTCGGTGACGACGTGCTGCCCCGGTTGGCCGACATCGGCTGATCTCGCCGCGACTGGTGCGGGTGCCATCGTGAACAAATAGCCAATTCCTGGTGGCTCAACGATGCGCCGGCACCGTCATCGGCTCCACAAACGACGTTCCCGCCAGGGATGAGCCGGATCACATACGGTGGGTCGCTGCGACTGCCGAAAATTGTTCGAAGAGGTGCCAGGTAGCCTCTCCGGGTGCCGCAGATGTTACCGCTTCTTGTTACCGATCGGTATGACGTCGTCGAGCTCATCGGCCAGGGCGGAATGGGTCGAGTGTGGAAGGCCCGCGACCGAATGCTGCAACGGGACGTCGCCATCAAGGAAATCGTTCCACCCTCCGGCCTGACCAATGAGGCGCGACAGGAATTGCGGGTCCGGTCACTTCGGGAAGCCCGGGCAATTGCGCAACTCGACCACGTCAACGTCGTCCGGGTCTTCGATGTGTTGTTGAGCGCCGACGGCGACCCGCAGATCGTGATGGAGTACGTGCCGTCCCGTTCGTTGCACGACACCATCACCACCGACGGTCCCGTCCCGCCGGTGCGGGCGGCCGAGATCGGGCTGGCCGTGCTCGGCGCTCTACGCGCCGCCCACCGCGCCGGGATCATGCACCGCGACGTCAAACCGGCCAACATCCTCATCGGGGCGGACGACCGGATCGTGCTCACCGACTTCGGCCTGGCCACCGCCGTCGAGGACGTGAACCTGACCCTCAGCGGTGTGGTGCTCGGCTCGCCCGCGTACGTCTCTCCCGAGCGGGCCATGCGGGGCACTGTGGGCCCGGAGGGGGATTTCTGGTCGCTCGGCGCAACCCTGTACGCCGCCGTCGAGGGTCAGTCGCCGTACGCCCGGCCGTCGAGTCTGATGAGCCTCGCCGCGCTGGTCACCGAGCCACCGCCAGCGGCGCGACGGGCGGGACCGCTCGCGCCGGTGCTGAGCGGTCTGCTGCGCAAGGACCCGGCCGAGCGGATGGACGCCGACGCGGCCGAGCAGTTGCTCCGGGCGGCGCTGGACGGCACAGCGCGGCCGCCCATCGCGGTGACGTGGCGTCCGGCACCCGCCGCACCCGCACCAGCGGCGATCACGGCCCATCCGATCGACGTGCCCGACGTACCCCGGTCGTCGGCACCGGTGGCGGCGGATCGTGCCGGCCCGGGACCGGCCCGCCGTCGGCGGACCTGGCTCCTCGGTGGTCTCGCGGCAGCGGTCGTGCTCGGCCTGGTGGCCGGGGTTCCGCTGGCCACCCGCCGTGCGTCACGGCCGGCCGGGGGAGGGGCCGAACTGGTGGACGCCGCTGTGCCGGGTGCGCCGTCGACGCCCGGTGCCGCACCGACGACCGCTGCGCTCCAGCCGATCTCGTGGTCGGTCTACCGGGACAGCAGCGGCTTCTCATTGCCGGCGCCGAGGGACTGGCAGATCGTCCGGCGCGGGCAGCGGGTCGAACTCCACGAGCCGGGCGGCGAACGGATGCTGGTCGTCGGCCGGACCGACGCGCCGCGCGGCGACCCGTTGGCCGAGCTGGGCGGCCCGGCTGTCAGTGAGCGGTACCGCGACTATCGCCGGGTCGAGCTGCTCGCGGTCAACTACCAGCTCAAGGCCGCCGACCTGGAGTGGGTCTACACCAGCGAAACGGGCACGGCGATGCGCGGGCGTCAGCGCACCTTCACGACGGAGAAGCGCCTGGGCTACAGCATCGCCTGGCTGACACCCGAGTCGGCCTGGGCGGTGGCCGGAGCGGACGCGTTCCGGGAGATCACCGCGGGCTTCCGGCCGGCGTCGACGGTGGGCGGGGCCACGCCGTCCGCCACACCGGACCGGCGAGTGTCGCCGACGCCGAGTGTGCCCCCGGCGCGCTCGGGCAACCGGATCGTCGGGGTGGCGAGCAACCGCTGCCTGGACGTCAGCACGCCGGACTCACCCGACCCCGTCCGGCTGAGGATCTGGGACTGCCGCGACGATCGCGCCTCCCACCAGGTCTGGGCCATCCGGCCGGACGGGAGCGTGCAGTTGGGTGGGCGCTGTCTGGACGTGCTCGGCGCGTCCAGCGACGCCGGGGCGGCGATCCAGCTCACCACCTGCAACACGACCCCGGCGCAACAGTTCACCCTGAACGAGGCCCGGCAACTCGTCAACGCGCACAGCGGACTGTGCCTGGGCGCGGTCGGCCAGAGCACCGCGAACGGCGCGATGATCGAGCAGCGCAGCTGTAGTGCTGGCACCAGCCATCTGCAGTGGACCCGGCGATAGCGCCCGGACACCGACGAGGCCGTCCTCCCGGTGGTGCGGAGGACGGCCTCGTCGGTGGTTGGATCAGGCGACCGCGGCGGGGAACCGTTCCCAGACCCGGTGTGCGGCCATCAACTGCTGCACCGCCGTCAGCGCCTCGGCGCCCGAGCCCGCCGCCACGACGCCCGGGGTGCCGGCGACGCCGGCCTGCTCCAGCACTGTGACGCCGGCGCCCCAGGCACCGATCGCCTTGGCGTGGCGCCAGGACTCCTCGACGAGCAGCAGTACGCGGGGATCGACGGCTGCCGGGCCGGGCCTGCCGGCCTTGTCGTCGCGGGCGGGCAGGGCATCCGGTGCGGGTGCCGGCGCACCGGCCAGCAGGACCGCGTCGAACTCGACCGACCGGCCGGTGGCGAAGGTGCGCTGTACCGGCAGGTCGCCCACCATGCCGCCGTGCGGGGCGATCAGCAGCGGCACCATGCCGGCGTCGAACACGGCCCGGCGGACCTCGTCGACGCCGTCCAGGTCGCCGTCCGGGTCGACGACGATCCCGACCATGCGGCCGTCGCTCGGCCACTCCCGCCCGACCTGCGACAGCGCCGGGCTGGGCGTGACGTCGGGGAGCGGCACGGTCGGCTGGGGTGCGGGCAGGCCCAGGCCGGTGGCGACCTGCTCACACAGCACCGGGTCGATGTTGGCGAGGCTCTGCAGCTGACGCTCCTTGATCGCCTGGTGGTAGCACTTGCCCAACTCGAAGGTGTACGCCCGGATGATGTGTTCCTTCTCGACCGGCGACATGCTCAGCCAGAACAGGCGGACCTGGCTGTAGTGGTCGTCGAACGAGGCCGGGTTCGCGCGTACCTTCGGTGCCTGCGCGACGGTGACCGGCACGTCGACGAAGGCGTGCTCGGCGTCCCCGGCGGGGAACGGGTTGCCGCCGTCGAGCGAGTTCGGCCGGTACGGCGCGACGCCGGCGTGCACGGCGTGCTGGTGGAAGCCGTCGCGCAGCATGTCGTTCACGGCGGCGTGCGGGCGGTTGATCGGGATCTGCGTGAAGTTCGGCCCGCCCAGCCGGGTGAGCTGCGTGTCGACGTACGAGAAGAGCCGGCCCTGCAACAGCGGGTCGTTGGTGACGTCGATGCCCGGGGGCAGGTGACCGAGGTGGAAGGCGACCTGTTCGGTCTCGGCGAAGAAGTTCGTCGGCGTCCGGTTGAGCACCAGCCGCCCAATGGGCTGCACCTCGGCCAGTTCCTCCGGCACGATCTTCGTCGGGTCAAGCAGGTCGATGCCGGCGAAGGTCTCCTCGGGAGTGTCCGGGAAGACCTGGATGCCCAGCTCCCACTCGGGGTACGCGCCGGCCTCGATGGCGTCGTAGAGGTCGCGGCGGTGGAAGTCCGGGTCGATGCCGCCGATCAGCTGCGCCTCCTCCCAGGTCAGCGAGTGCACGCCCAGCTTCGGCTTCCAGTGGAACTTGGCCAGCACCGTCTCCCCGGCCTCGTTGACGAGGCGGAAGGTGTGCACGCCGAAGCCCTCCATCGTCCGGTACGAACGCGGAATGCCCCGGTCGGACATGTTCCAGATGGTGTGGTGCTGCGCCTCGGTGTGCAGCGACACGAAGTCCCAGAAGGTGTCGTGGGCGCTCTGCGCCTGCGGGATCTCCCGGTCGGGGTGCGGCTTGCCGGCGTGGATGATGTCCGGGAACTTGATCGCGTCCTGGATGAAGAAGACCGGGATGTTGTTGCCGACCAGGTCGAAGGTGCCCTCGTCGGTGTAGAACTTCGTGGCGAAGCCACGGGTGTCGCGGACCGTGTCGGCCGAACCCCGCGAACCGAGCACCGTGGAGAACCGGACGAAGACGTCGGTCTCGCGTCCCTTCTTGAGGAAGCCGGCCCTGGTGACCGCCTCGGCGGTGCCGTACGCGGTGAACATACCGTGCGCACCGGCGCCCCGGGCGTGCACCACGCGCTCCGGAATGCGCTCGTGGTCGAAGTGCGTGATCTTCTCGCGTAGGTGGTGGTCCTGTAGAAGCACCGGCCCGCGCGGGCCGGCCTTGAGCGAGTGGTCGGTGTCGCGCAGCCGCGCCCCGTTAGCGGTCGTGAGGTAGGCACCCTGCTGACCGTTCGCGATCGTCGGCGCGCCGGTCTCCGCGCCGGTCGGCGTGCGCGTCTGCGGTGCCCCCTGTTCCGGCTTCGGCGGCAGCGGGTCGTGCGGGGTCGTCGGCTCCTCGAGCGGCGGTGGCGCGCTCCCCGGCGCACCGGGGACATCCGGGGTGAGGGCGTCGGCGATCTTTCCTGAGGCGGACTTCACTGCGTTCTTGACCGCCTCGGCGGGCTTGCTGGAATCCACTGAATGAACCTCTCCATGGCGCGTGTGCGGGCCGGCGCCTGCCCTGCTACCCCAGGTCAGAGGGTCGAAACACGACTGGCCTCGGCATCCTGTGCCGGGACTGGTGATTTCGCCGATGCCGGGATCGGCGGAGCAGCCAAAACTGACACACGTCGATATCCCTCGACTCTAGGGAGTGCCCGACGTGTCCTCACCAACCACCACCCGTCCCCGTTCCGTCGCAGCCCGTGCCACCCGGTTCGCGCTGGCCGCCGTCCTGGCCGCCGGCGGCGTCCTGGCCGGATCGTCCGGTGTCGCCCAGGCCGCGAGCCCGTACGAGCGGGGTCCCGACCCGACCACCGCGATCCTGGAAGCCAGCCGCGGCCCCTTCGCGACGGCCTCGCAGAGCGTGTCCTCGCTGAGCGTCACCGGCTTCGGCGGCGGCGTCATCTACTACCCGACCAGCACCAGCGAGGGCACCTTCGGCGCCATCGCCATCTCGCCCGGTTACACCGCCGCCTGGTCCAGCATCAGCTGGCTCGGACCACGCATCGCCTCGCACGGTTTCGTGGTGATCGGCATCGAGACCAACAGCCGGCTGGACCAGCCGGACAGCCGGGGCCGGCAGCTGCTCGCCGCGCTGGACTACCTCACCCAGCGCAGCTCGGTGCGGACCCGGATCGACAGCAGTCGACTCGCGGTGGCCGGCCACTCCATGGGCGGCGGGGGCAGCCTGGAGGCGGCCTCGTCGCGGCCATCGTTGCAGGCCGCGGTGCCGCTGGCACCGTGGAACCTGGACAAGAGCTGGTCCGAACTGCAGGTGCCCACGCTGATCGTCGGTGGCGAGAGCGACAGCGTCGCGCCGGTCTCGTCGCACTCGGTGCCCTTCTACAACAGCATCCCCGCCTCCGCCGAGAAGGCGTACCTGGAGCTGAACGGGGCGAGCCACTTCTTCCCGCAGACCACTAACACGCCGACCGCGCGGCAGATGGTGGCCTGGTTGAAGCGGTTCGTCGACGACGACACCCGCTACGAGCAGTTCCTCTGCCCCGGCCCGAGCGGCTCGCAGATCGAGGAGTACCGCAACACCTGTCCCAGCGCCTGACGGCGGTCACGGGGCGGTCGCCGCTGGCGGCCGCCCCGTCCACGTGCCCAAAGGGGGCATTGAAGGTCTTGACGCCAAACCCGAGAAACGTACACTGCGAGTGTAAATAAACACCCGCCACGACAGAGGGATGGGTGATGGAGCGCGGCCTCGAACTGCACCACATCGGCGTCCGTTTCGGCGGCCTCACCGCCCTCGACGACGTGTCCCTGCGGGTGCCACCCAACCGGGTGGTGGGCGTCATCGGGCCCAACGGCGCCGGCAAGACCACGCTGTTCAACGTGATCTGCGGCTTCGTCGCACCGGAGACGGGTTCACTCAGCCTCGACGGCCGGCCGCTGCGGCCACGGCCGCACCGGCTGACCCGGCTCGGCATCGCCCGGACCCTGCAGGGCACCGGGCTCTTCGCCGGGCTCAGCGTGCTGGAGAACGTGATGACCGGCGCTTCGCACACCGCCCGTGCCGGCTTCGTCCCGGCGCTGCTCGGGCTGCCGGCCAGCGACCGCGACGAGCGCCGGCTGCGCGGGGACGCCCTGGCCATCCTCGACGAGCTGGGCATCGCCGAGCACGCCGAGGCCGCGCCGACCACCCTGCCCTTCGCCGTACGCCAGCGGGTCGCCCTGGCCCGCGCGCTCGCCGCCCGGCCCCGGCTGCTCCTGCTCGACGAGCCGGCCGGCGGCCTCGGGGCGGACGACATCGCCGAGCTGGCGGAGCTGGTCCGGCAACTGCCCCGACGGGACACCGATCCCTGCGCCGTGCTCCTGGTCGAGCACCACATGGACCTGGTGATGGCCGTCTGCGACGAGCTCGTGGTCCTCGACTTCGGCCGGGTCATCGCCGCCGGCACCCCGGACGAGATCCGCGACGACCCTGCGGTCACCGACGCGTACCTCGGTGCCACCGTCGAGGAAGAGGTCTCCCCATGAGCGGCACCGACCTGCTCGTCGTGCGGGGGCTGGTCGCCGGTTACGGTGCCGCGCCCGTGTTGCGGGCCATCGACCTCACCGTCCCGGCCGGCACCATCGCCGCGGTCGTCGGCGCCAACGGCGCCGGCAAGACCACTCTCCTGCGCGCGCTCTCCGGCATGATCCGCCCGGCCGCCGGCCAGGTCCTGCTGGCCGGGGAGGACCTTCGCGGTACGCCGGTCGAGCAGCTCGTCCGACGCGGCATGGCGCACGTCCCGGAGGGTCGGGGCGTGATCAGCGAGCTGACCGTCGACGAGAACCTGCGGCTGGGCGGGCTGTGGCGACGCGACCGGGCCGACGCCGGGCGGGCCCTCGACGAGGTCTACCAGCTTTTCGAGCCGCTGGCCCGACGCCGTCGGCACCTCGGTCACCAGCTCTCCGGCGGCGAGCGGCAGATGCTCGCGCTCGGTCGGGCCCTGGTCGGCCGCCCCCGTCTGCTGCTGCTGGACGAGCCGTCGCTCGGCCTGGCGCCACGGGTGGTCGCCCGGACCATGGCCCTGCTCCGCCAACTGCGCGACCGCACCGGGCTGACCGTCCTGCTGGTCGAGCAGAACGTGCGCAGCGCGCTCGCCGTCGCCGACCAGGGCGTCGTGATGTCCCTCGGTCGGGTGGTGATCGCCGCGCCGGCGGTGCAGCTACGCGACGACGTCGACCTGCGCCACGCGTACCTCGGTTTCTGACCACCACCTCGTCCCCCGGAGGGAGAACTGTTGGACCGCTTCGTCTTCCTCACCGTCGACGGCCTGTCCCGGGGCGCCGTGTACGCCGCGTTCGCGCTGGCCCTGGTGCTCATCTGGCGGGCGGCGCGGGTCGTCAACTTCGCCCAGGGAGCGATGGCCGTCGCCGCCGCGTACGTCGCCTACACCGTCAGCACCGCGACCGGTTCCTACTGGCTGGGCTTCGTGGTCGCGATCGTCGCCGGCCTGCTGCTCGGTGCGCTGGTGGACCGCGTGGTGATGCGGCACGTCGATCACGCCTCACCGCTCAATCCGGTGATCGTCGCGCTCGGGCTGGTGCTGCTCATCCAGGCCGTGCTCGGCATGGTGTACGGCAGCGAGTTCCGTCCCGCCGAGGCCCCGTTCAGCCGGTCCGCCCTCACCGTGGGTGGCGTCGCCGTGCTGTCCCCGTACGACCTGTTCGTCTTCGCCACGATCGGCGTGGTGGTCAGTGGCCTGGCCTGGATGTTCGCCCGTACCCCGGTGGGGTTGCGGATGCGCGCGGCGGCCTTCGCTCCGGAGGTCTCCCGGCTGCTCGGGGTCAACGTCGGTGGCATGCTGACCCTCGGTTGGGCGCTCGCCTCCGGGGTGGGCGCGTTGGCCGCCATGCTGGTCCTGCCGACCGAGCTGGGCCTGCACCCGCACGCGATGGACCTGGTGTTCGTCTCGGCGTTCACCGCGGCGGTGGTCGGCGGGTTGGACAGTCCACCGGGGGCGGTGGTCGGTGGTCTGGTGGTGGGGCTGCTGCTCTCCTACGTGAGCGGCTACGCCGGTAGTGACCTGACTCCGCTCGCGGTGCTGGTCCTGCTGCTGGCGGTGCTGCTGGTCCGGCCCGGCGGGCTGTTCGCCCCGGTCGCGGCGAGGCGGGTGTGAGCGCCACGAGGGCGGCCCTGCCGCCGAAAGAGCAGCTCGACGAACCGGGCGGCCGACCGGTCGACCGGCGACGCGGCTCCACACTGCTGCGCCACCTCGCGGTGGTGCTGGCCGCCGGATTGCTGCTGGTGGCGGTCAGCTACTCCGTCGAGCCGTTCCGCAACTTCCAGCTCGCCACGGTGGCCGCCTACCTCTGCGCGACCGCCGGGCTGACCGTCCTGACCGGGCTCAACGGTCAACTGTCGCTCGGGCACGGCGCGCTGATGGCCACCGGGGCGTACACCGTGGCGCTGTGCCAGACCGCGTTCGCCGACCGGGGGATGACCGGCGGCTGGCTGTTGCCGCTGTCGTTGGGTGCGGCGATCGTCAGCACGGTCGCGGTCGGCGCGGTGGTCGGTGTGGCCGCGGCCCGGCTGCGCGGTCCCTATCTCGCCGGGGTCACCCTCGCGGTCGCCGTGGTGGTGCCGGCTCTGGCGGTCACCTTCGACGGCGTGTTCAACGGCGAGCAGGGGCTGTCGGTGCCGGTGGAGCCGCCGCCGCTGTCGCTCGGCCCGTACTTCCCCTACGAGCGGTGGCAGCTCTGGGTCACCGGCGCGGCCACCCTGCTCGCGTTGCTGCTGTTGGCGAACCTGATCCGCAGCCGGTACGGGCGTACGTTCCGGGCGGTCCGCGACGACGAGGTGGCGGCCCGGCTCGCCGGCATCCACGTGGCCCGCACCCAGGTCCTCGCGTTCGTGGTCAGCGCTGCCACCGCCGGGCTCGGCGGCGCGCTGCTGGCGGTGCTCGCGCAGAGCGTCTCGCCCGGGGCGTTCTCGCTGACCCTGTCGCTGTTCCTGCTGATGGCCGTCGTGATCGGTGGCCTGGGTCGACTGACCGGGGCGCTGTGGGGGGCCGTCCTGCTGGTCGCCCTGCCCGATCTGACCCACTCGGTGACCGAGATGCTCACGCTCTCGCCCGCGGTGGCGCAGCGGATGGAGGGCAACCTCCCCCTGGCGATCTTCGGACTCACCCTGATCGTCGTCATGATCGCCGCCCCCGGCGGTGTGCAGGGTCTGCTGTCGCGTCTCGGCCGGGCGTTGCTGGCCAGGCGGCCGACCCGGCGTTCCTGAGCTGTCCTCGGTCCGGCCTCGGCCGGGCGCCCCACCACCACACCGTTCCCACAGACAACCGGACCGAGAAAGGTCGGTGTTTCCCATGCACCGTAAAGCGCATCGCGGCCTCGCGATCGCCAGCACCCTTGCCCTGCTCATCACCGCAGCCGGCTGTAGCGGCGACGACGGCCCCGGCTCCGGCGGGGCGTCGGTGCCGGGCGTCACCGACACCGAGATCGTCGTCGGCACCCACATGCCGCTGACCGGGCCGGCCTCGGCCGGCTACTCGAAGATCGCCCCGGCGACGAAGGCGTACTTCGACTACGTCAACGCCAATGGCGGAGTGCACGGCCGCAAGATCACCTACAAGATCATGGACGACGGTTACAACCCGGCGAACACCCAGCAGGTGGTCCGTCAGCTCGTCCTCCAGGACAAGGTCTTCGCCGTCCTCAATGGCCTGGGTACGCCCACGCACACCGGTGTGCTCGACTTCCTCAAGAGCAACCGGGTGCCGGATCTGTTCGTCGCCTCCGGCAGCCGCAGCTGGGACCAGCCGGACAAGTATCCGGGCACGTTCGGGTTCAACCCGGACTACACGGTCGAGGGCAAGATCCTCGCCAACTACGCGAAGACGAACCTGGCCGGCCAGAAGGTCTGCTTCCTCGGTCAGGACGACGACTTCGGCCGGGACAGCCTGGCCGGCGTGGAGAAGGTGCTCGGCGCCGGTGCCGTGGCGGTCAAGCAGACGTACGTCACGAGCAACACCAACGTGGCACCGCAGATCGGCGCGTTCAAGGCGGCCGGTTGTCAGGTCGTCGTGCTCGCCACCGTGCCCGGCTTCACCGCGCTCTCCGTCGGCACGGCGGCACGGCTGGGCTTCAAGCCGCAGTGGCTGGTGTCCAACGTCGGTGCCGACCACCCGACCCTGGCCAAGCAGCTCGGCGCCGCCGCGCCGCTGCTGGAGGGCATGGTCGGCACCAACTACCTGCCGATGCAGAACGAGACCGCGAACCCGTGGATCCAGCTCTTCACGAAGGTCAACAAGGAGCACAACGGGGACGCGCCCTTCGACGGCAACACCGTCTACGGCATGTCGGTCGGCTACCTCTTCGTGCAGGTCCTGCTCGCCGCCGGCAAGGACCTCACCCGGGAGAAGGTGCTGGACGCCGTGCAGAAGGGTGGCTACCAGGGCCCCGGGCTGGTGCCGCTGCGCTTCTCGGCCACTGACCACTCCGGGTACGGCGGCCAGCGGTTGAGCCGGGTGAGCGGGGGAGTGCAGAGCTACTTCGGGCCGGCGTACGAGACGGACGAGGCGGACGGGCCGGTCAACGAGTACACCGCCACCCCGGCCGCGCCGCCGGCGAACGGGGTGCCGACCGTCTCCTGAGGCCCGCACCCCTGACGTCCGACCGGGCGTGGTCCCGCGTGACCACGCCCGGTCGGACGGCTGCCCGGGTGCTGCCGGCGTGGCCGGACGGCCGATCGTCCGAGGCGTTGACCGATACCGATCGACGCTCCTACTATCTGCACCGTGAATGCATATTCGGGTCGGCTCGCGGGCCGGGTCGCCATCGTCACCGGTGCCAGTCGCGGGATCGGTCTGGCCATCGCGCAACGCCTCGTCGCCGAAGGCGCGCGGGTGGGCCTGACCGCCCGCCGCCCCGAGGGGCTGACCGAGGCGGTCGCCACCCTGGGCGGTCCGGCACACGCCCTCGCGGTGCCGGGCCGAGCCGACGATCCCGAGCATCGGGCCGCCGCGGTGGGCCAGGTCAGCGCGGCGTTCGGGCCGGTGGACCTGCTGGTCAACAACACCGGCATCAACCCGGTGCACGGCCCGCTGGTCGAGCTGGACCTGGCCGCGGCCCGCAAGATCCTCGACGTGAACGTGGTCGCCGCACTCGGCTGGGTGCAGGAGGTCTGCGCCGCCGGCATGAGCGAGCGCGGTGGCTGCGTCGTCAACGTCTCGTCGATCGCCGGGCTCGGCCCGTCGCCCGGCATCGCCTGCTACGGGGTCAGCAAGGCCGCGCTCAACCACCTCACCGCCAGCCTCGCCGTGGAGCTGGGGCCGACGGTCCGGGTCAACGCGGTCGCCCCCGGCGTGGTGAAGACCCGCTTCGCCGCCGCCCTCTACGACGGGCGGGAGGCCGAGGTCGCCGCGCGGTACCCGCTCGGGCGCCTCGGTCTGCCCTCGGACGTGGCGGGCGCGGTCGCCTTCCTGGTCTCCGACGACGCCAGTTGGATCACCGGGCAGACCGTCGTCTGCGACGGCGGCGTCTCGCTGACCGGCCGGGCCGGATGACGGCGTCGGCGGAGCGTCCGGAGCCGCTGATCAACGGCTGTCTAGACTCGGCGGTGCGTCGGGGGACGCCGTGGCGGTGAGAGGGCGAGGGCGGATGGACGGGGTCGATGTGGCGGGCCGGGTCGACGGGCGCACCGCCCGCGCCGAGCGGACCCGCGCGGCCATCGTCGAGGCGCACCTCGCGCTCATCTCCGAGGGCGACCTCCGCCCGACCGGGGAACGCATCGCCGAGCGGGCCGGCATCTCGCTGCGCACCCTCTGGACCAACTTCAAGGACATGGAGACGCTCTTCGAGGCCAGCGGCGCGGAGGTGCTCCGCCAGCAGGACGCCGCCTACCGGCCGATCTCGACTGGGCTGCCGTTGGCGAAGCGGGTCGACGCGTACTGCCGGCAGCGGGCTCGACTGCTCCAGCTCATCGCGCCGTCGGCGCGTGCCGCCCAGATGCGTGAGCCGGTCTCCGAACAGCTGCACCGCAACCGTCTCAAGCACATCGAACGGGTCCGCGACGAGGTCGAGGAGCTCTTCGCCGTCGAGCTGGCCCAGGCCGGGCCGGGGCGGGAGCAGTTGCTCAACGCCCTCGTTGCGGCGAGCACCTGGCAGGCCTGGTCGATGCTGCGCTACGGGCTCGGTCTCGGCGTGGACCAGGCCCGCGCGGTGATGGCCCGGACCGTGGGCGCCCTGCTGGCCGAGGTCGCGCCCGACTGATTCCGGCCCGGCCCGATATCGCCGCCTCTTTCCATTCGGTTTCCGATGGGTAACACTGGCAAGCATGGTTACTGCATCAAGAGTGCAACTAACCGTGCTGCGTGGCCGGGACGACGAGTGCCGGGCTGTCCGGAGCCTGCTCGACGGCATGACCAACGCCGGCGGTGCCCTGCTGTTGTGCGGAGAGCCCGGATCGGGCCGGACGGCACTTCTCGGCTACGCCCATCGGCACGCCGAGAGTGACTGCACAGTGCTCGCCGGCAGCGGGCTCGCCGAGGAGGCCGCCCTGCCGTACGCCGGCCTGCAACGTCTGGTCGACCCGGTGCTCGACCGGGCCGCCGCGCTCCCCGACGAGCAGCGCCAACTGCTACGGCGCGCACTGGGCGGGGAGAGCTGCCCGGCCGACCGGCAGCTGACCCTGTCGATGGCGGTGCTCGGGCTGCTCGCCGCCGCCGCCCGGGACCGGCCGTTGCTCGCCACGATGGACGACATCGACCGAGGTGATCCGCAGACCGCGCAGGTGCTGGCGTTCGTGGCCCGCCGACTGCGGCACCTGCCGCTCGCCGTCCTGCTCAGCGCGGACGTCACCGCCAACCTCGACGGGATACCGGCGCACCGACTGCGCGCGCTGACCGAGCACGAGAGCGCCGCCGTCCTCACCGACCGGCTCGATCGGCTGACCGGGCGCGAGGGCGGCGACCGGCTCCCCGACCGGCCAGCCGCGTCGGCCCTGACCGCGTTGGCCACGATCGGCGGCGGCAACCCGCAGGCCCTGGTGGACCTCGCCGAGGTGCTCACCGCGGGGCAGTGGCGGGGGGAGGAGTCGCTGCCCGCCGCGCCACCGGCGGACGGTGCGCTGGGCCGCGCGTACCGCGCCCGGCTGGACCGGCTGCCCCCGGAGACCCGACGGGTGCTGTTGCTCGCCGCGCTCGACGAGGACGGCGAGCCCGGCACCCTGATCCGGGCCGCGGCGGCCGCCGGCGCCGAGGTCGAGGCGCTCGCCCCGGCGGAGGTCGCCGGCCTGGTCCGCGTCGAGCAACGCGGCGTCACCTTTCCGCAGCCGCTGGTGCGCACGATGATCGCGGCCAGCGCGCCGCTCGCGGAGCGCCGCGCGGCGCACCGACTGCTCGCCGAGGTGCTGGTCGCGGACGGGCAGCGGCTCCGCCGGGCGATGCACCTCGCCGCCGCGACCGCGGGTGCCGATCCGGCTCTCGCCGCCGAGCTGGAACAGGCGGCGGTCGGCGGATCCGACGGCTGGGCCGCCGCCTCGGTGGCCCTACGGTGGGCCGCCGAACTGAGCGACCATCCGAGGCTGACCGCCACCCGTCTGCTGACCGCAGCCCGCTACGCCTGGGCCGGGGGGCAACCCGACGAGGCCCGGCTGCTGCTCGACCGCCTCCGCGCGGTCTGCGTCGACCCGGTCGTTCGAGGCCGCGCCGACCTGCTCCGCGGTGAGCTGGAGTTGCGCTGCGGCACCGCCTCGAGTGCGTCGGCCACGCTGCTGGCCTCCGCCGCGGCGGTGAACGACACCGACCGCGCCCTGGCGTTGACCGGGCTGGTGCGGGCCGGCGAGGCGGTCTGCTTCACCGGCGACCAGTACCGGTACGCCGAGGTCGGCCGGCGGGCGCTGGCGTTGCGGCGCCCGGACGACCCGCCGGCCCTGGAGGTCATGGGCTGTCTGATCGCCGGTGTGGCCGCGACCCTGCGGGGCGACCACGAGCGAGCCGGGCCCGCGCTGCGCCGCGCCGTGGTGCTGGGCGACCGCCTGACCGGTTGGGCGTTGACCCCCACCGCGCTCAGCTGCGCGGCGGCGGCCGGACTGCTGGTGGCCGTGGACGGAGCGGCCCACCGGCTCGCCGAACGTGCCGTCGAGCTGGCCCGGGAACGGGGTGAGCTGTCCATGCTGTCGCGGGCGTTGGAGCTGCGGGCGGTCGCCGAGTACTGGCTGGGTCGACACGAGGCGGCGGCGGAGACCTCCCGCGACGGGCTGCGCGTCGCCCGGGCAACCGGGCAGGTCAACTGCGCCAACGTCCATCTGGGCATGCTCGCCGTCCTCGCCGCGATCCGGGCCGATCGGGAGACCAGCCTGCGGCGGATCCGCGAGATCGGCGAGTCGCCGACGCCGGGCAGCCGCCCGCACGCGCTCGCCGCGTGGGCCCTGGCGGTGCTCGACCTGGTCGACGGCCGGCACGCCGAGGCCGCGGAGCGGTTGGCGTCGCTGGCTCGGCTCGGCACGCGTCGAGGTCAGGTCCTCGTGCAGGTGATGGCCACCCCGTACCTGGTGGAGGCGGCGGCGCACCTGGCGCACCGGCCGGCGGCGACGGCCGCGCTCGCCGCGTTCGACAGGTGGGCCAGCAGCACCGCGAGCCCGTTGCGCCGGGCCCTGTCCGCGCGGTGTCACGCACTGCTCGCCCCTCGGGGCGGCACCGAGGCGGAACGGGACTTCCAGGCGGCGCTGCGCCTGCACCCGACCGAGGCCGGCACGTTCGAGCGGGCCCGCACCGAACTGCTCTTCGGCCAGGAGTTGCGCCGCAGTCGACGCCCTCGTGACGCGCGGACGCACCTGCACCAGGCCCGCGAGATGTTCGGTCTGCTCGGGGTGGAGTGCTGGGCCGAGCAGGCCACCACGGAGCTGCGGGCGGCCGGGGAGTCGATCGGTCCGCCGGACCTGCCCGCGGCGCGGTTGCTGACCGGCCAGCAACTGCGGATCGCCGAGCTGGTCGCCGAGGGCGCCACCAACCGGGAGATCGCCGCCCGGATGTTCCTCTCCACCCGTACGGTCGACCACCACCTGCGCAACGTGTTCCACCGGCTGGGCATCCGTTCACGGACCGAGCTGGCCCGCGCGTTCACCGTCGAGCGGCACGCCGGTCTGGCCTCCGACCGGTGAACGTCCGGTCTGGACGCGTTTAACTATCACCGCTAGTTTGAGCGTCATGGACCTCACCCTCTCCGCCGAGCAGGCGGCGGTCCGCCAGCTGGCCGCCGAGTTCGCCGACCGCGAGCTGCTGCCGCACGCGGCCGCCTGGGATCGTCGCGAATCGGTCGACCCCGCCATCGTCGGCATGCTCGGTGACCTGGGCTTCCTGGGGCTGACCATCGCCGAGACCGACGGCGGTTCCGGCGGCGACCACCTCGCGTACTGCCTGGTCCTGGAGGAGCTGGGCCGGGGCGACTCGGCGGTACGCGGCATCGTCTCGGTCTCCCTCGGGCTGGTGGCGAAGTCGATCGCCGCGCACGGGAGCGCGGAACAGCGGGCCGAGTGGCTACCGAGGCTCTGCGCCGGCAGCGCACTCGGCTGCTTCGCGCTGACCGAACCGGACAGCGGCTCGGACGCGGCGGCCCTGCGTACGCGTGCGGTCCGCGACGGCACCGACTGGCTGATCACCGGTACGAAGATGTTCATCACCAACGGCACCACCGCCGACGTCGCGCTGGTCTTCGCCCGCACCGGCGGCCCCGGGCACCGAGGAATCACCGCGTTCCTGGTGCCCACCGACAGCCCGGGGCTGACCCGGCGGGAGATCCACGGCAAGCTCGGCCTGCGCGGTCAGGCCACCGGCGAGCTGGGCTTCGACGAGGTGCGCGTGCCCGACACGGCCCGCCTCGGCGCCGAGGGCGCCGGATTCCGGCTGGCCCTGGCCACCCTCGCCAAGGGCCGGATGTCGGTGGCCGCCGGGTGCGTCGGCATCGCCCAGGGCTGCCTCGACGCGGCTGTCGGTTACGCCGGGCAGCGCACCCAGTTCGGCAAGCCGATCGCCGGGCACCAGCTCGTCCAACAACTGCTCGCCGCCATCGCGGTGGACACCGCCGCCGCCCGGCTGCTGGTGTGGCAGGTGGCCGACCTGATCGACCGCGACCAGCCGTTCGCCACCGAGGCGTCGATGGCCAAGCTCTTCGCCAGTGAGGCCGCCGTCCGCGCGGCCAACAACGCGGTCCAGGTCTTCGGCGGGTACGGCTACATCGACGAGTATCCGGTCGGCAAGTATCTGCGCGATGCCCGGGTGGCCACGCTCTACGAGGGCACCAGTCAGATTCAGCAACTCCTCATCGGACGCGCGCTCACCGGCGTCAACGCCTTCTAGCAGCTGTAGGGAGATCCGGCATGAGAGTCTTCACCTCCTTCGAGGAGTTGGCCGCCGCGACCGGCGAGAGCCTCGGGCCCGGTCCGTGGCAGCGCATCGAGCAGAGCCGCGTCGACCTCTTCGCCGACGCAACCGACGACCACCAGTGGATCCATCTCGACCCGGTCCGAGCCGCGGCGGGGCCGTTCGGCGGGACGATCGCCCACGGGTACCTCACCCTGTCGCTGTTGCCGGCGTTGGCGAGCGGGCTCTACCGGGTCGAGGGGGTGGCGATGGGCGTCAACTACGGGCTGAACCGGGTCCGCTTCCCCGCGCCGCTGCGGGTCGGCGCCGCCGTACGCGCCACCGCCACCATCGCCGACGTGTCGCCGGTGAGCGGCGGTGTGCAGCTGGTCGTGACGGTCACCGTGGAAAGCGACAGCGGCGGCAAGCCCGTCTGCGTGGCCGAAACCGTGAGCCGGCTCTACCACGCCGCGGAGCAGTGACCGCCGAGCTCGACGAGGGCCGGCCGAGGTGCTGGAGTCGCCCGGCGGTGCGTTCCTGCACTGCCTCCTGAGCGCCCACGCAAGCTGACGGGGCGGCAACGGATTCCGTCCCCGCCCCGGCAGTCGATGCGGAACGAACTGGTCTTGTTCCTCGCGCCGGTCGCCAGAGTGATAGCGAAATCGTAATCGAATAAAATCCCCCTCGTCTATCCGGGATTGCGTGACACCCCCCGATTCCAGGACGACCAGCAGTGCTGCGGGTAGCAACACCGATGCCGTTTCTGGCGTGCATCACACACCCCCTTCCAGTCCTCCTTGGTGTCGTCGATCGTGTTGGGTCGTCGAACGTGGCCGTACGCCTGGTTGCGCCGTGGCTGCTATCCGACAGTCGTCGATCGGCGTTCACGGAACCAGATATAGTCGGCAATGGATTGTTTGCCAATCATGTCGCCAGGCTGACAAACAACTCTGTGACGGGGGACAACGTGGGAAGACCTGAGCGGCCGCTCGACCCGGAGGCAGGCGAGCTGGAGCGGTTCGCCCTCGACCTACGCCGGCTGCGGACAAAGGCGGGTTCGCCGACCTACCGTCAACTGGCCAGACGCGCGCACTTCTCGGTGACCACCCTGGCCAAGGCCGCCAGCGGAGAGACCGTGCCAAGCCTCCAGGTGACACTGGCGTACGTGGCCGCCTGCGACGGCGATCCAGCCGAATGGACCGAACGGTGGCACAGCCTGATCGCGAGCGTGACGTCCGCCGAGACGGTGGGGGTCGGCCGCGGGCCGTACTGGGGAATGGCAGCGTTTCAGCCGGAAGACTCAGAATGGTTCTTCGGACGCGAGCGCATGGTGGCTCAGCTCTGTGAAATGCTCACCCGCCTCCGGTTCGTCGCGGTTTTCGCCCCGTCCGGTGCGGGCAAGTCGTCCCTGCTCCGAGCGGGTCTGATAGCGGCCGTGGTCGAGAATCCCGTCAGGGGCCAACCGGCCTGGGTCACGGTGCTGATGACGCCCGGCGAACATCCCCTCGAAGAGCTGGCGTGCCAGCTCGTCAATGAGCAGGGCCCGGCTCGTGACACGATCCATCGCCACCTGGCCGCTGATCCGGCCAGCATTCGCGAAACGACCGAGCAGATTCTCAATTCACGTCCATCGGTCGCGAACATGCTCATCGTGGTGGACCAGTTCGAGGAGCTCTTCACGCTCTGCCGGGACGAGGAGGAGCGATCGGGGTTCATCGCCGCGCTGCTCGCCGCAGCGGAGATCCCCGGGGTGCGGGTGGTGCTGGGAGTGCGGGCCGACTTCTATGGTCGGTGTGCCGCCTATCCGGCCCTGGTGGCCGCTCTCCATGGTCACCAGGTGTTGATCGGCCCGATGGACGATGAGGACCTGCGTCGGACGATCACCGGCCCCGCCGAGCGCGCCGGGTTGCTGGTGGATCCGGCGTTGGTGGAGATGGCCGTGGCAGACGTCGGCGGTCAGACGAGTGCGCTACCGCTGCTGTCCCACGCACTGTTGGAGACGGCGCGCCTGCGGCAGGGCAAGCGGATCACGCTGGCCCACTACCGCGAGTCAGGCGGCGTGAACGGTGCCATCACCCGTACCGCTGAAGGGGTGTACGCGCAGTTCGACGAGGGGAAGCGAGGGCTGGCACGGGACATCTTCCTGCGTCTGACCGCCCTCGGTGACGGCACCGAGGACACCCGTCGCCGGGCACCCCTGGCCGAGTTGGTGGGCGGGGTGGACCCGTTGGCCGCGGCTGAGGTGCTGGCCAGGTTGACGGCCGCGCGGTTGGTCACGGCGGACGAGAAGGGCGTCATGGTGGCCCACGAGGCCCTGATCCAGGAGTGGCCCCGGCTGCGTCGCTGGCTGACCGAGGATCGGGAGCTGCTGCGCTCCCACCGCAGGCTGACGGAGGCTGCCGCCGAGTGGGATCGGCACGACCGCGTGGACGGATTCCTGTATCGGGGGGTCCAGTTGGCGCTCTGGGAAACGCGCCGAGCGATGGACCTCAGTGACCTGGAACGGGACTTTCTGGAGACCAGCCGTGCACGAGAGAGGCGGCGCCGGGCAGCCCGACGACGGCGGACCAGCGTGGCGTTGACCGGGCTCGCGGCAACAGTTGTCGTGGTGAGCGTCCTCGCGGCAGTGGCGCTGGTGCAGGCGAACCGGGCGGCCGCCGAACGAGACCTCGCTGTTTCCCGGCAGCTGACGGTCGAGGCCGACAACCAACTGCAGATCGATCCGCAGCAGGCGCAGCGTCTCGCCAGACGCGCTCTGACCACCCGCCCGACCGTCGGCGCGGAGATGGTGCTCCGCCAGGCCGCCGTCGATGACCGGCTGCAGGCGATTGTGCCGATGAGCAGCAAGAAGGCCCTGGGCGTGGCGTTCAGTCCGGACGGGCAACGCGTGGCGGCCACCGGGACGGACGGCGAGGTGCGGGTGTGGACCTGGGCCGGGCACGGCGTCTCCGGACCGGGCCTGGCTCTCAGCGGCGGACCCGAGGGACAGGTCTGGAGCCCGATGTTCAGCCCGGACGGGAAGCGACTGGTCACCGCCGGCTCGGACGGCACCGTCCGGATCTGGCAGGTCGATGGAAGCGCGGGACCCATCGTCCTACGGGGGCACGAGGGCCCGGTCTGGGGAGTGGCCTTCAGCCCGGACGGACGGTTGGTCGCCAGTGCCGGCGAGGACACCACCGTTCGGGTCTGGGATGCCCGCGGCGACGGACGACCGGTGGTCCTGCGTGGTCACACCAAGGTCGCGGTCGGCGTGGCCTTCAGCCCCGACGGGCGCCAGCTGGCCAGCAGTGGCCACGACGCGACGGTACGGCTCTGGGATCTGGCCGCGCGATCCACCAGAACGATCCTCACCGGGCCGCGCGAGGGCACCAGGACGCTGGTGTTCAGCCAGGACGGCGCCCGCCTGGCCTGCTCCAGCGCCGACGGTACGGCCTGGGTGTGGCCGCTGACCGGGTCAGCGGCCCCGGTGGTGCTGCGTGGGCATGAGGGCACTGTGGAAGGGCTCGCGCTGAGCCCGGACGAGCAGTGGTTCGCGACCACCAGTGACGATCTGACCGTACGGATCTGGAACGCCAACGGCGCTGGTGACCCGTTGGTGCTGCGCGGCCACACCAACCGGGTCTGGGCGTTGGCGTTCAGCCCGGACGGATCCCGGCTGGTGAGCGCGGCCGATGATGGCACGCTACGGATCTGGGACCCGGGCAGCGATCGTCTGATCCTGCGGGGCCACGAGAAAGCCACCTGGTCCGCCGCGTTCACCCCGGACGGGCAGCGGGTGGTCAGTGGCGGCGAGGACGGCACGGTACAGGTCTGGAACCTGGCCACACCGGCCGAGCCTCGGGTGCTCGGCCGCCACGACGGCGACGTCTACGGTCTCACTGTGAGTCCGGACGGGGCGAGTGTGGCCACCGGCGGCCGCGACGGCAGCGTACGAGTCTGGGACCTCGCCGGCAGACACGATCCCGTGGTGCTTCGCGGGCACGAGAAGCAGGCGTGGATCGCCGACTTCAGTCCTGACGGCCGCCGCCTGGCCAGCGTCAGCAACGACGGAAGTCTGCGAATCTGGGACCTCACCGGCCAGAGTGCCCCGGTGGTCCATCGATCCGCCGAAGAGATCCGGTACGCCGCCTTCAGCCCGGACGGCAGGAAGGTCGCCACGGCTGGCGCGGAGGGCACCCTACGAATCTGGGACGCCCTCGACACCGCCGAACCACTACCACTTCCCGGTCACGAGGGATTGGTATGGGCCGTGGCCTTCAGCCCGGACGGACAACGCGTCGCCAGTGCCGGCTTCGACGGCACCGTGCAGATCCACTCCGTCACGAGCGGCAGCGCGCCGATGGTGTTGCGAGGACACGAGGGGCCTGTCTGGCACGTGTCGTTCAGCCCGGACGGGCAATGGGTGCTCAGTTCTGGAAAGGACGGCACCGCTCGGCTGTGGCGCACTTCGGAGGCAGCGCGGTCGGTGACCTTCGGGGGGTTCGGCGCGTCCGTGGAGACCGTCGACTTCAGCCCGGACGGCGAGCGGCTCGTCTCGACGCATGACGACGGCACCGTACGCGTCTGGCCCTGTCGGGCGTGTGCTCCGGTCCAGAACCTGCTGGAGCCGTGACCAGGAAGGGGTGGGCCGTTCAGGCCCGCGCTGGCTGGAGCACCGAGCCCAGCCAGCGCAACTGACGTCGGACGTGCACGGCCTCGCCGCCCTCATGGCCGTTGAACGGGTAGACGTGCATCTCCCGCTCGGGCGGGACCGGCCTCCCGTTCGCGGCGCCGTAGTGGTTGTAGGCGGCGAAGGCGGTTCGCGGTGGGCAGACGGTGTCGCGTTGGCCGACTCCGAAATGAGCCGGTGCCGTCGCCCGGCGCGCGAAGCTCACAGCGTCGACATAGGACAAGGTGCGCCACACCGCCTCCTCGGCCTCCCGGTGCACCGCCAGGTACCGGGCGATCTCGCCGTACGGCGCGAGGTCGGTGAGCGCGACGGCCCGGCGCATGTCGCACAGGAACGGGGCGGTGGTCAGCACCGCGCTGAGATTCTCGACGAGACCCGCCACCGCCAGGGCGATGCCGCCGCCCTGGCTGTTGCCGACCACGCTGACCCGGTCACCCTCGACCCCCGGCAGCGCGCGGACCGCCTCGACCGCCCGCACCGCGTCGGTGATCAGGCGGCGGTAGTGGTAGTCGCGCGGATCGAGGATCCCCCAGGTGACCGGCCAGGGCCCGCCGGGCGCGCCGTGCGGGTCGGGGGTGTCCCCGGCGCCGTGCTGCCCCGCCTGGCCCCGGTTGTCCATCAGCAGGTGCGCGTACCCGGCCACCGCCCAGGTCGGCCGTTCGTGGGGCAGGCCGCGCCCGCGACCGTAGCCGGCGTACTCGACCACGGCCGGCAGCGGCTCGCGAACCCCGGCCGGGCGGGTGTACCAGGCGCGGACGGGGTCACCCCCGAAGCCGGCGAACGTGACGTCCCAGGAGTCGAGAAGCCGCAGGTCGGTGGGTTCGGGGCGGACGTCGACGAGCACCGGCACCGCGGCCGCCTCGGCGAGCGTGTCCCGCCAGAACTCGTCGAAGTCGTCGGGTTCGGCGACCTCGGGCGCGTACCGCTGAAGGTCGTCGAAGGTGGAGGCGGAGTGGGGCACGGGTCCTCGCAGGGGCCGGGGTCAGTGCGGGTGGGCGGGGGGAGCGGTGCTCTCCCGGACGACCAGCTCGGTCACCAGGTCGATCCGGCTGGTCGCCGGCTCGTTCCCCCTGGTCAGGTCGAGCAACATCTGGGTGGCGATGCCGGCCATGTCGCGCAACGGCTGGTTGATCGTGGTGAGGGCCGGGTCGGTCCAGGCCGAGACCGGCAGGTTGTCGTACCCGATCACCGAAAGGTCCTCGGGCACTCGCAGGCCGCACTGACGGGCGGCCCGGAGCACCCCCATGGCCTGGATGTCCGACCCGGCGAAGATTGCCGTGGGTCGGTTCGGCCGCTGGAGCAGTTGCAGCCCGTGGGCGTGCCCCGCTCCGGCGGAGAAACTGCCGTAGCGGATCAGCTCGCGGTCGACAACTATCCCGGCTTCGTCGTGGGCCGACTGGAAGCCGGCGGCCCGGGCTCTGCTGCACAGCACGTCGGGTGGCCCGGAGATGATGGCTATCCGTCGGTGCCCCAGTTCCAGCAGGTGCCGGGCGGCGAGCAGACCGCCGTTCCAGTTGTTCGACCCGACGGTGGGCACGGACGCTGAGGTGGCACTGTCCGTGTCGACGACGACGAACGGAATGCCCTGCCGGCGCAGGTGCTGCTGTTGGGCGTCGGCCAGGTGGGAGAGGACGAACACCACGCCCAGCGGGCGGTCGGCGAGTAACGCCTCCAGCCATCGTGCCGGCGGACGGTGCGCGCCGTCGAGCTGTGCGATCGACAGCCCGATGCCGGCGGCGGAGGTCACCGCCTCGACGCCGCGCAGGATCTCCATCGCCCAACCCGTGTCGAACTCGTGGAACACGAGGTCCACCCGGCCGCCGCTGGTCGCCTGTCGCCGGGCGCGGCGCTGGTACTGGTGGCGGTCGAGGCTCGCCTCCACCCGGGCTCTGGTGCCGGGGGCGACATCGCCGCGTCCGTTGAGGACCTTGGACACGGTCGCGACCGAGACGCCGACATCGTTGGCGATGGTCGCGATGGTGGTGGAGGCGGGTGGGTCGAGCGGGCGGTGCTCTGTCATCGCGGCCTCATACAACATCCGAAAGTTTCGGGCGACCTTAACACGATGAGACATTCACGCCAGTGGGTGCCGCACTCCCGCTGGGCATTCGCGGGACATTGCGCGGCTTCCCGGCGACTGAGTGCCGATCGTGGGGTCACCGTGTGCAGGAACGACCTCCTGCTAGTCCGATTGAGACTCTTGACAGGCATCGATGGGACACTTAGGTTGCCGAAAAGGTTACGCAGGTTTCCGGAAAGTTTCGGATCGTGAGAAACGTCCGCCACGCAGCTGTTCACGAGGGCACGGGGATGTGGCCGGAGCTAAGGGGTCATGGCATGAGAAGTCGGTCGCTCGAGGACGGCGGCGCCGCGCCGTGGCGTGATCAGCGGCTGTCGCCCACCGAGCGAGCCGATGCGCTCCTGCCGAAGATGTCCCTCGAAGAGAAGATCGCCCAGCTCGTCGGTGTCTGGGTCGGCGCCGACGCCAGCGGCGAGGGCGTCGCACCGCACCAGTCGGACATGATCAGCGAATTGCCGCCGTGGAGCACTGTCATCCGGTACGGGTTGGGCCAGCTGACCCGCCCGTTCGGCACCGCCCCGGTCGACCCGGTGTTCGGCGCCCGGTCCCTGGCCGCCTCGCAGGCCCAGATCGTGGCCGCCAGTCGGTTCGGCATTCCGGCCCAGGTGCACGAGGAGTGCCTCACCGGGTTCGCGGCGTGGCGGGCCACCGTCTACCCGACCCCGCTCAGCTGGGGCGCGTCCTTCGACCCCGAACTGGTCGAGGCGATGGCCGACCGGATCGGGCGGTCGATGCGCGCCGCCGGCGTGCACCAGGGCCTCGCCCCGGTGCTGGACGTCACCCGGGACTACCGCTGGGGCCGTACCGAGGAGACGATCGGCGAGGACCCCTACCTGGTCGGCACGACAGGTGCCGCCTACGTGCGGGGCCTGGAGCGGGCCGGCGTGGTGGCCACGCTGAAGCACTTCGCCGGCTACTCCGCCTCCCGGGGCGGACGCAACCTCGCTCCGGTGCCGATGGGTCGCCGCGAGCTGGCCGACGTCATCCTGCCGCCGTTCGAGATGGCGCTGCGCCTCGGCGGCGCCCGCTCGGTGATGAACTCCTACGCCGAGATCGACGGCCTGCCCGTGGCGGCCGATCGTGAGCTGCTGACCGGGTTGTTGCGTGACGAGTGGGGCTTCACCGGCACCGTGGTGGCCGACTACTTCGCCGTACGATTCCTACAGACCCTGCACGGGGTCGCCGAGGATGCCGCCGACGCGGCGCGGCTCGCCCTGCGCGCCGGGATCGACGTCGAGCTGCCCACCGTGGACGCCTTCGGCCCACCGCTGGTGGAGGCGGCTCGCCGCGGCGAGGTCGACGAGGCGCTGATCGACTGCGCGCTGCGTCGGGTGCTGATCCAGAAGATCGAGCTCGGTCTGCTCGACGAGGGCTGGCAGGAGCTGCCCGACGACGTGACGTCCCTGCGCTTCGACGACGAGGTCAGCCGGGACATCGCCCTTCGCCTGGCCCGGGAGTCAGTCGTCCTGCTGTGCAACACCGGCGTCCTCCCGCTGCCCGTGGGCAGCCGGGTCGCCCTGGTCGGCCCGGCCGCCGACGACCCGATGGCCATGCTCGGCTGCTATTCGTTCCCCAACCACGTCGGCGTCCACCACAGCGACTTCGGCCTCGGCCTGGACATCCCCACACTGCGCGACGAGTTGGCCCGACGCGTCCCGCTGCTCACCCACGAGCCGGGCTGCACCATCACCGGCGAGGACGCCTCGGGTATCCCGGCCGCGGTCGCCGCGGCGGCCGCCGCCGACGTGTGCGTGCTGGCCGTCGGCGACCGGGCGGGAATGTTCGGCCGGGGCACCTCCGGTGAGGGCTGCGACGCCGTCGACCTGCGACTACCCGGCGTGCAGAGCGACCTCGTCCGCGCCGTCCTCGCCACCGGCACCCCGGTCGTCCTGGTGCTGATGGCCGGTCGCCCCTACGCACTCGGTCCGGAGTTCGACGACGCTGCGGCCGTGGTGCAGGCGTTCTTCCTCGGCCAGCTCGGTGGGCAGGCGCTCGCCGAGGTGCTCACCGGCGCGGTCGATCCCTCCGGACGGATGCCGGTCAGCGTTCCCCGCGACGCCGGCGGGCTGCCGAGCACCTACCTGGCGCCACCACTCGGCCGACGCAACAAGGTCTCCTCGGTCGACCCGACCCCCGCGTACCCGTTCGGCCACGGGCTGAGCTACACCACCTTCGAGTGGTCCGACGCGACGGTGGTCGAACCGGGCGAAGATCCGACCGCCTGGCCGGTCGACGGCGAGGTACGGGTGCGGATCACCGTCGCCAACACCGGTGAGCGGGCCGGCACCGAGGTCGTGCAGCTCTACCTGCACGACCCGGTCGCGCAGACCACCCGTCCGGTGGCCCGGCTGATCGGCTACACCCGGCTGCCGCTGGCGCCCGGCGAGGTGGCGCACGTGACGTTCGGCGTACCGGCCGACGTGGCGTCGTTCACCGGGCTGACCGGCCGACGGATCGTCGAGCCCGGCGACGTCGAGCTGCGGTTCGGCCGATCGAGCGGCGACGTGGCGGCGGCCCTGCCGCTGCGCCTGGTCGGTGCCGAGCGCCAGGTCGGTTTCGAGCGGGAACTGCTCACCTCGGTGCGGGTCGAGCCCCTCGTGGCCGTTCCACAGTCGGCATAGGAGGCCACGGATGACATCCACGCTGCGGCCACCACCGCCGGCGCCGCCGAATTCTCCGCGGCAGGCGCAGAGCCCCGCCCCGCGCTCGCCACGACGCCGTCGCAGTTGGCGGCAGGCACTGCGCCGGGACTGGCAGCTCTACTCCCTCGCCATCCTGCCGCTGCTGTTCTTCCTCGTCTTCCGGTACCTGCCAATGATCGGCAACATCATCGCGTTCCGTCGGTTCAAGCCGGGCGGCAGCATCTTCGGTGAGTACTGGGTCGGGCTGCGCTACTTCCGGATGTTCCTCACCGACCCGACGTTCTGGGAGGTGTTCACCAACACCCTGGTGCTCGGGACGCTGACCCTGCTGTTCTGTTTCCCGCTGCCGATCGTACTGGCGCTGATGCTCAACGAGGTGCGCGCCCGCCGGTTCAAGCGGTTCGTCCAGTCCGTGTCCTACCTGCCGCACTTCCTGTCGATCGTGATCGTGGCGGCGATGGTCATGCAACTGACCTCGGTCGGTGGCGCGGCCAACCAGATCGTCGGCCTGTTCGGCGGCGACCCGGTGGCCTTCCTGCAGAAATCGGAGTGGTTCCGCACCATCTACGTCTCGTCCGAGGTCTGGCAGACCGTCGGTTGGGGGACGATCCTCTACCTCGCCGCGCTCACCACGGTCGACGAGGACCTGTACGAGGCGGCCCGGATCGACGGCGCGAGCCGGTGGCGGCAGACCTGGCACGTGACGTTGCCGGGGATCCGGCCGACGATGATGACCCTGCTGATCCTCAACATCGGCAACTTCCTGGCGGTCGGGTTCGAGAAGATCCTGCTGCTCTACAACCCGCTGACGTACCCGACCGCGGACGTGGTCTCCACCTATCTGTTCCGGATGGGATTCCAGTCCAGCAACTTCAGCTACGCCGCCGCCATCGGCCTCTTCGAGGCGGTGATCGGGTTGATCCTGGTCCTGACGGCGAACCTCATCTCCCGGCGCACTGTGGGGACGAGCCTGTGGTGATCCTCGGTACGAAGAGCGACGCCCCGAAGACGCGGGGTCCGGTGGACAGTCGTGGCTACCGGATCTTCCGGATCGTCAACACTGTCGTCCTGATCGGCGTCGTGGTCGTGACGCTGTTCCCGTTCCTCAACATCGTGGCCCGCTCGCTCAGCGAAGAGGCGTACATCATCACGGGGAAGGTGAGCATCGTCCCGCGCGGGTTCGACCTGACCGCGTACAAGCTGCTGATGTCGGACGCGATGTTCTGGACGAACTACCGCAACACGGTGGTGTACACGGTGGTCGCCACGCTCATCTCGATCGTGCTGACCACCTGTTACGCGTACGTGCTGTCGAAGCCGCAGCTCAAGGGGCGCCCGTTCCTCATCGGTGTCGCGCTGTTCACCATGTTCTTCTCCGGCGGCCTGATCCCCAACTACGTGCTGGTCACCAGCCTGGGGATGAAGAACACCATCTGGGCCGTGGTGGTCCCCAATGCCATCAGCGTGTTCAACCTGCTGGTCATGAAGGCGTTCTTCGAGAGCCTGCCGAGCGAGCTGGAGGAGGCCGCCGCGGTCGACGGGCTGAACACGTACGGCATCCTGCTGCGAATCGTGCTGCCGCTGTCGAAGGCGATCATCGCGACGATGGTGCTCTTCTACGCGGTGTCGTTCTGGAACTCGTGGTTCACCGCGTTCCTCTACATCGACCAGCAGGACCTGCTGCCGGTCACGGTCTACCTGCGCAACCTCATCGCGGGCGCCACCAGCGCCGAGTCCGCCGCCGCCGACGCCGACAAGGTCCAGGCCGCAGCCACCCTCGAGGCCGTGACGATCGTGCTCACCACCCTGCCGATCCTGGCGGTCTACCCCTTCGTCCAGCGGTATTTCGTCCGCGGCGTGATGCTCGGCGCGGTCAAGGGATGACGCAGGCGCTGCACCGTCCCACATTCGAATCCCCACCACCGAAAGGACGAGCCATGCTCCACAAGACGTGGCGCCGGGTGGCGATAGCCACCGCGGGTCTGCTCGCGCTCACCCTCAGCACCGCCTGTTCCGAGGACCCCGGCGAGTCGACGGACCTCTCGGAGAACAAGGTCGGGGCGATGGCCACCTACGGCGTCGGCGACCAGTTCAAGGCCACCGAGGCGCTCTCCTTCTCCACCCTCTACAACAACCACACGTTCTACCCGCTCAAGGAAGACTGGGCGTTCTGGTCGGAGCTGACCAAGCGGACCAACGTCAAGATCGAGCCGGTGGCCGTTCCGCTCAGCGACTACGAGCAGAAGCGCAGCCTGCTGATCGGCGCCGGAGACGCCCCGCTGATCATTCCGAAGACGTACCACCCGCAGGAGAACGCGTTCGTGTCCTCCGGTGCGATCCTCCCGGTGAGCGACTACCTGGACCTGATGCCCAACCTCAAGGACAAGATCGCCAAGTGGAACCTCAAGCCGGAGATCGACAACCTGCGGCAGTCCGACGGTAAGTTCTACCTGCTCCCCGGCGTCCACGAGAAGCCCACCCAGGACTACACGGTGCTGGTGCGCACCGACATCATGCAGGAGCTCAACCTGGCGGTCCCGAAGACCTGGGACGAGCTGTACACGGTGCTCAAGGCGATGAAGGCCAAGTACCCGAACGTCTACCCGTACTCCGACCTCTTCAGCAAGCCCAACCCCACCGGTGCCCTGCTGAACATCCTCGGCTCGGCCCACGGCACCCAGGCGGGCTGGGACTACCAGCACGCGACCTGGGACCCGGCGGCGAAGAAGTTCAACTACACCGGCGCTTCCGAGCAGTACAAGCAGATGGTCACCTACCTGCACAAGCTCGTCGCCGAGGGCCTGCTCGACCCGGAGAGCTTCACCCAGACCGACGACCAGGCACGCCAGAAGCTCGCCAACGGCAAGTCCTTCGTGGTCACCGGCAACGCGCAGACCCTGGTCAACAACCACCGGCCCGACCTGGCCAAGACCCTGCCGAACGCCAAGCTGGCCAAGATCCCGCTGCCGATTGGCCCGGCCGGCGAGATCAACCCGTTCCCCCGGTTGGAGAACGGCATCATGATCTCCACGAAGGCCCGGGAGAGCAAGAACTTCGTCGCCATGATGCAGTTCATCGACTGGCTGTGGTATTCGGACGCCGGCTTGGAGTTCGCCCGCTGGGGCATCGAGGGCACGACCTTCACCAAGGACGCGTCCGGCAAGCGCACACTCAACCCCGGAGTCGACTTCCTCGGCCTCAACCCGAAGGCCCCCAAGCACCTGCAGAAGGACTTCGGCTTCCAGAACGGCGTCTTCGCCTACGGCGGCAGCCCCGACCTGGTCCGCGGCTTCTTCTCCCCGGAGGAGCTGGAGTTCCAGAAGGTGATGGACGCCCGTACCCCGAGGGTGGTGCCTCCGCCCGCCCCGTTGACCGATGAGGAGCGCGAGCAGGTGTCGCTCTGGGAGACGCCGTTGAAGGACTTCGTCACCCAGAACACGCTGAAGTTCGCCCTGGGTCAGCGCCCGCTCAGCGAGTGGGACGCGTACGTGGCCGAGCTGAAAGCCAAGAACTCCGACCAGTACATCGACCTGGTCAACAAGGCGTACGAGCGGTTCCAGAAGAACAACGGCTGATCAGCGGGAGTCCGGTCGGGCGGCGTGTCGCGGCCCGGCCGGACCCCCGGCGACCACGGATCAGCTGAGTCGACCGGAGGGAGCGACAGTGAGTGGCGCGACTCAGACCCGGCGACAGTTCGGCGACGGACCACTGTCGCGGATCACCTCGCGCGTCTACATCCTGCTCGTGGTCGAGCTGCTCCTGCTGCTCACCACGTTACCCGCCCTGCTCCCGCTGCTTCTGCTGGGCCGCGATCCGAGCAACCTGCCGCTGGCCGCGCTCCTCCTCGTACCGGTCGGCCCGGCGATCTCCGCCGCCCTGTACGCCCTGCGCCACCAGCGAACCGACCTCACCGACCTGCGCCCGGCCACCCTGTTCTGGCGTGGCTACCGGGCCAACGTCCTCGGCGTGCTGCGCGTCTGGGTGCCGACGCTGCTGTGGCTGACAGTGCTCGCCGTGAACCTCGCCTACCGCGGCGCGGTAGGCCTGTCGAGCTGGTGGACGGTGCCGCTGGTGCTGATCGGAGTGGGCGTGACGCTCTGCGCCGCCAACGCCCTGGTGATCACCTCGCTGTTCGACTTCCGCACCCGGGACGTGCTCCGGCTGGCCGTGCACTTCCTCGTGCGTACCCCCGGTGTCTCCGTCGGCAACGCCCTGCTGCTGGCCGCGGCGGCCGGGGTCACCGCGGTCTTCTCCGAAGCGGTGTTGATGCTGCTCGGGTCGGTCGCGGTGCTGGCGTACCTGCGCATCAGCGACCCGATGATCCACCTGATCCGGAAGGAGTTCACCTCATGAGCCTGCCCGTCAGCGCCAAGGTGCCCTTCGGGGGCGACTACAACCCGGAACAGTGGCCCGAGGACGTCTGGAAGCAGGACTACCGTCTCTTCGACACCGCACGGATCGACCTGGTCACCCTTGGCGTGTTCGACTGGGCGCTCACCCAGCCCGCGGAGGACACCTACGACTTCGCGCTACTGGACAGGATCGTCGAGCGGGCCAGTGCCGAGGGACGCGGGATCTGCCTGGCCACCGGCACGGGCGCCCACCCACCGTGGCTGGCCAAGGCGTACCCCGAGGTGACCCGGACCGACTTCGAGGGCCGCAAGCACCGCTTCGGTCAGCGACACAACTCCTGCCCCAGCTCGCCGGTCTTCCGCCGGCTCTCGACGGAGCTGGCCCGCCGGGTCGCCCGCCGCTACGCCGACGCCCCGGCGGTGCTCGCCTGGCACGTCGGCAACGAGTACGGCGGCGCCTGCTACTGCGCACTGTGCGCGGCCGGCTTCCGGAACTGGCTGCGCCACCGCTACGGCACCCTCGACGAACTGAACGAGGCCTGGTACACCACCTTCTGGTCGCACACCTTCACCGACTGGGACGAGATCGAGCCGCCGTCGGCGCTGACCGAGCACTGGCGCGGCCCGGACCACACCGCGTTCCCGGGCATCACAGTGGACTACCTGCGGTTCACCTCCGACGCGATGCTGACCAACTTCCGTGACGAGAAGGCGGCCATCCGGGAGTCCAGCCCGACGCTGCCGGTGACCACGAACTTCATGGGCATGTACCGGCCGATCGACTACCACCGCTGGGCCCCTCATCTGGACTTCGTCTCCTGGGACAACTACCCGCCCGACGACGGGTCCGCGGCCCGGATGGCGCTGACCCACGACCTGATGCGCGGGCTCAAGGACGGCCAGCCGTTCTGGCTGATGGAACAGACCCCGAGCTGCACCGCGTGCCGCGACGTCAACCCGTTGAAGCGCCCCGGCCTGATGCGGCTTTGGAGTTGGCAGGCCGTGGCGCACGGCGCCGACGCGGTGCTCTTCTTCCAGCTGCGTGCCTCCCGGGGGGCCAGCGAGAAGTACCACGGTGCGGTCATCGGCCACGCCGGTCGCTCCGACACCCGGGTGTTCCGGGAGGTCGCTGAGCTGGGCGCCGAACTGGAAAGGCTCGCCCGGCGTCGATGGGCGCGCGGACCCCGGCCCGGGTGGCGCTGCTGTTCGACTGGGACAGCTGGTGGGCGTTGGAGCTGTCCGACGGCCCGTCCCGGCTGGTCCGCTACCAGCAGGTCGTGCTCGCGTACCACCGGGCACTCTGGGACGCCGGTGTGGACCTGGACGTCGTCGCGGTGACCGCCGACCTGTCCCGCTACGACGTGGTCGTGGCCCCGGCCCTGCACCTGCTCAAGGGTGACCTGCCGCAGCGGCTGGAGGCGGTGGCGACGCGCGGCGGGTCGGTGCTGACCACCTACCTGTCCGGCCGGGTGGACGAGAACGACCAGGCGTTCCTGATGGACGTGCCGGGCCCGCTCGGGCAGCTCATGGGTGTACGGGTCGACGAGTGGGACGCCCGCGGTCCGGAGGTGGTCAACCCGGTCCGCCTCGGCGACGGCGTGGATCAGATCGACGTCGACGCGCGGCTGCTGTTCGAGCTGGTGATTCCGCAGGGCGCGCAGGTCGTCGGCACCTATCAGGCCGACTTCTACGCGGGCACCCCGGCGGTGACCCGCAACTCCTTCGGCGCCGGCGACGGCTGGTACGTGGCGGCCGGGTTGGACCAGGCCGGGGTGTCCTGGGTGGTGCGGCAGGTGCTCGCCCGCCACGACCTGCTCGGGCCCTACCCGGACGTGCCGGACCTGGAATCCGCCGTGCGGGTCGCGGCGGACGGGTCGCGGCTGCTGTTTCTGCTCAACCACCGCGCCGAGCCGGTCGAGGTGACCGCCCGGACCGGCGGCGTCGACCTGCTCACCGGCGACCGTACGGCGCCCGGCGGTGCCCTGCGGCTGCCGGCGTACGGGGTTGTCGTGCTGGAGGAGGACCGGTGAACGCCGAAGAGTCGGTGGAGTTGGAGCAGCTGATGTTCGTCGAGGAGCCGATGGACGGTGACGAGCCGCGCGTCCACCCGGCCTGGCTGCCCCCGGAGGCGTTCCGGTCGCTCGGCGCGCGCCGCGTCCTCCTGCACGGCGAGGGGTTGCTCGTCGACACCGTCCTCAACGAGGTCTCGCGCGCCTGCGCGCGTTACGGCGGACGGGTGTGGCACTCTCCGTCCTGGGACGTCGACGTCGACCTGGTGCTCGCCCTGCGCGACGCCGGTGAGCTGCCCAACCCTGCGGTGGAGGCGGCACGCGCCGCCGGCGAGGCGGCGCTCGTCGAGTTGGGCGACGGCGGGACGCTCGGCGACGAGGGTTTCGTGTTGGCGCGGGCCGGCGAGGTGACCGCCGTGCTGGCCGACGCGCCCGCCGGCCTGCTGTACGGGCTCTTCCACGTGGTCCGGCTCTGCGCGGCGGCCTTCGACCCGGCCCGACCGCCGGAGCGGCACCGGCCGGCGCTGCGCCGACGCATGCTGAACCACTGGGACAACGTGGCCGTGCACCCGGTGATGGGCCAGGTCGAACGGGGGTACGCGGGCGGCTCGATCTTCTGGCAGGACGGCCGTCCGCGCGGCGACCTGGCCCGGGTACGGGAGTACGGGCGGCTGCTGGCCTCCTGCGGGGTCAATGCGATCTCGGTGAACAACGTCAACGTGGCCCGTACCGAGGCGCTGCTGCTCACCGAACGGCTCAGCGACGTGGCCGAGATCGCGGACGCGCTGCGCCCGTACGGCATCCGGGTGCACCTGTCGGTCAGCTTCGCCGCGCCGGTGCTCCTCGGTGGCCTGCCGACCGCCGACCCTTGGGACGAGGCGGTGCGGTCCTGGTGGGCCGCTACCACCCGGCGGGTCTACGACCGTATCCCGGACTTCGACGGTTATCTGGTGAAGGCCGACTCCGAGGGGCAACCCGGCCCGTTCACGTACGGCCGCGACCACGCCGACGGGGCGAACCTGCTGGCCGAGGCGCTCGCCCCGCACGGGGGAGTGGTGCACTGGCGGGCGTTCGTCTACAACCATCACCAGGACTGGCGGGACCGGTCCACCGACCGGGCTCGGGCCGCGTACGACCACTTCGTCCCGCTCGACGGGCGGTTCCGCACCAACGTTGTCGTCCAGGTGAAGTTCGGTCCGGTGGACTTCCAGACGCGCGAGCCGGTCTCCCCGGTGCTCGCCGCGATGCCGGCGACCCGGTTGGCGGTGGAGTTGCAGGTCACCCAGGAGTACACGGGCCAACAGCGGCACGTCTGCCATCTCGGCCCGTGGTGGAGTGAGGTGCTTGGCTTCGCCCCCTGGGGGCCGGGCGGACGGACGATCGCCGACGTGGTCGCGGGGGAGGCGGCGGCCGGTGGCGGAATGGTCGCCGTCGCCAACGTCGGCGACGACCTCTTCTGGACCGGGCATCCGTTGGCGCAGGCCAACCTGTACACGTTCGGCCGGCTGGCCTGGGACCCTCGGCGGGACCCGACGGCGATCCTCGACGAGTGGATCACGCTGACCTTTCCGCCGTCGGCGACCGCCGACGCGGAGCTGGTGCGGCGGACCCTGCACGAGATCATGGACGACTCGTGGCGCACGTACGAGCGCTACACCGCCCCGCTGGGCGTCGGCTTCATGGTCAACCCCGGCGACCACTACGGTCCCGGCGTCGACGGGTACGAGTACACGCGGTGGGGCACCTACCACTTCGCCGACCGCGACGGCGTCGGGGTGGACCGCAGCCGCGCGTCGGGCACCGGCTTCACCGGCCAGTACCCGCCATACTGGGCGGAGCTGTACGAGTCGCCCGAGACCTGCCCCGACGAGCTGCTGCTCTTCTTCCACCATGTGCCGTACGGGCACGTGCTGCACAGCGGCTCGACCGTCATCCAGCACATCTACGACACCCACTTCGCGGGAGCCGAGGAAGTGACGACGATGCGACGGAAGTGGCAGACGTTGACCGGCATGATCGATCCGAGCGTGTACGAGCGGGTCGCCGAACGCCTCGACGAGCAGGTGCGCTGCGCCACCGAGTGGCGCGACCAGATCAACACGTACTTCTTCCGCAAGTCCGGGGTGCCGGACGAGCGAGGGCGGGACATCTACTGAGCGGCGGTGAGGGCGGTTCGGCCATCCGGTCGGCCGCCCTCGGGCCGTGCGCCCAGCGGCCTGGCAGGTTCCGAAAACGTCCCGATAATTTCTCGCCACCCATCGGCGCTGACAATGCCCGCCAGTGCCCACTGCTGCGCAGGTGACCGCCGGAACCGTTGCGGCGGAAGGTTTCCGGAAGTCTTGACAATCGAGGGTGCTCGATCGAAGCTGACATGGTCACGCGAGCCGCGGTCAAGGTCGGGCGAAGGGCAGTCCTCGACTTAAGTCCCCTTCCACGCGCCTTTTTCGCAAGGGATCGCGACGATGACACTGAAGACGAGAATGCTTGGCGTCGTCATGGCGGCCGTGACACTGGCCGCCGCGGCGTTGACGTTCGCCACTCCCGCGTCGGCGGCGACGCTCACGCAGGTGACCAACTTCGGCACCAACCCCACCAACCTGCAAATGCACCTGTACGTCCCGGACCGGGTGGCGGCCCGACCGGCGATCCTCCTGGCCATGCACTACTGCACCGGGACGGGCCCCGCGTTCCACTCGGGCACCCAGTACGCCTCCCTCGCGGACCGGTACGGGTTCATCGTGATCTACCCGTCGGCCACCCGCAGCAGCAAGTGCTGGGACGTCTACTCGCCGCAGGCGTTACGCCGTGGCGGCGGCAGCGACCCGGTCGGTCTCATGTCGATGGTCGACTACGTGCGGCAGCGCTACTCCGCCGACCCCGCGCGGATCTTCGCAACCGGCACCTCCTCCGGCGCGATGATGACCAACGTCATGCTGGGCGTCTACCCGGACGTGTTCGCGGCTGGCGCCTCGTTCGCCGGGGTGCCGTTCGCCTGCTTCGCCACCGGCGGCACCTCGGAGTGGAACAGCCAGTGCGCCAACGGGCAACTCATCCGGACCGCCCAGCAGTGGGGTGACCTCGTCCGCGAGGCGTACCCCGGCTACACCGGCCAGCGACCCCGGATGCAGATCTGGCACGGCACCAACGACGAGACGCTGCGCTACCCGAACTTCGGTGAGCAGGTCAAGCAGTGGACCAACGTGCACGGGCTGAGTCAGACCCCGACGTACACCGACTCCCCGCAGTCCGGCTACACCCGCACCCGGTACGGCAGCAGCGGCCCGATGGCGCCGGTCGAGGCGATCAGCATGCAGGGTGTCACGCACAACCTGCCGGTCGACGCCGCGCAGGTGATCCGCTTCTTCGGGCTGGACGGCACCGCGCCGCCGACCACCCCGCCCCCGACCACCCCGCCGCCGACGACCCCGCCCCCGACCACCCCGCCGCCGACGACTCCGCCCCCGACCACGCCGCCGCCGACCGAGGGCACCTGCCGGGTCGGCTACACGGTCAACGCCTGGAACAGCGGCCTCACCGCGAGCGTGGCCATCACCAACACCGGTGCCACCGCCGTGAACGGCTGGGCGCTGACCTTCACGCTGCCCAGCGGACAGCGCATCACCAGCGGCTGGAACGCCCAGTACGCCCCGACGAGCGGTGCGGTGACCGCCCGCAACGTCTCCTACAACAACACCATCGCCCCGAACGCGTCGGTCGAGATCGGCTTCCAGGCCACGCACGAGGGCGGCACCGGCAAGCCCACGTCGTTCGCCCTCAACGGTGCCGCCTGTTCGGTGTCCTGATTTCCCTTCCCACCCCACCACCCTCAGAAGGAGCCACACGATGAGAAGTACGAGATGGAAGGCGGCATCCAGAGCCGCCATCGCGCTCGCCGGGGCGGGTGCCCTCGCCGCCAGCATGGCGCTGTTCGCGACGGCACCCGCCTCCGCCGGGACGACGCTCGGTGCGTCCGCCGCCGAGAAGGGTCGGTACTTCGGCACGGCGGTGGCTGCGTACAAGCTCTCCGACAGCGCGTACACCACGATTTTGAACCGTGAGTTCAACTCGGTGACGCCGGAGAACGAGATGAAGATCGACGCGACGGAGCCGCAGCAGGGTCGATTCAGCTATACGGCCGCGGACCAGATCGTCAGCCACGCGCGCAGCCGTGGGATGAGCGTACGGGGTCACACCTTGGCGTGGCATTCACAGCAGCCGCCGTGGATGGAGAGCATGAGCGGTAGTGCGTTGCGGCAGGCGATGCTCAACCACGTCACGCAGGTGGCCACCCACTTCCGCGGTCAGGTCGTGGCGTGGGACGTGGTGAACGAGGCGTTCGCCGACGGCAGCTCCGGAGGCCGTCGCGACTCCAACCTCCAGCGCACCGGCAACGACTGGATCGAGGCGGCGTTCCGCGCGGCGCGTGCCGCGGATCCGGGCGCGAAGCTCTGCTACAACGACTACAACACCGACAACTGGACGCACGCCAAGACCCAGGGCGTCTACAACATGGTGCGCGACTTCAAGGCCCGTGGCGTGCCGATCGACTGCGTGGGCTTCCAGTCGCACTTCAACAACGAATCCCCGTACGTGAGCAACTACCGCACCACGCTGTCGAGCTTCGCCGCTCTCGGTGTGGACGTGCAGATCACCGAGTTGGACATCCAGGGCGCGTCGGCGAGCACCTACCGCAGCGTCGTCGAGGACTGCCTGGCCGTGGCCCGCTGCAACGGCATCACCGTGTGGGGCATCCGCGACAGTGACTCCTGGCGGGCTTCGCAGACCCCGCTGCTGTTCAACAGCAACGGCTCGAAGAAGCCCGCTTACGATGCGGTTCTCGCCGCGCTTAACAACGGCACCACGCCCACGGACCCGCCGACGGACCCGCCGACGGACCCGCCGACCGACCCGCCCACGACTCCGCCTCCGGGCCCGGGTGGCTGCACGGCGACGGTGTCCGTGAACCAGTGGACGGGCGGTTTCGTGGCCACGGTGAAGGTGACGGCCGGTTCGTCGGCCATCAGCGGCTGGACCGTCGCCATCGGTCTCCCGTCCGGCGCGACGGTCACCAACGCGTGGAACGCCAACCGCAGCGGTAACACCGGCACGACGAACTGGACGAACGTGGCGTACAACGGCCAGGTCGCCGCCGGACAATCCACCGAGTACGGCTTCCAGGCCAACGGCACCGCCGGCAGCCTCAGCCCCACCTGCTCAGCAAGCTAGAGCCCCACCGGCCGGTGCGGAGGCGGCTCCCGCCCCCGCACCGGCCTTCGTTGATCAAGAGGTCTGCGTCATCCTGCCTGGCGATCGTGACGCAAACCTCTTGATCACCGGGGTTCACCGGCTTGTTCCGGTTACGCCTGGGCGGCGACGAGGAACATCGGCACGGCGACGAGGGTCCGGTTCGCGCGGGCGCGCTCGGTCTGCTCGGAGAGCCAGGTCTCCTCGTCGGTGATCCGTTTCAACACGCCGAGCGCTGTGTCGTCGGTGAACACAGCCGTGTGCACCTCGACGATCGGGTCGGTGAACCCGGCGTCGAGCAGCAGGTTGCGATACCTACGGGCAACGCGCGGCGACGGCAGCGTGTCCGCCTTCTCGTGGACCAGCCGACGGGTGGTCGCCGGGTCGTCCGAGTCAATGGCGATCAGGTCCCAGTCTTGGCCCAGCAGCACGGCTCGGCCGCCCGGTGCGAGCACCCGCCGGGCCTCGGCCACGGCTCGCGTCGGGTCGTCGAGGACGTGCAACACCTTGTCCGCCCGGTAGTAGGTGACCGACCCGGTCTCCAGCGGCAGCTCGGTGACGTCGCCGACATGGAACTCGCCGGCCGGCCAGCGCTTGCGGGCCACGGCGATCATCTCGGGATCGAGGTCGACGCCGACCGCGTGGGCTCCGCGCTCGGCCAGTTCGGCGACGGCGCGGCCACTGCCACAGCCAGCGTCGACGACGGTTCGGCCAGTGAGGTCGCCGAGCAACTCGTAGGAGCGGGCGCGCAGTTCGACGGCCGCTGGCTCGCTCTCGATGGCATCGAGGACAGCTAGAAGACTGGACATACCCGCCATGCTCGGACTTAATGTCGACATGAAGTCAAGCACGATGACGATCGGCGAAGTGGCCGACCACTTCGGCCTGCCGGCGCACGTACTGCGGCACTGGGAGTCGGTGGGCCTGCTCTGCCCCGCCCGGGTCACCGGCGGTCGTCGCCGCTACACCCGCGACGACCTCTTCCGGGTGGCCTCGATCCTGCGCGCGAAGCAGGCCGGCCTGTCGCTGCCGGACATCCGGGCGTTCCTCGCTGCGGGCGACCCGGCCACCCGCAAGGACGTTCTGCGCCGCAACCACTGTGCACTGCAGGTCAGGATGGCGGCGCTGCGGTCGGCGCTCGACCTGCTCGAGGCCGGGCTGAACTGCTCACACGAGGACGTCACGACCTGCCCGAACTACCGCGGTCGGTTGGCGGAGCTTGTGGAGGTCGGGGGTGGTGGCTAGCCGTCGATGCGGACGATGTTGCGGATCTTGTTGGACGCGTCCAGGGCGGCGACCTTGTACGCCTCGGCCAGCGTCGGGTAGTTGAACACCGCGTCGACCAGGTAGTCGATCGTGCCGCCGCAGCCCATCACCGCCTGACCGATGTGGACGATCTCGGTGGCGGCGGTGCCGAACACGTGCACCCCGAGCAGTCGGCCGTCGTCGGGGGAGACGAGCAGCTTCAGCATCCCGTACGAGTCGCCCACGATCTGACCCCGGGCCAACTCGCGGTAGCGGGCGATGCCCACCTCGAAGGGTGTCGAGCTTTCGGTGAGCTGCGCCTCGGTCTGCCCGACGAAGCTGATCTCCGGAATCGTGTAGATGCCGATCGGTTGCAGGCCGTGCATCTCCCGGATCGGCTCGCCGCAGGCGTGCTGCGCGGCCAGTCGGCCCTGCTCCATCGAGGTGGACGCGAGCGCGGGAAAGCCGATCACGTCGCCGACGGCGTAGATGTTCTCCACCGGGGTGCGGTAGTTGGCGTCCACAGTGATCCGACCGCGTCGGTCCGCCTCCAGCCCCGCCGCCTCCAACGCCAGGTCGTCGGTCTGCCCCTGCCGCCCGGCCGAGTACATCACCGTGTCGGCGACGATCTTCTTGCCGCTCTTGAGGATGCACAGCGCCGCCGTCTGGTGCTTCTCCACGGCGGCGACCTCCTCGCCGAAGCGGAACGCCACGGACAGGTCGCGCAGGTGGTACTTGAGTGACTCGACGACCTCGTCGTCGCAGAAATCCAGCATCCGCTCACGGCGTTCCACCACCGTCACCTTGGTGCCGAGGGCGGCGAACATCGAGGCGTACTCCATGCCGATCACGCCGGCGCCGACCACGACCATGCTGCGGGGTACGGCCTGAAGGTTGATGACCCCGTCGGAGTCCACGATCGTCCGGTCGTCGAAGTCGACGCTGTCCGGGCGGGCCGGGCGGGTGCCCGCGGCGATGACGATCTTGTCGAAGGTCACCTTGGACTCGCGGCCGGAGTCGCCGTCGACCCAGATCGAGTGCGCGTCGGCGAAACGCCCCGTGCCGGTGATCATCGTGACCCGGTTGCGGGCCAGTTGATTGCGGATGACGTCGGTCTGCCTGGTGATCACGTGCTGTGTCCGGGCCGCCAGGTCGCTGACCGTGATCTCTTCCTTGACCCGATAGCTGCTGCCGTACAGGTCCCGCTGACTCAGGCCGGTCAGGTAGAGCACGGCCTCGCGCAGCGTCTTGGAGGGCACGGTGCCGGTGTTGATGCACACCCCACCGATCATGTCGCGGCGGTCCACGATGCCGACCCGCCTGCCGAGCTTGGCGGCGGCGATCGCGGCCTTCTGACCGCTGGGTCCGGAGCCCAGCACCAACAGGTCGTAGTCATACACAGGCGTTAGCGTCGCAAGATGTCGCCGCCGGCGCCAGACCCCGGAGTCGAGCGTTATTCGTCTGCCACAGTGCAGAGGCCGCCGTTCAGCGTGATCTCCTCCGGCAGTTGCGTGCCGGTGGCGACGAGGCCCAGCGACACCGTGCCGCCGGGCGGGATCACCGCGTTGCGACCGGTGTCGCGCACCCGCAGGTAGCTGTTGTTGAGCCGGTCGACGACCTTCGCGCCCCAGATGCCCTGCACCTGCTGGCTGGCCCAGAACCGCCACGTCATCGTCCAGCCGTCGATGGCCGTGGTGCCGGTGTTCTCAACGACGAGGTGGGCCACGAAGCCGTCCGGCCACTGCCGCACGTCGGACCGGACCGCGCAACTCGGCGGCGGCGGCAGGGTGGTCACGGTGACCGGTGCGGACAGTGGGGACAGGTGTCCGACCTCGTCGCGGGCCTGCACCACGAAGGTGTACGTGGTGTTCGGCGCCAACCCGCTGATCTGTGCACTGTTCACGGGCGGGTACTGGTACACCTCGCGAACCCGGGTGAGGGTGCCGCCGGCGTCGACCCGGAACACCTCGTACCGGTCGAGCGCGACGTTCTCCACCGAGTGCGCCCACCGCAGCCGGACCACAGTGGCGGCCACGTCGTACGCGACCGGTTGGCCCGGCGCGCTCGGCGGTTGGTCGTCCCCCGGCGGCATGGTCAGCCGCAGGGTCGGGTTGGACAGCGAGCTGTTGCCGGCCGCGTCCTCCGCCCGTACCGAGAAGGTGTACGTGCGCGAGGGCCGCAGGTTGGTGATCCGGATGCTGTTGGTGTCGGTCGAATACTGGGCGCCGGAATCCTCGAACTGCGCGCCGACCGGGTAGCGGACCACGCCCACGTTGTCGGTCGAGGCCGCCCAGGTCAGCTCGACCGAGGTGGTGTCGATGGCGACGACCGTGATCGGGCCGGGTGCGGTGGGCCGTTCGGTGTCCGCCGTGGCGTACGCCGGGGTCGCGCCCGCCGCGACCACTGTCACCGCCAGCGCGCACAGGGCCAGGGCGGAGACCGTGGACCGGATTCTGCGGAACGGATGATCAGGCACGATGGTGACCTCGCTTCCGAGTGACCGCAGCGGACCAGCTATCGACTGCCATTGATGTTAGGGCAGTGCCGGTCGCACCGTTGTCCCGTCAGCCGACGAGGCGGCGTTCCCAGGCCCAGGCGGCGATCTCCACCCGGTTGCGGGCCTTGAGCTTCATCTGCACGCTCGCCAGGTGGGTCTTGACCGTGCCCACGGCGATGAAGAGCCGGGTGGCGATCTCGGCGTTGGTCAGACCCCGGGCGACGAGCTTCACGACATCGAGTTCCCGTGGCGACAGGCCACCGTCGTCGCGCGCCGGAGCCGGCGAGCTGAGGTGCTCCAACAGCCGTACCGTGATCGAGGGGCTGATCAGCGCGTCGCCGGACACGGCCGCGCGGACGGCCTCCACCAGCAGGGCCGGGCCGGAGTCCTTGAGCAGGAAGCCGCACGCGCCGTTGGAGAGTGCGGTGTGCACGTACTCGTCGAGGTCGAAGGTCGTCACGACGACCACCCGGATCGGGTCGGCGACGCCGGGCCCCGCGAGCAGCCGCAGTGCCTCAAGACCGTCGAGGCGGGGCATCCGGATGTCCAGCAGCACCACGTCCGGGCGCAGTCGTCGGGCCACTTCGACGGCCTGGACGCCGTCGGCGGCCTCGCCGACCACCTCCATGTCCGACTGGGCGCCAATGATCATGCCGAAGCCGGTCCGGACCATGGCCTGGTCATCGGCGATCAGTACCCGGATCACCGCGTCACCGCCACGCGGAGCGGGAACGCCGCGTCGAGCACCCAGCCACCGGCGACGCCGGGCCCCGCGGTGATCGTGCCGCCGAGGGCGCGTACCCGCTCGGTGAGGCCGATCAGACCGAAGCCGTGCCCGCGGGCCGGCGCGGTGCGCGGCGACGCGCCGTCGTCGGCCACCCGGACCAGCAACCAGTCCGGGGTACGCCGCACCGCCACGTCCACGGACCGCGCGTCCGGCGCGTGCTGGCGGGTGTTGGTCAGCCCCTCCATCACCACCCGGTACGCCGACGTGGACACCTCCACCGGCAGTCCGTTCAGGTCGCCGTCGACGTGCAGTCGTGCCGGCGTGTTCGCCGCGCCGTTGAACCCGGTCAGCAGCGGCTCCAGCTCGGTCACCCCGGCCAGTGGCGCCAGCGGCGCGTCCGGCGGGGCGTCCGGGTTGCGCAGGATGCCGACCATCCGCCGCATCGAGGCCATCGTCTCCGCGCCGGCCCGCTCGATCTGCTCCAGGGCGACGATCACCCGTTGCGGGTCCTGCTCGGCGACGAACCGGGCGCCCTGCGCCTGCACCACGATGCCGGTGACGTGGTGGGCGATGAAGTCGTGCAGGTCCCGGGCGAACTCGGCGCGTTGCTCGGCCCGGACCAGCGCGATGGCCCGCTCCCGGCCGGCGGCCATGATGCGCAGGTAGAGCCCCACCCCGGCAGCGCCGGCCGCGGCGAGCACCTGGAGCAGGCCGAAGATCACCAGCAGGTTCTCGGTGCCGACGCGCAGTGGCATCGCGGCGACGGCGAGCCCGGCGGCCACCGCCGCCCACGGGGCGAGCCGGGGCGCGCCCCAGCGGCTCACCACGAAGACCACGCCGATCAGCCCGGCCGACTCGGCGAGCCCCCAGGTGCGGGCGAGCAGGATGCCGCCGCCTCCGGAGAGGAGCACCACCCCTGCGGTCACGGCCAGTGAGGCGGTGGCGAGTGCCAGCGCGGCCAGCGGCAGCCGGCGGGAACCCAGCCGGTGCACCGGCAGCCACAGCGGCACCGTCGCCAGCGCCAACCCCATCGGCACCAGCAGGAGCAGAAGAGTACCGATGCCGGAGCCATCCGCCGTGCTGGCCGCAAAGTCGAAGAGGGCGAGCAGGCCGAAGGCCACCAGCCCGGCCGCTTGGGCCAGGCGTACCCACAGACGTCGAAGATCCGGCGTGCTCATGGTGACCCAGCGTAGCCAGCTGGGTGGAGGTGGCGGATCGGCCAAAAGGCAGACCCGGCACCGGCGATACCCGGCCCCGGGCCGATGCGCGCACCCACCGGTGGCGGCGACGCTTTCCGGGTCACCACGCAGCCACTGGAGGAACGATGACAACCCACGCCCCGCCGGAGACCAGCCACGCCGCGGTCGCCGCGGTCGACCTGGTGAAGGTGTACGGCAGCGGCGACACCGCCGTCCGTGCCCTGGACGGGGTCTCGGTCGGCTTCGGCCGGGCCGAGTTCACCGCGATCATGGGCTCGTCCGGGTCCGGCAAGTCGACCCTGATGCACTGCCTCGCCGGCCTCGACACGGCCACCTCCGGTCGCGTCCTGCTCGGCGGCACGGAGCTGACCGGTCAGTCGGACCGGACGCTGACCCGGGTACGCCGGGAGCGGATCGGGTTCGTCTTCCAGTCCTTCAACCTGCTGCCGCAGCTCACCGCCGCGCAGAACATCACGCTGCCGTTGGACCTCGCCGGTCGGCAGCCCGACGCTGAACTCCTCGCGCACCTGGTGCGGGTGCTGGGCCTCGGCGACCGCCTGAACCACCGGCCCAGCGAGCTGTCCGGCGGTCAGCAACAGCGGGTGGCGCTGGCCCGGGCGCTGGTGGCACGGCCCGAGGTGGTCTTCGCCGACGAGCCGACCGGCAACCTCGACTCCCGCTCCGGCGCGGAGGTGCTCACCATCCTGCGCGACTCGGTACGCGACCTCGGCCAGACCGTCGTCATGGTCACCCACGACCCGATCGCCGCCGCGTACGCCGACCGGGTGGTGCTGCTCGCCGACGGGCGGCTCGCTGGCGAGATCGACAAGCCGAACCAGGTGTCGGTCACCGACGCCCTGCGCGACCTGGCGGCCCGCCGATGAGGGCGACAGTGCTGCGTACCCAGACGACCGCTGCGGCCCGGCGGCCCGGCCGGCTGATCCTGACCGGCCTGGCGATCCTGGTCGCGTCGTTCGTCGTGTTCGGCACCGTGCTGGTGCAACAGATCACCGAACGGACCGTGCGGGACAACCTCAGCGGCACCCCGGCCGTCACCGACCTGGTGATCGGCATCCCCGGCGTGCCGCCACCCACAGTGACCGACGTGCGGCAGGTCCGGGCCGTGCCCGGGGTGGCCGAGGCGGTGGCCCGGGTGTCGACCGGGGTCTCCATCGGGGAGGGGTACCTCAACCTCCAGTCCGATCCGGGCACCGGCCCGCTGACGACGGTCCGGGTGATCGAGGGCAGCTACCCGGACCAGCCGGGCGAGATCGCGATCACGCCGCGTACCGCCGAACGGCTCGGGCTCTCGGTCGGCACCGCCACCAGCGGCACCGGCGGTGAACTCACCACGCCCGCCCCGCTCACCGTCACCGGCCTGGTGGAGAGCAGCGCCGACGCCGGCTACGACGCGTACGCACCGGACAGCGCCGTGATCGCCTGGGCGCGCCTGACGACGGTGGAGCGCGTCGATGTGCGGGTGGCCCCCGGGGCCTCGACCGACGCGGTCCGCCAACGGGTGACCGCGGCGGTCGCCGGCCAGCCGATCCGCTCCGGTGCCGAGGTGCGCGAGGCCGAGGCCCAGGCGGCGGCCGAACAGGTCGGGAGACTCTTCATCCTGGTCGGCATGTTCGTCTCCATCGCGGTCGTCGCGGCCGCGCTGGTGGTCACCTCGACCTTCCGCATCGTCTTCGCCCAGCGGATGCGGCAGCTCGCGCTGCTGCGGGCGGTCGGCGCGAGTCGGGCCACCCTGGTGGCTGCCCTGACCGCCGAGGGAGCCCTGACCGGGCTGGTCGCCGGCGTCGTCGGGGTCGCCAGCGCTCTCACCCTCGGGTACGCGCTGCCGGCGATCCTGCGCGCCACCGGCCACGCGGTCTCCTCGCCGGGCCTGCCACTGGCGGCGGCGGTCACTGTGGTGATCGGTGCCGTCGTGATCACCGTGCTGGCCGTGCTGGCACCGGCGCTGTCCGCCGCCCGGGTCTCCCCGCTGGAGGCGCTGCGGACGGCGAGCGTCACCGCCGGCCGGCGCGGCATCGGGGTCTCGCGTCTGGTCTTCGGGCTGCTCCTGGTCGTCGGCGCGGTCCTGGCGGCGGTCGGGACGGTCAGCCAGTTGCCGAAGCCGGAGCAGTCGGACTACGACCCGTCGATGCCGCTGCTCCTGCTGGTCGGGTCCGGGACGCTGGCGTTCTTCGCGCTGGTGGCCCTCGGCCCGCTGCTGGTGCGCCCGGTGCTGGCCGTGGTGGGTTGGCCGCTGCGCCAGCTCGGGCCGCTCGGGCGGATGTCGGTCGGCGGGATCGGCGGGACGCCGCGCCGCGCCGCCGCGGTCTCCGTCGTGGTCGCCCTCGGCGTGACCCTGATCTCCGGGGTGGTCATCGGCGGCGCGTCGTTGCAGATCCTGGCCAACCGCGAGATGGCACTCTCGGCCCCGTCCGACTTCGAGGTCACCAGCAACGGTGGGACGCTCCCGCCGGCTGTCGTGAGCCGGGCCGAGGCGGCGCGCGGCGCGCTGGCCACCGTGGTGCCGTACCGGATGGTCGACGACGCCACGCTGCTGCGCGGCGCGGACAAGCTCGGCGACGTCGAGGCCGGCTATCCGACCAGCGACCTGGACCTGGCGGCGTTGCCGAGCACCGGTGCCCTGGACGTGGCCCAGGGCACCCTGACCGATCGTGGCCCGGGCCGGATCGTGCTCAACAGCTGGGTCGCGCGGGACGCGGGTCTGCGGGCCGGCGACACGGTCACGCTCGCCGTCGCCACCCGCACCGTCGACGTGCGGGTGGCCGCGGTCCTGCCCGGTGACGGGCCGCTGCACGCGGGCATCCTCGCCGATCCGACCGACCTGGACCGGCTCGGTGTGCCGGCCGCGTACACCGGTCTGCTGGCCGACGCGGCCGGCGCCGGCGAAGAGGGCCGCACCGCCGGCGTGCGAGCGCTGCGGCAGGCGATCGGGGGCAGCGACGGGGTGGGCCTCGCGGTGCTCGCCGACGAACGGGACCGCAACGACGACCTGGTGCGCACCCTGGTCTGGATCGCTGTCGGTCTGGTCAGTCTGACCGTGCTGATCGCGGTGGTCGGCGTGGGCTCCACGACCGCGCTCTCGGTGGTGGAGCGGGTACGCGAGTCCGGGCTGCTCCGGGCGATCGGGCTGTCCCGGACCGGCCTGCGCACCATGCTGACCGTCGAGTCCGGCCTGTACGGGGTGATCGGCGCGACCATCGGCCTGGTGCTCGGCATTCCGTACGCCTGGTTGGCGGTCCAGACCCTCGGGATCGAGGCACCGCTGACCGCGCCGCTGCTGCCGCTGGCCGGGCTCTTCGTGGTGCTGGTCGGGCTGACCGCGCTGGCCGGGGTGCTGCCGGCCCGTCGGGCGTCGCGGGTCAGCCCGGTGGAGGCGCTGGGGGCCGACACCTGAGCACCATCGTGGGGTGGCGTCGCGCCTTCGGCGCCACCCCACGACGGCCTGGTCAGTTGGGGTTGTTGGCGTGGGTCAGCGTCTCCCAGGCGACGAAGAGGTTGTTGGTTCCGGCCGGACGTTGTTGCAACGTGAGGGTCTGGGTGTTGGTCATGACGTTGCCCAACCGGGTGCTCATCGCGTTGAAGCCGACCTCGGTGATCGGCCCGAGGCCCCGGGTGAGGCTGCCACCGCAGAGCCAGGAGGGCGGTGCCTCGCCGAGCTGGTAGCGCGAGTGGAAGCCCAGCGCCTGACGCAGCCGCTCACCGACCTGTGGGTACAGGTCCCGTCCCTGGATCCGGGAGGTTTCCGCGACGTGCGAGATGGCGGAGATCCCGTACCCGGTGTGGACGAAGTCGCGGCAGGTCTCCTGGGCGAGGCCGGCGACGAAGGTGGACTGGCCCTGCCAGTAGCCGATGATCTCCGCGCTGGTGTCCAGGCCGCTCCCGGGCATCGTGTACGGCAACGCGCCGTCGCTGGGCAGGTAGACGAAGGCGCGGGCGCGGTTGAGGAAGCGGGTGGTCGCCGCGTCGTACACCGCCCGGTCGTCCAGGAACACCGCGATGCCGACGGTGGCCTCCATCATGGTCAGTTCCCAGTTGCCGTTGCTGTTCGAGCCGTTGCGAACCATCGGCAGGTAGACGTTGCGCAGCATGGTGGCGAAGCGGTTGGCGTTGGGCCAACTCGTGTACGTGTACTTGATGATCTCGGCCGCCCGGGGCCAGACCGAGGCGGCCCAGCCGGTCTGCAGTGGGGCGTTGCTGCCGGTGTGCGCGGTGATGGTGGCCGACCACGCGTCCATGATCTGGATCGACTTCTGCGCGTACCGGGCGTCCCCGGTGACGTACCAGGCGAGCGCGTCGGTGTACGCCGCGATCGCGTCCTCCCGCTCGTCCGTGCAGCCGTTGTTCGGGTTGGAGTAGGAACCACACTCGACCACCGAACGGGGAGCCGGGGTGCGCGACAGGGAGGCGTACCGGCTGCTCATCATCTGGTTGTGGGCCGCCGCCCACGGCTGCGCGCCGGCCTGCACCCGGCCGCGGACGAAGTCGAGCTGGCCTCGACTGACCAGCACGCCGGGGTGGGTGAAACCACCCGAGGGCGGTGGTGTGGTGCCGCCGCCGGTGGGCAGCGCCCAGGTCTGGTTGGCGGTGCCGGTGCAGCTCCAGATCTGCAGCGGGGTGCCGTCGGCCGAGCTGGGGCCGGTCGCGTCGAGGCACTTGCCCGAGGTCGGGTTGACCAGTTGCCCGGCGCTGGGCGACCACTGCTGCGCTCCGGTGCCGTTGCAGTCGTAGATCTGCACCCGGGCGCCGTTGGCGGTGCTGGCGGCGGCGATGTCCAGGCACTTGCCCAGCGCCCGGATCGTGCCGTCGTCGGCCACCGTCCACTGTTGCGCGGTGGAGCCGTTGCAGGTGAAGAGCTGCACCGGTGTGTTGTTGGCCGGGTTCGCTGCGGCCACGTCGACGCACTTGCCGCCGTACCCGGTGATGGCGCCCGTCGCGGCCGCCACCGCGGGCGATGCGGCGACGACCAGGCCGGTCGGTACGGCGAGCAGGGCCGCGGCGAGCGCGGAGGTCAGTCTGATGCGGGGGCGGCGGGGCAGGAGCCCGGCCGATCGTCGCGCCATGTGGGGGTCCTTCCGGGGCGGCGAAACAACTGTAAAGTGTGTTAATCATTACAGTCATACACACCGATATCAATGTCTTCGTCGCCACGGATGCCGTTACGGGTGCATGGACGCACCCTTGAGCACCTTGTCCACCACGTTGCGCGGCGCGTGCAGCGCCAGGCCCACCAGGTCGAGCTTCTCCCGTCCGACCGCCTCGACGGCGGCGCGGTTGTCCCGGTCGTTGCCGGTGGCGAACAGTTCGGACGTGAAGATCGCCAGCCGCAGGCCACGGGTCAGGGCGCGCGAGTGCGCACCGACCAACGTCGCCCGATCCCCGGCGAAGACCAGCACCGGCTGGCCGAACATCGGCAGGTAGCTGGTGCCGTCCGCGTCGCGGTACTCCTCGCCGACCAGCTCCGGCAGCGCGCTCGCGATGCCGCTGACCAGGAAAGCCGTGACGTTCAGCCGCTGCCAGCTCGCCAGGTCGTTGCGGAGCAGAACGGCGATCTTGGTGGGAAAGCGGATCGGTTCGGTCATGCCCTCGAGCCTGCCCGCCCCCACGCCTACCGGTCTTGTACGTTCTTAGCGTGGCCACCCGCCCGGCGGGCTCGCACGTCAGCGCGTGGCGACCCGCGGTAGCCGGGGTCGCCGAGGTCTTCCACGCCCATTTCGTCGACCACGCCTACCCCCGGCACATCCACGAGGTGTGGACGCTGTTGATCGTCGACGACGGCGCAGTCCGCTTCGACCTGGACCGGCACCGGCACGGCGCGCTGCGCACGTCGGTCACCCTCCTGCCGCCGTACGTGCCGCACGACGGCAGCTCCGCCACACCGGACGGCTTCCGCAAGCGGGTCCTGTACCTCGACACCTCGGCGCTCGACGCCGAACTGGTCGGCCGGGCCGTCGACGAGCCGGACCTGGCCGATCCGCAGTTGCGCGACCGGGTCCACCGCCTGCACCAGGTGCTCGCCACGCCCGGCGACGAGTTCGAGGCCGAGAGCCGGCTCGCGTTCATCCTGGACCGGCTACGCCGCCAGCTCCGCCAGCGCTCCCCGGCCCATGACCAGCCCCCGGGACGCGGCCTCGCGGTGCGACTACGGGAGCTGCTGGACGCCCGGACCGTCGAGGGCGTCACGCTGGGGGAGGCCGCGCAGCTGCTGCACGCCCACCCGAGCCACCTGGTCCGAACGTTCACCCAGGTGCACGGCGTGCCACCGCACGCGTACCTGACCGGCCGTCGGGTCGAGCTGGCGCGTCGGCTGCTCCTCGCCGGGCAGCGGCCCGTCGAGATCGCCGTCGCGGCCGGGTTCTTCGACCAGGCGCACCTGACCCGCCACTTTCGGCGCTACCTGGGCGTCAGTCCGGCCCGCTACCCCCGCCCGAGCTGATCGCTGTCAGACGAGCTGGCCGCCGATGACGGCGAGCAGGCGCAGCTTCTCGTCGCTCGGCGACCCGGGTACGGCGGTGAAGACCAACAGTGTCTGCGACTCGTCGGGGTCCACCAGCGTCTGGCAGTGCAACTCCAACGCCCCGACCTCCGGGTGCACGAAGTGCTTGGGCGGGCAGTAGCCGGCGGGCACCGGGTGCTCCCGCCACAGCTGCCCGAACTCCGGGCTCCGGGCCAGCAGGTCGTCGACGAGCGCGGCGGCCCGCGAGCCGCGCCCGTCGCGGGTGTACGCCGCGTGCAGGTGCGCCACGAGCAGGCGACTCTGCGTCTGGTGATCCTGCGCCGGGTGCAGCCGCCGTGCCGTCGGGTCGGTGAACCAGCGGTGGTGCGCGCTGCGCGCCAACCCGGTGTACCGGGTCTCGTCACCGAGCAGGGCGATGGCCGGCGCGGTCTGCGCCAGGGTCTCGCCGAGGTGGTTCACCACCTGGGCCGGGGTGTCGTGCATCCGGTCGAGGATGCGCATCATTCCGGGGTTCACGTGGTCGGCCCGCACCGCGCGGCGCGGAACGGCGTGACCGGCGAGCTGGAACAGGTGGTCGCGTTCGGCGAGGGAGAGCCGCAGGCCCCGGGCCAGGGCGGCGAGCATCTGCTCCGAGGGGTGCGGCCCGCGCTGCTGCTCCAACCGGCTGTAGTAGTCGGTGGACATTCCACTCAACGTGGCGACTTCCTCGCGCCGCAGCCCTCCGGTGCGCCGGCGCGGCCCCCGGGGCAACCCGACGTCCTCGGGCTGGAGGGCCTCGCGGCGGGTGCGCAGGAAGCTGGCGAGTTGGGCGCGGTCCACGGGTGTCTCCGATCAATGGGTGCCGGCGGGTGAACCGGCACAGGATTTGCAACAAACCATCCCCGCCCCGCTGTTCCACCCCACCCCACCCCGGCCCTGCCCCCGCGCCCCAGCCCCCGCTTTCGCGATCTTGCACTTTCTGTTGGGACACAAGGTTCGTAACACCCCATGTCGGCGACCGAAAGTGCAAGATCGGCGGGGGCGGGGGCGGGGGTTTGGGGGGTTAGCGCTGGATGGACTTGGTCTCCAGGAACTCCTCCAGCCCGAAGCGGCCGAACTCGCGGCCGTTGCCGGAGTGCTTGTAGCCGCCGAACGGGGCGAGCGGGTTCCAGTGGCCGGCGTTCACGTCGACCTGGCCCACACGCAGCCGCCGGGCGATCGCCAGCGCGTGCTCCGGCTCACCGAAGACGCCGCTGGTCAGGCCGTACTGCGTGCCGTTGGCGATGGCCACGGCCTCCTCCTCGTCGGCGTACCCGATGATCGTCAGCACCGGGCCGAAGATCTCCTCCTGGGCGATCGCGGAGGCCGGGTCGACGTCGGCGAAGATCGTCGGCTGGACGTAGGCCCCGACGGTCAGCCCCTCGGGCCGCTGCGGGCCGCCGAACACGAGCCGGGCGCCGTCGGTGATGCCCCGCTCGATGTAGCCGACGACCTTCTGCCGGTGGGCCTCGGACGCCATCGGGCCGATCCGGGTGGCCTCGTCGCCAGGGTCGCCGACGGTGTACTGCTTCGCGGCCTCGACGGCCAACGCCACGACCTCGTCCTGGCGGGAGGCGGGCACCAGCATCCGCGGCCACGCGCCGCAGACCTGACCGCCGTTGGCGAAAGCCATCATCACGCCCCGCTCGACCGCGGCGGGCAGGTCGGCGTCGTCGAGGACGATGTTCGCGCCCTTGCCGCCCAGCTCCAGCGCGACCCGCTTGACGGTCGCCGCGGCCACCGCGGAGATCCGCTGCCCCGCCCGGGTGGAGCCGGTGAAGGAGATCATGTCGATGTCCGGGTGTGCGGAGATCGCCTCGCCGACGGTCGCGCCGGTGCCGTAGACGACATTGAAGACACCCGCCGGTACGCCGGCCTCGGCGGCGACCTCCGCGAGGATGCGCGCGGTCAGTGGGGCGTTCTCGGACGGCTTGAAGACCATCGTGTTGCCGGCGAGCAGGGCGGGCGCCAGCTTGGAGACGATCTGCTGAAGCGGGAAGTTCCACGGCGTGATCGCTCCGACCACGCCGATGGGCTCGCGGACGATCAGCGAGTTGCCGACCTCCTCGGTCCAGGCGAAGTCGTCGGCCAGACCGGCGATGGACTCGACCACCGCGGCCGGGAACGCGACCTGGGCGGTCCGGGACATACCGATCGGAGAGCCCATCTCGGTGGTGATCGCCTGGGCGATCTCCTCTGTGCGGGCGGCCAGGCCGGCGCCGAGGCGGCGCAGCACGTCCGCCCGGTGCTGCGGGGTGGTCGCCGACCAGGCCGGGAAGACGGCTCGGGCGGCGGCGACCGCGCGGTCGACGTCGGCGGCGGTGCCGGCCGGGGTCTCGGCGACGACCTCGCCGGTGGCCGGGTTGACGACGGGAAGGGTGCCGGCGGAGCCGGTGACGGTCTCGCCACCGATCCAGTGGCCGGCGACGGTGTAGGTGGAGGGTGTCATGGACCGACCGTCGCACCGCTGCCGAACCCCAACCAGGTGCGGTTTATCCAGGGTTCCGCGATCCCTGGCTGGGGCCCGGCCCCCTCAGAGCGCGAGGACGATCCGGCCGGCGGTGGTGCCCGCGTCCTGCCGGGCCCAGGCGTCCGCGATGGCGTCGAACGGCACGATCTCGTGGTCGACGGTGAGCCGGCCGGCCGCCGCGTGCCCGGCCACCACGGTCAGCGCCGCGGCCCGCTCGGCGGTCGACAACCCGTTGTTGGTGTAGCCGATCATCCCCAGTGCGCCGCTGCGCAGCACGGCGGACTCGATGGGGGCGGTCGCGCCGGCCGCGCTACCCAGGTTGACCAGCCGTCCCCCCGGGCGCAGCACCCGCAGCGCCGCCGCGGCCGGGACACCGAAGACCGGGTCGAGGACGAGGTCGACCGGCCCGTCGGCGGCGTGGCGCAGCCGGTCGGCCATCGACGCGACGTCGTCGTCGGGGAGCAGCGGGACCGCCACGGCGGCGCCGAGCTCCTCGGCGCGGGACCGCGCGGCGGCCGAGCGGGCCACGGCGATGACGCGGCGGGCGCCGCCGAGCAGGGCGAGCTGAACGGCGGCCTGACCGACCACACCCCCGGCGCCGAGCACGATGACCTGGTCGCCGGCCACCAGGCCGCCGGCGTGGGTCAGCGCCGCGTACGCGGCGACCGCGGAGAGACCGAGGGCCGCGAGCACTGTCAGTGGTACGCCGGCCGGCAGCGCCACCACGTCGACGGTCGGCACGGTGACCGTGGTCGCCATGCTGCCGTCGACGCCGGAGCGCATCCCGGCCGACGTGCCGAACCAGATCGGGGTGCCGTCGGCGAGCCGACCGACCCCCTGCACACCCGGCACGTACGGGGTGCTCGGCGGTCCGAAGTAGCTGGTGCCGCTGGCGCAGAGCACGTCCAGCGGGGTGATCGGCACGGCCTCGACGGTGACGGCCACCGCACCGTCGGCCGGTACGGGCGCCGGCCGCTCGGCGATCGTCGGCGCGGCGCCGCAGGTGGTGAGCACTGCCGCGCGGATCACGTCGCGATGTCCGGGTAGGGCATCGAGAAGTGGGCCAGCCGCGCGCCGAAGGACTTCTGGTATTCGAGCGGCTCGGTGTTGTCCCGCTCGAAGAGGGCGATGAAGAGGGTCAGGGTGAGGAACGGGTGCGCGCCGAGCGCGAAGAGCTTCACGTGGTCGTGGGTGGCCAACGCCTCGCGCTCCACGTCGTCGAAGCGCAGCCAGGTGCTCGCCTCGCCGGTGTGGCAGTTCAGCACCGTGTTGGCGCACTCGGCCTCCCACCAGGCGACCAGCTCACGCGGCTCGCTGCGGTAGCGCTCGACCAGCTCCGGGTCCCGGTCGACCATGAAGAGGAACTTGTTCAGCAGGTACCTGCTCATGCCGTCGGCGCTCCGTTCGGGTACCAGGTGAAGTACGCCTCCATGGTGTGGAACAGATCGAGGGTGTCCACGTAGTCGGCCTTCACGCCGGCACCGGCCACCCCCATCATCAGCATGAAGTCCATGAAGCCGTGGGTGGCGTTGCCCGGTGTATGCAGGCTGTCCAGGGTGACCTCGCGCAGGCACTCGTCCAGGTCGCCGTTGGCGATCCACTCGACGGCCCGCTGGTCGAACTCCGGGTCCGGGCCGTGCGGGCCGAACTGCCGGGGGCCGCCCAGCTCCAGCGAGAGGTGGCCGGTGCCGATGACGGCGACCCGCAGGTGCGACGGCCACGACTCGACGATGTCGCGGATGCTCTGGCCGAGCTGGACGAAGCGCTTCGGCTGCGGCAGCGGCGGCGCGAAGATGTTGGTGTAGATCGGCACGATCGGCAGGTCGGCCTCGGGCCGCAGCGTGATGATCGGGCAGGTGATGCTGTGGTCGATGCGCAGCTCGTTGCTGAACGCGAGGTCGAAGCCGGCGTCGAGCCCGGCCCGCAGGATGTGCCCGGACAGGTCCTCCTGGCCCGTGAGCAGCATCCGGGGGAGCCCGAACTCGCGCTCCTCGTTGTACCAGTTGGCGTCGTAGTAGGGCGCCTTGCCGACCAGGAACTGCGGCATGTTGTCCAGCCAGAGCTGGTGGAAGTGATCGGAGCCGACCATCACCAGCACGTCGGGCCGGGCTCGGGTCAACGTCTCCCGGAACCCCAGGATCTTGCGGGTCCACTCGTCGGCGAACGGCGGCCGGTCCTCGCCGGTGGCGGTGCTGGCCCGGTAGTAGAAGGGGTGGTGGGTGGAGGCGATGACCGCGACGATGGAGGCCATTCCCGCTCCTTTCGGGGGTGGACGAGGAGATCAGGGCTCGTAGACGGCGTTGCGGTCGACGGTGCGGTAGATGTCCATGCCGAGCGGTCGTCGTCGCTCCTCGGCGAGGTGCCCGAGCAGCCCTGCCGCGCGGGCCAGCAGGGCGAAACCGCGCAACATCTCGACCGGGAGGCCGAGGTCGGCGAGGGCCGCCCCGCAGACTCCGGCGCCGTTGAGCGGCAGGGTGCGGCCGAGCACCTGCGGGTGTACGCGTCCGATCGCCTCGAACAGCCGCAGGTGCGGGCCGTGCAGACCCTCCTCGGTGGCGATCCTGATCAGCACGGGGGTGCGCGGGTCCTGCTCCTTGTGCACGGGGTGCCCGAGCCCGGGGACCAGACGACGCTCCCGCTTGGCCCGGGTGACCGCGTCGAGCGCCACCGCGTCGTAGTCGGTCACCTCGCCGGCCTGGGCGAGCGTGTCGGCGAGGAAGCGTCCACAGTCCTCGGTGACACCGAGGAAGCGGGAGCCGCCGCCGAGCAGGCCGGCGGCGAGCGCGCCCTGCAACGACTCGGGCGCGGACAGGTACGTCAGCCGAGCGGCGATCGCCGTCGGGGTGAAGCCGTGGTCGGCGAGGGCCACCAGCACCGCCTCGAAGACCCGTACCTCTCCCGGGGTGGGACGGCGGCCGGCGACCAGCCAGTACGCCAGCTCGCCGAAGCCCACAGTGCCCATCAGGTCGGCGGCCAGATCCTGCCCCAGCAGCGAGATGGTGGTCGGGTCGGAGGTGCCGATCCCGGTGGGGAAGCTCAGTTCTTCAGCCACGCGCGGATCTCCTCGCCGTGTTCGTCGAGCCCCGGCGGCGGCAGCTCGTACCGGGCCGGGGTGTCGGAGAAGGTGATGGGGTTGCGGACGCCGGGCACGTCGCCGACGGTGACGACCGGGTCGAGCCCCAACTCCTCGGCGAGCGCCACGCCACCGTCGATGGTGTTGATCGGCGCGCACGGGACGCCGGCGGCGAGCAGGTCCCGGAACCACTCGTCAGTGGTCCGCTTGGCGAGGCGTTCGACAAGCAGGGGCCGCAGTTGCTCTCGGTTGGCCGTGCGGTCCTGGTTGCGGCCGAAACGGCTGTCGTCCGGCAGGCCGGGCAGGTCGAGCACCTGGCAGAGCTTGCGGAACTGCCCGTCGTTGCCGGCGATGACGACCAGCTCGCCGTCGGCGGTGGGCAGTGGCTCGTACGGGAAGAGGCTGGGGTGCGCGTTGCCCATCCGGAACGGGACGGTGCCGCCGGCGACGTAGCCGCTGGAGTGGTTGACCAGCCCGGACAGCGCCGAGCTGAGCAGGTTGACCTCGACGTGCTGGCCTCGTCCGGTCTCGCCACGGTGGTGCAGCGCGGCGAGGATGCCGATGCTGGCGTGCAGCCCGGCCATCACGTCGAAGACGGAGATGCCGGCCCGGTACGGCGAACCGTCCGGGTCGCCGGTGAGGCTCATCAGGCCCGAGATGGCCTGCACCATGAGGTCGTAGCCGGGGAAGTCCTTACCGGCGCCGGTGCCGAAGCCGCTGATGCTCGCGTACACGATCTTGTCGTTGGTCACGGTGACCGTGTCGTAGTCGAGGCCGAACCGGGCGAGGCCACCGGGCCGGAAGTTCTCGATCAGCACGTCGGCCCGGTGGGCCAACTCCTGCGCGGCGGCCAGGTCGTCGGGTTTCCTGAGGTCCAGGGCGACCGACCGCTTGTTGCGGTTGATGCCGAGGTAGTACGTCGAGACACCGTCGCGGGTGGGTGGCATCCAGGTGCGGGTGTCGTCGCCACCGGGGCTCTCCACTTTGATCACCTGGGCGCCCAGGTCGGCCAGGAGCATCGTCGCGTACGGCCCGGCGAGGATCCGGGAGAAGTCCGCGACGAGCAGGCCGGCCAGTGGGCCTGTCGAATGCTGCACCATGTTTCCGCCCGTTCTGCGGACACCTGTCCGCCGAGACAGCTTGCGATACCGCACGGTGCGTGTCAACGGTGTGCTCATCGAGCAGGACCACGCTCTTGACACGAATCGTGACCGGGACCACACTTGCGCCACTCGGGCTGGCCGCACAGCGGACAACGGTCCGGATTCCCCTCGTACCGTGGAAGGAATGGGTGGCGAATGAGCGCAACCGACCGGCCGGTGGTCTTCCGTAACGGCCTGGTTCTCACCATGGACGACGCGCACACGGTGCTGCCCGGCGCCGACGTGCTGGTCATCGGCGGCCGGATCGCGCAGGTCGGCGTCGGTCTCGCCGCACCCGACGACGCCCTGGAGATCGACGCCACCGACGGCATCCTCATGCCCGGCATGGTCGACACCCACCGGCACCTGTGGCAGACCGCGATGCGCGGGTACGGCGCCGACTGGACCCTGACCCAGTACTTCGTCTGGTACTACCTCGAGTCGGGCAAGCTGTTCCGGCCCGAGGACGTCTACGCCGGCAACCTGCTTGGCGCGATCGAGGCGATCGACGCCGGCGTCACCACCACCGTCGACTGGTCGCACGGGTTGCAGACGCCCGAGCACGCCGACGCCGCCGTGGACGCCCTGGAGGCGGTCGACGGACGGTTCGTGCTCGCCTACGGCAACATCCAGCAGGGGCCGTGGGAATGGGCCACCTCGCCGGAGTTCCGCGACTTCCACCGCCGCCGCGTCGACGGTGGCAAGCTGGCCGGCTTCCAGTTGGCGTTCGACGTCACCGGTGACCCCGCCTTCCCGGAACGGGCCGCGTTCGAGGTGGCCCGGGAGTTGGGCGCCGCGGTGACCACCCACGCGGGCGTGTGGGGCGCCACCAACGACGACGGCATCCGGCTGATGCACGAGAACGGCTTCATGACCCCGTCGAACGTGTACGTGCACGCGGCGACGCTCACCCAGGACTCGTACAACCGGATCGCCGCGACCGGCGGATCGGTCTCCGTCTCGACCGAGAGTGAGCAGAGCGCCGGCCAGGGTTACCCACCCACCTGGCAGTTGCGCCACCACGACATCCCGGTGTCACTGTCGATGGACACCAGCGTGTGGTGGAGCGGCGACCTCTTCTCCGCGATGCGCAGCACGCTCGGCGCCGACCGCTCCCGGGAGCACCTGGAGGCGCACGCCAAACAGGAAACCATCACCCACTGCCACCTGCGCGCCGAGCAGGTCGTCGAGTGGGCCACCCGAGGCGGCGCCCGTGCGCTCGGCATGGACACCACGATCGGCGCGCTCACCCCCGGCCGTCAGGCCGACGTCGTCCTGATCAAGAACGACGCCTCGCCGGTGATGTTCCCGATCCTGAACCCGCACGGTCACGTCGTCTTCCAGGCCCAGCGCGCCGACGTGCACACCGTGCTGGTGGACGGCCGGGTCGTGAAGCGCGACGGCCGCCTCGTCGGCGTCGACCTCGCCGCCGCGCGGGCCGGGGTGGCCGCGACCATCGACCACCTGCGCGAGACGATGGGGGAGGAGGCGTGGCAGCGGGGAATGAACCCGGACGTCCCCGAGACCGCGATCCTGGAGAACCCGTACCAGTACACCGAGTGGGACGCCGGGTCGGCGCAATGGAAGCATTAAGGACATGAGTGACAACGGAAGGGGCGCCGGGCCCGACTTCATCGAGGCTCTCGCCCGTGGCCTCGACGTCCTGCGCTCCTTCCGTCCCGCCTGCCCGTCGATGACGCTCAGCGAGCTCGCCGCCGCCACCGGCCTGGCCCGCCCCACCGTCCGGCGCATCCTCATCACGCTCGAATCGCTGGGCTACGTCCGCGCGGTCGGCCGCGGCCACACCCTCACACCACGCGTCCTGGAGCTGGGGATGGCGTACGTTAACGCGCTGAACATGTGGGACGTGGCCCGGCCGCACATGGAGAAGCTCGTCGCGCAGACCAACGAGTCGACCTCGATGGCCCAGCTCGACGGCAGCGACATCGTCTACGTCGCCCGGGTGGCCGTACCCAAGATCGTCACGCTGGGCGTCACCATCGGCACCCGCTTCCCGGCACCCGCGACGTCGATGGGCAAGGTTCTGCTCGCGGCCCTCCCACCGGAGACGCTGGCTACCGTTCTCGCCGAGCCCAGCCGCTCCGGCATCACGCCGCGCTGGCAGCCCGCACCGGGCGACCTCGACGCCGTGCTGCGTGAGGTCCGGGCGAAGGGCTGGGCGCTCGCCGACCAGGACCTGGCACCGGGAATCCGGTCCGTAGCCACCGGCGTACGCGACGGCGACGGGCGCGTCGTCGCCGCCATCAACGTGACAGTGCACGCGGCCGAGACCTCGCTGGAGACCCTGCGCGAGGAACACCTTCCGAGGTTGCTGCGCGCGGCCGCCGACATCGGGCACGACTGGGCGCTCACCGCCGCCGTGCCGGTGGTCACGGTCTAGAGAAGCAGATTTTCCACGTCGGGTTGGCCGGGACCCGGTGGTTGTCCTACCGATCCTGAGCTTCGCGGATCGTCCGGGGCAACGCCGATACCCGACCGGATGCCATAGTGCCGCGATGAAGTCGGACCTGCACAGTTACTTGAAGGGCGGCCGCGAGTCGCTGTTGTGGAAGCTCGACGGGCTGGGCGAATACGACATTCGGCGTCCGTTGACCCCGACCGCGACCAACTTGCTCGGTCTGGTGAAGCACGCGGCGGCCATGGAGATCCTCTACTTCGGCGTCGTGTTCGGCCGGCCGTTCGAGCAGGAGCTGCCGTATGTCGGCGACGGGGCGGAGACCAACGCCGACATGTGGGCGAGCGCGGATGAGACCCGCGAGGAGATCGTGGCACTGTACCGTCGCGCGATCGCCCACGCCGACACCACCATCGAAGCCCTTGGACTGCACGAGGTAGGCCACGTGCCGTGGTGGGGCGATGCGGCGGTCACGTTGCACCACGTCCTGGTCCACGTCATCGCGGACACCCAACGGCACGCCGGCCACGCTGACATCGTGCGCGAGCTCATCGACGGCAGGGCCGGGCTGTTGTCCGGGAACGACAACCTGCCCCCCGTGAACAAGTCATGGTGGCTGGACTACCGCCAGCGAGTCGAGCAGGCTGCCCTCGACGCCAGCAAGCACAGCAGCTAGTTCTCCGCCGGTCGTGGCAGCCAGATCGCCGGCCTGGCACCTGGGCCGGGGCTCCGCGAATCGATCATCATGACTGAAAGTGTCGTACAGCTGTACTAGATTTCGGGTCGTGGTCGAAGAGTTGACGCAGGCAGAGGGTGCTATCGCGGCCTGCGCCGACACGGCCACGTGGGCGCAGCCCGAGGACGAGCTGATCGCCGCGCTCGACACCGCGCACCGCATCGAGCAGCGGCTCGCCGCGGTGAAGCTGGCCCTGATCCGTGAGCTCGACGGCCGAGGCACCGCCACCGGGCGGGGCGCCTCCTCCACCGCGGTCTGGCTCCGCGAACGGTTACGCCTCACCATTTCGGCCGCCCGCCGCCTCGTCGACCTCGCCGCTGTCCTGGACACCGGCAACCCCGGGGTACGCCACGCGCTGGCCGATGGCCACATCGCCGTCGACCATGCCCGGGTCATCTCCGACACGGTCGACAAGGTGCAGACCGTCGCCGGTCCCGAGGCCGCCGACAAGGCCCTCGGAGTGCTCGTCGAGTGGGCCGGGCAATTCGATCCCACCGTCTTACGCAAACTCAGCACCCGCATCCTCGACCACGTCGCACCCGACATCGCCGACGCCGCCGCCCGAGCAGCTCTGGACGCCGAAGCCCGCCGCGCCACCCGCGACCGGCACCTCACCCTCTCCACCCTCACCGACGGTCGCCTGCGACTCACCGGCATCCTCGACACCGAGACCGCCGGGCTGCTCCGTGCTGCCATCGACCCACTCAGCGCACCCTCGGGCCCTGACGACCAGCGCTCTCCCGGGCAACGCCGGCACGACGCTTTCAGCGATGTGTGCCGCCTCGCCCTGCGCACCGGCGAGTTGCCTGAGCACGGCGGTGATTCCGCGCAGATCGTCGTCACCACCAGCTACGACGGGCTGACCCGGCAACTGGGCAGCGGCGCCCTCGACACCGGCCTGCACCTCACCCCCGAGGCCGTGCGCCGCCTCGCCTGCGACGCCGCCATCCTCCCCGCCGTCCTCAGCGGAGCTGGCCAACCACTCGACCTCGGCCGACAATGTCGTCTCATCACCGGCCCTCTCCGGCGAGCTCTGGTGCTGCGAGACGGGGGCTGCGCCTTCCCGGGCTGCGACCGACCACCGCGCTGGTGCGACGCCCACCACATCCACCACTGGGCCGACGGCGGCCCAACCAGCCTCGCCAACGCCGTCCTGCTCTGCGGCCACCACCACCGGCACCTGCACCACAGCGACTGGGCGGTGCGACTGGCCGGCGACGGCCACCCCGAGTTCGTCCCACCGGCCTGGCTCGACCCCGAGCAGGTCCGCCGCCGCAACCACTACCACCGACGAACGTGAGCCCCACCAGCACACGACGATCACCCCGGTCGCAGGCCGACCGAGTGGCCAGGCCGGCACGCCCCGATCTCGCGGCCACCGACGCCAAGAGCGGCGCGCGACCAGGGCTCGGCGCGTGCCAGTGGTGGACGCGCCAACCGTCACGACGGTGATCGCTTGGCCGTCGCGCAGCCGATCCCGGGCCTCACCGCGCTGATCCGGACCGCGACCCTTCCCTGGCTCGCGGCCCTGCCGGCTGATTGCCACCCCGACGTCCGGCCACAGTCGTACGGCCGATCGGATGCGACGCCCGGACGAGCGTTAATCCGGCGGCGAACCGTCACATCCTCCCGATACTCTTCCTCCGCGCGTCGTCGTCCTGGCACGTCGCGCCCCGCGCCCGGTTGGCGCGGCATCGCCGCCACCGCCCACCGTCGGCCGGCTCAATCGACTTCAGGAGAGTTAGTGACACAGCAATCCCTCGCGACATCGGACAAACTCGACGGCGCGGTGCTCAAGGTGGCGGGCGTTGTCGTCCTTGGCGCGATCATGTCGATCCTCGACGTGACGGTGGTCAGCGTGGCGCTGCCCAAATTCCAGAGCGAGTTCGACGCGTCCTACGCCCGCGTCGCCTGGACCATGACCGCCTACACCCTCGCGCTCGCCACCGTGATCCCGCTCAGCGGGTGGGCGGCGGACCGGTTCGGCACCAAACGGCTCTACATGGTGGCGCTGACCCTGTTCACGATCGGGTCGGGGCTCTGCGCCATGGCCGACACGATCGGCGAGCTGATCGGCTACCGAGTCCTGCAGGGCCTCGGTGGCGGCATGCTCATGCCGCTGGGCATGACCATCATGACCCGGGCGGCCGGTCCGCACCGGATCGGCCGGTTGATGGCCGTCCTCGGCATCCCGATGCTGCTGGGGCCGATCGGCGGCCCGATCCTCGGTGGTTGGCTGATCGACACCGCGAGCTGGCACTGGATCTTCCTGATCAACCTGCCGATCGGCCTGATCGCCCTGATCTACGCGCAGGTCGCGCTGCCGAAGGACGCGCCCGAGCCGTCCGAGTCGTTCGACTTCGTCGGCATGCTCATGCTCTCGCCGGGCCTGGCCCTCTTCCTCTACGGCGTCTCGTCCCTGCCGGAGGCGGGCACCTTCGCCGAGGCCAAGGTGTGGGCCCCGATGCTGGTCGGCGGCGCGCTGGTGGTGGCGTTCGTGCTCTACTCGTTCAAGCCCCGGCACCCGCTGCTCGACCTGCGGCTGTTCCGCAACCGCAGCCTGACCATCGCGTCGGTGACGATGTTCGTGTTCATCATCGCGTTCATGGGCGCCGGCCTGCTGTTCCCGAGCTACTTCCTGCAGGTGCGCGGTGAGTCGACGCTGGCCGCCGGCCTGCTGATGGCGCCGCAGGGCATCGGCGCGATGATCACCATGCCGATCGCCGGCACGCTGGCCGACCGGGTGCCGATCGGGCGTACCGTCCCGTTCGCGCTGGGGCTCATCGTCGTCGGGTTCTTCGGTTTCACCCAGGTCGATCCGCAGACGTCGTACTGGCTGCTCGGCGGGTCGCTGTTCGTGATGGGCCTGGGCATGGGCGGCACGATGATGCCGATCATGACGTCGGCGCTGCGGACGTTGTCGGCCAACGACGTGGCTCGCGGCTCGACGCTGGTCAACATCCTCCAGCAGATCGGCGGCTCGGTCGGCGCCGCCGTGATGTCGGTGATCCTCACCAACGAGCTGAACGGCTCCCGGCAGATCCCCGGCCTGGTGGACGAGAGCGGCAAGCCGGTCACCGAAGCCGGGCTGGCCATCGCCGCCCAGCAGCGGCCGGAGCTGCTCCAGCAGATGCCGGTCGACCCGTCGATCATCGAGCGTGGGCTGGACTTCGCCGCCAAGTCGTTCGCGAGCACGTTCTGGGTCGCGTTCGCGCTGGTCGTGCTCACGATCATCCCGGCGGCGTTCCTGCCGCGCCGACGTCAGCCGGCGCAGCTCGACGACCCGCAGGGCGAGCAGGTCAGGACGCCCGTCGTCATCCACTGACCGACCCCGCCGGGGGGGGGGGGCCGGGGGGGGGGGGGGCGGGC
>NZ_JBEORJ010000016.1:0-134492 GCF_040302185.1 Micromonospora sp. NPDC127501 | reverse complement strand
GAGCCACCCTCTGAAGATAGGTCAACTGAGACAGGTTCGCGAACCGAGGAAGCGAGACAGCGCCGCCCCCGGCCGGTGGGCCGGGGGCGGCGCTGGTGTCGGTGTGCAGGTCGCCTCTCGGCGAGTGGCACGACGCGGCTCCAGCCGAACGGTATTCCGCGAAGGCGATATTAGGTGAGGCCCGGGGACACTGAGTCACACCGACACTGTCCACAACCAGCCCCCACCCCGCGTTGTTCCCGCACCCCGCGTTGCCCACCATCCATCGCACAGCCAGCCCGCCCGTTCCGCCGCGTGGCGGTCACAGGGCCGCGCCGCACCGCTGTGGTGTCCGCGCGCCGATGGCCTCGGCCGCTCCACTCCCGCCACACCGTCGGTTGGCGTCGGTCGCCGCACCGTCGGTTGGCGTCGGTCGCCGCACCGTCGGTTGGCGTCGGCCGGCCGGTCGCTGGCGTCGGTCGCCACACCGCCGGCTGGCGTCGGCCGGCCGTGGCGTCAACGCCCCGCCGCGCCGCCGCACCGCTGGTGGCGGCGGACGGCCAGCGGCCTCAACGCCCGCTGCTCCGTTGGCCATCCTGCCGCCGGGTCCCCTCGCTGGCTGCACGCCGGTCGCCTCGCGACCACGACACCCGCCATCGCGCTGCGGCTTCGGCCACAACCCACGAGATCTTGGACAGTTTCCGTTCACGCGGAACGGAAACTGTCCAAGATCTGCTGGCAGCCACCAATCCGGACCGCGCCATGCGTCTCCGCCGGCGCGCCATTCGGTTCCGGCGACCGCCAGCTGCCTCCGAGGGGCACCGGCCGGCATCACGGCATCCGCTCCTGGCGGGCATCCGGCGGCGCGGCATCTACCCTCCGGCGGGTACCCGCTGGCATCGCGGCGTCCGCCTCTGGCGGGCACCCGGTGTCGCGGCATTCGCTCCCGGCAGGCACCCGGCGGCATCGCGGCGTCCGCCACCGGCGGGCACCCGGTGTCGCGGCATCCGCTCCCGGCAGGCACCCGGCGGCATCGCGGCGTCCGCCACCGGCGGGCACCCGGTGTCGCGGCATCCGCTCCCGGCAGGCACCCGGCGGGCACCCGGCGGCATCGCGGCGTCCGCCACCAGCGGGCACCCGGTGTCGCGGCATCCGCTCCCGGCGGCGCGACGTGCGCGACCGGCGACCATGTGTCTGCCACACCGAAACGCAAGTGCCGCTGGCCGGCACCCCGGGTTGGGGGTGCCGGCCAGCGGTCGGTGTCGTGCTGTGGTGTGGTGGTGCGGGTCAGCTGTTCCAGTGCTGGGCGACGAGGTCGGTGGCCTGCTGCTCCCACTGGGCGTAGGCGTCCGGGTAGGCCGACACCTGCACGGTCTGCGCGGCCTCGGTCAGCGGCATGTCCTGCCACCCGTCGACCTGCTTCAGGCCCTTGAGGAACGCGGTCGTGGAGTACTCGGGGTCGGTGATCTGCTCCGGCGTACCCCAACCCGAGCTCGGGCGTTGCTGGAACAGGCCCAGCGAGTCGTGGTCGTTGCTGTCGCCCAGGTGACCCAGGTTCTCCAGCTTCGACTCCTGCAGGCTCGTCGCGATCGAGATGACCGCGGCCCGCTCCGGCAGACCAGCCTTCTTCGTCGCGGCGATGATCGCCTTCACGTTCGCGGTCTGCTCGTCGTTGAGGCTGATGTGGGACTGCTCGCCCTGCGGCTTCGGCGCGGCCGACTGCACGGCCACCGCGACCGGCGTGGCATCGGCCGGGTTGGCGTGGGCGGCGATCGGGCCGGCGAAGACACCACCGGCGAACGCGAGACCAGCAACAGACAGCATGCTCTTACGGAAGATCGTGTTCATGAGGGGTAGCTCCTTCGGGGGTAGGACACCCACACCGCCAAAAGGGGGGCGGCGGCAAGGGTGTGAGCACCTCGTCCGGCGCTGCACAAACAAAGGGGAAAAGTTTGGGGGGTGACGCCGTGTCGGGCGTCGGGTCGGCGACCTGGCGAGCGGGGGGGCTCGTGGCGCCGGTCCCTGTGTAACGACCGTCGGGCCGGGGTCATTCCGGGGGCGGCCCATCCATCGGCACCCTCGTCGAGGCGGTGCCTGCGGTCGTTCGTGGGGACTGCAACGACCGGGGGGCCGGGGTCATTCCGGGGGCGGCCCATCCATCAGCACCCTCATCGAGGCGGCGCCCATCGAGTTCGTGGGGACTGCAACGACCGGGCGCGGGCTGGCATTCCCACCCGCGCGACCAGCCCCCACGGTCGGGCGGCGGGTCGGTGGTACTGCGATCGTCAGGGTATGCAACGACCCCGACCCGGCCATGATTCCGGCCCACGCGTGCGCCCGACCACACCCCACCAACACCCACCACCCGGCAAACCACCCAGACGGCACGGCTCACACACGCCCAAACCACCCCCGGCCGAGCCTGATCCACCCGGGTTCACGAAAGTCGGAGCATCCCGGACACCCGGACCCCCCGACTTCATAAAACCCGAGTCGATCACGAACGGGCCGAGCCCACCAGCTCGCGCAAACCGGACAAACTTCGAGGTGATGAGGGCCAGGCGGCGCGCCTGGAGCAGCGTGCTGGGATCGACCTGAGCGACACCGGCTCTGGTGGGCGTTACCCTGACACCATGCAGGCCGTCTCCCCCACCGCAACCGGCGTGGCCTTTCTGGCCCGCCCGGGTCGCCCCGCCGTGGTGGCGCGGACGCTCGCCGAGCTTGCCGGTCCCACCCGAGGTGTGGTGGAGCTGCCGGTACGGCTGATGTGGAACGCCGAGCGCACCTTCGACCTCGGCGACCCCGACCAGCTGCTCTGGATGTACGAGAACGTGCTTCGCGAGACCACTCGGGCCGACGATCTGCGCGCTCTGATCAACGGGCGGACGTTGCGTCGGGTGTGGCGACTGCTCAACCTGCCTCGGGGCGTACGCCAGGCGTGGGAGAGCCGGCACCGCGGCCTGCGCGCGGCGTGATCCAGCCTCATCTGCACGAGTTCTACCGGGAGGTGGCCCGGGTGGCGCTGGCCGCCGCCGGGCCGTACCGATTCGTTCTGGGTGGTGGGGTGGCGTGGGCGGCGCACGGGCTGGTCGCCCGACCGACGGAGGACGTGGACCTCTTCGCGGACGTGGAGGGCGCTGCCGCGGCCGCGTCCGCCGGGGTGCGGGTGGCCCTGGAGCGGGCCGGGTTCACCGTGAGTGATGCCGACCCGGACAGTGAGCTGGCCGAGCTGTTCGACGGGTACGAGCAGGACATGAAGGACTTCGTGGTGAGCCGCGACGGACGGCAGATCCGGCTCAGCCTCGCCCGGTTGGACCGCCAGCAGAGCCCGGTGGTGATGGACCTGGGCCCGGTGATGGACGTCCGTGACCTGGTGGCGAACAAGATCGCGGCGTTGGTCAACCGGCGGGAGGTTCGCGACTTCATCGACGTGGCAGCGGCCCTCGACCACTACGACGTGACCGAACTGTTGGTGCTGGCACGGCAGGTCGACCCCGCGCTGGACCCGGACGACGTGCGCGCCGCCGGCCGTTACCTGGACCGGCTCTCCGACCAACGTTTCGGCCGGTACGGCCTGAGCGCCGCCGACGTCGCCGAGATCCGGCACCGCTTCGCCGCCTGGCCACGCTGAGCAGCGAGCCACACGAGCAGGCCGCACCACCACGGGCCGCGCGAACAAGCCACGCGACCACGCCGCATCAACGACGGCCACGTCGACGAGCCGCACCAACAACGGTCCGCATGAACGGGCCGCATGAACGAGCGGCGCGAGCGGGCCACAACGTCGGGTGGGCATCCCGAGGGGACGCCCACCCGACGGCGGGTCACTTGGTCGGTCGGCCGCCCGTGACTCCCAGGATCTCGCCGGTCACGTAGCTGGACTCCTGCGAGGCGAAGAAGACGTACGCGGGCGCGAGCTCGGCCGGCTGCCCGGGACGCCCCTCCGGGGTGTCGGTGCCGAACTGCTTCACCTTCTCCTCCGGCATGGTGGACGGGATCAGCGGCGTCCACACCGGCCCCGGTGCGACAGCGTTGACCCGGATGCCCTGCTCGGCCAGGTCGGCGGCGAGGGCCTTGGTGAAGTTGGCGATCCCCGCCTTGGTGGTGGCGTAGTCCAGCAGCTGCGGCGACGGGTCGAACGCCTGGATCGACGACGTGTTGATGATCGCCGACCCCTCGGCCAGGTGGGGAATGGCGGCCTTGCAGAGCCAGAACATCGCGTACAGGTTGGTCTTGAACACCCGGTCGAACTGGTCGGTGCTGATGCCGAGGATTCCCTTGTCCTGCGACATCTGGTACGCCGCGTTGTTGACCAGGATGTCGAGGCCACCCAGTTCGCGCACCGCCCGGTCGACCAGTTCCTGGCAGTGCGCCTCGTCGGTGATGTCACCGCGTACCGCGACGCCCCGCCGGCCGGCGGCCTCGACCAGCCGGATGGTCTCCCGGGCGTCGGCGTCCTCCTCCTCGCCGAGGTAGGAGATGAGCACGTCCGCGCCCTCCCGGGCGAAGGCGATCGCGACCGCCCGGCCGATCCCCGAGTCACCGCCGGTGATCAGCGCCCGCTTGCCGTCGAGCTTGCCGCTGCCCCGGTACGACTCCTCCCCGTGGTCCGGCTTCGGGGTCATCTCCCGGGTCGAGCCGGGCGCTGACTGCTGCTGTGCGGGCTGACCGGACTGCTGGCCGTACTGGCTGGTCGGGTCCTGCTGGGTGTGCTGGTCCTCGCTCACTGAAATTCTCCTCGCTGCGCGCGGGAAGCGGGGCTCTCCCGCGGATGTCGTCCCTGACCGCCCTACCCTGCGTCGGCCTGCGGAAACCGCCGCGACGACCGGGGCTGCCGTGGCGGCAGTGCCAGCTGCTGGTTATGGTGCGCAAGGCGCTCACGAGGCGCGTCCACCCCCATGGAAAGGCACGTCATGACCTCTCCCTCCGGCCCGTCGCGCCGCCAGGTGCTCGTCGCCGCGGCGGCCGCGGCGACCACCCCGCTGATCGCCGCCGCGCCCGCGCAGGCGGCCGGCGCGGCCCGCCCGCGCACCTGGGACCTCACCCTCCTGGGCACGTCGGACACGCACGGAAACGTCTACAACTGGGACTACTACCGCGACGCCGAGTACGACGACAGCAAGCAGAACGACATCGGCGTGGCGAAGCTGGCGACCCTGATCAACCAGATCCGTCGGGAGCGGCGCGGCAAGGCGACGCTGGTGCTCGACGCGGGCGACACGATCCAGGGCACGCCGCTGGCCACGTACTACGCCAAGCAGGAGCCGATCACCGCCACCGGGGAGAAGCACCCGATGGCACGGGCCATGAACGTCATCGACTACGACGCGGTGACCCTGGGCAACCACGAGTTCAACTACGGTCTGCCGTTGCTGGACCTGTGGATCCGCCAGCTCGGCTTCCCGGCGCTCGCCGCGAACGCCGTCAACGCGACGACCGGCAAGCCCGCCTTCCTGCCGTACGTCATCAAGAAGGTCTCCCTCGGTTTCGCCGCGCCGACCCTGCGGGTCGGCATCCTGGGGTTGACCAATCCCGGTGTGGCCATCTGGGACAAGGGCAACGTCGAGGGCAAGCTGCGCTTCGACGACATGATCGCGACCGCCGCGAAGTGGGTGCCGATCATGCGGGCCCGTGGCGCGGACCTCGTGCTGATCTCGGCGCACGGCGGTGACAGCGGCACCTCCAGCTATGGCCCGGAGCTGCCGAACGAGAACCCGGTGGCGCTGATCGCCCAGCAGGTGCCGGGGATCGACGCGATCCTCTTCGGTCACGCGCACAACGAGGTGGTCGAGCGGTTCGTCACCAACGAGCGCACCGGCACGCAGGTGCTGCTCTCCGAGCCGTCGAAGTGGGGCCAGCGACTCACCCGGATGGACTTCACCCTCACCCGTGAGCGTGGCCGGTGGACGATCACCAAGAAGGCCGCCACCATGCTGAACACCAACACCGTGGTCGAGGACCCGAAGGTGCTCGCCGCCGTGCGGGCCCAGCACCAGAAGACCGTGGCGTACGTCAACCAGGTCGTCGCCACGTCCACCGTGGAGCTGTCGGCGGCGGAGTCGCGGTACAAGGACACGCCGATCCTGGACTTCATCAACCACGTGCAGACCGAGGTGGTCGGCGCGGCGCTGGTCGGCACGGCGTACGCGGACCTGCCGGTGCTGTCGATCGCGGCGCCGTTCAGCCGGACCGCCGTCTTCCCCGCCGGCGACGTGAAGATCCGCGACGTGGCCGGCCTGTACGTGTACGACAACACCCTCGAGGCGGTCGTGCTCAGCGGGGCCGAGGTGCGCGCCTACCTGGAGTACTCGGCGAAGTACTTCCGTACGGTCGCGCCGGGCGCCCCGGTCGACCCGGAGCAGATCAGCGACCCGGCGGTGCCGGACTACAACTACGACGTCTTCTCCGGCCTGGACTACGACATCGACATCTCCAAGCCGGTCGGGCAGCGGATCACCCGGCTGGTGCTGTCCGGCACCGACACCCCGGTGGCGGACAACGCCCAGTTCGTGGTGGCGGTGAACAACTACCGGCGCAGCGGGGGTGGCAACTTCCCCGGCATCGTGAAGACCCAGGTCTACAACGCGCAGCAGGAGATCCGCCAGCTGCTCATCGACTGGGCGCAGGCCAAGGGGACGATCGACCCGGCCGACTTCTTCCAGCCCAACTGGCGTCTGGTCCGCGAGGGCGTGCCCGTCTTCTGACCGCAGCGCATCACGAACGGGCCGTGGGTGGCGACACCCGCGGCCCGCCGCGCGTTCTCAGCCCTGCACGTTCCAGCGGATCGGATCCTCGGACTCCTCCGGCCGGTCGCGCCCGGGATCGGTCTCGGTCAGGGCCACCCGCTCGTCGGGACGGACGGCGGGCGGCAACTCCCCGAACCGCACGTGGCGCAGAAACGCGTACTCGTCGTCGGTGAACGGCTGCTCGGTCATCAGCGCCTCCTCCTGCTCCGCTGTGATTGTCCGGCGGCCACACGGGTCGACACCAGTAGTCGAGCGCACACCCTGTAAGGCGTCCTAGGATCCTGGGTGAGCAGTGGTGGCCTGGCGCGATGGATGGGACAACCGGTCGAGCACCGCGAGAGCGGCCCGGATCGGGCGGCGGCGCAGCATCTCGTCGAAGCTCGCCCGCCCCTGGCAAAACTGCACGAACATCCGCCAGCCCGGCGGGGTCGCCAACAGGGCGTGGAACACGTCCGGGCGACGGGTGAACACGTCGAGCAGCCGGAAGCCCGCCCGCATCTCCGGCAGCAGGTGCTCGGCCACCGCCCGCTCGTAGCCGGCCAGGTCACCGCCCGCGACCGCAGCTCCGGCCAGCTCGCCGGAGCGCAGCGCGAAGCTGATGCCCTCCCGGCTCCACGGTTCCAGCAAACCGGCCGCATCCCCGACGACCAGCACCCGGCCGTTGCGCAACGGTGAATCCTCCGCCCGACAACGGGTCAGGTGACCGGAGTCGTGCTCCGCCGGCAACCCGGTCAGACCCAACCGGTCGACGAACCGCCGCAGGTAGTCACGGGTCCCCTCCCCCGCCCCGCGCGCGGCGATCACGCCGACGGTCAGCCGGTCGCCCTTGGGAAAGACCCAGGCGTACGACCCCGGCATGGCACCCCAGTCCAGCAGCAGCCGGCCCCGCCACCGCTCCTGCTCGACGGGCGGCACCGGAATCTCCAACTCCAGACCCAGATCCACCTGCCGGTAGCGAACCCCGACGTGCCGCCCGGTCACCCCCGACGAGCCGTCCGCCCCGATCACGGCACGAGCCGCGATGGTCGTACCGTCGGCCAGCCGCAGGCGTACCCCCTCGGGGTCCTGCTCGATCGCGCGGACCGCGACCCGCTCCCGCAGCTGCGCGCCGGCGGCGACCGCGGCCGCGCGCAGCCGGTCGTCGAACTCCTCGCGGCGCACCATCGTCACCACCGGACTGCCGTTGCGGCGGGTGAACTCCCGACGGCCGTCGCGGGTGAATGTCACCCGGTCCACCCGGTCGTGCGCGGGCACCTCGATCCGATCCTGGACGGCCGCCAGCGAGGTGCCGATCAGGCCACCGCCGCAGGTCTTGTACCGCGGGTGAACGGCTCGCTCGACGACAAGGGTGGACACGCCCGCACGGGCAGCGGCGTGCGCCGCGGACAGCCCCGCGGGGCCAGCGCCGACAACGACGAGATCCCAAACGATCACGGAAGCAGCCTAGGGCACCTCCCTCGCCCGACCGCCGGACCCGCCCGCCGTCGCGACCGCCCGATCGGGTGTGCATCTTCGGGCACCGAGGGGGTAACCGGCGCACGGCAGCCGCCACCGCAGTGGCGGCCGAGCAGAAGGAGGAACCATGCAGCAGGTGCAACTGTCGGAGGCCGAGCAACGGGTGTACCAGGCGGTCACCACCCTGGAGGCACGCGGGCAGGTGCCCTATCCGGACCTGATCGCCGAGGAATCCGGGCTCACCGAGGAGCAGGTGGGCAGCCCCTTGCACCTGCTCACCGAGAAGGGCCTGCTGCACCGCGAGGACTCACCGATGGCCGGCCTCGACTTCGGCCCCCGGTTCTGCGCCCGCCAGATGGCGTGACCCGCGGAACCAACCGGCACGGTTCGCCCCCCGAAGACCCGGGTAGCGGTCAACCATGGATGGCCAAGGGTCGACGGGGGGCACGATGAGCGCGGCGCAGACGCCGCAGCCGGTGACCGCGGCCGAGAACCGACGACGCTGGCAGGCGGTCGGCGTCGGACTCGTCGCCGCCTTCATGACGCTGCTCGACGTGAGCATCGTCAACGTGGCCGTGCCCTCCATCGACCGGGCGCTGCACGCGTCGTCGAGCGATCTGCAGTGGATTCTCTCCGGGTACGCGCTCACCTTCGGCCTGGCACTGGTGCCCGCCGGCCGGTTCGGCGACGCCCGCGGCCGGCGCAACGCCTTCGTCTTCGGCATCGCGCTGTTCACCATCACCAGCGCGCTCGCCGGCCTCGCCACCTCCCCGACCTGGCTGGTCATCGCCCGGTTGTTGCAGGGCGCCGCCGCCGGCATCGTCAACCCCCAGGTCATCGGGCTGATCCAGCAACTGTTCCGCGGGCCCGAACGCGCCCGCCCGTTCGGGCTGCTCGGCGCCACCATCGGCATCTCCACCGCCGTCGGGCCGCTGCTCGGCGGACTGCTCATCGCCATCGGCGGCGAGGAACACGGCTGGCGCTGGGTGTTCTTCGTCAACGTGCCGGTCGGTGTCCTCGCGGTGATCCTCGGCTGGCGGCTGCTGCCCGGGCGCCCCACCGGTCAACCCGGCTGGCATCGACTCGACCCCGTCGGCGTCCTGCTGCTCGGCATCGGTGTGGTCCTCGTCCTGCTGCCACTGGTGCAGGAGCAGCAGTGGCGGACCCCGTGGAAGTGGGCGCTCATCCCGGCCGGCCTGGCGGTGCTGGTCGCCTTCGGGCTCTGGGAGCGGCGGTACGCACGCCAGCACCAGCCCCTGTTCGACCTCCGACTGTTCAGCTTCCAGTCGTACACGCTGGGCTCGATCCTGGCGCTCGTCTACTTCGGCGGCTTCACCGCGATCTTCTTCATCTTCACCCTGTTCCTGCAGATGGGGCTCGGCTACAGCGCGCTCGTCGCCGGCCTGGCCATCACCCCCTTCGCCCTGGGCTCCGCGGCCGCCGCCGTGCTCGGTGGCCGCATCGTCAACCGCTTCGGCCGACCACTGGTGGCCATCGGACTGCTCACCGTGGTGGTCGGACTGGCCGCCACGGTGATCGCACTGCGCCTCTTCCCGGACGCCCCGGCGCCCTGGGTCACCGCCGGCCCACTGCTCGTCGCCGGCATCGGCAGCGGACTGGTGATCGCCCCCAACCAGACGATCACCCTCTCCGAGGTGCCGGTCGATCAGGCGGGCAGCGGCGCTGGCATGCTCCAGACCGGCCAGCGGATCGGCGCCGCCGCCGGCATCGCCGCCGTCGGCTCGCTGTTCTTCTCCACGTTGGCCGACAGCCGCGGGGACTGGACCAACGCCTTCGAACAGTCCCTCATGCTCGCCGCCGGCATCATCGCGCTCGCGCTGATCACCGCGCTGATCGATATCAGGCGGAGTCACCACCACAAAACCTGACCGGGGTACGCCGCTGGCCGGCACCCGGGTGGGGTGCCGGCCAGCAAGTCGGTGCGGTTGTGCGGGGTCAGGGCACGGAGATGCCGCTGGCCGGCACCCCGGGTTGAGGGTGCCGGCCAGCGGTCGGTGTCATGCGGTGGTGCGGTGGTGTGGTCAGCTGTTCCAGTGCTGGGCGACGAGGTCGGTGGCCTGCTGCTCCCACTGGGCGTAGGCGTCCGGGTAGGCCGACACCTGCACGGTCTGCGCGGCCTCGGTCAGCGGCATGTCCTGCCACCCGTCGACCTGCTTGAGGCCCTTGAGGAACGCGGTCGTGGAGTACTCGGGGTCGGTGATCTGCTCCGGCGTACCCCAACCCGAGCTCGGGCGTTGCTGGAACAGGCCCAGCGAGTCGTGGTCGTTGCTGTCGCCCAGGTGACCCAGGTTCTCCAGCTTCGACTCCTGCAGGCTCGTCGCGATCGAGATGACCGCGGCCCGCTCCGGCAGACCGGCCTTCTTCGTCGCGGCGATGATCGCCTTCACGTTCGCGGTCTGCTCGTCGTTGAGGCTGATGTGGGACTGCTCGCCCTGCGGCTTCGGCGCCCCCGACTGCACGGCCACCGCGACCGGCGTGGCATCGGCCGGGTTGGCGTGGGCGGCGATCGGGCCGGCGAAGACACCACCGGCGAACGCGAGACCAGCAACAGACAGCATGCTCTTACGGAAGATCGTGTTCATGAGGGGTAGCTCCTTCGGGGGTAGGACACCCACACCGCCAAAAGGGGGGCGGTGGGGTGTGAGCACCTCGTCCGGCGCTGCACAAACAAAGAGGAAAAGTTTGGGGGGTGACGCCCTGTCAGGCGTCGGGGTCGGCGACCTGGCGAGCCGGAGGGCTCACCGCGCCGGTCCCTGTGTAACGACCGTCGGGCCGGGGTCATTCCGGGGTCGGCACCCTCATCGTGGCGGTGCTCGTCGGTCGTTCGTGGGGACTGTAACGACCGGGTGGAGGCTGGCATTCCAGCCTGCGCGACCAGCCCCCAGGGTCGGGCGGCGGGTCGGTGGTGCTGCGATCGTCAGGGTATGTAACGACCCCGGCCCGGCCATGATTCCGGCCCACGAGCGCGCCCGACCACGCCCCAATGCACCCAGCAACGGACAAACCATCCACACAACGCCTGCGCCCGAGGCGCCGATCACCCAAGACCTGCTTGATCCACTCGGGTTCACGGACGTCGGGGCATCCCGGACACCCGGGCCCCCCGACTTCAGGAAATCCGAGTCGATCATGAACGGACCGACCACGCATAGGCCGCAAGACGGACACGCCGGGCCGAAGGTCGTAGCGCGGCATGTCGACCTTCGTATGGGCGGGCAATGGCTGGACCGCGACGGCTCGCACCGCGGCATGTCGACCTCGGTATCGGCGGGCGTGGCCGGACCAAAGACGGTCCCCCGGAAGGGCTGGCTGTCCGGTCTCTCCGAACAGGCTGGCGCCCGTCGGAGTGTTCCGACGGGCGCCAGCTTCGGTGCTATCCGGGCGCAGCCCGGTGGTGTGGATTAGTGCGCCGCACCACCGAAGCGCTGGCGGCGACGCCAGGCCAGGGTCAGCAGCAACATCACCGCTCCGGCGCCGACCAGGCCGCCACCGAGCTTCATGGGCGTGCCGAGGCTGTCACCCGTGACAGGCAGCGGCTGCTTCTTGTGCAGCACCCGCAGCTCGGTGGAGGCGGTACGGCCGGACTCCCGGCCCGTGGCGGTGAAGGTCAGCAGACCCGTCACCGACGGCTTGTAGGTCTTGGTGAAGCGGCCCTGAGCGTCGGTGTACGCCGTGAAGTGCAGGGGCGCACTCGCCTGGTAGGCCACCGGAGCCATGGCCACGGTGCTGCCGTCGCTGCGGCGAGCCGGAGCCACACCGCCGGCCGGAGCGGCCTGCGGAGTGACCGTCACGGTGATGTCGACGGTCTCGTTCGGGCCGAAGTTGGTACCGGTCAGCACCACCGTCTCGCCGAGGTAGATCGTCGGTCGGTTGACGGTCAGCGACGCGGCGGTCGGCGGGTACGGCGGCGGTTGCGGCGGGTCGGTGGTCGCGCTGGGCGTCGGCTGCGGCTGTGCCGCCCCCGCTGCCGTCGGCACGGCCACCACGGCCAGGCCGACCGTGAGCGCCATGATGATGCGGGATAGCCGCATGATTGGTTCCCTCCTACTGATCACAGCTTGGTGCGGAATGAACTTGGGTGGTCCAGGGGCTGGCGGTGGGGGTCAGCCACAGCTCGGCCTGCCCGACGCCGGTCTTGGCCGTCAGCACGGTGACCTCCAGCGCCCTCTCGGCGCCGGGGCCGACGTCGACGCTGGCCGTCGCCACCTGACGGCGGCGTTCGGTGCCGCTGCCAAGCGCCGTCTCGGCCCCGTCCAGTCGGGCCTCCAGCACCGCTCCACCAGCCGGGCTGAAGATCGACACCAACGTGCGGGCGGTGTACGGATCGCCAGCCAGGCCGAGGCCGAGTACGGATTCGCTAAGTCCGGACTTCGGCGCCGTTGAGCGCAGGGTCACCCGTAGCCGAAGCTCACGGCGGCCGTCCGCCCGGCATTCGCCGACCGTCAGGTTCGCCGTCGGCCGCAGGTAGTAGCCGAGCTTCGCGCCGCTGCCGTCGTTGAGGAACACGCCGACAGTCGGCACGGTGTCCTGTTCCGGAAGCGTCCCGGCCATCCGGCTCTCGCCGAATGTCCGCTGTTCCTCAGGTCGGGCACTCCAGAACAATATCCGGCGTTCGGTGATAGCACGGTCAAATGCGGACAACAACACCCGTGGGTTGACATTCTTCTTGAAGAAGGTGTCGAACACCGAGGCGGCGGACGCCGCGAAGAAGTCGTCCTGCTGCTTGACGTCGAGGCGCTGGTAGCTGTCGTTGAGCAGGGTCTGCACCACCTTCTCGCTGGCGAGCGGGACACCGCCGGGCACCAGCACCGGACCGGTCGCCTTGAGCAGGTACGACAGCACCACCGGATCAACGGCGAGCACGCCGTCGACAGTGGTGCCGGTCTTGCGCCGGAACATCTCGCGGTACAACGTCGCGGCGGTCGGGAAGTGCGGAGACAGGTTGACGTCGGCGGGATAGATGCCGGGCAGGTCCGTCCAGAGGGCCCGGGTCTCGGCGGGCACCTTCACCGCCGGGGTGAACCGGCCGAGCGAGGCACTGCTGCCCTGCTTGCCCATCTTCACCTTGCCGTTCTCCGCCTCGATCATCGCGTACGCGCCGAACATGCCACCGGTGGCACGCAACTCGGCCAGGTTCTGCGAGACGAGCAGATAGCGGCGTGGGCCGTTCGCGCCGAGCAGCGGCGGGAGAAGGCGGGCTCCCTGGTCGGCGGCCGTGGTGAGGCTGGCCAGCCGGTCGATCTCGTCGCGCAGGTCGCTCAGCGCCTGCCGGATCTGGCTGACCAGACTGTCGGCTGGCACCGCGGCCAGGTTCTGGCGGGTACGTTGCACCGACTCGTGGGCCTCGGTCAGCTGCGTGGAGACGGCGGCGAGCCGGGCGAGGTCCACCCGGCCGCCGGTCGGCACCAGGCTGGTCAGGTCTGCCCGAAGCAGGGTCGGGAACGCGTGTCGGGCCAGTTCGTCGATGGCGACGGCGATCTGCGCGACGGCGTCGAGGTCGTCGCCGGCGATCGGCGTACGTCGTCCGAGCTGCCAACCCGGGTCGGCCGTCGCCGCGCGGGCCGCGCCGGCCTGCTCCTGAAGGGCGGCGAGCGTCCGCAGGGCGCGATCGGTGTCCCCACCGACGGTCTGGGCGCTCAACTCTCGGGCCAGGCCAGCGGCGTTGAGCAGGTGGGTGCGCGCCTGCCAGCCGCGGAAGCCGATCCACCCGCCGGTCGCCAGCAGCAGCGAGCCGACCACCAGGGCACCAAGGAGGGCCCGTCGCAGTCGGGCCCGCCGACGACGCCGGGACCGGCTCCGCCGCCGGATCGGTCGTTCGCTCACCGTCACACCACACTCCCGTTCACGGAACCGGACAGAAGGTCGATTCCCTGACGTTCTTAGCATGTCTCAGGGAAGTTCGTACCGTTATTGCGTTTGTCGTCCTTTAAGCGAGTTTTCCTCGTAGTTCCGTGGCGGGCTGTGCGACCCGTCCGGCCGCCTCGTGCAACAGCCGTTCGATCTGGTCCACGCCGGCGGGCAGCGACATCTCGCGCAGATACGCGGCCCGCCCCCGGCGACCCATCTCGGTGCGGGTCGGCGGCGGAATGGTGGCGGCCAACCAGAACCTGTCGGCCAACGCCGCCCAGTCCTCCGGCGGGCAGGACAAACCCGCCCGAGCCCGTTCAACCAGCTCGGCCGTGTCCCCGCCGGCGGACGCGATCACCGGCGCGGCACAGGAGAGCGCGGCCTGGAGCTTTCCGGGCACCATGCCGCGCAGCTCCGGAAGATCGCGCAACATGACCAGTTGGTAGTCGGCGGCGGCGTACAGCTCGGGCATGTCGACCGGCGACCGCCGCTCCAGGAAACGGACGTTCCCCGCGCCCAGCTCGGCGGCGAGCCCCCGCACCCGCCGCTCCTCCGCGCCCGAACCGACCAGAAGCAGATCCATCGTCCGATCCAGTGCCGCGGCCGCACGGACCGCGGTCTCCAGCCCCTGCCGCGCCCCGATGGTCCCGGCGTGCATCACCACGCACCTACCGTCGCGACGGACCAGCTGGCGGGCCGCCGCGCCGGGCGTCGCCGGGTAGAAGATCCGCTCGTCGGTCCAGTTCAGCACCAGCCGGACGCGGGCCGGGTCGGCACCGGCGGCGACCACCAGGTCCCGCATCGACGGCGCCGCGACCGCGATTCGCGCCGCGGTCCGGTAGATCCGGGTCATCGTGCTGCCCATCCGTGCCGCCCAGCGCCCCTCGCCCCCCTCGTCCGCGCCGTCGCGGGTCCAGACGTCCTGGACGTGCAGCACCGCCGGCACCCGCCCGAGCAACCGGAGCACCCCGGCCGCGGCGAACGTGGTCGCCGGCAGTTGGAAGACGTAGAGCGCGTCCACGTCACCCAGGAACCGGCGTGCGACCAGCCCCGCGCTGCCGGCGAAGGAGAGGTAGCTGGCCATCCGGCCGGCGACGGACGCGGCACCCCCGGGGTACCGGGGCACCCGTCGGACACTCAACCGTTGGCTGTGCGTCTCGTGGTGCCACCGCTGTCGCCAGCCGGGATAGACGTGGCCACCGGGGTAGTCCGGAAAGCCGGTGAGGACCCGTACCTCGTGTCCACGCGCAGCCAACTCCTCGGCGAGGCTCCCCGGGATGAACGCCGGCTCGGGCGGAAAGTGGTACGACAGGATGCCGATCTTCACCGGTGCGCCCCCGTCCCACAGGGATCGCCGACGACCGGCGCGGCACCACGACCGGCCGGCGTGCGGCGCGCGTACGATGCCGACAACCCCTCCCCGCGCGGCCACCGGCGTCGACGCACCGCCCCCGCGGTGCGAGCGCTTGTGTCCGTACCGATGAGAGGGGCACCGATGGCTGATCGCGTGTTGTTCGTCTGCCACGCCAACCTGTGCCGGTCACCGATGGCCGAGTACCTGGCCCGCCGGCTGCTGGCGGACCGACCCGTCGAGGTGGCCAGCGCCGGCACCGACGCGATCGACGGGCTGGCCATGCACCCGTACGCCCTGGAGGTCGCGACCGAGAGCGGTGCGGACCCGGCGGCGTTCCGGACCCGGGGGTTGCGCCCCGAGTATCTGGTCGACGCGACGCTCGTGCTGACCGCGACCCGACGCCAACGCTCGGTCTGCACCGCGTTGGCGCCGGGGGCGCTGCATCGGACGTTCACGCTGCGCCAGTTCGGCCGGCTGGCCGCGGCGGCCGAGCCGCCTGCCGACTCGGCCGACGACCCGTTGCGGGCGGCCATCGCCGCCGCCGCCCAGGCCCGGGGACGGCTGCAACCCGCCGCCCCGGACGAGGACGACCTTCGGGACCCGATCGGCGGTACCGCGGCCGACTTCCGACGCTGCGCCGAGGAGATCGAACGGTCGCTGCGACCCCTCGCCGCGCTCATCGGGGCAGCCGGGTGAGTTCCTGGGTGTGGTCGGGGACGCCGTTGACCCCGTCGGCGGTCGCGCTGTGCCGGCCGGACGCGGCCCGGTCGGACGGCACCGACGCCTCGGCCGTCGAGGCCACCACCCGGTAGGCCTCGTACTGGTACGCCTCGGCCTTGGCCACCTTGGCCATGTTGAGCACACAGCCGAGCAGCCGGACCGAGACCGAGTGCAGTGACCGGGCCGCCGCGGCGACCTGGGTCCGCGAGGTACGGCCCTGCTGGGTCACCAGCAGCGCGCCGTCGGCCTGCACGGCCACCACCACGCCGTCGGTCACCGCGAGCAGCGGCGCGGTGTCGATGATCACGATGTCCGCCGACTCACGCAGCGCCAGCAGAAGGTCCGACATGGCCTTTGAGCCGAGCAGCTCGCTCGGGTTCGGCGGGGCCGACCCGCTGGGCAGCACCAGCAGCGACTTGTCGCCCCAGCGCTGCACGACGTCGCCCACCTTCACGTCGCCCACCAGCACGTCGGTGAGGCCGACGCCGGCGTCCAGGCCCAGGTAGTCGTCGACCTTCGGGCGGCGCAGATCGGCGTCGACCAGCAGCACCCGCCAGCCCGCCTCGGCCAACGCGATGGCCAGGTTGCAGGAGAGCGTCGTCTTGCCCTCGCCCTGCAGGGCGCTGGTCACCGCGATGACCCGGGCCGGCTCGTGGACGTCCACGAAGCGCAGGTTGGTCCGCAGCTTGCGCACCGCCTCGGCGCGTGCCGAGGTCGCGGCGTCGCCCACGATCAGCGGGGCGCTGCGGGCGTTGGCCTCGAACGGAATCTCACCGAGCAGCGGGCTGCCGGTGGCGCGTTGCAGGCCGGCGGCGTCGCGCAGTCGGACGTCGGCGACACCGCGCAGGATCGCCAGACCGATGCCGAGGATCAGGCCGACCACGCCACCGAGGGTGAGGTTGCGGACCGGCTGCGGCGAGACGGGGTTGGCACTGACCCGCGGACCACTGACCATCTCGATCTTGATGGGCGTCTTGCCCTCCGGGGTCGTCTCGACCTTCTGAACGAGCTCGACGAACTTGTTGGCGAGGCTCTCCGTCACGCGCAACGCGCGAGTCTGGTCGGTGTCGGTCACCGACGCCCGCAGGAGAACGGTGCCGGTCTCGGTGGAGGTGCTCACCCGGCGCTGCACCTCGTCGGCGGTGAGGCCGACCGGAGTCTCGGCCACCACGCTCTGCGCCAGCCGGTCGCTGCTGAGCAGGTCGGCGTACGACTTGACGCGCTGCTGGAGAAAGAGCCCGCCCTGGTAGGCGTCGGTCACGCCGGTGCTGGGGGTGGTGACGAAGAAGGTCACCGAGGCGACGTACCGAGGTTGGGCACGTACGGTCAGGAACGCCGAGACGCCGAGAGCCACCATGACCGTGACCAGCGCGACCCACCAGTGCCGACGCACGTGGCGCAATTGGCGGAGCAGGTCCATCAGGAGCGCCCCCATGCCGGTCCGGTTACGGCAAAGAACTTCACGAAAACCCCCAAGGTCGTCTCTAAACTCGTGAAACCATTAAAGCGGCTCATACGGCTTATGTCCGGAGTTATGTATTTTCCGGCGGCGAGATGTGCGCCCGCATGACCAACCCGACAAACACCCATTCGGCTGCGGCGACAACCGGGGAAAAAAGTCGGAGGCCGATCGGATGACGTCCGATCGGCCCAGCGGTCGCCGCCGACCGCGCCGCCGGATAGGGTCGACAGCGGTGTGCCGGGAAGTCTGGTCGGCGAGTGGATTCCTGCCGTCCCGACTCCCGTAGGTGAGCCCGAAGTTGACCTTCCCCACCCCGCCATCCGGCCCGCGTCCGCCGAAGATCCGGCTGTTCTCCCGATCGTCGTGGCCTCAGGCCCGGCATCTGGCCGACGTGCTGCGTACCGAAACCGTCGGCGGCGCGCTGCTGCTGGTCGGCGCTGTGATCGCGCTGATCTGGGCCAACTCCCCGTGGTCCGACTCGTACACGCGACTCGGCGACGTGGTGCCCTGGCCCGGCGCGCCCTGGCACCTCGACCTGAACCTGGCCACCTGGGCGGCCGACGGCCTGCTGGCCATCTTCTTCTTCGTGGTGGGCCTGGAGCTCAAACGGGAGTTCGTCGCCGGTGACCTCCGCGACCCGCGCCGAGCCGCACTGCCGATCGCGGCCGCGCTCGGCGGGATGCTGCTGCCGGCGCTGATCTACGTGACGGTGGTGCTGAGCGGAGGCGGGGAGGGCCTGCGGGGTTGGGCCATTCCGACCGCCACCGACATCGCATTCGCGCTCGCCGTCCTCGCGGTGGTCAGCTCACATCTGCCCCAGGGCCTACGCGCATTCCTGCTCACCCTCGCGGTGGTCGACGACCTGTTCGCGATCACCATCATCGCGATCTTCTACACCGCCGACTTCCACCCCGTACCGCTGCTCGCCGCGTTGGCGCCGATCGCGCTCTTCGCGGTGCTGGTGCAGCGGGGGCGCACCTGGTGGTGGGCGCTCATCCCCCTCGCGGTCGCCGCCTGGACACTGATGCACGCCTCGGGCGTGCACGCCACGGTCGCCGGTGTCCTGCTCGGCTTCACGGTCCCGGTGCTCGCCCGTCGTCCGGCGGGCGGCGACCAGCCGGTCGCCGCGAGCGCTGAGGCCGGCGAGGGTGGGCTCGCCGCCCGCCTGGAGCACCGCTGGCGGCCGGTGTCGGCCGGCTTCGCGGTGCCGATCTTCGCCCTCTTCGCCGCCGGGGTCACCCTGCGCGGCACCGACCTGGGCGCCCTGCTGAGCGACCCGATCGTGATCGCCATCGTCGCCGCCCTGGTGTTCGGCAAGAGCATCGGCATCTTCGGCTCGACGTACCTGCTGGCCCGGTTCACCCGCGCCGAGTTGGACGAGGACATCACCTGGGCCGATTTGCTCGGGATCGCCCTGCTGGCCGGCGTGGGCTTCACCGTCTCACTGCTCATCGGCGACCTGGCCTTCGGGGCGGGCAGCACGGCAGACGACCGGGTCAAGGCGGCCGTGCTGCTCGGCTCCGTGATCTCCGCCGGATTGGCCGCCACGGTGCTCAGCCGCCGCAACGCGGCGTACCGGAGGGTGGCGGAGCGGGAGCGGCTGGACGCCGACGGGGACGGCGTACCCGACGTCTACCAGCACCCCGACGCCCGCTGAACGCGTCGGCGCGGCCCGGCGAACGCGAAGCGCCGAGGGCGGCGCGGCGACCGCGGGTTCGCCGCCGTGCCGCGCCGCCGCACCAACCGCGCGGGCTCGCGCTCAGCGGCGACGGTCGGCCGGCGGCAGGTCCTCGGTCTCCTCGACCAGCGCCTCGGCCGTCGGCCCGGTGAGGTCGTCGCCCGGCACCGCCACCGCCTCGACGCGATCCTGCTCGTCGGGCTTCCCGCCGGGCGGGGGCTCCGGGGCGGTGGCACCGCCGGCGTAGCCGTACTCGTTCGGTTCGTCGTGCCGGCTCATGTGGTCATCCTCCCGCTTTTCCCGTTTCACCTGTCGAGGCCAACGGTAGGTGGTGATCGTCCTCGGCGCAGCGCGCCGGGGATTGTCGGCCGGACCATGGTGGTGGGTGGCTGAGCGCCGCCCCGAGCAGCTGACGCAGGGCGATGATCGCCACCGCGCCGGCCAGTCCGTTCCAACCCGGCTCGCCGGCGAGCCGCAGCAGACCGGCCGCGGTGAGCAGGTCCAGCAGCACCCGGACGCCGCTGCGCAGCGCCCCCGTGGTGAGCGTGGTGAGCACTCCGGCGACCAGCGCCAGGGCGGTGACCGCCGTGACCAGGGTGCCCGTCACGGTCGACGCTCCCCCTCGGCCACCTGACGCTGCTCCTGCCGGATCTCGCGGCCCAGGAAGTAGTTCAACGCCGTTCGGATCGTCGCGATGGCGGCCAGTTGCCCGATCTGCGTGAACGACGGGGACACCGCCGTGCGCAGCACGTCGGCCGCCAGCTGGAATTCCAGGCCCAGGGTCAAGAAGCGGCCCAGCGAGAGCCGGATCGGCGTGAAGCGGGCGGCGCTGCGGTGTCGCAGCCCTTCGACCACGAACCGCACCGCCGCCCACACCGCGCCCACGAAGATCACCAGCGCGCCGGCCACCTCCACCACGGCAACCAGCACCTGGTCGCCCTGGCGCAACAACTCGGCCGGATCCACCCCGGGCCGTTACCCGCCCTCCGGGCGGCTAGTCGGCGCTCAGGTCAGCTCGTTCACCGCTTCCAGGATCAGCCAGAGACCGGAGATGGCGAAGAGGATCGCGGCCCCGTACCTGATGGTCTTCTCCGGCAGCCGCCGACCGAGCATCCGGCCGACCAGGATGGCCAACGCGTCCGCGGCCACCATGCCGATGGTGGAGCCGAGCCAGGTGCCGAACCAGCCGTACTTGGTGGCGAGCGTGATCGTGGCGAGCATCGTCTTGTCGCCCAGCTCGGCGAGGAAGAACGCCACCGACACCGCCACGATCGCGGTCTTGCTGGTCTTCTCCGCCTTGCGCTTCTCCTCCTCGGTGAGCTTGTCCCCGCGGAGCGTCCACGCGCCGAACCCGAGGAACGCCACACCGGCCACCAGGGAGATCCACTCGGTCGGCAGCACCGCCCCGAGACCCGCGCCGATGGCGACCGACGCAAGGTGCACCACCGCTGTGGCGACAGTGATGCCGATCAGCACCGGGATCGGTTTGAACCGCGTGGCGAAGGTCAGCGCCATCAGCTGGGACTTGTCCCCCAGCTCGGCGACGAAGATGACGCCGAAGCTGATGACCAGCGCGGCGAAAAATCCCTCCATGACGTCCTTCCCGTTCACGCCGGGAGGAGGTACAGGGGCGCCCTCGACCCGGCTGCAACAGCCTGAGTCGAAGGTCTCGCCCGCCCCGGAAGAACCGGGGCCGCGTGGCCGGATGCGGAACGCACCAGTATGTCGACCACGACATTGGGGGCTACTCCCCTTCGCGTGATCAGCCTATCGGATCACCACCCGGCCCGGCCGAGCCGGGTGAACAGGCTCACCGCGCCCGCGCCAACGTGACGCCGAAGAGCGCGTCCGGGTCGGTCCAGAACTCCGCCGTGGCGAAGCCGCCCGAGGCCAGCTCCGCGGCGATCCCCTCCCGGTGGAACTTCGCCGAGACCTCGGTGCGCAGCTCCTCCCCCGCCGCGAAATCGACTGTCAGCCCCAGCACCCGCACGCTCATCGGCCGGGTCGCCCGCAACCGCATCTCGATCCACTCGTGGTCGGGATCCCACACGGCGACGTGCTCGAACGCGGCCGGGTCGAAGTCCGCGCCCAACTCCCGATTGATCACGTGCAGCACGTTGCGGTTGAACTCGGCGGTGACCCCGGCGGCGTCGTCGTACGCCGGCACGATCACCGACGGGTCCTTCACCAGATCCGTGCCGAGCAACAACCAGTCGCCGACCTCCAGCGCGGCGCGCATCGAGGACAGGAACTCGGCCCGCTCGGCGGGCAACAGGTTGCCGATGGTGCCGCCGAGGAACACCACCAACCGCCGACCGCCGGTGGGCAGCCGGTCCAGTTGCCGGGTGAAGTCCCCCACGATGCCCCGCACCCGCAGGCGGGGATAGTCGGCCGCGATCTGGGCGGTGGACCCGCGCAGCGCACTGACCGACACGTCGAGGGGGACGAACGTGCCCAGCCCACCGCGGCGGGTGAAGGCGTCCAGCAGCAGCCGGGTCTTCTCCGACGAGCCGGAGCCCAACTCGATGAGCGTCTTGGCCCCGGTCAGCGCCGCGATGTCGGGAGCGCGCGCGGCCAGCACCGCCCGCTCGGCCCGGGTCGGGTAGTACTCGGGCAATCGGGTGATCTCCTCGAAGAGTTCGCTGCCCCGGGCGTCGTAGAACCACTTCGGCGGCAGCCACTTCCGCTCGGCGCTCAGCCCCGCCCGGACGTCGTCGCGCAGGCCACGCTCCAGGTCACCCTCTTCGAGGTAGATCTCCAGGGGTTCCGCGGTCATCGGTTCGCTCCTTTCGTTCGATCAACCGTTGCGTGCCTGCCCGGCGCGGCTGACCGGGGTCGGCAGTGGACGTACCCGCACCTCACCCGCGGTGGCGACGACGAGGTGCCCCTCCGGCACCGACCGCCACCCGGGATCGTCGTCGTGTGGCTCGGAGGCGAGCAGCACCGAACCCGGCGTCTCGCGGACCGACAACGCGTGCCCCGCCACGCTGGCCACCACCCGGTGCCCGTCGGTGAGCAGCAGGTTGAGCCGCGACCCGGGGGCGGCGGCGGCGACGTCGGTCACCGTCCGCCCGACCGCCTCGACCGGGTCGGCACCAGCGCGCAACCGATGCCGCACCAGCGCCCAGAGCAGCGCCGAATCGGTGGTGGCGTCGAGGGTGAGCAGGTCCCGCACCGGCAGAGCGGCGGCGAGCGGCACCACGGCGTCCGGCCAGCCGCGGACCACACCGTTGTGGCTGAACAGCCACCGCCCCTCGGCGAAGGGCGCCGCCGCGCCGTCGAGCACCGCCATCCCGACCGTGGCCGAGCGCACCGCCGCCACCACCGCCGCGCTTCGGGTCACCGCCGCCAGTTGGGCGATGGTCGGGTCGCTCCAGATCGGCTGCGCCCGCCGGTAGCGCACCGGCTCACCCTCACCCGGGTACCAGCCGACGCCGAACCCGTCGGCGTTGATCGTGCCGCCGCCGCGCATGTCGCGGGGCGCCCAGGACTGCCGCACCAGCGAGTGCGGAGGGTCGAACAACAGCTCGGCCAGGGTGACCGGCGGCCCCAGGTAGGCCAGGTGGCGACACATCAGCGCCCACGGCCCGCCGCCGGGCCGCCGGTCGTGCGGCGAATCACCGGTACGACTCGTCCGGTCGCGCGTCCCGGGCACAACGGAAACCGCTGAAGATCTGCCGGCGAATCGGATAGTCCCAGTTACGGAAGGTGCCCCGGCAGGCAGAGCGGTCGGTGCCGAACGAGCCACCACGCAGCACCCGGTAGTCGCCGCCGAAGAAGACCTCCGAATATTCGCGGTAGGGGAACGCGGCGAACCCCGGATGCCCGTCGAACGCGGTCGAGGTCCACTCCCAGACGTCGCCGATGAGCTGGTGCACACCCAACGGCGACGCCCCGGCCGGATACGCGCCCACCGGCGCCGGCCGCAGATGGCGCTGATCGAGGTTGGCGTGCGCCTCGGTCGGGTCGTCGTCCCCCCAGGGGTAACGACGCGACCGCCCGGTCGTCGGATCCCACCGGGCCGCCTTCTCCCACTCCGCCTCGGTCGGCAGCCGCTTGCCGGCCCACGCCGCGTACGCCTGCGCCTCGTACCAGCACACATGCACCACCGGCTCGTCGGCGCGGACCCGCGCCCACCCACCGAAGCGCCGATACGACCAGTCGTCGCCGTCGCGACGCCAGTGCATCGGAGCGCTCAGCTGCTCCCGAACGCGATGCTCCCAGCCGGCCGCACTCCACCAGCGCTGCTCGGTGTAGCCGCCGTCGGCGATGAAGGCCGCGTACTGGCCGTTGGTCACCGGGGCGGCGTCGATGACGTACGCCGGGAGGTCGACCCGGTGCGCCGGACGTTCGTTGTCCAGCGCCCACGGATCGGTGTCGGTGCCCATGGTGAACTCGCCGGCCGGCACCAGCACCTCCGTGCCGACCCGGACCGACGGCTCGGGCGGCGCCGGGGCGTGCAGCACCGCCGGCCCCGAGCGCAGCTGGTGGGTGGCGAGCATGGTCTCGTCGTGCTGCTGCTCGTGCTGCACGATCATGCCGAAGGCGAACCCGTCGGCGACCAACGGGCGCTCGCTGAAGGTCACCGCGTCGAGCAGGTCGTGCACCTTGTCCCGAACGGTGGCCAGGTAGGCGCGCGCCTCCGCGGGCGGCAACAGCGGCAGCGCAGGGCGGTCCCGGCGCGGCTGCTTGAACGCGTCGTACAACTCGTCGATGTCACACCGGACCGGTTCCCGGCCCCCGACGTCCCGGACCAGCCAGAGCTCCTCCTGGTTACCGACATGGGCAAGGTCCCAGACCAACGGCGACATCAGCGGTGAGTGCTGGCGCGTCAGGTCGGCGTCATCGACCACCTCGGTCAGCAGAGCGGTGCGGGCGCGGGCCCGCGCCAACTCCACCGCGATGTGGTCGCGCAACTGCTCGCCGTCGACCCGGCCCGCCCGCGGGGCTCGCGAAACCGGCTCACTCCGCACGCTCACCGGGCCGTCCTCCGTTCGCGACTGCGCGGCTCGCACCACCGGCTCACTCCTCGCGCTCACTGGTCTCTCCTCTCTGCGGCGGCCAGCCGCTCGCGTACCCCTCGCCAAATCTCGTCGTGGGTGCTGGCCGGCAGCTCCAGGCGGGGCAGGGTGGTCAGGGCCAGGTCGAGCAGGGCCGCCGCGGCGGCGGCCAGCGCCGGGTCGGCCAGGCCGTGCCGGGCGGCGGCCGACCAGCGGTGCGCCACCGGCGTGGCGATCGTGTACGCCTCGCGCACGGTGCCCGGGTCACCGAACAGGGCGGTCAGCACCGCCAGCGGCAGCCGCCAGCCGCGGTCGGGCTGGGCGTCCAGGTAGCGCAGCTCCAGGTAGCCGCGCGGCCGCACCGGCGGAAAGAGGGTGCTGACGTGGTAGTCGAGGTCATCGGTGGTGGGCGGTTGTGGCAGCGCGCCGTCGAGCCAGTCGGCGAAGGTCACCCCGGGCGGCGCGGCCCAGTCGGCGCTCTGCCGGCGCAGACAGAGCAGCGGCGCGGCGAGCACGTAGCTGATCCAGGCGTCGGTCGGATCGTCCTCGGCCCTCGATGGCGACCAGACCGGGCGGGTCCGGGTCGGGTCGATGGCCAGCCAGGCGGCCATCCGGGCAGAGGCCCAACCGGTGCGCCGCCCGGCGTGTCGAGCGGCGGACGCGAACGCGGCGAGCAGTGGGGGCCCGACCGCGTGGGCCGCAGCCCACCGGTCCGCGACCTGGTCCGGTTCACCGGCGTCGAGGCAGATCTGCAGGCCGGCGGTGCTGTACATCATCGTGCGGCCGGCCGGGCCGTGGCGGTCGAAGGCTCCGCGCATCGCGCGGTAACGGGGGGTTTCCACCACCGGGCGGGGCCGTCGGTGGGGGTCGATGCCGCTGCGGCCGAGGACCAGCCCGGCGGCGGCCAGCAGGTCGGTGACCTGGGCGATGTCGGCCTCGGTGGCGCGGATCAACGCGGCGACCGAGGGGCGGGGTGGGGTGGATATCTCCAACTGGCCACCCGGCTCCAGGGTGACCATGCCGCCGTGTCGCAACGGCTCGGCCGGGCTGGTGGCATCCAGCGTGGCGGGGCTGTGCCGCCCCAGCGCCGCCCGCAGCCGCGTCGCGTCGACGGGGCGGGCGGGATCGGCGGCGTCGTGCACGGTCCATTCCAGTTCGACGCCGGTGTGGGTGGGTGGGCCGGTCTTGAAGCAGATCCGGGCGAGGTGTCGGACTGCGGCTGCGGACTCGCGCAGGATGGCGCTGCGGTCCAGGTCGGATGACGTCACCAAGGGTCGGGCCCCCTCTCCGTGCGCCTGGTCCGGCACACCGTGCCACCGTAAACCCACCCACCGACACCGTCGGGGCGTGCACGGGCCACCAACCTCTGTCTAACAGACGAATTTCCGAAGCAGGGCGGAACAAACCGCTCCGACCACCGACCGGTCAGCCGCCTACGGGGTGACCCGGTCGCGGCGGTGACGGCGGGGCTTTCCCCGATGGGGACGGCTTGCCCTTCGCCGACTCGGAGGGCGTGACCTTCGCCGGCTCGGACGGCTTCGCCTCGGGCACCAGCCGCTGGCAGTACGCCTCGACCCCAGCAGGGCCGCCGGCGGCGGTCACCAGTTTCTGGAAGGCCGGCGTGCGGAGGGCCTTCTCCCGCTGCTCGGGCTTCTTGGCCCGCCACGCAAGGCACAGTCCGTGCACCTCGCCGGCGGTAGTGGGACCGGCCGGCGGCGTGGGGGTGACGGGCGAGGGCGCGCCCGGTGCCGGGGCGCCGGAGCCCGTCGACCGACCGGGCTCGGTCGACCGGGATGCGCCCTGGTGCGGCGAGGGTGACGGGCGCGACGGTGCCGGTGCGACCGGGTCTGGCCCTCGGTCCCGGGTGACCGCGGCGAAGGCGGCCCCAGCGGTGGCGGTGGCTGCCACCGCGCCGATCCAGGCCACCGCGCCGGTGGTCATCCGGCGACGGCGTGGCCGCTGCGGCACGGCCGGCGTCGGGTTGGCCCGGGCGGCCCGGAACGCGGCCACCGCGGCGTCCTCCCCGGCCAACTCGCCTGGGCGGACGGGGCCGGCCGCCGCGGCGAGCAACGCGGCCACCGGGGGCACGTTCGGGGCGTTCAGGTGCGCGTCAGGGACGTTCGCGTCCACCTCTGTGGGCGTGGCGGAGGGGCGCTGATCCAGGGTGGCGTCCACTCGGGCAGGGGCCGAGTCGAGCAGCCGCTCGGTGTCGGCGTGGTCGGCCCGCCGGAACGGGTTCATCGGGAGTCCCCTCACGTCAGCCGTCCGCCGGTTCGACGTGCGATGTCCGCAGGGCGGGGCCGCCCCCCGCACGCGGCGGTGGCACCCCCTCGACCCCGACCGACGACTCGGCCGGGCTCTGCCGCTCCAGCAGGACCGCGAGCCGGCGTAGGCCACGGTGAGCGGCGGTCCGCACGGCGCCGGCCCGGCGGCCCAGCACGCGGCCGGCGGATCCCGCGTCCAGCCCGATCACGGCCCGCAGCAGGACCGCCTCGGCCTCCCGGGGCGGGAGTGTGGCGATCAGCGCGAGGGCGGTCTCGGTACCGATCGTCTCGCTGGCCCGCTCGGCGGTGTCCGCGTCGCTGGCGAGCTCAACGAGCGCCTGTACCGGGACCGGGAGCGAGGGGCGGCGGCGCATCCGACGCAGGTGGTCCATCGCGCGGTTGCGGGCGATGGTGACCGCCCAGGCCCGGAACTCGCCGCCGGTGAAGCCGGGCAGGTCACGGGAGATCTGGAGCCAGGTCTCGGAGGCGACGTCCTCGGCGTCGGCCCCGACGAGCGCGGTCAGGTAGCGCAGCAGCCCGGGCTGGAGGCTGCGGTAGAGAAAGCGGAACGCCTCCTCGTCCCCGGCCTGCGCGGCGGTCACCACCTCCGACAGGTCGGCGGTCACGGGCGACCCACGCATCGTTCGGGGCATGTCGGCCCGACCACACCAGCTGGCGCACGCCACGCGGCACGAGTCCTCCGCCCGATCAGCACCAGCACCGCACCGCCCTCCACCGCTCTGATTGTGCCCGCGACCATGATTGTCGGGGCGGCCTGTCCGGGGGCCAACGCCAGGGTGGTCGATCGGCGCGCTGCCCGCCGAGGCGGCCGGGAGGGCCCGAGCCGGGCTAACGCTAAGAGGGGGCTCACGACGCGACAAGTCGGGGCCGTGTCACGGAAGAGTGACAATTATCAACCCGGTCCGACGGCGCGTCGTCGTAACGGTCCGCACGCAGCAGACGCCAACCACCCCCGGAGGCGGCTTCTTGCCCCGGCCGACGACCCGAGCGGCGGAAATAGTCGCTTTTCGTGACACCACACATCCGCAGCGTCACGAAGGTCGAGCGTCCACACAGGTCAGGCCGGATCAGCCAGTCTCAACCAGCCGCCCGGTGGCCCTGCCACGGTGCGCCGCCCAGCGCCACTCTAGGTACGGTAATGCGGTGTTGTCATCGGAGGTCGTGCTCAGCGGTCGCTACCGCTTGGACGAACGTGTCGCCACGGGCGGTATGGGCGACGTTTGGCGTGCCTCCGACCTGATCCTCGGCCGGCAGGTCGCGGTCAAGGTTCTCCTGCCGGCACTGGTCTCCGATCCCGACTTCATCGCCCGGTTCCGCGCCGAGGCCCGGATCATGGCGGCGCTGCGGCACCCCGGCATCGTGCAGGTCTTCGACTGCGGTGCGGACGACCTCCCCGACGGCGGGCGGGCGGACTACCTCGTCATGGAGTTCGTCGCCGGCGAGCCGTTGTCCAAGCGGATCGAGGCGGCCGGGCGGCTCGACGTGGCCGAGACGATGTCGATCGTGGCCCAGGCGGCCGCAGCGCTCAACGCGGCGCATCGCGGCGGCATCGTGCACCGCGACGTCAAGCCCAGCAACCTGCTGGTGCAGGAAGACGGCACTGTCGTCCTGGTGGACTTCGGCGTGGCCCGCTCCACCGACATCACCAGCATCACCAGCACCAACGCGGTGCCGGGCACCGCCCTCTACATGGCTCCCGAGCAGGCCGCCGGTCGGCCGGTCAGCGGTGCGACCGACATCTACGCCCTGGGCGCGGTCACCTACTGCTGCCTGACCGGCAGCCCGCCGTTCACCGGCGACAATCCGCTCCAGGTCGCCGTGCGGCACCTGGACGACGAGCCGCCGGAGCTGCCGCACGACATTCCGGAGGCGGTCCGCGCCCTGGTGTCGCGGGCCCTGGCCAAGGATCCGCTGGAGCGGTTCACCAACGGAGCGGCGATGGCCGAGGCCGCTCGGACGGCGGTCACCGGGGGCGAGCCGCCGACGGCGATGGCCGGGCCGGTCGCGCTGCGCGACGCTGGGCCGGGCACCCGCACGGACGTGCCGGCCGGCGCGGCGGTGGCGGACGGACGCCAGCGACGGCGGGGTCCGCTCGTCGGCGCGGCGGCGGCCATGCTGGTCGCGCTGGTCGGGCTCGGCGCGGCGCTGGCCGCGACGCGTAACGTCGGCGATGACCCGGCGGTCAATCTGCCGGCCACCTCGCCGACGGTGGCGCCGAGCGGCCCCGTCGACCTGCCCGCGGCGAACGAGCAGATCACCAGTGTCGAGCCGGGCCGGCCGGACCGGCCGCACGTCCCCGGCAACTCCCCGTCGGCCTCGGTCTCCGCCACGCCGAGCGTGCAGCCCAGCCAGACGGTCGGCTCGCCGACGCCAACGGTGGGCGTGACCACGGCGCCGCCGACCAGCGCGGCGCCCACGACGGGCGCCCCGCCGACGACCGCGCCGCCGTCCGACCCGCCCCCCACCTCCAGTGCGCCGGTCGATCCGGAGGTGCCGGCGGGCGGTTGAGCGGACCACCGTCGCCGACCCTCGGCAGTCCCACCAGCACCGATATCCCCAAAACGGACTTACGACGCCGAAGACGCCTCTAGGCTCTGAGCAGGCTATTTACACCATCTGCCGCGGGAGCCTGGGTGAGCGCTGAAAAGCTGGTCGTGATCGGTCAGGGGTACGTCGGACTGCCGCTGGCCATGCGGGCCGTCGAGGCGGGGCTCGACGTGGTCGGTCTCGACGTCGACGCCGACCGGGTGAAGCGTCTCGCCTCCGGCGAGTCGTTCGTCGAGGACATCCCGGCCGACCGGCTGGGCCGCGCGTTGGGCAGTGGCCGCTACCACCCCAGCACGGAGTACACCGACGCCGACGGGTTCGACATCTGCGTCATCACGGTGCCGACCCCGCTGCGCGACGGGACCCCGGACCTGAGCTTCGTCGAGCAGGCCGGCATCGGTATCGGTCCGTACGTACGCCCGGGCTGCACGGTGATCCTGGAATCGACCACCTACCCCGGCACCACCGAGGAGCTGCTGCGCCCGCTGTTGGAGTCGGCCAGCGGTCTGACCAGCCCCGGTGACTTCCACCTCGGCTACAGCCCCGAGCGGATCGACCCGGGCAACCCGACCTGGCGACTGGAGAACACCCCGAAGGTGGTCTCCGGTGTGGACCCGGCGGCGCTGGCCCGGGTGGACGAGTTCTACCAGCGCCTCGTGGAACGCACCGTACCGGTGGACTCCACCCGCGTCGCCGAGCTGACCAAGCTGATCGAGAACACCTTCCGCCAGGTCAACATCGCGCTGATCAACGAGTTGACCATGCTCTCGCACCACCTCGACATCGACGTCTGGGAGGCGATCGACGCCGCCTCGACCAAACCGTTCGGCTTCATGCCGTTCCGGCCCGGGCCCGGCGTCGGCGGGCACTGCCTGCCGATCGACCCGTGCTACCTGTCCTGGCAGGTCAAGCGCCGCCTCGGTCGGCAGTTCCGGTTCATCGAGCTGGCCAACGACGTCAACCACGAGATGCCCGAGCACGTCGCGCAGCGGATCATGGGAGGGCTGAACCGCGACGGCCGGGCCGTCAGCGGCGCCCGACTGCTGCTGCTCGGTCTGGCGTACAAGAAGAACACCGGCGACATGCGCGACTCCCCCGCCGTGGACGTGGCCCGTCGGTTGCAGGCCCTCGGCGCCGAGGTGCACGCCGTCGAGCCGTACGCCGAGGCACACCAGATCCCCTCCGGGATCACCGTGGTCGGGCTCAGCGAGCGTGAGGTGCGCGCGGCCGACGCGGTGGTGGTGGTCACCGACCATGACACCTTCGACTACGACCTCGTGGTCAGGCACGCCCGCTACATCTTCGACACCCGCAACCGGTGCGTCGGCCCGATGGTCGAGCGCCTGTAGACCCGGCACCGCTGGCCGGTCCCGCCGCCGGGGAAGATGGCGGGACCGGCCGGCGGATGTCCGTCCCGGTCCCCGGGGTCGGACCCGGCCGGCCGGACCGCGACCGGCTCACTGGTCGGCGAGCGCCTCGACGACCGGGCGGGACAGCGCCCGGCGGGCCGGCAGCACCGAGGCGAGCAGGGCGGCGAGCACCGCGACACCGAGGATCAGCCCGAGCTGGCCGAGCGGCAGCACCACGCGGAAGTCGCCGCCCAGGCGGTCCAGCAGGGCCATCGCGGACGCGCTGACTCCGGTGCCGAGCCCGACCCCGAGCACCGCGCCGACCAGCGCCATCAGCACCGCCTCGACGGCCAGCACCGCCCGCATCCGCCCTCGGGTGAGCCCGACCGCCCGCAGCACGGCGTTCTCCCTGGTCCGTTCGACCACCGACAGGCTCAGGGTGTTCGCCACGCCGACCAGGGCGATCACCACGGCCAGACCGAGCAGCGCGGTGACGAAGGCGAGCAGCATGTCCACCGTGCCGGTGAGCATCTTCTTGTACGCGCCCTGGTCCATGAGGTTCACCGTCGGGTAGCGGCCCAGCACCGCGGTGATCGCGTCGCGGGCCCGCTCGGGGCTCACCCCGGCGGCGGGGTCGATCTCGGCCAGGTAGCCGCGCCGGGCGGGGAAGAGCGCGGCGAAGTCCTGGTCGGACAGGTCGATGACGTGGCCCGCGGGCACCTCACCGCCGGGGCTGTCGTCGGTCACCACGGCGGCCACCCGGAACGACCTTCCCCCGACGGTCACCGGGGAGCCGAGCTGCCAGCCGCGGGCCCGCGCCAACTCGCGGTGCACCAGCACCTGCCCCGGCCCGACCCGCTCGGCGTCGCCGGCCAGCACTGCGCTCAGCGTCCGGCCGACCAGTGCCGGGTGGGCCGCGCGGATCTCAACGTCGTCGACGACAGTGCTGCGCTGCTCGTGCACCACACCCAGCTCGGGACGGGAGGAGAGCTCACCGACGAGCGCGGCCGGCAGGTCCTGACCGATTCCGCTGACCACGAAGTCCGTCCCGATCTGGGCGTCCACGCTGCGTTCGATGCCGTCCTTGGTGCTGCGCGCGCCGACCATGAATGCCGAGACCAGTCCGATACCGATCACCAGCGCGGTGGCGGTCGCGGCGACCCGCCGTGGATTGCGCACCGTGTTGCTGACCGCCAGTTCACCGATCGTGCCGAGCACTCGTCGGACCGGCCAGCCGAACACCCGGGCCAGCGCGGGGACGAGCACCGGCCCGAACAGCACGATCCCGAAGAAGGTGAGGATCCCACCGACCGCCACCAGCAGCAGCTGAGCGGCGCTGGCGGCGCCGGCCAGCGCGGCCACACCGACGGCGAGGACCACCGCGCCGATGCTCAGCCGAACCCGGCCAGCACCCCGGCTGGGCTGCACGGCGGCGTCGGTGAGCGCGGCCACCGGGGCGATCCGCGTCCCCCGCCAGGCCGGCAACAGGGCGGCGCACACGGTGAGCCCGGTGCCCAGCAGCAGGCCGGTGAGCACTGTCGAAGCGGTCACGGTCAGCGCACCTGTCACCGGCACGTCCAGGTGGGACAGCAGCAGCCGCAACCCGGCGGCGACGGCCACCCCGAGCAGCACCCCGAGCGCGGAGGCGACCAGCCCCAGCACCGCCGACTCCAGCACTGTGGACCGGAAGACCTGTCCCCGGGTGGCGCCGATCAGGCGCAGCAGCGCGGTCCGTCGGGTGCGCTGGGCCAGCACGATCGCGAAGGTGTTGGCGATCACGAAGCCGGCCACCACGATCGCGACCCCTACGAAGATCAACAGCAGCATGCGGAACTGGTCCACGTTGCGGACCGCGTCCTCCACGGCCTCGTCGAGGATCTGCTGGCGACTCTTCACCGTGGCTTCGGCGCCGGACACGCCGCGTACCTTCTCGGTCAGCGCCGCGACGTCGACGCCCGGTCGGGCCGCCACCATGATCCGGCCGTAGCCCCGCTCGCCGGTGAGGGCCAAGGCGTCCGGCCCGACCAGGCCGACGAACGGACCGCCGACGTCGCGAGCGGTGCCGGCCACGTCGACGGTGCCCACCAGGGTGTACGGGCGGGCCGCCCCGTCGGTGGCGCCGATCCGGACCGCAGCGCCGAGCCCGAAGCCCTGCTCGGCCGCTGTCGGCGCGTCGAGCACCACCTCCCCGGCCCGGTCGGGCAACCGGCCGGCCACCACTTGGTACGAGCGCAGCGCGTCCTCGGTGGGGATGGCGACGAGCATGGTGAAGCCGAGGACCGGCCGACCGTCGGCTCCGACGATCCCGGCGGTGTTGGTCAGCTCACCGGCGGCGGCGGCCACCCCGTCGACCGCCCGCACCCGGTCGACAAGTGCCGGGGGCAACACCTTTCGGCCGGCCGAGTAGACCCCCAGGTCGGTGTGGCGGTCGAAGGTGCCGGCCCGCTCGTACGCCCCGGCCCGCATCCCGTCGACGAAGATCATCGTGCCGGCGACGAACGCGACGCCGAGCACGACGGCGAGCGCCGAGAGTAGCATGCGCAGCGCCTCGGCGCGCAGCGAACGCAGGGTCAGGCGGATCATGCGGGGCTCCCGGTGCAGGTGGCGGATCGGACCCCTCCGACGCTATGGCCGACACCGGTCTGTCGATCTCCACCTGCGCGCTCGACCTGCGTGCGCCGGGGGTCGCGGTGCGCCCGCCGGCCGCTACGACCCAGGTCGTACGCGGTGTCATCCGCCGGGCGTGACCAGCCCGCTCTCGTACGCCAGGACCACCGCCTGGACCCGGTCGCGCAGCTGGAGTTTCGCCAGGATCCGCCCGACGTGGGTCTTCACCGTCGCCTCGGCCACGTGCACCCGGGCGGCGATCTCCGCGTTGGACAACCCCTGGGCGACCAGCAGCAGGACCTCCCGTTCCCGTTCGGTGAGCTGCGCGAGTCGAGGATCGGCGCTCGGGGCGGCGCCGAGCTGCCCGGCGAACCGGTCCAGCAGGCGTCGGGTGATCGACGGGGCCACCACCGAGTCGCCCTGGGCCACCACCCGGATCGCGGCCAGCAGCTCCTCCGGCGGGACGTTCTTGAGCAGGAAGCCACTCGCCCCGGCCTGCAGCGCCGCGAACGCGTCCGCCTCGGTGTCGAAGGTGGTCAGCACCAGCACCCGGGGGCCACCCGCGGGTCGCTCGGCGCAGAGTCGACGGGTCGCCTCCACCCCGTCCATGGTGGGCATCCGGATGTCCATCACGACCACGTCGGCCTCGGTGCGGGCGAGCACCCGCAGGGCGTCCGCGCCGTCGATCGCCTCCCCGACGACCTCCAGGTCGGGCTGGGATTCCAGCACCATCCGGAACCCGGCGCGGACCAGCGCCTGGTCGTCCACGATCACTACCCGGACCGTCATGCCGCGATCACCTCCGTTGCCGGCTCTGACGGTAGCGGCAGCCGAACCTCGACCTGCCAGCCCCCGGTCAGCCGGGGACCGGCGGTGAGGCTGCCGTCGTACACCGTCACCCGCTCCCGCATGCCGAGCAGGCCGTGACCGCCGGACGGCGCCGGGCTGACCAGCGGGCGGCCGCGACCGTCGTCGACCACCCGGACCACGACGGCCTCGGCGGTGTACGACAGGAAGACCTCGACGTCGGCGCCGACGCCGGCGTGCTTGAGCGCGTTGGTCAACGCCTCCTGCACCACCCGGTAGACGGTCAGCTCCAGGCCCGGCGGCAGGGCCGGTGGCGCGCCGGTGACGGTGCTGCGGACGTGCAGACCGGCGTCGTCGAAGCGGGCCAGCAGGTCGGGCAGTTCGGCCAGCGCGAGGCGTCGGTGCTCGGGGTCGGCCGCCACCGCCAGCCCGTCGGCCGCGTCCGCACCGGCCGGGCCGGCGTCGCGCAGTACGCCGACCAGGCGGCGCATCTCCTCCAGCGCCTGCCGGCCGGTGTCCGCGACGACCTTCACGGCGGTGCGCGCCTGGGCGGGGTCACGGTCGAGCATGAACCGGGCCCCGTCCGCCTGGACGATCATCACGGCCATGCTGTGGGCGACCACGTCGTGCAGCTCACGAGCGATCCGGGTGCGCTCCTCGGCGACCGCCGCCCGGGACTCGGCCTCCCGCTCGCGTTCCAGGGTGGTGGCCCGCTCCTCCAGGCTGAGCACGTAGAGCCGGCGGGTCCGCACGTTCAGCGCGACCAACCACACCGCGCCGGTGACCAGCGCGTACCACAGCGCGGTCGCCCACCACTGGATGACGTTGGGGGTCTGTGCGGCGGCCAGCAGCACGCCGACGGCAGCGACCGCGCCGGCCAGGACGCCGTCGCGCAGCCGTCGGCCGTACTTCACCACGCTGTAGAGCGCGATCAGGACGGCCACGTCGTAGATGAGCGGACCCCAGCGGGCGATCACCTGGATCAGGGCGAGCACCGCGACCGCCACCGTCACCGCGCTCGGATGGGTGCGGCGGAACAGCAACGCCACCGCCATCCCCACGCCGACCGCCGTGGCCGCCCAACCGCCCGGCTGGTTCACCGCCGCCGCCAGGGAGACGAGGACCACCAGCAGTGCGACGGCCACGTCGAAGGCGACGCCGCGCAGCGGGCGACCGAACAGGGTGCGTCTCACGGTCACCCAGCGTACGTGCCGGGACGCTCGGCGCCCGGGCTCAGCCGCCGAGGACCTCGCGCATGCGGTCGATCTCGACGGTCTGCTCGGTGGCGACGGAGTTGGCGAACTCGTTGAGCGTCAGGTCGGAGCCGACCGTGAGCAGGTTGGTGGCCATCTCGATGGCGCCCTGGTGGTGCTCGGTCATCATCTGGACGAAGAGCCGGTCGAAGTCCGCGCCACGGGCGGCGGCGAGCTGCCGCATCGCCTCTGGCGACTGCATGCCGCGCATGGTGCCGTGGTCGTGCCCCTGCACCTCCGCAGGGAGGCCACGGGTCTGCAACCAGCCGCGCATCATGCCCATCTCCGGCCCCTGGCTGGCCCGGATGCGCTCGGCGATGGCTCGGACGTCGGGGTCGGCGGCCCGGTCGGGGGCGAGCTCCGCCATCGCCAGGGCCTGCGCGTGGTGCGGGATCATCATCCGGACGAACCAGACGTCGAGCGAGTTGTGCGGGGCGGGACCGGCGTCGCGGACCTCGTGCGCCGGGCGGGTGGCCGCCGTCTCGCCCGGGCGGCCGGGCGCGATGACGGTCAGGTCGGTGGGGACGGGGCTGGCCGTCGGCGACGCGGCGGAGGTGGCGGGCGCGGAGACCGGCTGCGGTGGGTTCGTACCGGTGTCGCCGTCGAGGCGGATCACCATGAACACCACCAGCGGCAACGCGAGAGCCAGTGTGACGACCGCCAGGATGCGTGCGCGCCGGTTGGTCATGGGCCACTCCCTGCAGTCGAGGTCACCGCGATGTTATCCATTGAAGAACCCGCTTTCATGTGATCCAGCTCACATCGACGTTCTTCGTCGGACGGTAACGTGTCAACCATCGTCTCCCCCTTGCGAAGGGCCCCGCCGATGATCAGATTCCACAAGCCACGGTTACGACAACTGCGTGTCGTGGCACTCGCCACGACCGGCCTCCTCGTCGCCAGCGCCCTCGTCGCTCCGGCGAGCAGCGCCCAGACGGTGCCGCAGGCGGCCCCGGCCCCCGCGCTCACCAACACGATCCCCGGCGTCGACGAGATCGTGAGCAGCCCCAACCTGCGCCAGATCGCGAACGTCCCCAAGGTCGCCCCACTGGACGCGACCAACAGCGACATCGCCTTCCAGGGCAAGTACGCGTTCGCCGGCAACTACAACGGCTTCGTCATCTACGACATCTCGCGGCCCAGCGCGCCGACGGTCAAGGCCCGGGTGCTCTGCCCGGGGTCGCAGAACGACATCTCCGTCCACGGTGACCTGCTCTTCCTCTCCACCGACTCGTCGCGCAGCGACGACTCCTGCAACAGCACCACGCAGGGAGCGGACGTGAAGGGCTCGTGGGAGGGCATCAAGGTCTTCGACATCAAGGACAAGGCCAACCCGCGCTACATCAAGTCCGTCGAGACGGCCTGCGGCTCGCACACCCACACCCTGGTGCCGGGCAAGGACCGCAAGGCCGTCTACCTGTACGTCTCGTCGTACAGCCCGCGCACCGAATTCCCGGACTGCCAGCCGCCGCACGACTCCATCTCCATCATCAAGGTGCCGGTGAAGAAGCCGACCGACGCGGCCGTGGTCGCGACGCCGAACCTCTTCCCGGACGGCGGCTTCCCCGGCAGCCAGACCGGCTCGGCGACCACCGGTTGCCACGACATCACCGCCTACCCGTCGAAGGACCTGGCCGCCGGCGCCTGCATGGGTGACGGCATCCTGCTCGACATCAAGAACCGCGAGGCCCCCCGGGTCATCAACCGGGTCCGGGACGAGGTCAACTTCGCGTTCTGGCACTCGGCCACCTTCAACAACTCCGGCACCAAGGTGATCTTCACCGACGAGCTGGGTGGTGGCGGGGCGGCGACCTGCAACGAGACCGTCGGCCCGAACCGCGGCGCGGACGCCATCTACGACATCGCCGGCCGCGGCAACGCTCGGACGATGACCTTCCGCAGCTACTACAAGATCCCCCGGGCGAACGCCGACACCGAGAACTGCGTGGCGCACAACGGCTCGCTGATCCCGGTGCTCGGCAAGGACATCATGGTCCAGGCGTGGTACCAGGGTGGCATCTCGGTGTTCGACTTCACCGACTCTGCCAACCCGAAGGAGATCGCCTTCTGGGAGCGCGGCCCGCTCTCGGCCGACACGTTCGTCGGCGGCGGCACCTGGTCCGCGTACTACTACAACGGCCACATCTACTCGAACGACATGGTGAAGGGCCTGGACGTCCTGGAGCTGAACGACTGGCGTACCTGGTCGGCCAAGCTGACCCGCTACCAGGAGCTCAACGTGCAGACCCAGCCCAGCTACCTGGGCTGGTAGGCACCGCGCACCACACCGGGCCCGACCCCCGATCCGTGGGGGCCGGGCCCGGTCCATGTCCGGCGGCAGGGGTCGAGCCGGATGAAACCGTGGGGCCCGTCACCAGGGCGGGGGTTGCGAACCGGCTGGCCAGGGGCTGTGCCAACGTGAGCAGACGTGACCCTCGCCGCCCCGCCCGAACCGTCCACGCGCTGGCGGCCCCACCCGCTGGACCTGGTGGCGGTCGTCCTCGCCGTGGTCGGGGCGGCCTGCGCGCTGAGCGGGCTGCTCCCCCGCGCGGAGACCACCGCCACCCTGCACCGGATCCTGCCGCTGCTGCTGTTCCTCGGCACCGTGATCGTGCTCGCCGAACTGACCGCCGTGGCCGGTGTCTTCGACGTGCTGGCCAGCCGACTGGCCATCGCCTCCCGGGGCAGTTGGGCCGTACTCTTCCTGGTCTGCGGTGGTCTCGCCACCCTGACCACCCTCGTTCTCAACCTCGACACCACCGCCGTGCTGCTCACCCCGGTGCTGCTCGCGCTGGCCCGTAACCTGCGGATCCCCGCCGCCCCGCTCGCCGTCACCACGGTCTGGCTGGCGAACACCGCGAGCCTGCTGTTGCCGGTGTCCAACCTGACCAACCTGCTCGCCGCCGACCGGGTCGGGCTGGCACCCCTGGCGTACGCGGGTCGGATGGCGTTGCCGCAGCTCGCCGCCGTGACGGTCACCATGGCCCTGCTCTGGTTCGGGTGGTGGCGGCGGGATCGGCCCGCCGGTGGGCGCTTCGTTCCGCCGACCCGGCACGTGCCGGCCGACCCGGTGTTGCACCGTACGGCGCTCGCCGGTTGCCTGATCTTCGTCGCCGGCATCCTCGCCGGCGTGGAGATCGAGATCGCCTCCACCGCAGGGCTTGCCCTGGTGCTGGTCGGATTCCTGGTCCGCTCCCCCGCCACGCTGCGTTCCGGTCTGGTCCCGGTGCGCCTGCTGTTCTTCGTCACCGGCCTGTTCCTGGTGGTGCAGACCCTCGGCCGGCACGGGCTGGACGACCTGGTCGGCACCCTGGTCGGCGCCGACGGCGGTGCGCTGGGCGCACTTCGCGCAGGTGGCACCGGAGCGCTGCTCGCCAACGCGGTGAACAACCTGCCCGCCTACCTGGCCGGCGAGTCGGTACTGCCGACCGGCGACCACACCCGCCTGCTGGCCCTGCTGATCGGCACCAACGTCGGCCCGCTGGCCGCTCCCTGGGCGTCGTTGGCCACCCTGCTGTGGTTCGAGCGCTGCCGGGCCGCCGGGGTGGCGGTGCCGCTGACCCGGTTCGTGCTGACCAGCACCCTGCTCGCGGTCACCGCGACACTCGCCGCGGTCGGCGCGCTGCTGCTGGTGAGCTGAGCGCTCAGTCCCGGTACACGGCGACCTGAAGTTCGGTGACGCCCTTCTCCGGGGTGTCCGGGCAGTAGTCGAGGTAGACCTCCCGGGCGAAGCCGTCGGTGCGGTAGCCGTTCTCCTCGATCCACCGGGCGAGCGCCTGCATGCTCGGCTCGACGTCGTCCATCGCACCGTGATGAATGATCGTCGCGGCGTTGCGCAGCTCCGGCAGGTCGCGCACCGTGACGTCGAGCGCCGCGGACGGCTCGGCGTCGACGAGCACACCGGCGTGTACGACGACGGCGTCGCCGCCCGGGTCGGCGGGCTCGTACCAGGCGATGCCCGGCCCTGTCGGTGTGATCCCGGCGGCGGCCAGCCGACGGAACAGCTCCGGGTAGAGCGGCTGGATGACCGGGCCGATGTCCTCGCCCTGGTAGCTGGGCGCGACGGCGGTCAGCTCCGCGACGCGGACCGGCGCGATCTCCTTGAGGACGACGTCCTGGGTGGTCATCCGACCCTCCGACTCGATCATTCGGAGCCTCGCCTCGACAGCCGTGAGCCGGGCCGTGTCGGCGGCCAACTGTTCCGCCAGCTGGCTTCGGCGCAGCCGCAGCATGCCGCGCAGCTCGGCCACGTCGACGGCGTCGTCGACGATCGCGCGCACCTGTTCGAGGGTGAGGCCCAACTCTTTGAGGGCGATCACCCGGTTGAGTCGGCGCAGCTGGTCGGCGCGGTAGAAGCGGTAGCCGGTGTGCGGGTCGACGCTGGCGGGGGGCAGCAGGCCGATGCTGTCGTAGTGGCGCAGCATCCGCACCGACACCCGGCCGAGTCTGGCGAAGTCTCCGATGGTGAACATGGTCCCCTCACACTCGTCCCTGACACCGTGTCAGAGTCAAGCGTGGTGTGCGGGGCGGCCGTCAGTGCCGGGCGGGGCGCGGGCCGACCAGCCGGCGGACCATCGGAGCGGCGTTCCACTTGGCCGCGCCGACCAGGTCGCGGGCGTGCTCCAGGACCGTGTAGTCGGGTCGGGTCAGCCCGTCGGCGATGGCACGGTCCAGGTCGTTGCCGCAGCGGCTGAGCACGGTGTCGAAGTCCCGGCGGACCGGCTCCTGCAGATCGTAGCCGAAGGAGCGGTGCAGCCGGGCGAAGAGCGGCTTGTACAGCCGGACCCGCTCGTGCAACCCCGACGAGTACGACATCGGGTTCTTCGGACGACGGAGGATGTAGTCGGGCAGCACGTCGGCGAACGCCCGCCGGACGATCCACTTCTCCTGGCCGTGGCGCAGCTTCAGATCCACCGGCAACCGCATCGCCAGCTCCACCACGCTGAGGTCGAGGAACGGCACCCGGGCCTCCACGCCGTACGCCATGGCGGCCCGGTCGACCCGCTGCAACTCGGTACGGCACAGGTTGCGGATCCGGTGCAGGAACAGTCGGCGGGCCGCCGCCGGGGCGACCTGGTGGTACATCGGGTACCCGCCGAACAGCTCGTCGGAGCCGTCACCGGTCAGCACCACCTTGATACCCAGGTCGCGGAGCCGCCGGAAGATCGGCACCGAGACGACCGCGTTGATGATGTCGCCGTACTCGGTCAGCTCGGAGATCCGGATGGCCTCGCGGACGTCGGCGAGCCGGATGTCACGCGGTCGCAGCTCGACCACCACGTGCGGCACGTCGAGGTCGGCGGCGAGCCGCCGGGCGTACGCCACGTCGGGGCTGTCGGCCACGCCGACGGTCACCGCGACGCAGTCCGGGTGGATGTCGCGCACCTGCCGCAGGGTCAACGAGCTGTCCAGCCCACCGGAGAGCACCACCCCGACGGTCAGGTCGGTCTCCACCCGCATCCGGATCGCGTCGCTGAGGGCGGCGCGAACCAGCAGCGCGGCCTCGTCCGGGTCGTCGATGACCGGCAGGCCGTCGCCGATGGTGAGCAGATCGACGTACGGGCTCAGTCGCACGTGCCCGTCCGCCTCCGCCCAGCCGTGGTGCCCGGGGGGCACCTCGGCGATCGGGGCGCCGTGCCCGACGAGCGCCTTGACCTCGGAGGCGAGGTGCAGGCAGCCGGGTCGACGGGACCAGTACAGCGGCTTGACCCCGAGCGGGTCGCGGGCCAGGTACGCCCGGCGGGTGGCCCGTTCGACGACCGCGAAGGCGTACTCGCCGCGGAGCCGCGTCACCGCCGCCTCGCCCCACTGCTGGAACGCGGCGAGCAGCACCTCGGTGTCGCTCTCGGTGCGGAAGGCCTGCCCCAGGCGGGTCAGCTGCGCCCGCAACTCCCGGTAGTTGAAGATCTCGCCGTTGAAGCAGAGCAGCCAACGCTCGTCGGTCGACGTCCACGGCTGCACCGCCCGGTCCCGGTCGACGATCCGCAGCCGGCGGGTGCCGGCGAGCAGACCGGTCTCGGACCGGGTCTCGGTGACCTCACCGCGCGGGGCCAGGGCGGCGAGCATTCGCCGGAAGGTCGCCGGGTCGGCTTCGGGGCCGATGCTCAACGCGATGCCGCACACCGGCTCAGACCCCCATCTCGGCCTCGTACGCCCGGCGTAGTCGACGCCGGGCGCTGGGCGCGAGACACAGGTGCCAGGCCTGCCCCTCGTCGATCACGTTCAGCTCACCGGCCTCCTGCCGGCTCAGCAGCAGCTCCGCCAGGGCGTCGCGCGCGCCGAACCGCTCGAACCAGGCCAGCTCGACGTCGGCCGAGTAGCCGAGGCAGTGCCCGCTGGGCAGCATCGCCGCGTAGCCCAGGCGGCGCAGCCGATACTGGTGCTCGGCGCTGCGGACCAGGCTGGTCACCCAGAGCGGCGGGGTGGCCGGCGGCGCGACGGCGGTGAACTCCCGTCCGATGTCGTTGAGCAGCGCCACCACCTCGCGGCGGGCGCGCCGGAACAGCAGCCCCGCGGTGCGCGGGGTGGCGTCGGGTCGCAGCCGGCGACGCAGCCCGCGGGCGGCCCGGCCCAGTATCGTGGCCGGCTGCTCCTGATAGCGGAAGCGCAGCAGGTCGCGGCGGCGCAGCCACTCCAGGTCGACCAGCTCGGGGCTGCCGTTGACCTGGTCGTCGGTGACGAAGGTCGGCGCGTCCTGCCACCACAGCACGTCGATGCGGGAGAGCAGGTAGATCCGGACCAGCGCGCTGAGGTCGGTCGCCGAGGTGCGGTCGTTCGGTTGGTAGCGGGCCATCTCCAGCAGCAACGTCTCGCGCGCGCCGATCAGCCCCTGCGGGGTGGCGTCGAGGACCGCGGCGAGCGCCGGCTCCCGCAGCCGCTCGTCGATGAGCACCTGCCGGGCTCGGGTGCTCGCCGCGCCGGCCAGGGCGCCGACCTCGACCAGCAGCTCGGCGACGGCGGCCCGGTAAGCGGGCAGGTCGGGGGCGGAAGCGGGAACACGGCGGGGGGTCGCACCGGAGGGTCGGCGGCGGGCCGGAGCGGTGGGCGACGGAGGCGAACCGGGTTGCTGTCCCGGGCTACGGCTGGGCACTCGCATGACGGGTCCCTCTCTCCGGTCACGGCACTGGGTGGTTCGCCCTGAAACACACCGTAATCATCTGGATCGGAATGGACCGAACAATCCTCCTATTTCTCCCCGAACGGAGCGTGGACGACGCCTGGCCAGGGCAGACCCGGCCCGGCAGCCACCGCCAGCGCGCCGGCAACCACCGCCGGAGCGCCGGCGGCCACCGTCAGTCGCCGTCCGTCGGCACCAGGGCCTGCACCTCGGCGTACGACGGCAGTCCCGCCGGTGTGGTGGGCCCGCCGTCGCGGACGGCGTCGGCGGCGGTGAGCGCGGCACCCAGCGCGGCCCGGAACAGCATCGAGCCGGTGCTGACCCGGGCCACCCCGACGCCGCCCAACTCAGCCAGCCTCGGGCCGCCCGGCTGGTACAGCGCGTTCACCGGAGCGTCGATCCGCTCGGTGAGGACGCGCAGGGTGGCCAGGTCGACGGTCCCGGGCACGAAGATCCCGTCGGCACCGGCCACCCGGTAGGCACGAGAACGGGCGAGGGTCTGCGGCAGCGGGTCGTCCACCCCGAGCCACCAGGTGTCGGTGCGGGCGTTGACGAACAGTTCCGGCACCGCCGCCTTCACTGCCGCAATCTTGGCAGCGGCGACCTCGGTGTCGGCGAGGGTGCCATCGGCACGCCCGTCCTCCAGGTTGATCCCGACCACGCCCAGCCCGGCCAACTCCGCCACGTACCCGGCGACCTCCGCCGGGTCGTCGCTGAACCCGGCCTCCACGTCCACGCTGAGCAGCACCGGCAGCCGAGCCAGCCGGCGGGCCAGGGCGAGGGTCTCCCCTGCGGTGGCCGCGACGCCGTCGGGAAGGCCGGCGGTCGCGGCGACGCCGAGGCTGGTGGTGCCGATCGCCGGATGTCCGCGCGCGGCGAGCGCCGCCGCCGAGGCGTGGTCCCACGCGTTGGGCAGCAGCAGAGGGCGGCCGGCACGGTGCAGAGCGTGGAACGCGGCACGACGTTGGCTCATCGGACGCTCACCTCCAGAGTTGTCGGCACCCGCAGGGTCGGGTGCGGCTCGTGACGCACCGGGGTCGGGCCGCGCCGGCAGCGATCCCGCAGCACCTCGAGCACCCCGGTGGCCAGCGCCAGGGCGTGCCGGTCGCCGGGGCAAACCCGCTCCCCCGTCCCGAAGGTCAACAGCCCGGCACCTGACCGACCGGGCTGGAACGCCGCGGGCTCGGTGAACGCCCGCGGGTCACGGTTGGCCGCGTCGAAGCGCAGCAGCACGGGGCTTCCGGCCGCCAGATCCTGCCCGCCCAGCCGTACCTCGTGGACGGTGACCCGCCGGGTGGCCCGGACCGGTGGGTCGAGGCGCAGCACCTCGGCCAGCAGGTCGGCGGTCCGTGCCCTGGCCGCCGCTCGCGGGGCGGCCGGGGGCAGCAGGTGATGGGCGGAGGCGCCGATCAGGCCGGCGGTCGCGTCGCACGCCTGGACCAGCAGACCGATCAGGTTCGCCCGTACCTCCGGCAGGCCCTGCGGCGCGAGCGCCAGCAGCGCCGTCACCGCCCGGTCGGCCCGCGCGGTCGAGGCCGGGTCCACCCCCGGGTGGTACGCCGCCGCGACGACCGCGACCGCCGTCCCGGCGGCTGCCGGGTCAGCGAAACCGAGGCGATCGGCCAACGCCCGCAGCGGAACCGGCCGAGCCAGTTCCCGCATCACGTCGACGCGGTCGCCGGCGTGGTCGAGAACGGCAGCGGTCAGCCGTGCCGCGTCGTGTCGCAGGTCGTCCGGGTCCAGCGCGGCCATCGCCCGCACCGCGACCGCCCGCCGCTCGGCGTGCCGTGACGGTGGACTGAACCGGCTGACAGTGGCGCGCAGCCAGGCGAGGGTGCCGGGCGGACCGGTGTCGACGGCCGGCACCTGGAACACCGGGTCGGTCAGCGCCGCCCGCACGTCGGCGTGCCGGGTCACCCACCAACCGCGTTCCGGTTCGAACGAGGGCGGCCCACACGCCGGTGTTCCCGGGGCGGGCGCGATGTGCGGCCAGTTGTCAGTCACCGCCCGACCGTAGGGCGTGAACCGTTCGCCCCACACCGAACGATCCCGCCCCGGTCGCCTGCTGCTCGCCGGTCAGGCGCGGCCACTCGTGGGCGGCGGGGCTGCCGGCGGGTCGAGGGTGTGTTCGGGGATGGACAGTGCCGCGGCCAGGCCGGGGCGACCGGTGGGAGTGAGACGGACGACGCGGCCGGCGCCCGGACTGATCCAGCCCAGGTCGGTGAAGCGGCGGCAGAGTGCCGCGCCGAGCGCTCCGGCCAGGTGCGGGCGGCGTTCGGTCCAGTCCAGGCAGTCGCGGACCACCGGGCGGCGGGCGGCGCGCAGCACCTCCACGGGTACGCCCAACCCGGCCACCCAGGCCCACCCGTCGGGTGTCAGCGCCAACCCGCTGGACCGGTCGAGCCGGCGCTCGGCCAGCAGCGCGTCGTACATCAGCACGCCCAGCCGTCCGGCGAGGTGGTCGTAGCAGGTCCGGGCGTACGCCAGGGAAGCGGTGGCGGTCGTCGCGCGCAGCGACCCGGTCGGGGTGGGCGTGGCCGGGGCCTGTCCGGCCAGGTCCTCGATCAGCTGAGCCACCGACGGCCCGGCCAGTCGCAGGTAACGGTGCCGGCCCTGCCGTTCCTCGACGAGCAGCCCACCGCGGACGAGTCGGGTGAGGTGGTCGCTGGCCGTCGACGGTGCGACACCGGCGCGCCGGGCCAGCTCGCCGGCGGTCCACGCCCGCCCGTCGAGCAGCGCCAGGCACATCCCGGCACGCGTGCCGTCGGCCAGCAGGGCCGCCAGCTCGGCGATCCCCCGACCGTCGGTGCCAACGTTCATCGCCCCAGTCTAGGAAAGCGGGCAGGCCGGCCTGCTTGCCTACTGCCCTACTCTGAAGGAGCCGCGGCGCCACTTCGGCAAGTCGAGGCCTTAGCGCCTGCACCCCGGGCGGATAGAAGTAACCGGATGATCTGGACGAAGTTCAGAAGCGACCGCACCCCTCGCCGACTCCGCGCCGTGTCCGACCTGCGGTTTCCTGCCAGCGGACGTCAACATCTACGAAATCGGTATCCCCATCTCAGCGACGACGACCTCGTTCTCGTCGAGACCGCGACCCGGCAGTGGTTCCGGATCATCGCCCGCCAGCCCAGCGCGAAGCTGTCCATGCCCTCGGTGGTCGTGGACGATCTGTGGCAGGAGCTGACCCTCCATGCGCGGGACTACGCCACCTTCTGCGACGCCGCGTTCGGGCGCTCTACGCATCACCGACCGACGTCCGCGAGGAGCGGCGACACGACCGACGCCAGTCGCGGGCCTCTCCTGCTCGCCACGCTGGGCCACGGTCGGCGGGACGAGGGGTGCGGCCCTACCGGCCTTCCCCTGTTGTTCCGGGTGGACCAGGAACTGCACATCCACGATGGCAACCGCTACCTGGCCGACTGCGGAGGCCGTGGCGAGTGCTTCCCGGTCTCCGGCCGGGTCTGCCTGCAACATCTCGCCGGGCCGGGCAAGCGGCCCAAACCAGCCGGCGTTCGCGGCGACCTGCCCTTCGTCGACGGCCGCCACGGCTACGCCGGCGGTGCGGGCGGCGGTGGCGGCGGGGTCGATGGCGGAGGCGGCGACGGCAGCAACTGAGGTTCCGGCCACTGTCAAGCCTGCTCGCCTTGCCGGGCACGCTGACACTGGCACGGGCGCGGAAGCCACGGACGCCCCCCGACATCCGGCCCGGCCACCTGGAACGGTCTGCGCTGCGGCCTACCGGGCGTGCCATTCTGCTGCCGCATGCCACCACTCCGGCGGGCTCGGGCCGGTGACCGTCGCGGTCGGCTGGTCAGGGTGCAGGCCTAGTCTCCGTAGTGCAACAGCCTGGACTCGGATGCCGACCCAGCCGTGCCATCGACCGTCATCGCCGACGCCACAGGCCAGACTGACGGAAATCGCGTTCGCCTCGAAGGGCATCCAGTCGATGCCCCGATCACGTAGTCAAGCGCGTACGGCGGCCATCGGCTGCAGGCAGCCCCGGGTGTTCGCATAGGCCGCGATGGTGACCCACTCAGTTCCCAGACCATCCATGGCAACCATGATCCCTGATGTCGCTCGTCGGCGCTGACATCAGCGGTGCCGGGTCAGCGAGGTCACCGACCGGTCCGTGCCGTCGTAGCTGCGGGCGGCGTCGAAAGCCCCCGTCGGGCGCTGCCCACCGGCGACGGCACGGGCCAACCGCAGGTCCGCGTTGCGGAACCGCAGAGCCAGGCTCAGGTGCGGCACCCAGGCGTCGGGCGCGTGCCACGGGCGATGTCCGTCGGCCTCGGCGAGAACGTCCCAGACGGCGGCATGCAGCGCGGTCAGCCCCGGAGTGGGTCGGACGAGCCAGACCAGTGGGGCGCTGCCGTCGAGCACGACGACCCGGTCGAGCGCCACCGGCACCGGCAGCGCGGCGTCGAACAGGTCGGCCAGACGGTGCTCCGCCCCCGGCGGGAACTCGTCGACGGCGGCGAGGGTGAGGTGCGGCCGGTTGGTCGGGTGGACGTTGCGGGCCAGGCTGGGCAGCCCGGCGGCCGCCAGCCGGTCCCAGACCGCCCGGACCGCGATCTCCAGGCCGGGTGAGCAGACCAGTTCCACCGTACGCACGCGCCCACGCTAGCCGGACGCTCCACGCCACCCTCCTCGGATCGGCGCCGCCGCGTCACGCCGGGTGGCGGCGGTGGCCGTCCCCGCCCGACACCGGGTTGACCTCACCCGCGATCCGGGCCCGGTGGGCCAGGTCGAAGATGGCGACGGCGGTGATGGTGGCCGCACCCAGCAGGCCCACCGCCAGCGGTGGGAGCCGCGTCGCCACGGGGCTCAGGATCAGGCACGCCACCACGGCCGCGAGGCAGTGCCTCGTCAGGCGACCGAACACCCAGATCTCGAAGATCATCCGCCCGACGAGGAAGGTCAGCGGTCCGATCAGGATCGCCACGACGTTGCCGGTCGACCGCTGCCCGTCGGGCTCCTTGAGCATCAACTCGCCGCCGATGCCGGTGAGCAGGATGCCGGCCACCATCACCAGGTGGGTGTAGCTCGCCCGCAGGTTGAGCCGGTACGGGTCCGCTGCGGTATCGATCTTCACGGCGAGGCTGCTCGTGGTGCGGTAGAAGTAGGTCCACCAGAGGAACACCACCGTCCAGAAGGTGAGCAGAAATGCGGTGGTGTCCGCCAGATCCCGCGGCGACAGCCGGTAGAAGTTGCCGGTGGCCAGGATCGTCTCGCCGAGTGCCAGGATGATGAACTGCCGGTACCGCTCGTTGAGGTGTTCGCCCGAGAGGTGCCACTCGTTGGCTCGCGCCCGGCCGAGCCCCGGAACCGGCCACCCCAGGACCGGCCCCGAGTAGTCGATCGCCAGCGCGCAAGCCCACAGCAGGACCCGGGTTTCGTCGCCGCCGGCCGCCGCCCCGGCGAACCAGACCGTCCCGGACAGCAGGTACCAGACGATTCCCCGGACCGGCCGACGCCAGGCCGGGGTGCCGCGCAGGTAGAGTGCCATGACCAGGGTACGGCCGAGGTGGATCCCGAGGTACGCGCTGACGAAGACGAAGGCCTGGTCACCGAAGGCGTCCGGAACGTTGATGGACATCAGCAGACTGCCGAGCATCACGCAGATGATCAGAATCTGCACCGTGGGTCGTTCACAGTCGAGGCTGTCGGTGGCCAGGTTGGTGTTGTACCAGATCCACCAGAAGGCGAGCAGGAAGATCACGGCCTGCGCGTCGGCGAGCAGGCTGGGCTCCTCGACCAGGGTCGCCGACAGACGTCCGAGGGTGAAGATGAAGACGAGGTCGAAGAACAGCTCGACGGCGCTGGAGCGCACCGGGTCGACCGGACCCGCTGCGACTTTCCTGGGCATTTGTCCATCTTGACAGCCGGGCGGGGAACGAGGAGCAGAGCCAGCCCTGAAGCCGAGTGGATCATGCGCGGCGCCGCTGCTGAGGATGCTCAGAGCCAGCCGTTGTCCCGGGCGGTGCGCACCGCCTCGGCCCGGTCGGCGGCACCGAGCTTCTGCACGGCGGCGGAGAGATGGTTGCGCACGGTTCCGGTGGACAGGTGTACCCGACGGGCGATCACCGCGACCGGAGCACCCACCTCCACCAGCCGTAGCGTCTCCAACTCCCGAGGGGTCAGCGGGCACGGGGGCAGTGTCAACGCGTCGGCGGCCAGCGAAGGGTCCACGTAACGACCTCCGGCGTGCACCCGGCGGATCACGTCGGCGAGCGCCCCACCCGGCGAACCCTTGGGCAGGAACCCCCGGGCACCGGCGGTCAACGCCTGACGCAGGTGCCCGGGACGACCGTGGCCGGTCAGCACGACCACCGCGCAGTCGGGTCGGACCCGGGTCAGCTCGGCGGCTACCGCGATGCCGTCCAGGCCGGGCATCTCCAGGTCCACCACGGCCACGTCCGGGCTGTGCGCCAGTGCCGCGGTGACGGCCGCCTTCCCGTCGGCGGCGTGTGCCACCACCTCGATGTCCGGTTCCAGGGCGAGCAGCGCGGCGACGGCGACCCGGATCAGGTCCTCGTCGTCGGCGAGCAGGACGCGGATCACGACGGCGCCGGCACTGTGGCTTCGAGGGTGAAGACCGCGTCCTCCCGGCGTACCCGCAACTCGCCCCCGGCAGCGGCGAGCCGGTCGGCCAGCCCGCGCAGGCCGTGGCTGTGCGCGTCCGGGCCGCGGTCGTCGGCGCCGTCGTTGGCCACCGTCATCCTGGCCACGTCATCCTCCCGATCGATGCGGATCCGGCACCAGTCGGCCCGGCTGTGCCGCAGCACGTTGGTGCTCGCCTCGCGCAGCACCGCCGCCAGCTCGATGGCGGCGGGCTGCGGCAGGTCCGCCGGCAGTGGCAGAACCGTGCACCGAACCCCGCAGGAGCGCAGCACCCCCACCACCGCGGTGAGCTGTTCGTCGAGGTCGACGGCCCGATAGCCGTGCACGGTCTCCCGTACCTCGCTCAACGCGGAGGCGGCCAACCGTTGGACCTCGGCGGCTTCCCTCCCGGCCCGCTCCGGGTCGACCGGGGCGAGCCGGGCGGCGAGTTCGGCCTTCAACGCGATCACCGTGAGGCGGTGCCCCAGGACGTCGTGCACGTCGCGGGCGAAGCGCAGCCGCTCTTCGGCGGCGGCCAGCCGCGCCTGGGCGGCCTGACCCTGCCGGGCCTCCACGAGCAGGTCCCAGAACCAGACCTGGAACCCGTTCACGGCGGCCACTGCCGCGCCGATCCCCCCGGTCACGGCGAGGTGGCGCGGAACGGAACCGCCGGTCCACCAGGCCACCGCGACCGCCACCGCCAGGACGCCGACCGCGACCGCCAGCCCGGCCCGCCACCGCACCAGCAGCGGCGTCATGCCGATCAGCGCCGCACCGAGCCAGGCCCAGGTCGGCCACCTGCCCGCTGCCACCGGACCCACCAGCGGAACGGTCAACACCGCCACCCCGACCAGGCTCAGCTCGGCCCGACGCCGCCAGCGCGGCTCGAGCCACGGCGTCACGGCCGCGTACAGCACGACGGTCTGGGCGAGCACGAAGGCGAGGATGCCGACCGCGCCGAGTGTCACCCGGCCCGGGTCGGGCTCGCGGGTCAGGCCGACCGCCGGCAGCAGGACGCTCGCCCAGACGCCGGTGGCCAGCGACACCAGCGTCGCCCGCCGGGCGCGACCCAGCCGGCGGTCCGCCCGGGGAGTCACCGCCTCGCTCGCCACGCACCGATCCTAGGACCGCCCGGCGCACGGTCCACCCATGCGAACTGTCACGGTCGGGCCGTGCGGTCCGCACCGTTTTCCCGTGACGAACGGATCTGCCGCCCACACCGGGGTCACCGGCAGGGTCGAGGCATGGAAAACACCCGGATGTACGCGGACAGCCTCACCGCCGTACCGTCGCCCGCGCCCCTGCACACCGACGAGCCGACCCCCTCGGCCCCGACACGGACCACGGCGGCACCGGTCGCCGCGGCACCGGCCAGCAGCAGACGGCGGCTGCTGTGGCACCTGGGCGAGATGGCACTGGCGATGGTCGCCGGGATGCTGCTGCTCGGGCCGTTGTGGGAGCTGGCCGGCACCGCTCTGGGCGTCGTCGACGCGCTGGCCCGGCCGGAGGTCGCCGCACTGGTGATGGCTACCAACATGACCGTCGGGATGACGGTGGGGATGCGCTACCGGGCGCATCGCTGGCACGCGGTCGGCGAGATGGCCGCCGCGATGTACGTCCCGTTCCTGCTGCTGCTCGTGCCGTTCCGGGCCGGTCTGATCGACGCCGACGCGCTGCTGCTCGGCGGTCACCTGCTGATGATCCCGGCGATGGTGCTGGTGGCCCTCCGACACCGGCACGAGGCGTCGGCGCCGGTACGCCGACACCGGGTCGTGGTGGCGCTCGCCCACCGCTGGCCGGCCGGGTTGGCGCTGCTGGTGACGGTGGACATGTGGGTCGACCCGGGCGTGCTCAGCCCGTGGACGATGCTGGTGCTGCCCGGCGGCTACCTGCTGATCGGCGTGGCCCGCCGCACACTGGGCGGGCGGGGCGTGCTCGCCACCCAACTCGCCGGTCTGGTCGCCTGGGTCGCCCTGACGCTGGTCGCGGTGATGGTCGGCGGGCGGACCGCCGAGTGGATGGTGGCGTTCGGGTGGTTGGCGCACGCCGGCTGGGACCTGGCGCACCACCGCAACCGCCGGGTGGTGCCGCGCGGCTACGCCGAGTTCTGCGCGGTGCTCGATGTGGCCCTGGCCGCGGTGATGGTGCTGGCCATCCTGACCACCGACGCCTGATCGAGGCCGCCGTCGGGGTCGCGGGACAGCCGCAGCACGGGCTCGGGGACAGCTCTTGTGGCGGTCGCCGCAACGGCCCGGACGGCGTGATGAAAGGCTTGGCACATGAGTTCCGCACCTGCACAGCACGACGCACCGATCGACGCCACCCCCGACGGCACCGACGAGGTGAGCGCCTTCACCGAGCTCGGGCTCCGCGCCGAGCTGCTGGGCGCGCTCGCCGCCCTCGGGTACGAGGAGCCGACCCCCATCCAGCGCGAGGCTATCCCACCGCTGCTGGAGGGTCGGGACCTGCTGGGTCAGGCGGCCACCGGCACCGGCAAGACGGCTGCGTTCGCGCTGCCGCTGCTGAACCTCATGGCGGCACACCGCCAGGGCGGCGACCCGGTGGCACTGGTGCTGGTGCCGACCCGGGAGCTGGCGGTACAGGTCTCCGAGGCGTTCCACCGCTACGGCAAGGACCTGGGCGCGCGGGTGCTGCCGATCTACGGTGGGCAGCCGATCGGGCGGCAGTTGCGGGCACTGGACAGCGGAGTCGACGTGGTGGTGGCCACCCCGGGCCGTGCCCTCGATCACATCGCCCGGGGCACCCTGCGCCTCGGTGGGTTGGCCACGGTGGTGCTCGACGAGGCCGACGAGATGCTCGACATGGGCTTCGCCGAGGACATCGAGGCGATCCTGGAGCACGCGCCGGCGCAGCGTCAGACGGTGCTCTTCTCGGCCACCATGCCCTCGCGCATCGACGGGATGGCCCGCCAGCACCTGCGCGAACCGGTACGGATCGAGATCGGCCGGGAGCAGCAGGTCGCGGGTGAGGCGCCCCGGGTGCGGCAGAGCGCGTACATCGTGACCCGGGCGCACAAGCCGGCCGCGCTGGGTCGGGTGTTGGACGTGGAGTCCCCGACCGCGGCGATCGTGTTCTGCCGCAGCCGGGAAGAGGTCGACCGGTTGACCGAGACGATGAACGGTCGGGGCTACCGCTCCGAGGCGCTGCACGGTGGCATGAGCCAGGAGCAGCGCGACCGGGTCATGGGCCGGCTGCGGTCGGGCACCGCCGACCTGCTGGTGGCCACCGACGTGGCGGCCCGTGGGCTGGACGTCGAGCAGCTGACCCACGTGGTCAACTACGACGTGCCGTCCGCCCCCGAGTCGTACGTGCACCGGATCGGTCGGGTGGGTCGGGCTGGCCGCGAGGGCGTGGCGATCACCCTCGCCGAGCCGCGTGAGCACCGGATGCTCAAGACCATCGAGCGGGTGACCGGCCAGCGGATCACCATCGACAAGATCCCCACCGTGGCCGACATGCGCACCCGGCGGCTGGAGCTGACCCAGGCGGCTCTGCGGGAGAGCCTGCTGGAGGACGACCTCGACCCGTTCCGGGTGATCGTGGAGACGCTGACCGACGAGTTCGACCTGATGGAGGTCGCCCTCGCCGCCGTGAAGCTGGCCCACGAGGTGACGTCGCCGGGCTCCGACGACGAGGAGGAGATCCCGCAGGTTCCGGTCCGGGGGCCGCGCGAGGGTCGACCGGAGGCCGGCGGCCGGGGCGGCGACCGGCGGGGCGGGGGCCGGCCACGTTCCGGCGGTGGCAACACCGTCCAGGTCTTCGTCGGCCTGGGTCGACGCGCCGGGGTGCGCCCGCAGGATCTGGTCGGCGCGATCACCGGCGAGACGGGCATCCGCGGCCGGGACATCGGCTCGATCGAGATCGCCGACCGGTTCTCACTGGTGGAGGTGCCCCAGGGGGTGGCCGACGAGGTCATCTCCGGGTTGCGCTCCAGCACGATCAAGGGCCGCAAGGCCACCGTGCGCCGCGACCGCGGCGGCGACGAGCGCTGAGCGCGCCGTCGGCGACCGCCGGAGTACGACGGTCGCCGACGCGCCACTGCCCGGCGAGGCGGCGGGAGAACCGCGATATCCGCCGCCCGCCGGTGCTAGCCGATGTTCCCGTTGACCACGTTGTTGGCCCCGGCCAGCGACGCGCCACCGGACCGGTGGTCGAACGCCCGCATCACGTTGTTGGTGACGATCCAGTTGTTGCTGGTGCCGACCGTCATGATCGGTCGGTCCTGGCGGCGGGGCGTCGCCTCGTCGTAGAACTGGTTGCCGATCACCTGGCACATGTCGGCGTCACGGCCGAGGATCCCGTTCGCGCCGTTGTCGTGGATGTCCAGCCCCATGATCCGGGTACGTCCGGCTGAGGTGACCTCGATGCCGTTGGTGGCGTTGCGCCACAGCCGGCCGCCGATGAACTGGGTCCCCCAGACCTGCCGCAGGTCGGCGCCGCTGCCGGTGCCACTCGTGCCGTTCGACTCCAGGTAGACGTTCTGGAAGATGTTTCGATGGGCGGGTTCGCGCAGCTCCACGCCGTTGCCCCGGCAACCCCAGACATGCAGATTGTCGAAGAAGCAGGCGCTGTCCAGCAGCCGTATCCCGGTCTGGCACTCACCGACCCAGACGTTGAGGAACTCGTTGTCGTACGCGACCTTGTTGACGAGGATGCCGACGCCGAGGCAGTCCTCGATGTTGATATCAGTGATCTTGTTGGCGTGGGCGCTGGTGTCCGCGTCCTTGCCGAGGAACTCGATGGCGTGGCTGCCCGAGTTGCCGAAGTGCAGGTGGTGGAAGGTCGACCGGGGGCCGCGGATGGTCAACAGCACGTCGGAGGTCCGCATGCCGTAGAAGTGCACGTTGGAGATCTGGTTGTACTTACCGCTCGAGACCAGACGACCGGTGTAGCCCGGGGCCGGCTGGATGATCGCCGCGCCGATGTTCTCGCCGGTCCAGGTCACATTCGTCGGGAAGCGGACCTCCGATCCGAGACCGAGTGCGCCGACCGGTTGGAAGATCTCGCCGCCACCGGCCGGCAGCAGGTTCAGCGCGGTGGTGACCTTGTCCGACTCGTCACTGCCGTCGAGCCGGCAGCCGACCCGCGGGTCCCGGAGGCTGAGCGGCGCCTCCCGGACGGTCGTGACCGGCGGTGATCCCGCCTGTTCGGCACCGGCGAGGGTGGCCACCGTCGTCGCCACCGCGGCGCCCGCGCCGCCAGCGAAGAGCACCCGCCGTCCCAACCGTCGGCCCGTTGGATCTGACCGTTGTGGCACTGCCGGTGGTACCGCACCAGGTGCGCTCACGATCGGTTCCATACCTCTCCCCCGTTGAGTGCCACCTCGAGCGGCGGGCAGACTCTACTGTGCATTGTCGCGTGCTGGCCGACGCGGATCAGAGGGCGTAGGGGCCGAAACGGCCCCAGGCCACCACTGCGGCGAGGACGAGCAGCACCGCGCAGGCGACCGCGCCCTGGATCTCGGTGCGACGCCCGTCCTGGGTGGTCTGCTGCTCGCGGGCACGCAGGTGCACCAGGATGCCGCCGATCATGACGATGACCAGCCCGACGGCGGCGAGCGGGGTGAGCACTGTGGCGATGCCGGTGGCGGCGGGCAGCACGAGCCCGGCGGCGGCCAGCAGCTCGACCGCGCCGAGCGACTTGACCTGCGACGGCGGCACCGGGTCCACCCACCGCATCACGTCGCGCAACTTCTCCTTGGGCTGGCTCAGCTTGGCCAGCCCGACGCCGGCGAAGACGGCGGCGAGCAGGATCTGAATGATCCAGAGCACCACGTTCACGGGGGTTCCTCCAGGGGGCCGCCTCGCGGCGGAGAGGTTGTTGACGGTGCAGACGAGACAGTAGACCGTCCCCCGCGTACCGAAAGGGCCCCCGCCGTCGGAAGACGGCGGGGGCCCGGATGGTCGGAGCGTCAGACCGCGAAGAGCGCCGGACCGTCCAGCGTCTTCACATCGGCCGGGCGCAGCGCCAGGGCGAGCACGTCGGCCACGTCGGCCAGGGTGTGCACGGTCAGCGCCTCGCGCACCTCGGTCGGCAGGTCGTCCAGGTCGGGCTCGTTGCGCGCCGGGATGATCACCTCGGTGAGGCCGGCCCGGTGCGCGGCGAGCAGCTTCTGCTTCACCCCACCGATCGGCAGCACCCGACCGGAGAGCGTCACCTCACCGGTCATCCCGAACTCGGGGCGGACCGGGCGACCGGTGACCAGCGACGCCAGGGCCGTGACCATGGTGATGCCGGCGCTCGGGCCGTCCTTGGGCACCGCGCCCGCCGGGAAGTGGACGTGGATCCGGCGTCCCGCGAGAGCGTTCGGGTCGATGCCGAACCGCCGCCCGTTGGAGCGCAGGTAGGAGAGCGCGATCTGCGCCGACTCCTTCATCACGTCACCGAGCTGGCCGGTCAGGGTCAGCCCCGGCTCGCCCTCCATGCTGGTCGCCTCGATGAAGAGCACGTCCCCACCGGCGCCCGTGACGGCCAGACCGGTGGCCACGCCGGGCACGGCGGTGCGCTCGGCCGATTCCGGGGTGAACTTCGGCCGACCCAGGTAACCGGTGAGGTTGTCGGTGCCCACCCGTGCCGGCGTCGGATCCGTCGCCAGCGTCACCGCCACCTTGCGCAGGATCTTGGCCAGGGCCCGCTCGAGCTGCCGGACGCCGGCCTCCCGGGTGTACTCCCCCGCGATCAGCGCGAGAGCCTCATCGGCGACGCTGACCTCGTCGACGGTCAGCCCGGCCCGCTCCCGCTGCCGGGGCAGCAGGTGGTCCCGGGCGATGGAGACCTTCTCGTCCTCGGTGTACCCGTCCAGGGTGACCAGCTCCATCCGGTCCAGCAGGGGGCCGGGGATGGACTCCACCACGTTGGCGGTGGCCAGGAAGAGCACGTCGGACAGGTCGAGGTCGACCTCCAGGTAGTGATCCCGGAAGGTGTGGTTCTGGGCCGGGTCGAGCACCTCCAGCAGGGCGGCGGCCGGGTCACCGGCGTAGCCGGCGGCCAGCTTGTCCACCTCGTCGAGGAGCACGACCGGGTTCATCGAACCGGCCTCGCGCAGCGCGCGGACGATCCGACCGGGCAACGCCCCCACATAGGTGCGCCGGTGCCCGCGGATCTCCGCCTCGTCGCGAACGCCGCCGAGCGAGACCCGGACGAAGTTACGCCCGAGCGCCCGCGCCACGGACTCGCCGAGGCTGGTCTTGCCCACCCCGGGAGGACCGGCGAGGGCGAGCACCGCGCCGGAGCCGCGACCGCCGACCACACCGAGGTTGCGCTCGGCACGCCGGTTGCGCACCGCCAGGTACTCCAGGATGCGGTCCTTCACGTCGGACAGGCCGGCGTGGTCGGCGTCGAGCACCGCCCGGGCCGCGGCCAGGTCGGTGTTGTCCTCGGTACGCGTGCCCCACGGCATCTCGAGCACGGTGTCCAGCCAGGTACGGATCCAGCCCGCCTCCGGGGAGGCGTCGCTGGCCCGCTCCAGCTTGCCGACCTCACGCATGGCCGCCTCGCGTACCTTCTCCGGCAGCTCGGCGGACTCGACGCGGGACCGGTAGTCGGCGGAGCCGTCCGGCTCGTCCTCGCCCAGCTCCTTGCGGATCGCGGCGAGCTGCTGGCGCAGCAGGAACTCGCGCTGGGACTTCTCCAGCCCCTCGCGGACGTCACTGTTGATCTGCTCGGTGACCTCCTGCTCGGCCAGGTAGTCCTTCACCCAGCCGACCAGCAGCTCCAGCCGGGCGGTGACGTCCGGCGCGGCGAGCAGCTCGGTCTTCTGCTCCAGCGTCAGCCAGGGCGCGTACCCGGCCGAGTCGGCCAGCTCGGAGAGGTCGGTCATCCGCTCCACCGCGTCGATGACCTGCCAGGCGCCCCGCTGCTGGAGCACGGAGGTCACCAGGGCGCGGTACTCGCGGGCGAGTTCCCGGGCCCGACCGGCGTAGGCGGGTTCGTCGAGTTCGGTCGCCTCGACCCAGAGGGCGGCACCGGGGCCGGGCACGCCGGAGCCGATCCGGGCCCGGGACAGGCCACGGATGACGGCGGCGGGCTCACCCTCGGGCAGCCGGCCGACCTTCTCGATGGTGGCGACCACGCCCACCGGGCCGTACTCGCCGTCGATGCGCGGCACGGCCAGCAGCTTGCGGTCGCCGGTCGCACGCGCCGCGTCGATCGCGGCCTGGGTGGTGGGGTCGAGGGTCACCGGGATGACCATGCCGGGCAGCAGTACGGCGTCGGTCAGGGGAAGTACCGGAAGAGTTGCCATCGAACACCTCGCGTTGAGTTGAGCGTGTCTCACTCAAGTAACAAAGCGTTCCCCTTGTTCCGATCTGTGACCCAGACCACTCTTCCGGTCGGTCCGTCGGGTCGCCCGGGACCGGCGGGCGACCCGACGAGGCACCTCAGGTGAGCTTGCTCTTCACCGTGTTCACGACCGAGCCGGCCACCCCCGGGTTGGTGCCGTACAGGCGAGGGTCACCCGGAGGCAGCACCGGCTCCGGCGCGTTCGCCCGTGGGTTGTCGTCGTACCGGAACTCGCCCTTGCCGTCCGGCGAGGGACCAGACGCCCAGCGCCCCTGAGCGGCGTCGGTGCCCGAGGAGAAACCCAGGTAGGTGTAGCCGTACTCCTCGGTGAACTCGCCCGAGTCCGGGAAGGCCTCCGGCACCGGCATGTCCTCCAGCCCGTCCTCCTTGAGCTGCTCGATCGCCGCCAGCCACATGTTCTGGTGCATCGTGTCGCGGGCCAGCAGGAAGCGCAGCATCTGCTTGACGCCCGGGTCGTCGGTCATGTGGAACAACCGGGCGACCTGGAGCCGACCCTGCGCCTCGGCGGTGACGTTGAGCTGGAAATCGGCCAACAGGTTGCCGCTGGCGGTGATGAACGCGCCGTTCCAGGGCACCCCGTTGGAGTCGGCGGGCAGGGCGCCGCCGCCGCCGTGGATGAAGTGCGCCGGGTTCTCACCGGCGTACGTCGCGGCACCTCCGGGGTCCTCCGCGATCCCCTCGGTCAGCGACAGCGGCGCGTTGTCCAACAGCCGGGTGATCATCGTGACGATCATCTCGACGTGGCCCATCTCCTCCGTGCCGACGTCGAGCAGCAGGTCCTTGTACTTGCCGGGCAGTCGGCAGTTCCAACCCTGGAACAGATACTGGTTGGCGACCGTCATCTCGCCCCACTTGCCGCCCAACACCTCCTGCAAACGGCGGGCGAACGCCGCGTCCGGGCCGTCCGGCTTGGCTTCGAACTGCAGATCCTTGACGTGGCTGAACATCCAACCTCCTCGGTACCGGTAAACAGGTAGCGAGGCCGTTCCCGCCCCGATGACCCGAGCGGGCCAACCGATGTCCCGCCCGGGTCAACGCACCGGGCGAGCCATCGGCAGCAACACCTCCAGCGCCACTCCACGGGGCTGTAGCCGGTGCGCCCGCAACGCTCCCCCGTCCGTCGCGACGAGCTGTCGCGCTATCCACAGGCCCAGACCGGACATCCCGACGGCCGGCGCCGGACGCCGCAGCGCGACTAGCAGCGCATCGTCGACCCGGCCCTCGTCGGTGACCAGGATGCTCAGGCTGGAGCCACGCACTGTGGCGTAGAGCCCGACCTGTCCGTCCGGCGGCCCGTGCCGCAACGCGTTCTGCACCAGGTTGACCAGTACCTGTCGGGTTCGTCCGGCCGGCACCGGGCAGGAGGCCGCCCGCCGGGTGGCCCGCGCCCGCCGACGGCCGACCGGCACCAGCGCGGCCGCCTCCCGCAGGATGCCCGCCAGCGCGACGGCCGGCTCCGGCTGCGGAGTCGGCGTCAGCACGCCGGTGCCGGCGGTCGCGTCGCGCAGCAGGCTCTGCAGGTGGGCGGCCTGGTCGCGGGCCAGCTCAGTGATCGCCCGCCGGTCGTCCCCGGTCAGCTCGCGACGCTCGTCGGCCAGCGCGCGGGTCAGCGACGTCAGGGTGCTGATCGGCGTACGGAACTCGTGGCACAACACCCGCAGCAGCAACTCCGAATCCGCCGCCGTCGGCCGTCTCTCGCCGGGTGTCGGCTCGATGGGGCGCAACCCTCGCAGCAGGTCCCGCAAACCATGCCGTACACGCATCCACCCGACTCCTCTCGTTCGGTGCGAACCCGCATGATCGGTACCCGCTGGGGAACGGCGCAGACATGCCGGGAGCCTCCACCTTGCGACTCGTCGTCGTGGACGATCACCCCCTTTTCGTCCGCGGCCTGGAGTTACTGCTCCCGATCACCACCAACGGCCGCGCCGAGGTGGTCGCCTCGACCGGCGACGCCGCCGCGGCGGCGGCCCTGGTCAGCAACCACTGCCCCGACCTGGCCCTGGTCGACCTGCACATGCCGCCCCCCGGCGGCATCCGGGCGGTGGCCGCGATCCGGCGGACCACCCCACGGGTACGGGTGGTCGCGATGTCCGGTTCCGCCGAGCCCGGGCCAGCGGTCGACGCGCTGCGAGCCGGCGCCGAGGGGTTCCTGCCCAAGACCAGCGAACCGGAGGAGCTGCTGCCCCCGCTGCTGGCCATCCTCGACGGCTGGGCGGTGCTGCCGGCCGAACTGTTGCGCGCCATACTGCGGCCCACGCGCTCCACGCCCGTCGACCTGGACGGCGAGGAACGGCGGCTGCTGCGGGCGATCGCCGCCGGCCGCAGCACCGTCGACATCGCCGAAGAACTGCACGTCTCCGAACGGACGGTGAAACGGATGACCGCCGCGTTGCTGCGTAAGTTGCGGGTCTCGAACCGGGCCGAGGCGGCCGCCCTCGCCGGTCACAGCGGCATCCTCGGGGAATGAAGCCTCGGCACCGAACCGATTCACGGTTTTGCTCGGTAACGGAATCGCGACGCGCCGAATGAATGGAAGGCATATTGTTGCGGATTACCGGGGTGATAGGTCAGACTTTGGACACATCCCGCCGCACACAGGGAGTAATCGGCAATGGCGAGAAAAGTAATCACGGTCCTGACCGACGACCTCGACGGTGGGAAGGCCGACCGGACGGTTGAGTTCAGTCTCGACGGCGTGGCCTACACGATCGATGTCTCCGACGAGAATGCCGGCGTCCTGCGCAAGGCGCTCGATCCGTACATCAATGCGGGTCGGCGGATCGGGCGCGGTCCGGTGGAGAGCACCCGTTCAGTCCGCCGACCGGGGCGACCCGCCGGCGCGGGAATGGATCGGGAGCAGAACCGGGCCATCCGGGAATGGGCCGTCAAGAACGGCTACAAGATTTCCGAGCGGGGCCGGATCCCGGTTGAGGTCGTCGAGGCGTACAAGAGCCGCTGACGCGACTCGACGGGGCCCCGCCGGAAACGGCGGGGCCCCGTCGTTTGTCCGGGCACCGGAAACGAAGCGGCGGCCGGCCACCCCGGGTTGTCGCCCCGGGTGGCCGGCCGCCGTTGTACGTCAGCTCAGTTGACGTCGATGCGCACCGAGTCGAAGGCGGGGGTCTGGTTGGCCCGCTCCATCATCGGCAGGCGGTGCGAGCCGTCACCGGCCCAGACGGAGCACTGGGCGGTACCGGACTCCGGCAGGCCCGGAATCTGGATCGTCACCTCGTCGGGTTGGGCACCACCGCGGCCGTCCTCGGTCGCGACGAAGAACGCGGGCACCTCCTGCGGCTCCGGCGGAGCGGTCAGGCTGTCCAGCATCCGGCAGGCGGTGTGGAAGTGACCGCGGACCAGGCCCTGGTCGTTGAGGAGCGAGCTCTCCACGTAGTAGCCACCCTGACCGGCGGCCAGGAAGCGGTCCCGGACCAGGTTGCGGGTGCTGACCCGCAGGGTGAAGGGCTGGTTCTGGCCGACCTGCTCGGGGAACTGGGTGATCAGCAGCGACGGGTTGTTGGCCGCCGCACCGACCTCACCGAACTCGGTGCTCACGCAGCGGTTGCCGTTCTGGAAACCGTCGTGCGGCTGGAGCCGGCTCTCGTCGCAGTCGTTGGCGAGCACGCCGAGCCCGGCGCCGGGCTCGGTGCCACCGCCGTTGTTCCCGCCACCGTTGTTCCCGCCACCGTTGTTACCACCGCCGTTGTTGCCGCCACCGGGGGTGGTGGTGGGCGTGCTGCCGCCGCCGTTGTTGCCGCCCGTGCCGCCGGTGGGCTGCACCTGGCACTCGGCGAGCTGCGCGAGGCCCTGCGGCCGGGGACCGACCCGGTCGATGGCGGTCGTGATCCGGTCCAGCACGGCGCGGCGCTTGCCGGCCAACGGCTGGAGGATCGCGCTACGGATGAACGCCTCACCCTTGTTGCCCTCAGCGGCGAGGCGGCGGTCCGCCTCGGCGATCTGGGTCTGCAACTGGGCGAGGTTGCGGTCCACCTCGGCCCGCGCCCGGTTCGGCACCTGCGGCAGTTTGGCCGCCACATCCGGACAGGCGATGGCCGTACCGGTGCCCACCGTGCCGTCCTTGCCGTCCTCGCACTCGGGGACCGACTGCTGTCCGTCACCCCAGTGATTACGCACCCACCGACCGTTCTGCCAGGTCCGGCTGGTCGAGCCGCCGCCGGTCGGCGCGGTCGCGCCCGGGCTCGGCTCCACGCACTGCCCGGCAGCCGGACGTGGCTTATTTGTCCGCCGGTCCTGGGCCGACGAAATCTGAGTCACGGCGACAACTCCGCCGAAGACCGCGAGCGTGCCGACAACTGCCAGCAGACGCTTGCTCCGCGCGTTGCCGGAAGGCCGGCGCGCCCGAGTGGACCTGCGCATCGAATTGCTCTCCTTCTCGATCCGGTAGTGGATTTCTGCCCTCGGCGGACCGACGGATGTGTGAGGTGGCACGCCGCGGTGGCGACCCACCGTGACCTACCCGGTAATGCGTCGATGGCCGACGATGCCCTTTCCGCACCGTCTCCCGCGCCCGTGGACGCGGATGGGGAGATCCTGTTCATTCGCGCAGGAGTACGGGGCGGCGGCCGGGAAGGTTCAACAGACGTACAGGAAATTGCCGCGACCCGACACGGAGCCGGTGCGGAGCAGGGATCAGCAGGTGAAACGGCGCTGGTCAGTCGGCGCAGAGGTGGTCGAAGGCGAAACCGCCGACCAGTTCGTGACGGCGCTGGCTCAGCGCGGCGATCCGGGCGGTCCACTCGGCGCGCGGCAGCAGGTCGGCCACGGCGTTCTCCCGCAGTCGTTCCCCCACGGCGACGGCGGCGAGATCCTCGGCCAGCCGGGCCGCGTCGATGCCGCAGGAGAAACGGTGTTCGGTCACCGAGACCTGCTCGATGAGGCACGCGTCGGGGCGTACCTGCACCCAGCTCCACCCCTGCGCCGGCCCGTCCACCCAGTGGACGTGCAGTCCTCGTACGATCGGGTCGGCCACCTGCCCGGCCACGTACGCCTCGACCGCCGCCGCGCGGGTCAGCGCGCCGAGGTCGTTGACCGGCCCCGTACGCCCGTCCGGCAGCCGGCCCAGGATGTCGCGGAAGCCCGGTGCCGGTTCGGTCCCGGCGGCGGTGGCCCCGCCCGCGGCGTAGGCGCGCGCGTCGATCACGTACTCGACCAGGCGGCGGCCATGCTCGGCGGCGCTCAACGTGGGCGAACCGATCCGCAGAACGGGCAGGCCGGCGGCCGCGCTCACCGCGTCCGTGAGTCGCTCCACGCGCTGCTCCGCAGAGCCGGGAGACGGCACCGGGCCGATCTGCACGGCGACGACCGCACGGCCGGTGTCGGCGGCGTAGACCACGAAGTCGAAGCTGGCGCGGCTCGCCGAGGTCCACTGGCTGCCAGTGACACCGGGTGGGCGGCCCTGGACCAGATCAGTGAGCCGGCGTGCCGCCAGGACCCGGTGGCCGGCGCGGTTGAGCAGCGCGTCACGTCCCGCCTCGGCGGGCATCGCCCGCAGCCAACCGCGGCCGCCGCTCCCGATGCTCGTCATCTGCCTGATCCATCCGCCGGTCGGTCGAGCCGGGCCGAGTCTAGGTGGTCGATCATGGGCCACCGGCTTCCGATGTGACGCGGATCACAGTAGCGCCGACGTTCCAGGAATGGCCGCCGGGTGTATCCAGCGACCGCCGGTACCGGACCGGCCCGGAGGTGACCATGTCGCGACAGCAGTTCGGCTTCCTCGCCGGGTTCCTCGCCGTGGCGGTCTGGGCGCTCGCCGGCGCCGGCGTGGCCGCCCTGGCCGTGCTCGCCGGCCTGCTCGGTTGGCTGGTCGTCCGGGTGCTCGACGGCGACCTCGCGGTGACCGGGCTCGGCGACCGCCGCGCCGACGCTCGGCGGCGCCAATGACCACCCGCCCGTCTGCGGGGCCGAACCCCGGCACCGGACTGGCCGCCGGGACGACCGGTCCCGAGCGCCGCCCGAGCGACACGGCGGACGTCGCGCGGATCGCGGTGCAGGCGGCCAGCCTCGTGCCGGGCGTGTCCGTCGTCCGCCCGGCGGCGGTCCGCCTGGATGACCAGTCCGTCGGACTCGACCTGCACCTCATCACCTGGTACGGGCACAGCGTGCCGACGATCGCCGAGACGGTCCGGGCGGTGGTCACCGAGCAGGTGGCCGCCCAGACCGGGCTCAGCGTGGCGGTGGTGACCGTCACCGTGGACGACCTGCTCGTTCCCGGCGTCGACTCCTCCGGCGTCGGCACCGCCACACCGGAGGACGGCTGAGATGCGCACCGCCAACCGGGTCGCCTCGATGCTGCTGGCCACCGCTCTGCTACTCGGTGGCGCCGCGGCGGCCGTCCAGGCGTTGCTGCTCACCCTGCACCGACCGACACCGCTGGACACCAGCGGTTGGCTCGACGCGCTGAGCGGCACCCGGTGGCGCGACCCCGCCGTCCGGGCCGTGGCCGGCGGAGCTCTCCTGCTGGGCCTGGCCATCCTCGTCGCCCAGCTGCGCCGCTGGACGCCGGTCCGCCTGTGCGCCGACGAGCGCGACGGCTGGTACCTGCACCGGCGCTGTGTGGAACGGCGGCTCGCTGACGCCGCCAGCGCGGTGCCGGGCGTGCGCCGCGCCCGGGTCCGGGTCCGGCGGCGCGGCGGCCAGTGGCGCCCCCGGGTCCGCGCGACCGGTGACCCGGCGGCCCGGGCGGAGATCGAGTTCGCCGTGCACCAGGAGTTGCGCCACCTCACCGCACCCCGCCCCGCCCGGATCGACGTCCGGCTGCTGCCCCGGCGACGGCCGGCGTGACCAACGCCGGGCACCGACTGCTGTGGACCATCATCGCGCTGCTGCTGGTCGCGGGCGGCGCGGCGGCGCTGACGGCCAGCCTCGGCACGTTGCCCGGCGCTGACCCGGCGGCGGTGCTTCTCAGCGCCGACCTGGTCGACCAGTGGCGGAGGGCCGCGCCGTGGAGCACCCTGGCCGCGGCCGTCGCCGGAGCGCTGTTCGCGCTGGCCGGGCAACGCCTGCTGACCCGGGAGCTGCGGGGCCCGGACGGCAGGCTGCGCGGCACCCTGAGCCACCCCGGACGTCGGCCGGGCCGGACCCGGCTGGCCACCGACGTTCTCGCCGACGCGCTGGCCCGCGACCTGACCGGCAACCCCGGGGTACGCCGGGCCCGGGTGGTGCTCACCGGCGCGCCACCGCACCCCGACGTGTGGATCCGGGTGGACCTCACCGCCGACGCGCCGACCGCCGGTGTACGCGAGCACGTTCGCGCCGCGGTCCGCCGATTCGCGGCGACCACCGACTGCCAGCCCGCGCACCTCGACGTGACCGCCCGCATCGAGCCCGGCCACCCCTGACCCGACGCCAACCCGCGGGGCATGATCGGTGTCGGCGGCGAACGGAGGTACGCGGGTGCGGGTGGTGTCGCTGGTGCCGTCCCTGACCGAGGCGGTGGCGCTGACCCTGCCGGGAGCGCTGGTCGGGGCCACCGACTGGTGCAGCCACCCGCCGGGCTCGACGTTGCCCGGGTCGGCGGCAGCAAGTACCCCGATCTGGACCGGGTGCGCGCGCTGCGTCCGGACGTGGTGCTGCTGAACGTCGAGGAGAACCGCCGGGCCGACGCGGAGGCGCTACGGGCGGCCGGCGTACCGGTGCGGGTCACCTATCCGCGGACCGTTCCCGGCGCGTTGACCGAGCTGGGCGACCTGCTCACCGAACTGGGTACGCCGACGGAGCCGGCCTGGCTGCGGTCCGCCCGGCGGGCGTGGGCCACACCACCCCGGCTGACGACGGCCCGCCGCGCGGTGGTGCCGGTCTGGCGTCGGCCGTGGGTGGTGCTCGGCGGCGACACGTTCGCCGGTGACGTGCTGCGCCGCCTCGGCGTGGTCAACGCCTACGACGAGCACCCCGAGCGCTATCCCCGCCCGACCCTCACCGAACTACGCGAACGAGAACCCGACCTGGTGGTGCTGCCCGACGAGCCGTACCGGTTCACCGCCGACGACGGGCCGGAGGCGTTCCCCGGCGTACCGTGTGCCCTGCTCTCCGGGCGGCACCTCACCTGGTACGGCCCGTCCCTGGCCGAGGCGCCCGCGCTGCTCGCCGACCAGCTGTCCCAGCCGGTGCTGGCCGGCTGACCCCGGCCGCCGCCCGGCGGTCGGGATGCGGCCCGGCGCCTCAGCCAGCGGCCCGGCGCCTCAGCCGTCGGTTCGGCGGCGGGCGGCCAGGGTGCTGGCGCCGATGGAGACCGTCAGGGTCAGCAGCACCACGGCCAGGGTCAACCAGACCGGCAGCTTGCCCACCGGCGTCTCGGCGAGAATCAGCTTGAGCCCGGCGAAGGCCAGTAGCAGCGCCAACCCGTACCGCAGGTAGCCGAAGTGGCGCAACAGGCCGGCGAGGCAGAAGTAGAGGCTGCGCAGACCCAGGACGGCGAACGCGGTGGCCGTCCAGACCAGGAAGGTGTTTGTGGTGATGGCAAGGATCGCCGCCACCGAGTCGATGGCGAAGACCACGTCGGTGGCCTCGATGGCGACGAGCGCGACCAGCAGCAACGTCGCCACCCGTCGACCGGCCACCCGGGCGGTGAACCGGTCGCCGTGGTAGCGGGCGTCAGTGGGCACCAGCCGCCGGAACAGCCGGACCACGACGTTGCGTTCGGGGTCGACGTCCGGCTTTCCGCGTACGGCCAGCCGCCAGCCGGTCCAGATCAGGAACGCGCCCAGCACGAACCCGGCCCAGGCGAGCCGGTCCAGCAACTCGGCACCGGCGAAGATGAACAGCAACCGGAAGACGAGTGCCCCCACGACACCCCAGAACAGCACCTTGTGCTGGTAGCCCGGCGGCACCTGGAAGTAGCCGAAGAGCAGCGCGAAGACGAACACGTTGTCGACCGAGAGCGCCTTCTCCAGCAGGTAGCCGGAGAAGTACGCGATGGCCGGGTCACCGCCGAGGCCCCACCAGACGACCAACCCGAACAGCAGACCCGCGCCGATCCAGACGGCGCTCCACAGCAGCGCCTCGCGGAGCTCGATGACGTGGTTGTCCCGGTGCAGGAGCACATCCACGGCGAGCATCACCGCGATCACCGCGCCGACCGCCGCCCAGGCCCAGAGCGGGACCGCGACCGTCGCCTCAGCCACCGGCGCCCTCCGCATCGACCACCGCGCACCGCCGTCACCAGGCCGACCGGCCTGTTCCGAGCCTAGGTGAGCGCCCGACCCGACATCGGGCGGTCCGGCGAAGTCGGGTCGGGCGTCAGGACGGCGATCCGGCGGCGAACAGCGGCCGGCGTCGGTGGCTCAGGCTCCGCGCCGGGCGGGGGCAGCCCGCCCTCAGGCGACCGGCATCACCTGACCGAGGTCGACAACCGTGTCGTCGGCGTCGTAGGCGATCGCGTTGGTGACCCGTACGACGCCACTGACCTGCCCCGCGAGTCGTCCGGCGAGGTCGACGGCGGAGCGGCGGTCCAGTCGACCGGCCAGGGTCACATCACCGTGGCGGACCTCGACCGTGACCAGTCCGTCCTGCACGGCGAGCACCCGCCGAAGCACCTCCTGCACCACGTCCTCACGAATCTCGGCGTCCGAGCGCAGGTGCACCCGCAGCAGGTCGGCACGACTGACGATGCCGATCAGCCGGCCGAGGTCGTCCAGCACCGGAAGGCGCTTGACCTGCTCGCGGTCCATCAGCCGGGCGGCGGCGGACAGCGGAGCCTCCGGGTTCGTGGTGACCGCCGGTGCGGTCATCAGGTCGCCGGCCAGCAGCGCCGCGCTCTTGGCCCGGGCAACGCGCCGGCGGCTCTCGAAGACTCGTCGCAGCGCCGGCTCACCGGCGCGCTCGATCCGGTGCAGCAGGTCGGCCTCGGACACCACCCCCAGCACCCGACGAAAGTCGTCGATCACCGGCACCGCGCTGACGCCGCGGCGCAACAGCACGTCGACCACCTCCCGGTACGGGGTCTCGGCCAGCACGGTCTCGACCTCCCGGGTCATCACGTCACCCACCTGCCAGGTCCTCATCACGGCCTCCCTCTCGTGGTCCATCTCGGACGCTACGTCCGGGCGCCGACCGTCGGCAGGGCCACCGGGCCGGGTCCTGAGGGGGTCGAACGTCCCGGGCCGTTGCGGTCTGTCGGCCCTGCCGTGCAGAACGCCGTGGGCGTCCACTGGAGATGCCACCGGGAAGCGCGGTGCGAAGCTGAGAAGGGACGTGGAGACCATGACCGCGACGATCGAGCAGGCCACCGCCGAGAACACCGCCGCCAAGGCCGGCACCGCTCACGAGCGGGCCGTCCGGTACATCCTGGCCGGCACCCGGCTGGCACTGGGCTGGATCTTCCTCTGGGCCTTCATCGACAAGATGTTCGGCCTCGGAATGGCCACCGAATCGAAGAACGCCTGGATCAACGGGGGCAGCCCCACCAAGGGATTCCTGACCTTCGGCGTGACCGGCCCGTTCAAGGATCTCTACGCCGGGATCGCCGGTGCCGCCTGGGCGGACTGGCTCTTCATGGCCGGCCTGGCCGGGATCGGTGCCGCCCTGCTGCTCGGCATCGGCATGCGGGTCGCCGCCGTCGCCGGTGGGCTGCTGTTGGTCATGATGTGGACCGCCGTCCTGCCTCCGGAGAACAACCCCTTCATGGACGACCACCTGATCTACGCGGCGGTGCTGGCGGTCCTGGCGCTGGTCAACGCCGGCGACACCTGGGGCCTCGGCCGGGTGTGGGCGGCACTGCCGATCGTCCGGCGGACGCCCTGGCTCCGGTGAACCACCGCACACCCCCTCACGGCGGGCGTCACCAGCACCGGTGACGCCCGCCGAGTCGTCGTCCCACCGCCCGGGCCCGGAGCGCCGCCGGGACCGTCGGTGCACGACCGGCGGATGGGGCCGCTGGGCAGGTTGCGGGTCCGCCGCACATCGGTGAGGGGTGATCCGGCAGGATCGACGGTGACCGGACACTTCACCCAACACGGCAGGAGATCCCCGCATGACCCAGGCAGCAGGCGCCCAGTCGGGCAAGCCCGAGGTTGGTCCGATCGAGGGTGCACCGCCGGCCGACCTCGTGATCGAGGACATCACCGTGGGCGACGGCCCGCAGGCCGAGCCGGGCCAGTTGGTCAGCGTGCACTACGTCGGCGTGTCGCACTCCACGGGCGGCGAGTTCGACTCGTCGTGGAACCGGGGCGAGGCGTTCGACTTTCCGCTCGGCGGCGGCCAGGTCATCGCCGGCTGGGACCAGGGCGTCGTGGGCATGCGGGTCGGCGGTCGCCGCCGGCTGACCATCCCGCCGCACCTGGGGTACGGCGACCGGGGCGCCGCCGGCGTCATCAAGCCGGGCGAGACGCTGATCTTCGTCGTCGACCTGCTCGGCGTGCGCTGACCCAACGTCGGGGTCGCCGGCCCACGCCGGCGGCCCCGCGCACCACCTCGTCGACCGGGGTCAGGCGACCAGTTGCAGGTCGGTGGCCGCGGCCAGCGGGCGACGAGCGGCCTCGATCGCCGCGCCCGGCTCCAGGATCGGCATCACGCGGTGCAGCCCGCTGACGCGCAGCACCCGCGCCACCACCGGGCCCGGGTCGACCAGAACCAGCTCGCCACCGCGGGCCCGCACGCGCAGATGCGCGGCGAGCAGCGCGCGGACCCCGGCGGCGGAGAGCAGCCGCAGCCCGGACATCTCCAGTTGAAGCACCGGGCGGGCCGGCGCGGACCACAGCGCGGACCGGAACGCGGCCACCGTGGCGATGTCGACCTCGCCGGCCACCCGCACGAGGACCATCTGGTCACCCACGCTGACCTGCACGTCGAGCCGGTCGCTGTGCTCTTCCATGCCCAGAAATCTAGCCGCCACCACCGACACTTTCGCCCCTCCGCGGAGTGATTCCGGGTACGCCCAGGGGCATACCCCGAGGCTCTCCACCTCCCTCTCGGGGTGGAGTCAGGGGCCCGGGCGGCGCGCCGCGCGCTGGCAACCCGGGGGTCGGCCGCCATTCGGGTGGAGAATAGGCCGATGCTGATCCCCCGGCCCCGGCCGCCCCGGCTGATCCGCCCCGTCCGCGAGCCGGCGACCAGCCCTCCGGCGCTGGCCGGGGCATGGGCCCCCGCCGACCGCCGGCTCGACCAGGCCGAGTTGCTACCCCTCCCCGCGGGCGCCGTCGGCCCCGAGGACGTGCTGGTCGACCTCTCCGGCCGGGTGATCAGTGGCGACGAGGACGGCCGGCTCTGGTGGTGGCCGGTCGACGCGCTGGCCGGCACCCCACCCCAACTGCTGGCCGAGACCGGGGGCCGTCCGCTCGGCATCGAGCTGGACCCGTCCGGTGAGGCCCTGGTGGTCTGCGACGCGTACCGCGGGTTGCTGCGGGTCACCCCGGACGGCGCGGTACGCGAACTGACCGGAACGGCACCCCCGGTGCACCTGGCCAACAACGCGACGGTGGGCCGGGACGGCACCATCTACTTCACCGACAGCTCCGACCGGTTCCCGGTCTCGCACTGGAAGCGGGACCTGCTGGAGCACCGCCCCAACGGTCGGGTGCTGGCCCACCATCCGGGCAGCGGCCGCACCGAGGTGGTGACCGACGGACTGTACTTCCCCAACGGGATCGCGCTGACCCCGGACGAGTCGGCGCTGATGCTGGTGGAGACCAGCACCCACCGCCTGCTGCGCGTCGAGCTCAGCGGCGGCGTGCGGGTCCTCGCCGACCTGCCCGCGTACCCGGACAATCTCGCCTCGGTGGGCGACGGGACGTACTGGATCGCGCTGCCCAGCCCTCGGGTGCCGATCGCCGAACGGCTGCTGCCCCATCCGCGGCTGCGCCAGATCGCCGCCCTGCTCCCCGACGCGATGCAGCCGCAGCCACGCCGCTACGGGCTGGTCGCGCTGGTCGACGACGCGGGAACGGTCCGCCGGACGCTGCACGGTCCGAACGGGCACTACTCGATGATCACCGGGGTACGCCAGCACGGCGACCACCTGTGGCTGGGCAGCCTGACCGGGTCCGGGGTGGCCCGCGTACCCCTGGAGTGATGGCCACGGCGGCGACAGGGCCGGTCCCCGCCCGGGTACCCCTGGTGTGACGGGCTGGGCGGGCGGCGACAGGGCCGGTCCGCCGTCATGGCGGGCCGGCCCTGTCCTGCCGTCAGTGGTGTCTCAGCGGCCGCTGACCGAGGGCGCCGGTGCGGGCGATCCGCCGGCCACCGCGCCCGGGTGCACCGGGGCGACCGGCGCGGGCTTGAGCCCGGGCGGCACCGGCAGGGCGCTGCCCCGGACGAACTCGTCCCAGCTGACGTTCCATGCGGTCCAGCCGTTGCCCGGCTGCAACTCCACCTCGGTGCCCTTGACGGTGACGAGGTCACCAACCTGCGTCACCCCCATCAGCCAGTCGGCGGCGGTGGCGGAGACGTTCGCGCAACCGTGCGAGACGTTGGTGTTGCCCTGGTCCCCCTCCGACCAGGGGGCGGAGTGGATGAACTCGCCGCCCCAGGTGTAGCGCTGGGCGTCGTCGACGTCGACGACGTAGCCGCCGTCCGGCTCACCGCGGGTGTCGAAGGTGACCCGCTCGTGCTTCTCCATGATCACCATCTTGCCGCTGGAACTCGGCGTGCTCGGCTTGCCCAGGCTGACCGGGATCCGGCGCACCTGCTTGCCGTCGCGCAGCACGGTCATCTGCTTGGTGGCGTTGTCGATCTCCAGCGAGACCTGCCGTCCGATCTTGGAGGTCGCGGTCCGCTCGGCGTCGCCGACCAGTTTCTTTCCGATCGGCAGACCCTCCAGACCGGCCCGGACGCTGATGGTGGTCCCGGGCTTCCAGAAATCGGGGGCCCGGTAATAGACCTGGCTTCCGTCCTCGAGCCACGACCAGGTGCCCGGTTGCGGTGGATTGGTCTTCACGAACAACCGCCGCTGCACATCCGCCCTGGCCTCTTTCGGAATTCCTGGGTCGAACGCCACCGTTACCGGCATCGCCGTGCCGTACGTCCGATTGCCGTTGAAATAGAGGGTGCTGGTGATCTGCGGCTTGGTCGATTTGTCCATCGTCGTGAACGTGGTGGTGCGGGTGGTGGTGGCACCGGAGTCGCCGGTCGCGGTCACCTCGGCGGTGTAGGTCCGTCGTGGTTGCAGCGGGGCGCTCGGCACCCAGCCGGAGCCGTCCTCGCGTGGCTCGGCGTTGACCTGCTTGCCCTTGTCGTCGGTGAGGCGCACGCCGGTGACCCGCCCGCCCTTGACCACGGTGCCCACCTCGGCGCTGACCGGGACGTCCCGGGCCTTGTCCCCCGGCGTCACGGCGAGTTCCGGTGGGGCGGCGTGCTTCTTGGCCGAACCGGTCGCCGAACCCCGGTCGGCGGTGCACGCACCCAGGACGAGTGGTGCCGCTGCGATGGTTACCGTCAACAGCGTCAATCGCCGCCTGAACGTCATGTTTCAGTCCCCCCGTTTTCGACTTCCCTCCGCCACATTCTTGCCCGCTTGAGGGGACCATTCGCGGCATTCAGAAATAATCGGCTTCGCATTTATTGACGCATTTTCCGACAATGCTCCACTTGGACGGGACAGGGGTTCAAGCGACCCGTGTCATGCGTTTTGCTCCGCTTGAGCGACGCGACGTCGACTGTCCGAATGGCGCGGTGGTGGCACCGGGGGTGGGCTCGGTGCGCACCCGGCAAGGGCATCGGTCGCGTGGGGAGGCGACGCCGACCAGCCCGAACCAGGCCGGGCGAATCGCGGGGCGTGGTGGACACGGGAAGTAGAAGGTCAGGCCGGGTGGCGCACCTCGTGGACAGACTTTTGTCAGTTGAAGCGAAACTTCCGGCGAACACGACAAAGCTTTGCCTTCGTCCGGGGGCAAGGGTAAGGTCTCGATCTAGATAGAGGGTTGCCCATTCGTCGATCAACTTGCCGCCACCTCTGCCGGGTCGCCGCGTTCCGCTCCCGATGGGTCCGGGCCGCACCCGCGCCGTCCCTCACCGTCCAGCCGGAGCCCGCCTCCGGCCGGTTCGGCGCGCCCGGCGGACGGCAGTCAGGTCGACCGCCGCCGACGGCGTCCCAGCCGTCAGGAAGGGACCACCACCATGGATCAACAACTCAACCGACCGGGGCCGACACCGGCGTCCGAGCCGGTCAGCCGGCGTGGAGTGCTGCGCGCCGCGACCGTCTCCGCGGCCGCTGTCGGTGCCGCCGGTCTGCTCGGCGGCCCGGCCGTCGCCGCGCCGGCCGCTTCCACCGGGCAGGCCCAGGGCCGCCGCCGGGTGCCGGTGGACCGGATCAGCATTCAGCTCTACACGCTGCGTGATCAGCTCGCCGCCGACCTGCCCGGCACCCTGGACGCGCTGCGCCGGATCGGCTACCGGCGGGTGGAGCACGCCGGTTTCGTCGGACGCACCGCCGCACAGTTCCGGGCCGCGCTCGACGAGGCCGGGCTGCGTTCCACCTCCGGGCACGTCGGCATCCCGCAGCCGTTCGACGCCGCCACCTGGGAGCAGGCTCTCGCCGACGCCAACGTGGTGGGCTGCAAGAAGATCGTCCACCCGTACTTCGGTCGGGACGCGAGCGGCCAGCCGATCCGGGACCCCGCCGTCTACCGGGCCCTGGCCCGGGACCTGAACCGCGCCGGTCGGCTCGCCGAACGCGCGGGGCTCGACTTCGGCTACCACAACCACCAGCTCGAGTTCGTTCCGCTGACCGGCGGCTCGACCGGGTTCGACATCCTCAGCTCACAGACCGATTCCCGGCTGGTCCACTTCGAGCTCGACCTCTACTGGACCTGGCGGGGTGCCCACGACCCGGTCGACGTGATCCGGGCCAACCGCGGTCGGATCCGGCAGGTGCACGTCAAGGACCTCGACGTCGAGGGTGGTTTCGCCGACCTCGGCGACGGTGTCATCGATTTCGGCCGCATCTTCGCCCACGAGCGTGAGGCCGGCATCGAGGAGTACATCGTGGAGCGTGACGACGCGGGCACCGCGCCGCGCTCCCCCGCCGACGCCCTGGACACCGCTCGCGTCGGCTTCGACTATCTCGCTTCACTTCGGTACTGAAACAACCCCGGGGGACTCACCTGATGAACAGGACCGCATTCGCGTCCGCCCTGCTGCTGGTGACGGCCGGCCTGGCCGTACCACCGTCGGCAGCGTCCGCAGCGCCGGCCGCGCCGCCGGACAGCAGCTTCCAGAAAGTGACACTGAACGACTTCCCGGGCGAGCCGATGAGCCTCGCCGTCCTGCCCGACCTGCGGGTGCTGCACACCTCCCGTACCGGTGAGGTCCGCATCCACGACCCGCGCACCGGGCTGAACACCCTCGCCGCCGACATTCCGGTGTACGAGCACGACGAGGAGGGGTTGCAGGGCGTCGCCATCGACCCGAACTTCGCCCAGAACAAGTGGGTGTACCTCTACTACTCGCCGCCGATGGACACTCCGGTGGACGACCCGGCGACTCCCGGCGTCAACGAGGGGGACGCCCCGGAGACCGGCACCGAGGCGGACTGGCAGCGGTTCAAGGGCGCGCTGCGGCTGTCCCGGTTCAAGCTGGACGGGACGAAGCTGAACCTCGCCAGCGAGCAGCAGATCATCGACGTGCCGACCGACCGGGGCATCTGCTGCCACGTCGGCGGCCAGATCGACTTCGACAGCAAGGGCAACCTGTACCTGTCGACCGGTGACGACACCAACCCGTTCGCGTCCGACGGTTACATTCCGATCGACGAGCGGGCCGACCGTCACCCGGCGTACGACGCCCAGCGCACCTCGGCCAACACCAACGACCTGCGTGGCAAGCTGCTGCGTATCAAGGTGAAGGCCGGTGGTGGTTACACGGTGCCGGCGGGCAACCTGTTCAAGCCGGGCACGGCGCAGACCCGCCCGGAGATCTACGCGATGGGGCTGCGCAACGCGTTCCGGTTCGCCGTGGACAGGCGTACCGACAACGTGTACGTCGGCGACTACTCGCCGGACGCCTCCAACCCGAACCCGGAGCGCGGCCCGGCCGGTCACGGCCGGTGGATGCTCGTCGACAAGCCGGCGAACTACGGCTGGCCGTACTGCGTGACGCCGACGATCGCCTACCGTGACTACGACTTCGCCACCGGCGAGTCCGGCGCCAAGTTCAACTGCAACCGCCCGGTCAACGACTCACCGCACAACACCGGCAAGCGCGTGCTGCCGCCGGTCGAGCAGCCGGAGGTCTGGTACGCGGCCGCCCCCTCGGCCGAGTTCCCGCAGCTGGGCACCGGCGGCATCTCTCCGATGGGTGGCCCGGCGTACGACTACGACGGGACCAGCACGTCGCGCACTCGCTGGCCGGCCTACTACGACGGGGTCCCGCTGTTCTACGAGTGGTCCCGCGACTACATCAAGGAGTTCCGCCTGGACGAGGACGGCGACGTGACGGACATCCGTCCGGTGGCGCCGTCGCTGGTGGTGGACAACCCGATGGACATGGAGTTCGGCCCGGACGGCGCGCTCTACGTCCTGGAGTACGGCGACGGCTACTTCGCCGAGAACCCGGACGCGCAGCTGTCCCGGATCGACTTCGTCCGGGGCAACCGGACGCCGATCCCGAAGATCAGTGGCACCCCGACCGTCGGGCAGGCTCCGCTGACCGTCGCGTTCTCCAGCGCCGGCACGACCGACCCGGACGGTGACAAGCTCAGCTACGCGTGGGACTTCAACGCGGACGGCTCGGTGGACAGCACCGCTCCGAACGCGAGCTGGACGTTCCCGGAGAACGGCTCGTACACGCCGACGTTGAAGGTCACCGACCGCACCGGACGGTCCGCCTCGGCGTCCCTGCCGCTGGTGGTCGGGCCGACCGCGCCGGTCGTCGAGTTCGTCGCCCCGGAGGCCGGGCAGCCGTTCCAGTTCGGGCAGACGGTCGCGTACGAGGTGAAGGTCACCGACGATCTGCCGGTGGACTGCTCCCGGGTGAAGGTCACCTATGTGCTCGGGCACGATGAGCACGGTCACCCGCTCTCCACCTCGACGGGTTGCTCTGGGACCATTCCCACCTTCCTGGACGGTGGGCACAGCGGCGCGGACAACCTGACCGCGGTGTTCGTCGCGGAGTACACCGACGCCCCGACCGACCCGGGCGTACCTCCGCAGTCCGCTTCGGCGACGGTGGTGCTGGACCCGACCCCGGTGGCCGGTCTGGCCGGCTGATCAGTCCAACCGAGACAGTGGCGGCGGCCGGGTCACTCCGGCCGCCGCCGCACGTCGTTCAGCTCCAGGATCTCGCCGGCACCATCGCCCGGGCGTCCGGACGGCGGCCGGCGGCTGGTCAGCTCCAATCGCTGTCCACGTGGTTGTCCCGCCACCGTCCGCCCACCGGCGGGGTGTCCAGTCGCATCCCCTCCTCGGCGTTGCCGGCCAGGTCGTTGTCCTCGACCCGGCAGTCCACGCAACTGCCCCGCTCGGTGATCCAGAGCCCGTGCGTCTGGGTCGGGTTGTCGTGGTTGTCCCAGACCCGGTTTCCCCGGATGGTGGCCGAGTCGAACGGCGCGTCGATGGTGATGCCGGCCCGCAGTTTCGGCGCGGCGGCCAGTTCGTACCCGCATCCCGGCGGTGGCACGTCCCCGCTCCACGCGCTGAACGCGTCCGGGCGGACCGGGGCGAGGGTGAGTTCGTCGCCGGTGTTGGACGCCACCGTGGCCACGGCCTTGCCGACCCGTAGGACCTTTCCCCGGTGCCCGTCGTGCGGCCAGTTGGCCGACCGGTCCACCAGGCACCGCTCGCTGTAGTGGACGGCGTCGCCGCTACCGCCGGTGCCCTCGCCGTACTGCCGTCCGTTGTTGCGGATCCGGTTGTTCAGCAGCACCGCGTCGGTCATCTGGTGGTCGATGCGGATCGCGTCGAGGCCGTTGCCCCAGAACTCGTTGCTCTCGATCACCACGTCCCGCACCGAGCCCCGGTAGCCGCGCCCGAGGTCGTGCGAGTGGTAGCCGTGTCGGCCGTTGCCGCTGATCCGGTTGCCCCGGACGGTGTACGGGCCGGGGCTGTTGCCGATGCTGACCCCGTCGCGCAGGTTGCCGTCGATGACGCAGTCGGTGAGCAGCCCACCCCGGCCGGCCACGGACGAGGTGCCCTGCGACGACACGTCAAAGCCGGCCTCCAGGTTGCCGGTCATCGTGCAGGCCGAGACGATCAGACCGTCGGCGCCCCAGTCGGAGATGCCGAAGCGGTTGCCCTGACTGTGGCAGCCGACGATGCGGTAACCGCGGGGCGGTTCCCAGTAGTCCTTCTGCAGCTCCAGGAAGATCCCGTTGGTGCCGTTGGCCAGGGCGGTGCAGTTGGCGATGGTCAGCCGCTCCACCGCTCCCCAGCCGCCGATGCCGATCCCGATGCCGGCACCGCCCATCTGCTCGCCGTTGTCCAGTCGGCCACAGCCGACCACCACCACGCCGTCGATCAGGGAGTCCTGGAGGAAGTCACAGCCCAACCCGGTGGCCGCGGTGTGGTGGATGTAGAGGTTGCGGAACACGCCCCGCACCACGTACTGGAGGCCGAGGCCCTTGGCCAGGTAGTTGTACTCGGCCATGGCGACCCCGGAGCCGTCGATCTGGAAGTCGGAGAAGGTGCAGTCGGCGATGTGCCGGTCCCGGTCGGCACCGTGCTGCACCGTGGTCCAGAACGCCAACGGGGTGGGGTCGGCTCGGTTGCCCTCGTTGCTGAGCATGAACCGGGTCGCCGCCGGACCGGCCCCGATCAGCGACACACCACTGCGCCACACCGTGCCCGAGTCCCGAATCGAGTAGATGCCCGGCGGGCAGTAGATGACCCGGGCCCGTCCGTCCGAGGCGTAGCCGGCGCCGAGGCGGTCCACCAGGGCGGCCAGCGCGGGCTGGTCGTTGGTCGCGCCGTCGCCGGTGAGCCCGTACTCCAGCGCGTCGCAGTACAGCGGCGCGCCGGCTGAGGCGGGCCGTCGTACCCGGACCGAGTTGAGTAGCAGCTCGTTCGCCACGGCCACGGCGGGCTCCCTTCGACGCGTTCGGTGCGCTCCGGCGGGGCCGACTTCCCGGTGAGGCCGCCGGGAAACCCCGGCCCGATGACACCAGCGGGGAGCCCCGGACGTGCGCCGGCCCCGGCGCCGCACGGGCGGCGCCGGGGCCGAGGGGGTACGCGTCAGACGGCGGCGATCAGCAGCGCCGGTCGCTCGACGCAGTCGGCGACGTGCCGCAGGAAGCCGCCGGCCACCCCGCCGTCGCAGACCCGGTGGTCGAAGGTGAGGCTGAGCTGGGTCACCTTGCGGACGGCGAGCTGCCCGTCGACCACCCACGGCTTGTCCACGATCCGCCCGATCCCGAGCAGGGCCGCCTCGGGGTGGTTGATGATCGGCGTGGAGCCGTCGACGCCGAACACCCCGTAGTTGTTCAGCGTGAAGGTGCCACCGGTCAGCCGGGCCGGGGGCAGGCTGCCAGCTCGCGCGGCGGCGGTGGTCGCCGCCAGTTCGGCGGCCAGCTCGGCGGTGGTGAGCCGCTGGGCGTCGCGCAGCACCGGCACCAGGAGCCCCCGGTCGGTCTGCGCGGCGATACCGAGGTGCACCCCGGCGGACTGGATGATGCGCTGCGCCTCGGTGTCGACCCGGGCGTTGAGCTGCGGGAACCGCCGCAGCCCGCTGAGGCAGATCCGGGCCAGCAGGGCCAGGATGCTCACCGGCGCGTCGGGCGTCGCGGCGTTGATCGCGGCGCGGGTCTCCAGCAGCCCGGTGGCGTCCACGTCGACCCAGATGGTCACCTCCGGGATCTCCCGCCGGCTGCGGGAGAGCTTGTCGGCGATCACCTTGCGGACGCCGGTCAGCGGAACGATCACGTCACCGTCACCGTCACCGACCGGGGCCGACCCGACCTGCGGGTCCGGTACGGCGGCGAGCCGGGCGGCGGGCGCGGTCAGCGCGGCCTCCACGTCGGCGCGGCGGATCACGCCCCCGGGTCCGGTGCCCCGCACCGTGTCGAGGTCGACGCCGTGCTCGCGGGCGAGCCGCCGCACGATCGGCGAGATGACCAGGGCGGCGGTCGAGCGCGCCGGGTCGCTGGACGCGGCAGACGCGCTGGACGCGGCACCGGCAGCCGCGCCGGTGGCGACCGGATCGGGGGCCACCGCCAAGCGGGGCCGTCGCCGCCGGCGGGTGGCGCTGCCGTGGCCGGTGCCGTACCCGATCAGCACGTTGCCCGAGCCGGCACGCTCCTCCTCGCGGTAGGTGGCGTGCCCGGCGGGCTCGTCACCCCCGTCCAGCGGCGCGATGGTGATCAACGGCTGGCCGACCGGGCGTACCTCACCGGCCGCGCCGTGCAGGGTGACCACCCGCCCGGCGTACGGGCAGGGCACGTCGACGACGGCCTTGGCGGTCTCCACCTCGACCACGCTCTGATCGACGGTGACCACGTCACCCACGGCGACCCGCCACTCGACGATCTCGGCCTCGCTCAGCCCCTCGCCCAGGTCGGGCAGGAGGAAGACCTGTGTCCGTTCGACCGTGGTCATGCCGCCGCCCAACGCGCGTCCGGCTGGTCGTCCCACTGGAGGCGGGCCACCGCGTCGAGCACCCGGTCCACGCCGGGCAGGTGGGTGTGCTCCAGCATCGGCGCCGGGTACGGGATGTCCAGGCCGGCGACCCGCAGCACCGGGGCGTGCAGCGCGTGGAAGCAGCGCTCCTGCACCCGGGCGGCGATCTCCGCGCCGACGCCCGCGAAGCCGGGCGCTTCCTGGATCACCACGCACCGGCCGGTACGCCGGACCGAGGCGGTGATGGTCTCGTCGTCGAACGGCACGATGGTGCGCACGTCGACGACCTCCAGGTCCCACCCCTCCTCCCGGGCGGCCTCGGCGGCCTCCAACGCGACCGGCACCGCCGGCCCGTACGCCACCAGGGTGGCGTCGCGTCCGGGCCGGCGCACGACGGCCCGGCCGAACGGCTCGTTGCGGATCGGCAGAGACGCCTCGGCGCTGGCGAAGTAGAGCTTCTTGGGCTCCATGAAGACCACCGGGTCGGGGTCCTCGATCGCCTCGCGCAGCAGCGAGTACGCGTCGTCGACGGTCGCCGGGGTGACCACCTTCAACCCGGGGGTGTGCGCGTAGTACGCCTCGGACGAGTCGCAGTGGTGCTCGACTCCGCCGATCCCGCCCGCGTACGGCACGCGGATGACGATCGGCACGCTCAGTGCGCCCCGGGTGCGGTTGCGCAGCTTCGCCACGTGCGAGGCGATCTGCTCGAACGCGGGGTAGGCGAACGCGTCGAACTGCATCTCGACCACCGGGCGCAGCCCGGACATGGCCATGCCGACGGCGAAGCCGACGATGCCGGCCTCGGCGAGGGGGGTGTCGAAGCAGCGGTTCTCGCCGAAGCGGGCCTGGAGGCCGTCGGTGATCCGGAAGACGCCGCCGAGCGCGCCGACGTCCTCACCGAAGACGACGACCCGGTCGTCGGCGGCGAGCGCGTCGGCGAGTGCGGTGTTGAGCGCCTTCGCCATGGTGGTGGCCATCAGGCGTCACCCTCCTCGGCGTGGGCGGCGGCCAGCTCGGCGCGGACCTGCTCACGCTGTTCGATCAGTTGCGGGGTGGGCTCGGCGTAGACGTGGTCGAAGAGGCTCAGCGGGTCCACCGTGGGCTGCTCGTTCATCCGGGTCCGCAGGTCCGCCGCGTACGCCTCGGCCTGCTCGGCGATCTCGGCGACCGCCGCGTCGTCGAGCACACCGCGGGCGCGCAGGTAGGTCTCCAGCCGGGCGACCGGGTCCCGGTCGCGCCAGGCGTCGACCTCGGCGCCGTCGCGGTAGCGAGTGGCGTCGTCGGCGTTGGTGTGCGGCTCCATCCGGTAGGTGTGCGCCTCGACCAGGAAGGGCCCCTTGCCGGCCCGGGCGTGGGCGACCGCGCGGGTGAGCACGGCGAGCACCGCGACCGGGTCGTTGCCGTCTACCTGCTCGCTGGGTACGCCGTAGCCGACGCCCTTGTAGGCCAGCGACGGCGCGGCGGTCTGCCGCGACAGCGGGACGCTGATGGCGTACCTGTTGTTCTGCACGAAGTAGACCACCGGTGCCTTGAACACGGCGGCGAAGTTGATCCCCTCGTGGAAGTCGCCCTCGCTGGTGGCGCCGTCGCCGATGAAGGCCAGCGCCACGGTGTCGCGACCCTGGTACGCCTCGCCGTGCGCCAGCCCGGCGGCGTGCACGCACTGGGTGGCGAGGGGGGTGCACTGCGGGGCGGTGTGTACCTCGGTCGGGTCGTAGCCGCAGTGCCAGTCGCCGCGCAGCAGGGTGAGCACCTCGACCGGGTCGATGCCCCGGGCAACCAGCGCCATCGACTCGCGGTACGTGGGGAAGACCCAGTCGGTGTCGCGGACCGCGAGGACCGCGCCGACCTGGCACGCCTCCTGGCCCCGCGAGGACGGGTAGACGGCGAGCCGGCCCTGCTTGGTCAGAGCGGTCGCCTGGGTGTCGAAGCGGCGGCCGAGCACCATCCGGCGGTACAGCTCGCGCAGCACCTCGGCGGGTGGTTCGGGGTAGTCGGAGCGGGCGGGCAGCGGCGTGCCGTTCTCGGCGAGCAGGCGTACCGGCTCGGCGTCTGGCAGCAACGAGCGCGCCGGGTCGGGCGGGGTGACCGTTCGACGGGTGCGCGGGGATGCCCTGCGGACCGCCTGGGGAGTGGTCGTCACGGCGGAACCTCCTGGGACGTGTGGTGAGCCTATGCTTCCGCTTGTGGATGATTGACTCAAGATCGACACAGAAGGCGGGACGGTTGGCATGCGGAGGACCCACCAGTGAGCCAGGAGACCGCCGACGACGCGAGCCGGGGCGCGGGATCGGGACGATCGGCCCGAGCCCTGGACGAGGTCGACCGGCGGATCCTCGACGAGCTGGTCCGCGACGGTCGGACGTCGGTGCGCACCCTCGCCGAACGGATCCACATCTCCCGCACCAACGCGTACGCGCGGGTGGAGCGGCTGCTGCGCGACGGGGTGATCACCGGGTTCCGGGCTCAGGTGGCGCCCGAGGCGGCCGGGCTGGGCACGTCGGCGTACATCGCCCTGACCATCGAGCAGAACACCTGGCGGGAGGTGTCGGCCGAGCTGGCCCGGGTGCGCTACATCGAGCACGCCGCGCTGCTCGGCGGTGATCACGACGTGCTCGCGCTGGTGCGCGCCCCGGACAACGCCGCGCTGCGCGACGTGGTGCTGGGCCGGGTGCAGAGCATTCCCGGGGTGCTGTCCACCCGCACCTGGCTGGTCTTCGAGGAGTTCGACGGGCTCGGCAGCCCCTGGGCGTGACCGCTGGGCTCAGCGCTCCGGCGGGGCCTCCAGCCCGTCGCGGTCGGCCAGCTCCAGCAGCGGTTCCAGCGAATGCCGGTCACCGTCCAGGCCGGCGTGCGGGTCGCCGCGCTCGGCGAACCGGGCCGGCATGCTGAGCACGTCGAAGTCCTCCGGGCGGACCTGGTCCAGCTCCGACCAGTCCAGCGGCGCGGAGACCAGCGCGGCCGACGTCGGCCGGATCGAGTACGCCGAGGTCACCGTGTGGTCGCGGGCCATCTGGTTGTAGTCGACGAAGACCGGCCGGTCCCGTTGCTCGCGCCACCAGGTGGTGGTGACCAGGTCGGGCAGCCGGCGCTGCATCTCCCGACCCAGCGCGAGCACCGCCCGACGACAGTCACCGAAGCTCCACCGCGGCTCGATCGACAGGTAGACGTGCAGGCCCCGACCGCCGGTGGTCTTCGGATATCCGGTCATGCCCAACTCGGCGAGGAACGCCCGCACCTCGTGCGCCACCGGCACCACCTGCTCGAAGCCGACGCCGGGCATCGGGTCCAGGTCGATGCGCAGCTGGTCGGGGCGTTCCACGTCGGCGGCGGTGACCGGCCACGGGTGGAACCGCAGGGTGCCCAGGTTGGCCGCCCAGATGACCACCGCCAACTCGCTCGGCGCGACCTCGTCGGCGGTACGGCCACTGGGGAAGGTGATGTGCGCGGTCCGCACCCACTCGGGCGCGCCGGCCGGCAGCCGCTTCTGGTAGAACGCGTCGCCCCGGTTGGTCTGCCGGGTGGCGATCGTGGCGCCCTCGAAGACGCCGCGCGGCCAGCGTTCCAGCATGGTCGGCCGATCCCGCAGGGCCCGCAGGATGCCGTCACCCACCGCCAGGAAGTAGCGGACCACGTCCAGCTTGGTCAGCCCACGCTCGGGAAAGTACGGCTTGTCGGGGCTGGAGACGCGGACCAGCCGCTCCCCCACCTGGATCTCCTCCGCCGCCGTGGCCACGCCACCGAGGGTACGACCTGCGCCCACGTCGGACGCCCACCGAGCGGACATCGGCATGGCGGATCATCGGACACGGTTACCGTCGGCGGTGCCCGGGTAGGGGGGCCGCATGGCGGAACTGGCAACCCTCTGGATCGTCCGACACGGCGAGAGCACCGCGAACGTCGCGGCGACACACGCCGAGGCCTCGGGCGCGGAGCTGATCGACCTCACCCACCGCGACGCCGACGTGCCGCTCTCCGCGACGGGCGAGGAGCAGGCTCGGGCGACCGGCCGTTGGCTGGCCGAGCTGCCGGACGCGAAGCGCCCGGACGTGGCGGTGGTCTCGCCGTACCTGCGCGCGGTGCAGACCTCGCGGCTGGCGCTGGCCGGCACCGACATTCCGGTGCACCGCGACGAGCGGCTGCGCGACCGGGAGCTGGGCATCCTCGACGGGCTGACCGGGCACGGGGTGCGCCGGCGGTACCCGGACGAGGCCGACCGCCGGGAACGGTTGGGCAAGTTCTACTACCGGCCGCCGGGTGGGGAGTCCTGGACGGACGTGGCGTTGCGGCTGCGGACGCTGCTGGGCGACCTGCGCCGCGACCACGAGGGTTGCCGAGTGCTGCTCTTCGGCCACGACGCGTTGGTCTTCCTGCTTCGCTATCTGGTGGAGGGATTGACCGAGGACGAGCTGATGGCGCTCACCCGGCAGGACGTCATCGCCAACTGTTCGATCACCGAGTGGTCGGCGGACGGCGACGACCGCCTGGCCCTCACCGCCTTCAACGATGTCGCGCACCTGCGTCAGCAGGGCGCCCAGCCGACCAGGGAGGACGAGATCCATGCCGAGCCGGTCTGAGGTGAAGGTGATCACCCCGGCGTTGCTGCGGGACTGGGCGCTGCCGGTGCCGGTCGGTGGAAAGGAGAGCCGGGGCACCGTGCTGGTGGTCGGCGGTTCCCGCTTCACGCCGGGCGCGGTGCTGCTCGCCGGGGTGGCCGCGTTGCGCGCCGGTGCCGGGGTGCTCCAGCTCGCCGCCGCCGAGTCGACCGCGGCCGCGCTGAGCATCCAGGTGCCCGAGGCACTGGTGGTCGGTCTGCCGGAGACCGCCGACGGCGCGGTGGCCGCCGACCGGGACGGCCAGCTCGGCGACCTGGTCACGCAGGCCGACGTGGTGGCGCTCGGCCCCGGCCTGAAGGCGATCGACGAGACCAACCGCCTGCTGAGCCTGGTCCTGGAGGCGGCCCGTCCGGACACGTCACTGGTGCTCGACGCGTACGCCCTCGGTGCGCTCAGCCACGCACCGGACCTACTGGTCGGCTCGGGTCGGCCCGTGGTGCTCACCCCCAACGTCACCGAGGCGGGGCACCTGCTCGGGCGGGAGCCGGGCGACGACCTGGACGCCGAGGCGGCCGAGTTGGCCGCGCGGTACGAGGCGGTCGTGTCGCTGTACGGGCACGTCGCCGCGCCGGACGGTCGGGGTTGGCGGGAGGAGAGCGGCGACGCCGGGCTGGGCACCTCCGGCAGCGGGGACGTGCTCGCCGGGTTGCTGGCGGGGCTGCTGTCCCGGGGTGCCGACCCTGCGCAGGCGGCCTGCTGGGGCTCGTTCGCGCACTCGGTGAGCGGCCAGCGGCTGATTCCCCGCTACGGGCGGATCGGCTTTCTGGCTCGGGAGTTGCTCGACGAGATCCCCCGCACCCTGGCGATGGTCTGAGACGGTTTCACCTGTTTCCGCATTCGGCGTCGGGGTACCGGAACCCCACCAGCCGAGACTTTTCAGGGAGGTCATACCGGTGTCGACCGATGCCATCGTCCTGCTCAAAGAGGACCACAAGGAAATGCGCCGCCTGTTCAAGGCCTTCCAGGACGCCGAGGAGGGGCCGGCGAGCCAGCGGCAGAAGTTGGTGGACCAGATCCTGGAGGCACTGACCGTGCACACCTACCTGGAGAACGAGGTGATGTATCCGGAGGTCCGCCGGCTGCTGCCCGACCTGGAGGACGATATCCTCGAGTCGTACGAGGAACACCACGTCGCCGATGTGCTCTGCGCCGAGCTGGCCAGCATGAACGCCGACGACGAGCGGTTCAACGCCAAGACGACGGTGCTGATCGAGAACGTCACCCACCACGTCGAGGAGGAAGAGCAGGAGTGGTTCCCCAAGGTCCGCGACGCGCTGGGCCGCAAGCAGCTCCAGGAGATCGGCGAGAAGATGATCGCGCTGCGCGCGGACGCGCCGCGTACCCCCACCGCACCGAAGGCGATCAAGAAGGCGCTCGATGCGGTGACGGCCTGAGGCACCCGCTCACACCGAAGGGCCCGGCACCACGCCGGGCCCTTCGTCGTGCCCCGCGGGTCAGCTGCCCGATCCCGGTTCGGCCATCCGGCGGTGCTGCTCGGACTTGAGCTTGTCCGGAATGATCTTGCCGGCGGCGGTCTGCACCTTGTTCATCAGCGAGCCGGCGGTGATCGTCTGATCACCCCTCATCATCGCCTCGAAACCCTGCTCGGCGACCTTCGCCGGGTCGTCCTTCTTGCCCGAGCCCACCCGGGTGTCCTCCATGTCGGCCCGGTCGAAGAACTCCGTGTCGGTCGGCCCGGGCATCAGCGAGGTCACCGTGACGCCGGTGTCCTTCAGCTCGTTGCGCAGCGCCTCGGCGAAGGACTGCACGAACGACTTCGACGCGTTGTAGACCGCCTGGAACGGCCCCGGCATGGTGGAGGCGATCGACGAGGTGAAGAGGACCCGGCCCGCGCCCCGCTCGACCATCCCGGGCAGCAGCCGCTTCGCCAGGTGCACCGTCGAGCGCACGTTGAGGTCGACGATCTCCAACTCGTCGGCGAGGTCGGTGCCGCCGACGAAGGCGCCACCGGCGCCCCGACCGGCGTTGAGCGCCAGCGCGTCCAGCGGCCGTCCGGTCGCGGTGACGGCGGCCACCAGTTCCGTCACGCCCTGCTCGCGGGCCAGGTCGACGCGGACCGACCAGATCTGCGGGCCGCCGTCGCGGCGCAGCTTCTGCGCGGCCGTCTCGATGCCGTCGTCCTCGGCCGCGATGACCAGGTCGAAGCCGTGCTCGACGAACTGCGCGGCCAGCTCGTACCCGATCCCGCTGGAGGCCCCGGTCACCAGGGCGAGCGGCCGTTCGGAGGTGGGTGTGGTCATGTTCTCGACTCCTTCTGTGCGAACCCTGGCCGCACCCGTGACGGTGCGGTGGTCACCTACGGTGTGCCCCGCGACGCATCGCCCAATCACGTCGGCGGGGTCGCCTCCCGGAGGGCGGCCCGAACGGCCGGTTCCGGCCCGGTAGGATCCTCCCGGGCCGTTACTGGCGCGTGGGGATGGAGAACCATCGGGGAGCGGCCTCGTCACGTGGACGTTTGCCGAGCGCCTGGGCCTTCCCGCACGTCTGTTGGAGGTCGCATGTCCCGCAACGCCGAATCCACCGCATTCCGGAGTGCCCTTGAGGTGATCCGGGCTGTCGAGCCGCGGGTCGCCGACGCCATCGGCGCCGAACTGACCGACCAGCGAGAGTCGCTCAAGCTGATCGCCAGCGAGAACTACGCCTCCCCGGCGACCCTGCTGGCCATGGGCAACTGGTTCAGCGACAAGTACGCCGAGGGCACCGTCGGCCGCCGCTTCTACGCCGGCTGCCAGAACGTCGACACCGTCGAGGCGCTCGCCGCCGAGCACGCCCGGGAGCTGTTCGGCGCCGCGCACGCGTACGTGCAGCCGCATTCGGGCATCGACGCCAACCTGGTCGCCTTCTGGGCGGTGCTGGCCGACCGGGTGGAGTCCCCCGCCCTGAAGAAGGCCCAGGTCCGCCAGGTCAACGACCTCACCGAGGCCGACTGGTTCGCGCTGCGCCGCGAGCTGGGCAACCAGCGGATGCTCGGCATGTCGCTGGACGCCGGCGGTCACCTCACCCACGGTTTCCGGCCGAACATTTCCGGCAAGATGTTCGACCAGCGCAGCTACGGCACCGACCCGGCGACCGGCCTGATCGACTACGACCGGGTGGCCGAGGCCGCCCGCGAGTTCAAGCCGCTGATCCTGGTGGGCGGCTACTCGGCGTACCCCCGGAAGGTGAACTTCCGGATCCTGCGCGAGATCGCCGACTCGGTCGGTGCCACCTTCATGGTCGACATGGCGCACTTCGCGGGCCTGGTGGCCGGCAAGGTGTTCACCGGCGACTTCGACCCGGTGCCGCACGCGCACATCGTCACGACCACCACGCACAAGTCGCTGCGCGGCCCGCGCGGCGGCATGGTGCTCTGCCAGCCGGAGCTGGCCGACCAGGTCGACCGCGGCTGCCCGATGGTGCTCGGCGGTCCGCTGCCGCACGTGATGGCCGCCAAGGCGGTCGCACTCGCCGAGGCCCGCCGGCCCGACTTCGCCGACTACGCCCAGCGGATCGTCGACAACGCGCAGGCGCTCGCCGAGGGGCTGCTGCGCCGGGGCGCGACGCTGGTCACCGGCGGCACCGACAACCACCTGGTGCTGATCGACGTGTCCGGCTACGGGCTCACCGGCCGGCAGGCCGAGCAGGCCCTCCTCGACTCGGGCATCGTCACCAACCGCAACTCGGTTCCGCAGGACCCGAACGGCGCCTGGTACACGTCCGGCATCCGGATCGGCACCCCGGCGCTGACCACCCGGGGCCTGGGCACCGCCGAGATGGACCAGACCGCCGAGCTGATCCACACCGTGCTGACCCAGACCACCGCCGGCGCCAACGCCGACGGCACCCCGTCGAAGGCGAAGTACACGCTGGACGCCGGCCTGGCCGACAAGATCGCCCGCCAGGCCACCGACCTGCTGGCCACGTACCCCCTCTACCCCGGCATCGACCTGGCCTGAGCTGGGCTGAACGGCTGAGCCCTGGCGGCTGGGCGGTGGCGCCCGACCGCTCTCGTCGATCATGGAGTTGTGGTGCCCGACACGGGCTGGTGCACGACTTTCGTCCACACCCACAACTCCATGATCGACGCAGGCCGGGGGCCGGCGGCGGGCCGTCGAGGCTCAGGCCATGGGGCGCTTCAGGTGGTAGCGGTGGACCTCGGTGCTGCCCTGGACGTTGTTGACGTCCTCGGCTGCGGAGACCAACTCCCACCCCTCCCGGCCGGCGCGGTTGAGGTGCGCGATGGCGGTGTCGCCGTAGGCGGTGATGTCCTTGCGTGACCCGTCCGGCGCGTACCAGACGAACGAGACGTGAAAATTGCGGCCCTGTCCCTGATAGCGGCGGACGAGCAGGGCGTACTCCCAGGCAACCATGCGGCTTATTATGACCGTCCAACCAGGACGGCGGCACGCGGGTCGTCGCGCATTGCCATCCGATGAACGCGGTGTGTCAACCCGCCCGGCGAATCACTTCGTCGGTGATCAGCGCCGCAAGGCGATCCAGCCCGACGTCGATCTGCTCCGGCGTGACCGCGCTGACCGACAGCCGCAACGCGTGGACCGGCGCGGTGTCGTCGTAGAAGTGCGCCATCGGCGTCCACAGCACCCCGTAGTCGCGCCCCGAGCGGTCCAGCAGCGCGTCGTCGACCGGGAACGGCACGGTCACCACCACGAAGAACCCACCGGCCGGCACCGTCCAGCGCACCGCGGGCCGGTCCGGCTGATCGGTCTGGTCCAGCTGGTCCGGCAGAGCCGGGAAGCGCCGGGCGAGGCCGGCCACCAGGTGGCGCAGATTCCGGGTGTACGCGGACCGCTCCCGGGTGTTCGCGGCCACCAGACTGCATCCGTGCTCCAGCAGCCGGCCGCCGATCACCGCCTGCGCGATGGGCGACGTGTTCACCGTGACCATGCTCTTGATCATGGCGAGGTGGTCGGCGAGCGGGCCGACCCGGCCGCCCGGGCCGGCCACCCGCTGGTCGGCGACGACGTAACCCACCCGCGCGCCGGGGAGCACGGTCTTGGCGAACGAGCCGAGGTAGACGACCCGCCGGCCGGTGTCCAACGCCTTCAGGGTGGGCGGGCGCGGGCCGTCGTCGCTGTGGAACAGACCGTACGGGTTGTCCTCCAGCAGCAGCAGGTCCTCCTGCGCCGCCAGGTCCAGCAACCGTTGCCGGTGGGCGGTGTCGATGCTGATCCCGGAGGGGTTGGCGAAGTCCGGCATCAGGTAGCAGGCGCGGGGCCGCAGCCCCGCCGCCCGGGCCCTGTGCACCTGGGCGGCCAGGTCGGCCAGGTCCACCCCGGCCGACCCACCGGCGACCTGCCACACCGGCAGGTCGACCAGCCGGGCCGCCCCGGTCAGCCCGACGTAGGTAGGGGCGACCGCGAGCAACACATCCGCCGGCCCGGCCCGCAACGCCCGCAGCACCAGGAACATGGCCTCCTGGCAGCCGACGGTCACCACCACGTCCTCCGGGTCCACGGTGATCCCCTCGTCGACCGCGAGGTTGCGGGCGATCAGGTGGTGCACGATGCCCTTGGTCCGGCCGTACTGGAGCAGCAGCCGCCGGGCCTGCGCGGGTCGGTGCCCCAGGTCGTCGACGAGGTGCCGGTGGAAGGTGTCCAGGTGCCGGTGCACCGCCGCGAGGTCGAAGAACTCCTCGTACGGCCGGCCGGCCGCGAGGGACACCGCCGCCGGGTAGCGCTCGGACACCTCGTTGAGGAAGTTCATCGAGGTCAGCGCCGGATCGCCCAGCGCGGGGTGCAGGTCGGCGACGAGCAGGTCGACCGGTTCCGCGGCGCTCATCCCTCAGCCCACCCCGAGGGTGCGCAGCTCGCCGGCCGCCACCGGATCGGTGCAGCCGGCCAGGGTGAGCGCGTCGGTCAGCTCGGCGGCGAGCAGCCCCAACGCGTCCCGGGCGGCCGGTTCGCCCCCGGCGGCCAGCGCCCAGAGCAGCGGCCGGCCGACCAGCACCCCGGCCGCACCCAACGCCAGCGCCCGCAGGACGTCGGTGCCGCACCGGATGCCGCTGTCCAGCAGCACCTGGCAGTCGCCCCCGACCGCGTCGACGACCTCCGGCAGCATGGTGACGCTCGCCGGTGAGCCGTCCAGTTGCCGCCCGCCGTGGTTGGAGACGACCACCGCGTCCGCGCCGACCCGTACCGCCTCGGTCGCGTCGCGCGGGTCCAGCAGCCCCTTGACCACCAACGGCAGGTCGACCTGCTCACGCAGCCACCCCAGGTCCGCCCAGCGCAGCGCCGGCGCGAACGACGCGGCGGTGTGCGCGGCGATCGCGGACACCCCGGGGGCACCGGAGTGCGCCAGCGCGTCGCGACCGTCGGGGAGGTTCGCGGCGACCACGTCGGCCGGCAGCCGGAACGCATTGCGCAGGTCCCGGGGACGTCGACCGAGCACCGGGACGTCCACGGTGACCACCAACGCCCGGCAGCCGGCCGCGACGACCCGGTCCAGCAGGTCGCGGACGAGCCCCCGGTCGCGCAGCCAGTAGAGCTGGAACCAGACGTCCGCGCCCGCCCCGGTTACCTGTTCGATGGGTGTGCTGCCCAGCGTGCTGGCCAGGTAGGGAATCCCGGCCGCGCCGGCCGCCGCCGCCAGACCCAGTTCACCGTCCGGGTGCACCAGCCGCTGGTACGCCATCGGCGCCACCCCGACCGGCATGGCGTACCGACGGCCGAGCAGGTGGGTGCCGAGGTCGACGGTGTCCACCCCGCGCAGCACCCGGGGCAGCACCGCGACCCGGTCCAGCGCGCGACGGTTCGCGGCGAGTGTCACCTCCGCCGCGCTGCCGCCGGCCAGGTAGTCCCACACGTCCGGTGGCAGCACGGCCCGGGCCCGCTCGGCGTAGTCGGCGAGCGACACGGCCGGCAGGTCGGTCAACACCCGCTCACCCATCGCCCGACCCCGGGCCCGTCGCGGCATCCGGCTCGGCCGGCTCGGCCGCCCCGCCCGGCCCGGCCGGCAGCCCGAAGCGCTCGCGGAGGAAGGCCGCCGCGCTCTCCTGTGCCCGCCGACCGTCGGTGAAGGTGCCCGGCATGGCGAAGAACCCGTGGATCATGCCCGGGTAGTGCTCCAACCGGGTGGACACACCAGCGTCGCGCAGCCGCTCGGCGTACCGCTGCCCCTCGGCGCACAGGGGATCCAGTTCGGCGGTGATCACCAGCGCCGGCGGCAGGTTGGCCAGGTCGTCGGCGAGCAGCGGCGAGGCCAGCGGATCCCGGGCGTGCGCCGGGTCGGCCAGGTAGTGCGTCCGGTACCAGGCAACCGATCGGCGGTTGAACAGGGCGGGGTCGTCGTCCCCGGCCGGTTCGCCGCTCTGGTCGGTGTTCGGGTAGACCAGCAGCTGCGCGGCGAGCGGCGGCCCGCCCGTACGGCTGAGCAGGGTGACCGCGGCGGCCAGGTTCCCGCCGGCGCTGTCCCCACCCACCGCCAGCCGGGTCGGGTCGACGCCCCACTCGTCGGCGTGCCCGGCGATCCACGAGGTGGCGGCGTGGCAGTCGTGCACCGCCGCCGGGAAGGGGTGCTCCGGGGCGAGGCGGTAGCCGACGGTGATCACCTGACAGGGCACGGCGTTGGCCAGCCGCCGGCAGATGCCGTCGGCGGTGTCGATGCTGCCGAGCGTCCAGCCGCCGCCGAAGAAGTACAACAGGGTGGGCAGCGGGCCCGACCCGCTCGGCCGGTACACCCGCAGTGGCAGCTCCCCGGCCGGGCCGGGGATCCGCTCGTCGCGTACCTCGGTCACCGGCTCGACCGCGCCGCTGCCGGCGCGGATCGCGGCCAGATCCGCGGCGCGCGCCTCGGACAGGGTCTGTGCGTACAGCGGCGGGGTGCCGGCCGTGGCACGGGCCGCCCGGTAGGCCGCCACCTCCGGGTGCACTGCCATGTCACTCCTATCCACCGGCGCTGACCAGCAACGTGTCGATGCCACGCAGGAACAGGCTGCCGCTGTACGTCGGGGTCTCGGTGACCGTCAAGGCGGGGAACCGGGCGAACAGCCGGGGCAGCGCGAGGCGACCCTCCAACCGCGACACCGCCGCGCCGAGGCAGAAGTGCGGGCCCACCCCGAAGGCCAGCGACGGGGGGCCGGAACGGGTCGGGTCGAAGGTGTCCGGGGCCGGAAAGCGGGCCGGGTCGCGGTTGGCCGCCCCGATCATGATCAGCACGTTGTCGTCAGTGGCGACCGGCACGCCGTGCAGCACGGTGTCGGCTGGCGCGGCACGCGCCAGGAAGTGCACGGGGCTCGCCAACCGCAGCACCTCGTCGACGCAACCCTGCGCCAGCGTGGCATCGGTGGGCAGCGCCGCGACAGTCTGCGGGTGAGCCAGCAGCAACGGCAGCCCGTTGCTGAACATGTAGACCGTGGTGACGAAGCTGGCGTTGAACAGCACGATCAGGTTGCTGACCAACTCCTCCTCGGTCAGCTCCACCTCCCCGGAGTCGAGCGCCTCGACCAACGCACTGAGCAGGTCGTTGCCGGGCACCCGGCGGCGGTGCCCGAGCAGCTCCCGGTAGAAGGCCCGTAACTCCCGCGCGGCGGTGTTGGCCGCGGCCAGCCGCTGCGGGGTCTTCCCCGCCACGTCCAGAAACTCGTCGATCCACTCCACCCGCTCGCGGTACCACGGCAACTCGGCGGCCGGGATGCCGATGAACTCGGCCATCACCAGAGCCGGAATCGGGTACGCGAAGTCGGCCACGAAGTCGACGACGCCGTCCCCGGCGTCCGCCATCCGGTCCAGCAGCTCGTCGACCACCCGCAGGATCACCGGTTCCAGTGCGCCGAGGCGGCGCGGTGTGAAGGTGCGGGCGAAGACGTGCCGCATCCGGGTGTGATCGGGCGGGTTGACGAACATCATCGAGGTCTGGAAGGTCCGCAGGATCTCCTGCTCCTCCCAGCCCGGCGGCGGCTGTTTCGTCCACTCCGGATCGCGCAGCAACCCGTCGACCAGGTCGTAGCCGACCGCGACGGCGGCGACCGTCCGGTGCTCGGCGCGCGCCGGCACCGCGCTGATCGGGCCGAGCCGGTGCAGGTCCGCGTACCACGGGTACGGGTCCTGTCTGCCCTCCTCGCTGTACAGGCCGGTGAGTATCTCGTCCACGTCCACGGCCAGCTCCTCCCCCGCCGATGTCGGTGACCGGGGGCAGCGGGGATCACCCGCCGCCCCCGGCCCAGGTCACAGGTCGAGCAGCCGCAGCGGCACGGCGTTTGCCAGTGCCTGGTTGCCGGCGTCGTTCGGGTGGATGTGGTCCCCCGAGTCGTACGCGGGCAGCAGTTGGCTGGGACGTGCCGGGTCGCGCAGCACCCGGTCGAAGTCGAGCAGCCCGTCGAACTCCCGACTGCCGCGCAGGTACGCGTTCACCGCCTGGCGGGTGGCCTCCTTCTGCGGCGTCCACACGCCCGGCGCGCCGTGCCCCTCGTACGGCGTCAGCGTGGCCACCAGGCTGGTCAGCCCGCGCTGCTGGAGCTGCTGGTTGATCTGGCGCAGCGTGCCGATGATCGCCTCGGGTGTGTCGTTCGACATCCAGATGTCGTTGATGCCCAGGTGGGTGACGACGGTACGCACCCCGGTCTGGCCGAACACGTCCTCGTTGAGCCGGGCCGCCGCGTTCGGGCCGAGCTGGTAGTAGCCCGGGTAGTTGCCGTCGCCCGGCTCGGTGCCCTCGTGGTTGAGCCGGTTGCCGGCCAGGCTCAGGTTGAGCACGCCCGGGGTGCGCTTGTCCGGCCGGTCGGCGAGCAGCCGGTCGGAGAGCAGGTCGGGCCAGCGCCGGTTGGCGTTGACGGTGCTGCCGTTGCCGTCACCGATGGAGTCGCTGAGCACGACCAGCGCGCCGGGGCTGCCCTTGCGCTGCACGTCGACGCCGGAGAGGAAGAACCAGCAGCAGGTCGGACGGGTGGTGAACCCGGTGCCCTCGGCCGCCCCGGTCAGATCCCCGGCGCCGATGAAGTTGGCCTGCTGGGACTGCCCATGGAACGTGGTCGGGCCGGTCGGCGTCGGGAAGTGCACTGTGACCACCAGGTCGCTGTCGTCCGCGACCGGGAAGGCCAACGGGTCGCTGAGCAGTTCGGCGCCCCGGTTCATGGTCGCCGTGGTGGCACCGGTGAAGGTCAGCGGGCGTACCGACGCGGCGTCGATGTCGGAGAGGTCGTCGGGGGTCGCGGTGTTCGGCCGGGCGACGGTGGCGCGGCCGACACGGACCGCCTGCTCGCCGTAGAGGTTGCTCAGGCGGACCCGCAGCGCCGGGCCACCCACGGAGACGTGCACGATCATCCGGACGCTCTGGTCGTTGAGGCCGGTGTTGGTCAACCCGACCGAGTTGCCCCGGGTGACCGCGGTGGCCCAACTGCCCGCCCACTCGGAGCGGTCGGGTCGGCTGGCGGCGGTACCGGACGGACCGGCGCTGGCGACGACGGCGGGTGCGCCAGCGACCAACAGCGCGGCCGCGGCGGCGATGACAGGCCATCTCTTCGGGGTTGCCGTTGCCATGGAACCTCCATCGTGTGGCAGCCCAGGGCCGTCCGCTGACGGCGCCCGCCTGGACGATGGTCCAGAAACCTAGCCGCCGCCGTTGACGGGCGTCAATCAACCTGATCGACGCCATCAAATGTCCGGCGGGCCGCTCGGACCGCCCGTCGGCACGGTTCCGACCAGCCGTTTCCCGCCTAGGCTTCCAGGCGGCGTCGGTGCGGTCGCCCAAGCGCGCCACCGTCGCGTCGTCACCGGGAGCTGCCCCGGGGACCGCCGCTTTCTGGATGGGGGCTGCCGGATGACTGACGGACCCGGGCACACCGCTACCTACGTGCACAGGGTGTTGGACCTCTTCGCCGAATTCGGCGACCGGGAGGCGTTGGTCGGCGCCGATCGGCGACTCACCTACGCCGAGGCCGCCGCGCGGGTCCGGACGATGGCCGCGACGTTGACCCGGCACGGCGTACGGCCCGGGTCGGCGGTGCTGGTGACCGTCGCGAACGCGGTGGAGGGTCCACTGCTGCAACTCGCCCTGCATCTGCTCGGCTGCCGGACGATGTGGGTCGCCCCGGTGACCGCGCGCCGGGAGGTCGACGAGTTCATCCGGCTGGCCCGCCCGGACGCCCTGGTCTACGACGCCCGCGACCGGGCCAGTCTGGGCCCGGAGCTGGCCGCCGCGCTGCCCGGCACACCGGTCTGCTGTCTGGGCGCGGGCGGCGCCGGCCCCGACCTCACCGCCGACACCGACGTGGCGCAGCTGCCGGCGTCCGTGCCGGCGCCCGAGTCGTTCCTGCAGACCAGCGGCACCACCGGCAGCCCGAAGCTGGTGCACCACCGGGAGAGCTTCTACGCCCAGATCCTCGCCCTGGCCGCCGACTTCCGCACCGCCGGTTTCCCGTTGCTGCGGCACCTGTCGCACTCTCCGATGTGGCTGGCCAGCGGGCAGATCACCACACTGTTCAACCTGTTCACCGGCGGGGTGCTGTTCCTGCGCGACGACTGGGACCCCGTGGCCTTCGTGGACACCGTGCAACGGGAGCGGATCAACTCGACCTTCGTCACCCCGCCGATGCTCTACGAGGTGTTGGACCACCCGGCGCTGGTCGGCGCGGACTTCTCCGCCATGTTCATGTTCAACGTGGGCGCAGGGCCCGCCGCGCCCGCCCGGCTGCGCCAGGCCATCGCGCGGTTCGGTCCGGTGCTGCGCATCGTGTACGGCCTCAGCGAGGCGGTCGTGATCACCGCGCTGCCCGGGCTGACCGACGATCCGGAGCACCCGGAGCGGTTGCGCTCCTGCGGGCGGCCCTACGGCGACGTCCGCATCGAGATCCGCGACGACGACGGCGCGGTGCTGCCGACCGGCCGCGACGGCGAGGTGTGGGTGCGGACGCGGCTGAGCTTCGCCGGCTACCACGGTCAGCCCGAGCTGACCGCGCAGACGCTCGTCGACGGGTGGGTGCGGACCCGCGACGTCGGCCACCTCGACGACGACGGCTACCTCTACCTCGTCGACCGGGCACACGACATGATCGTCACGCATCGCCGGAACTGGGCGATCTTCTGCCGTCCCATCGAGGACGTGCTGGTCGGGCACCCCCAGGTACGGGCCGCCGCCGTGATCGGCGTGCCGGACGAGACGGTCGGCGAGGTGCCGTACGCGTACGTGGTGCTCGGGCCGGGCGCGAGGGTCACCGGGGCGGAACTGATCGACCTGGTGACCACCGAACTCAACGAGATGTGGGCGCCGGCCGGAGTCGAGTTCCTCGACCGGCTGCCGGTGAACCGGTCGATGAAGGTGGACAAGCGGGCGCTGCGCGCGCGGTACGCGGCCCGGCGGGCGGCGGCGGTCGGGGCGTGACCCCCCGCCGGCAACTGGTCGTCCTGGTCAGCGCGGACCTGATCTCCAACCTGGGCACCCGCATCTCGGTGGTGACCATTCCGTGGCTGGTGCTGGTCACCACCGGCAGCCCCACCAAGATGGGTCTGGTCGCGTTCGCCGAGACCCTGCCGTACCTGCTGTCCAGCGCGTTGGGCACGCCGTGGGCGGACCGGATCGGCCTGCGCCGTACCTCGATCCTCTGTGACACGGGCAGCGCGGTGGTGATGGTCGTCGTGGCGCTGACCCCGTGGTTGGGCTTCGTCCCGCTGGTGGCGCTCGTCGCGGTGGCCGGCGCCCTGCGCGGCATCGGGGACCGGGTGAAGCACGTGATGTTCCGCCCGGCCGCGGAGGCCGCCGGAGTGCCGCTGATCCGGCTGACCTCCGCGTACGACGGGCTCAGCCGGGTGGTGACATTGTTCGGCGCCGCGGTGGGTGGCCTGCTGATCGCCGTCTTCGGGGTGACCGAGGCGATCCTCATCGACGCGGCCAGCTTCGGGGTCTGCGCACTGCTCATCGGCGTCCTGGTCCGCCCGCCGGCCCTCCCGGCGCAGCCCACCCAGCCGGAGAGTTACCTGCGCGCCCTGCGGGGCGGCTTCAGTTACCTGGGCCGGGACCGGCCGCTGCTCGGCATGCTCGCCGTCATCTCGGCGCTGAACATGGTGGCCAACGCCAGCGTGGCCGTCTACATCCCGGTCTGGGTCGCCCGGGAGCTGCCCGGACCGAGCGGTCTCGGCCTGGTGCTGGCGGCGTTCTCGGCGGGCGCGCTGCTGGGCAACCTGGTGTTCACCGCGCTCGGGCCCCGGCTGCCCCGGCGGCTGACGTTCCTCCTCGGCGCGCTGGTCGCCGGCACGCCCCGGCTGGTGGCGCTGGCGATCAGCGACGAACTGCCGGTGGTGCTCGTGGTGACGTTCCTGTCCGGAATCGGCATCGCGGCGGTCAACCCGCTGCTCGGGGTGGCGCTCTACGAGCGGGTGCCGCCGGAGTTGCAGACCCGGGTGATCGGCATCGCCGGGTCGTTGGCGTTCGTCGGGTTGCCGGTCGGCGCGCTGCTCGGCGGCTGGTCGGTGGACGCCCTGGGGCTCACCCCGGCCCTGCTGACCATGGCGGCGGCGTGCCTGCTGGTCACCGCGTACCCGCTGGTGAGCAGGGCGTCCGGCCCGGAGACACCGGCCCGACCCTCCCCCGTCGCCACCCGCTAAACCCGTTGCGGGCCCGGCCCGGCTGCCGCAGGCTCGGACCGATGAACGCGCAGCCGCCGCCAGGCGTCCCAGTGGCAGACGATGCCGTGGCCGCCCGGATCGACGTGGCAATGGTCCGCCGACTGGTGGCCGAGCAGTTCCCCCGGTGGGCGGAACTGCCGGTCCGCCCCGTCGCTGTCGACGGCTGGGACAATCGCACGTTCCACCTGGGCGACAAGATGAGCGTGCGGCTGCCCAGCGGCGCCGGGTACGCCCTTCAGGTCGCCAAGGAGCAGCGCTGGCTGCCGGTGCTCGGGCCACAGTTGCCGGTCGAGGTGCCGACCCCACTCGGTCACGGCCGTCCCGGGGCGGGATACCCGTACCCGTGGTCGGTCTACCGGTGGATCGACGGGCGGACCGCCCACGCTGAGCGGATCGACGACCTGTCCCGGTTCGCCACCGACCTCGCCGTCTTCCTGCGTGCCCTGCGGGGCGTGGACGCCACCGACGGCCCGGTGGCGGGCCCACACAGCGCCTGGCGGGGTGGCCCGCTGTCCACCTACGACGCCGAGACCCGCGCGGCGATCGAGACGCACCGCGACCGAGTGCCGGTCGACGTCGTCACCGGCATCTGGCAGGCCGCCCTCGACGCCGCCTGGACCGGGCCGGCGGTCTGGTTCCACGGCGACGTCGCGGACGGCAACCTGCTGGTTCGCGACGGCCGGCTCACCGCGGTCATCGACTTCGGCTGCTCTGGCGTGGGCGACCCCGCCTGCGACACCGTGATCGCCTGGACCCTGCTGCGCGGCCCCAGCCGGGCCGCCTTCCACGCCGAGCTCGGTCTCGACGACGCCACCTGGGCCCGAGGACGAGGCTGGGCCTTGTGGAAGGCGCTCATCACCCTGGACAACCGGGATCCGGCCAAGGCCGAGTGGGCCGGAGAGGTGCTCGGCGAACTCCTCGCCGAGCACACGGTGGCCCGCTGAACCCGAGCGCCCGTCAGCGCCCGGCCGCAGTCGGTGTGGCGTGTTCGGTCCGGCAGCGCGGGCAGCGCAGTCGCGCCCCGGCTGCCGTCCGGGGAACCCGTAGCCGCTGACCGCAGCCGCAGGTCACCACCGGGGCCGACGCCCGTAGGTATTCGTCCCGCTCCCGGCGTGGCCACCGGCTGTGGCAGCGGGCGCACCACTTCGGCGGATAGCTGTGGTAGTGGGCCAGGCCGAACGCGCCCGCGACCATCAGCGCGGCGGGGACCAACAGGCCGAGAGGCGCGAGCAGCGCGGTCGGCACTCCGCCGACGCCGTCGGAGACCAGCACGGCGACCACCGTGAGCACGACCACCGGCACGCCGAGCACTGTGAACCCGAAACCCCAGGCGAAGGCCAGCAGGGACGGCAGGAACATCCACATGCCGCCCGGCGCCCAGCGGCGGACCCCGTACCCGCCGCAGCGCGGGCAGTTCGGCGAGGCGCGGTGCGGCACCGACCGCAGCGCCTTCGGCGCCAGCCACTGAACCAGAAGCTTGAGGATCTCCTCGGCCAGTTTCGTCGCGAGGGCCTGCAGGAACGAACCGAGCATCGTCACTCCCCTCGCCGATGGTTCCGCCGTCGGCCCACCACCCATCGTGGGCGGCTGGTGCCAACACCCCAGCCCAGCGCGCCGACGCCGCGTCGTCCGCGACGCCAATCCGACAGCGCCCGAGCGTTGTTCGTCGGACGTTCGGTTGCTGGTCGCCCGGGCGTCGGCGGGGGCTGGCTAGCGTCGACCGTCGTCATCACACCTGGAGGCCACCGCGTATGACGTCGTCACCCACCCGCCGCCGCACCGCCGGGGTCACCGCCGTACGCCGGATCGGCGACAGCGCGCCGCACAGCGCGTTCACCGACCTCGTCCGGTATGCCGGGAGCTGGTTCTGCGCCTTCCGCGAGGCCCGCGCCCACCTCAGCGACGACGGCGTGATCCGGGTGCTGACCTCGGCCGACGGCCGGTCCTGGACCTCCGCGGCCGTCATCGCGCAGGCCGGCACCGACCTGCGTGACCCGCGTTTCGTGGCGCGCCCCGACGGGCGGCTGCAACTGCTGGCGGCGGCCGCCACCGGCGCGGCCACCAAGACGTTCCAGACGGTGACCTGGCTCTCCACCGACGGGCATGCCTGGGGCGATCCGACCCCGGTGGGCGAGCCGGGCGTCTGGGTGTGGCGGGCCACCTGGCACGACGACGCGATGTACGGCGTCGGCTACGCCACCCGGGAGCCGAGGTTCGCCCGGCTCTACCGCAGCACCGACGGTGTCGACCTGCGGCCCTGGGTGCCGACGCTGTTCGAGGACGGGTACCCCAACGAGTCCGGTCTGGTCTTCGCCCCGGACGGCACCGCAGTCTGTCTGCTGCGGCGCGACGCGGGCACCGCGAGCGCGCAGCTCGGCAGGGCCGCGCCGCCGTACCGGGACTGGGCCTGGACGGACCTGGGTGTCCAGGTGGGCGGGCCGACGCTGCTCCGACTGCCGGACGGGCTGCTGCTGGCCGGGGTGCGGCTGCACGACGGCGAGGTCCGCACCGCGATCTGCGTGGTCGACCCGGACCGGGGCAAGCTGACCGAGCTGGTCGCGCTGCCGTCCGGCGGCGACACCAGCTACCCCGGCCTGGTGTGGCACGACGACCTGCTGTGGGTGAGCTACTACTCGTCGCACGAGGGTCGGACCTGTGTCTACCTGGCCGAGGTCAGCCTGACCGGCTGAGCCTGGCCCGGCAGCCCGGCGGTCGGCTAGCGTGCCGGCATGCCATCGACGCTCACCGAATCGACGGACCCGCACTGTCTGCGCCCCGGGGAGGCCACCGAACTGCTGCGCGGGCACCCGTGGCGGCGGTTCGTGGCGCTCGGCGACAGCGTCGTGGAGGGCATGTGTGAGCCGACGCCGGGCTACCCGGACGTGCAGTGGGTCGACCGGGTCGCCGCCGAGCTGACCGCCGTGCGCCCCGAGCTGGCGTACCGGAATCTGGGTCGACGCGGGCTGCGCGCGCACCAGGTGCGAACCACCCAGCTCGCCCCGGCGCTGGCCTTCGCACCGGACCTGGCGCTGGTCGTCTGCGGCGGCAACGACGCCTTCCACCCGGCGTACGACGCGGAGGCGGTGGACGCCGAGCTGACCGCGATGATCATCGCGCTGCGCGACGGGGGCGCCGACGTGATCACCCTGGGCATGTTCGACGTCTCGCACAGCCCGGCGGTGCCCGAGCACCTCCGGGTCGGCCTGGGGGAACGAATGCGCCGCCTGTCGGCACACACCGCAAGCCTGGCCGCGCGCCTGGACACGATCCACGTGCACCTGACCGACCATCCCCTGACGGCAGACCCCACCCTGTACAGCACCGACGGCCGCCACGGCAGCGCCCGCAGCGACGCCATAGCGACAGCCCAAACCGTCCGCACCCTCTCCCGCCGGCTCCCCCACCTCGGTGATCATGAGGTTGGCGGGGCCAGGAGCGGTCCAGAGCCCCGCTAACCTCATGATCACCCGCGGAGAGGAAGGAGGGCCGGGGTCAGCCGTGCAGGAGGATTCCGGTCAGGAGGACGCCGTGGGCCAGGTTGAGGACTCCGTCGCAGCCCGGGTAGCCGACCCTCGCCAGGCCGCCGGAGGCGTGCCGTCCGAACAGGTACGGGGCCAGGGAGTACGGGACGTCGGCGGTGACCGTCTCACCCGTCTCGATCTGGACGAAGTCCATCGACACCCGGTCGGTCGGCAGGTACTCCTGGAGGATGGCGCCCCCCTGGTCGACAGCCGCCCGCACACCGTCGGCCCAGTCCGCGGCGCTCAGTTCCGGGCCGAGCAGGACACCGTGCCCGGCCGAACCGTCGGCCGGCTTCGCCACCAGCGTGGCCTGCTCGGCGATGGCCCGGTCCAGCACCGCGGCGGTCAACGGCACCGTGTACGGCACGTGCCGGCGGATCAGTGCCTGGTCGTCGGCGGGCAGCCCGTCCACGTCCTCCCACAGCCAGCCGAACGTGGTCTTGTTGCCGAGCAGCCAGGCCGCCGCCGACACGAACATCGGTAGGGTGCCGGCACCGAGGGCCACGGCCACCGCGTCCAGCCCGGCGGTCGGGGTGACCCGGTTGGGCACGAACAACCGGAACAGCGCGTCGACCGGTGCGCCGTCGACGACCAGGCGGTTGTCAGCGTCCACTGTGGCGGTGGCGACCGGGGCGATGACCAGGTCGATGCCGAAGTCCCGGGCCCGTACGGCGAGGGGGTCGAGGATCCGGATGAAGGTCTGCGGGTCGTCGAGGCCCGGGTAGTCGCCGTCGAAGTCCATCAGCAGCGCCACCCGGGCGCCCGCGGGCAGTCGCAGTTCCTCGCGGATCGCCACGAACCGCTGGTCCAGCAGCGACGGCGCGGCCCGCACCGGCAGGTCGTCGAGGATGCCGCGCTCCCGGTAGAGGCCCGCGTACCGCTGGATGACGGTGTCGGCGTCGAACCCGCCGCCGAGGCTGCTGTCGATGTTGTACTCGACGAACTTCGGCACCCCGGCGGAGAAGATCACGTCCGGGCGGTACGCGGCCAGCAGCGCCTCGGTCAGCGGCTCGGCCTCGTCCAGCAGTCGGGTCTCCCCCGCCGGTACGCCGAGCAGCCGGCGCAGCTCACCGGCGGTTCCGGCCCGCCGACGGCAGGCGTCGAGGATGAGCTGGGCGAGTCGGTCGCAGACCTCGTTGAGTTCCCGCCAGGCGTCGGCGGTGAGCACCGGGGGGCGGGCCAACCGCCACTGCTTGTTGTAGGTGGCCCGGCCGTGGAAGACTTGCTCCCAGGCCGCCGCCCCACTGGCCACCATGGCCCGACGGGCCAGCTCCGGAAGGTCGGCCCAGGCCCGGTCGGCCGCCGGCCACGGATAGTTCGGGTCGATCATGATCCGTCCTTCATGGTCAGGTGGATGGCGGTGGCGAGCTGGTCCCGGCCGGGCTGGACGGCCTGGTCCAGTGCGGGGGCGAACGGCAGCACCGCCCCGTCCGGGCGGGTGACCCGGCGCGGCGGGGCGAGCAGCCGGACCCGCTCCACCACGCTCGCGATGATCTCGGCGGCCATACCGCAGGAACGGTTGGCGTCGTCGAGCACCACGAGGCGTCCGGTGCGGGTCACCGACTCGGTGAGACCGTCGATGTCGAACGGGTACAGGGTGCGCGGGTCGAACACCTCCACCGAGACCTGGTCGGCCAACTCCTCGGCGACGGCGAGCGCGTCGTGCACCAGGTGCCCGATCGCGACCACTGTCACGTCGTCGCCGAAGCGGTGGATCCGGCCCCGGCCCAGCGGCACGGGCGCCAGGTCGTCGACGTCGTCGCGTACGTCCATCGCGCCCGCCGGCGCGAACACCACCACCGGGTCGTCGTGGCGGATCGCGGTGACCAGCAGCCCGTACGCGTCGGCCGGGGTGGCCGGCACGACGGTGACCACGCCGACGTGGGCGAAGAGACTGTACGGGTGGTCGGAGTGCTGCCCGGCCCACCCGGTACGCGAGCCGGACCCAGGGACCAGGTAGGTGACGGGGACCCGGCACTGCCCGCCGGTCATCAGCGGGAACTTGTGCGCATGGTTGACGATCTGCTCGAAGACCAGGAACAGCAGCGACGGGATCTGGAACTCGATCACCGGCCGCAGCCCGGCCAGCGCCGCCCCGGTGGCGAAGCTGGTGAACGCCTGCTCCGACAGCGGGGTGTCGCGGACCCGTTCGGCGCCGAAGCGCCTGGCCAGCCCGGTGGTCACCAGCGACGCCCCGACCTGGACGTCCTCGCCGAGCAGGAACACCGCCTCGTCGCGGGCCAACTCGTCGCCGAGGGCCCGGGTCAGTGCCCGGCGGTACGACAGTCGCGGCACCTCAACCACCTCCGGTGCGTGCGGTCATTCAGCCACCTCCGGTGCGTGCGGTCAGGCCGCTGGCGTACAGGTACGCCAGCGCGTCGGCCGGGTCGGGTTCCGGGCTGCCCAGGGCGAAGCGCACCGCCGCGTCGACTGTCGCCTCGACCTCGGCGTCCACGGCGGCGCGGTCGGTGTCGGTGAGCCGTTCGCCCTGGATACGCACCGGGTCCCGGGCCCGACCACGGGTCACCTCGTCGGGTGGCCGGTAGTCGTCGAGGCGTACCGCGTGCTCGAAGGTGTGGTGGACGTCGAAGCGGTAGGTCCGGGCCTCGATCAGCTCCGGGCCGCCGCCGGCGCGCATCCGGTCGACGGCGGCGCGCGCGGCGACGCGTACCGCCTCCGGGTCCTGGCCGTCGACCTGAACGGCCGGGATGTCGAACGCGGCGGCCCGGCCGGCGATGCTGCCGGCCACCGCGCCGGCGACCGGCATGGTGGTGGCGTAACCGTTGTTCTCGCAGACGAACAGCACCGGCACCCGCCACAGCGCGGCCAGGTTGAACGCCTCCAACAGCATCCCCTCGTTGACCGCGCCGTCGCCGAAGAAGCTCACCCCGACGGTGTCGTGGCCCTGGCGTCGCCGGGCCCACACCGCGCCCGTGATGATCGCCCCGGAGGCGCCGACGATGGCGTTCGCGCCGAGCACACCGATGCTCAGGTCGGCGGCGTGCATCGAGCCACCCCGCCCGGCGTTGAGGCCGGTCAGCCGGCCGCACAGCTCGGCGAGCATCCGGGCCGGGTCGGCGCCGCGGGCCAGCACGTGCCCGTGCCCGCGGTGGGTGCCGGCGAGCACGTCGTCGGGCCCGAGCGCGGCGCAGACGCCGGCGGCAATCCCCTCCTGACCGAGGTACGGGTGGATGCCGCCGACGATCTGCCCGCCGTGGACCAGCTCCACCGCACGCTGTTCGAACCGGCGGATCAGCCGGACCGTGCGGTAGAGCCGGACCGGGTCGGCGTCGGTCATGCCGGGCCCTTGACAGCCGCGAGGATGTCGTCCCAGAGCCGGGCGCGGGCAGCCAGCGCGGTGTTGACCGTGTCGGCGCACTCCTGCCACTTCGTGTCATCGTCGCCGCACAGATCAGCGAGCATCTGCATGGCCATCGGGGTGTGCTGTTCGCCGTCGACCTCGATGTGCCGCTCCAGATAGTCGACGAAGGCGTGCAGCCTGTTGCTGCGCTCGTTGACCGCGACGACCTGCGTGAACATGTCCGGGATCAGGTCCTCGCGACCGAACGCGAAGGCCGCCGCCTGGCAGTGCACCGGCGTGGACTCGATGATGTGCCAGGTGGTCGCGGCGAACCGCGCGGACGCGGTTGGCGCCCCCGCCTCGGCGAGCGCGTCGGTCACCGGCCGGCCGGCGCGCAGCAGGTCGACGAGGCTGTTCACGGCTGTGGTGTCCGCGCCAGCCTCGGCCATGCCCTGTACGTAGAGCTCGAAGTGGCTGATGTAGCCCTCGCCCAGCTCGTCGCTCTCCTCCACCATGACGATGTCGTTGATGAGGCGGCGGCTGCCGGTCGGGCCGGTCGGGATCCACGGGACGGTCACGCAGGTCAACTGCCGCTGCAACGACTTGAGCAGCGACATGAAGTCCCACACCGCGAAGACGTGGTGCTCCATGAAGGTGACAAGCGCCTCGTGGGTGTCGAGGTTGGCGTAGAGCGGGTGCTTGACCACTGCGTCGCGCCGCTCGGTCACCGCCCGTTCCAGCCGCTCGATGCCCGGGTGCGTCCTACCCCAGTCGTACCGTGACATGTCAGCCTCCCTGCTGGGCGCGGTGGCGCCAGATGACCGGGCAATAGTCGGGGTCCGCGTAGTCCGGCCGCCCGTCGTGGGTGCGGCGGACCAGCACGTCGTGGTTGTACGCGGCGAGCGTGCCGTCGGAGAGCGGATACTCCCGCCAGGCGTTGTCGCCGTCCTGCAGGTGCAGCGAGATCGCCTGTCGGGGGCGACCGCTGACGTTGGGGCCGCTGCCGTGGTAGGTGCGGCAGTGGTGGAAGCTCACGTGTCCCTTGGGGATCACCATCGGGATTTTGCGGATCTCCGCGCCGTTGTACGCGGCGTTCAGGGCCAGCATCTCCTCCAGCTGGCCGCGGTCCCGGTCGGCGAAGTGCCGCACCACTGTGTCGTCGGCGCCGACCTCCTTCCACCGGTGCGAACCGTCGACCATCGTGATGGTGCCCATCTCCTCCCCGCAGTCGTGGAAGGGGATGAACGCGGTGAGCATCTTCTCCGACGACGAGGACGCCCAGTAGTGCTTGTCGAAGTGCCAGGGCACGATGTTGCTCGGCTCGCCGGAGATCGGCGGCTTGTAGATCAGCGTGGACTGGAAGACCCGGATCTCGTCGGCCTGGGCGAGCCGGGCGGCGACCGCGCCGAGCAGCGGCTTGCGCAGGATCGCGCCGAGCCCGTCGTGCTCGTGGTGGACGTAGTCGTTGTGCCGCTGCACCGGGCCCCTGGACTGCTCCCAGTAGGCCAGCTTCGGTGGGCGTACCGGCAGCCGCCGGTCCCGCTCCCCGTCGTAGTAGCGCTGAGCGGCGGCGGCGAGGCCGTCCACCTCGTCGTCGGTGAACACCTTTTTCGACAGGTACCAGCCGTGCTCGGCGTAGTGCCGCACGTCGTCGTCGGACGGTAGCAGCGCCCGCTCCTCGGCGGTCAACGTCGGCTCGTACTCGGTCGCGGTCATGCCCCCACCCCCTGTGGTGTGGCCGCCACGGCGGCCAACTCCCGCTCCTTGGCCTCGTAGAGCGCCTTGATGTTGCCGCTGCCGAAGCCCCGCGCGCCGCGTCGCTCGATCAGCTCCAGGAAGAGCGTGCGACGCACGTGCATCGACTCGGCGAAGATCTGCAGGAGCTGGCCGTCGTGGTCGGAGTCGACGAGCACACCCAGCTCGCGCAGCCGGTGCAGCGGGGCGTCGACCCGACCGACCCGCGCCTCCAGGGCGTCGTAGTAGCTGGCGGGGGTGCCGGCGAAGCGCACCCCGCGCCGGCCCAACGCCTCGACCGCGCCGACGATGTCGTCGGTGCGCAGCCCCAGGTGCTGCACTCCCCCACCGGCGTGCTGGTCGAGGAACGCGTCGATCTGCCCCGGCCGTCGGGTGCGGTCCGGTTCGAGCAGCACCACGGTGACCCGCCCGGAGGGGCTCTGCACCACCTTGGAGTTCATTCCCTGCCCGTCGACCTCGATGTGCTCCTCGAAGATCTGCGCGAAGTCGAACAGCGCCTCGAAGTGCCGGACCGTCTCGTCGAGCTGACCGGGCGGCACGCAGACCGCCAGGTGGTCGATCTCGGCGAGCACCGGCGGGTGACCGTCCGTGGTGGACACGGCAGCGGTGATGGCGCCGGGCAGGAACTCGCCCCCCTCGCCCCGGCGCTGCACCAGCCGGTGCCGCACGTCGGCGAAGCCGTCCACCTCGGCGACCACCACCTCGGCGTCCGCGCCGGTGCGGGTGGTCGGCGGCGTCACCCCGGTCGCGCCCCGACCCAGCAGCTCGGCGTACGCGGCCGACACGTCGTCGACCTCGACCGCGACCACCCCGATGCCGTCACCGTGGCGTTGCACGTACCGCGACGCCGGATGCTCGGCGCTCAGCCCGGAGGTGAGCAGCAACCGGATGTCGCCGTGGCAGAGCAGCAGCGAGCGCTGCCCCGCCAGCCCGGTCTCCGGACCACCCTGGCCACAGATCTGGAAGCCGACGGCGGTGCTGAAGTAGAAGGCCGCCTGTCGGGCGTCCCCCACGTAGAGTTCGATGTGGTCGATACCACGGATGTCCATGTCCCCTGAAACCCTTCCCACCCGATTCCCCCTGTGTTGCCGTCCGGGCAGACCCCGCCCGGGATGCCGCCTCGATCACCCCCTCGGCTCGGCGACGCGGGCCAGCAGCAGGCTCACGTTCTGGCCGCCGAACCCGAACGAGTTGGTGACCGCGTACTCCAGGTCGGCCTTGCGGGGCGTGCCACGGATGTGGTCCGCCGGGCAGGCCGGATCCGGATCGTCGAGGTGGTACGTCGGCGGCAGCAGACCCCGACCGAGCGCCAACGCGGTGGCCGCCGCCTCCAGCACCCCGGAGGCACCGAGCAGGTGACCGGTGAGCGCCTTGGTGGAGCTGACCGGCACACCGCCGACGCCGAAGACGTCGGCCAGGGCGGTGGTCTCCGCGATGTCCCCGAGCTTCGTGCCGGTGCCGTGCGCGTTGACGTAACCGACCGCCGCCGCCGGCACACCGGCGTTGCGCAGCGCCCGGCGGATGCACGTCGCCGCACCGGCGCCGTCCGGGCGGGGGGCGGTCGGGTGGTACGCGTCCGTCGTCGCGCCGTGGCCGGCAACCTCGGCGTACCCGGCGACGCCGCGCGCCGCGGCGTGCTCGGCGCGTTCGAGCACCAGCAGCGCGGCACCCTCGGACAGGACGAACCCGCTGCGCGAGGTGTCGAACGGGCGACTCGCCCGGCCGGGGTCGGTGCCGGCGCGCGCCAAGGCCCGCGCGTTGCCGAAGGTGTCGGCGAAGGTCGCGAAGAGCGGTGCCTCGCTGGCCCCGCAGAGCACCACGTCGACCTCTCCGGTCGCGATGAGCCGCACCCCGTCGGCGACGGCCTGGGCGCCGGAGGCGCAGGCGGTGCCGACCGACGAGCTGTAGCCGCGGATGCCGTGCGCGATGGCGATCCGGGCCGCCGGCATGTTCGGCAGGATCCCGGTGAGCAGGTACGGGCTGACCGCCGCCCGACCCCGGGCCGCCCGGGCCAGCACCTGCGACTCCAGTGTGGCCATCCCGCCGACCCCACCGACGATCACACCGATCCGGTCGGGGTCGACGTCGCGGCCCACCTCGATGCCGGCGTCGGCGAGAGCGTCGGCGGCGGCGAGCAGGGCGAGGACGACGATCCGGTCCAGCACCCGGGTCTCCGGCCCGGACGTCACCGTCCGCGGGTCGATGTCGGGCAGCAGGCCGGCCACGTCCAGTGACTCCCTGACCGGGTGACCCTCGGGCGGGCGGGTCAGCCCGGACCGGCCGGTGGTCAGCGCGTCGAAGGTCTCCTCGACGCCCCGACCGACCGGGGTGAACAGACCCATCCCCGTGATCAACGCGGTCACGAGCTGGCCTCGGTGAGGTAGCGCTCACGCAGGACCACCTTGCGGACCTTGCCGGTCACCGTGACCGGGATGTCGGCGGAGCGCACCGGCACGACCCGGCGCAGCGTGGCGCCGACGTCCGGGCCGAGGGCGTCGCGGACCCGCTCGGTGCGGTCCTCGGCCTCGTCGGCGCCGGCGGCCAACTCCAGCAGTACGTCGGTCACGACCACGCCGGCCTCGGCGACGATCACCACGGTGCAGTCGGTGACGTCCGGGCAGGCGGCGAGGATGCGCTCCTCGGACAGCGCGGTGTAGAAGCGCCGCCCGTCACCGGCGTCGACCGAGTCCACCGCCCGGTCCAGGTGGTAGTAGCGGCCGTCGGTGTCGGCGCGGACCAGGTCACCGGTGAGGTACCAGCCGCGCTGGCGGAAGCGGTAGGTGGTGACCGAGTCGTTCCAGTAGCCCCGGAACAGCGACGGCGAGTCGATGCCCAGGAAACCCACCTCGCCGACCGGCACCGGCTCGCCGTCGGCGTCGAGCACCGCCACCTTGGCGAACTGGTACGGGCGACCGATGCAGCGGCCGTACCGGTCGGTGTCGGCGCGGTGGGTGATGTGGAACATCGAGTGCCCCATCTCGCTGGAGCCCAGCCCGTCGATGAAGACCGAGCCGGGCACCTTCGCCACCCCGTCGCGGGTGATGGTGTCGCGCCAACCGACCGCGACCAGGCGACGGATGTGCGGCTCGTGCGAGGCGTCGCCGGTGTTGAACCACAGTCGCACCGAGTCCAGGTCGTACCCGGACAGGTCGAAGCGGGCCAGTTCCGCCCAGGTGACCGAGAAACCGAACACCCCGTCGGGGCGCCAGCGTTGGATGGCGTCGAGCACCCGCTCGCCGCCCTGCTCGGAGAGCAGGAACATCTGCGCGCGGTTGCCCAGCGCCTGGTTGACCATCAGCACCGTGGCGGTGTGCGGTGCGGGCAGCGCGTTGAGGATCCGGGTGGTGCCCTGCGCCTGCGGCATGGTGAGCAGGTGCCGGGTGGCCGCGAAGAGGCTGGCGTGCGAGTGCAGCACCGCCTTGGGCACCCCGGTCGTCCCGGAGGTGTGGGTGATCACGATCGGGTCGTCCGGGTGGTGCCGGTAGTGCGCCGGGGCCGTGGCCGGGTCACCCGCGCCGGCCTGCGCGGGGGTGCCGAGCAGGGGTACGCCCAGGTCGTGCCCGGCCAGCGACGCGGTGTGCGCGTCGTCGGCCAGCACTCCGACGCCCCGCAGGCGACGGATGTACTCGGCGGCGATCTCCGGGCGGAGTTTGCCGTTCATCAGCGCCGGGATCGCCCCGAGCCGGGCCAGCGCCAGGAAGCTGAGCACCATGTCGGCGGCGGTGGAGGCCCAGACGGCGACCGGGTCGCGGGGGCGTACCCCTTGTTCGTGCAGCCAGGCGGCGCGGGCGGCGACCCGCTCGTCGAGCTGCCCCAGCGTCAGCGGCGTCTCGGCGGGGTGCCCGTCGACGGCGGTGTCGAAGGTCAGGCCGGGCCCGTCCGGGTCGGCGCCGTGCGCCAGCACCCGGGCCAGGACGTTGCCCGCACCCAGCTCGGTGTCGGCGGCCAGTGCGCCGCGCAGTCCCCGTTTCCTCATGGTCGTGCTCCTCCCCCCAGCAGCACCGCGACCGCCTCGGTCGGCCCGTCGGGTGCCTGTTCGATCAGGATCAGCAACACCTCGTCGGCGTCGCCGTCGTCGCGCAGCAGGTCGGCCTCGGCGACACCGTCGGTGTATGGGTCGCCGGTCGGGCTGAGGCAGACCACCGGGCCACGCAGGCCCCAGCGGGCCGCGAGGTGCCCGGCCACGCTGTTGGGCACGGACTGGAAGAAGAACAGTGGGCCGATCCGCCCACCGGCCTCGACGGTGGCCCGTACGTGCTGGGCGCTGGCCAGATCACCGCTGGCGCTGACCAGCACGATCCCCGTCCGCACCCCGGCGGGCACTCCCGCCGACCCGTACCCCCGTCGCAGACACCGTTGCGCGACGGCCACCACCACCGGCGCGAAGTCCGAGTGCACAAACCCCGGCACCCCCGCCGCCGCGCCGCCGCCGTCCCCACCCTCAGGCCAGAAGGCCCGAGCCCTCTCCCCGGCCCTCCCCCCGGCCCTCTCCTCCGGCGATCTTGCGGTTTCGGTCGTCGGTTTGGATGGTTGGTCGGATTCGTCGGGGCAGAAAGTGCAAGATCGCGGGGAGTTGGGGGCGGTCATCCGACGCCGACCAGGAGAGCGGTGTTGGCGCCGCCGAAGGCGGCGTTGAGGGTCAGGGCGTGGGTGGCTTCCGTCTTTCGAGGACGGTTCGTCACGACGTTCAGGGGGCAGGACTCGTCGGGGGCCAGCCAGCCGGCGTTGACCGGCAGTTCGCCGTGGCGCAGCGCGAGCGCGGTGACCACCAGTTCGAGCAACCCGGACGCCTCCAGCGCGTGCCCGTGCACCGACTTCGTGGAGCTGACCGGGACCCGGTCGGCATGCCCGCCGAGGGCCCGGCGCAGGGCGGCCGCCTCGGCGGCGTCGCTCTGCGCGGTACCGGTGGCGTTGGCGTTGACGTAGCCGACGGACTCCGGTGGCAGCCCGGCCCGGCGCAGCGCGCCGCCGACCGCGCGGGCCAGCCCGGTGCCGCCGGGCTCCGGCTGGCAGGGATGGAACGCGTCACCGGCCCGTCCCCAACCGGCCACTGTGGCCACCGGCTCGACGCCGCGCCGTCGGCCGGTGCTCGATTCCAGCACCACCGCGGCCACGCCGTCACCCAGCAGCAACCCCCGGCGGCCGGCGCTGAACGGGCGGACCGCCCCGTCGACAGCGAGGGCGCGACCGGCGTCGAAGAGCGCGAACTGGTCCGGCTCCACCAGGTAGCCGGCCGCGACCACCACCCGCTCGACATCACCCCGGGTGATCCGGGCGGCGGCGTCGGCCACCGCCGTGCTCGCCGACACGCAGGCGCTGGTGTAGACCCGGGTGTGACCCGAGAGTCCACAACGGGCGGCGAGCTGACCGGCGAGCACGGCTGGCGCCGGACCTGGGGCCGGGCCGCCGTGCACGGCGAGCAGCAGGGCGCACCCGGTGCGCTGCGCGCGGTTCAGGCCGGCCGCCCGGCAGGCCGCGTCGATCGCGGCGGCCAACTCGACGGTGAGGGTAGCGACCTCGGGGAGTGTGGCCGCCACGGTGACCCGGCGGGCGGCGGTGTCGAATCGGCCCACCGGTCCGAACGTCGGCACCCCGGCCAGCACACCGGCGAGCTGCGCGTCCGCGCCGCGCCCCAGGGCGCTGACCGCGTGCACACCGGTGAGCTGGGCGACGCGCGCCTCAACCATCTGCGGAGGCGGTCAATGACGCCCGGAACACCACCAGGGCGTCGTCGACGGTGCGGATGCCGGCCAGCTCGTCGTCGGTGAGGTCGAGCCGGCGTTCGTAGCGCTGCTCGACGAGGTGCACCAGCCAGGCAAGCTCCATCGAGCCGATCCGGTCGGACACCTCGGCAGCCGGTTTCGCGGTGAGTTCGGCGAGCATGGTCATCAGGTCAGCTCGCCCCAGATCGGGCTGACCGCTCATCAGCCTTTGTCGCTCGTCGCCTCGGTGACGCGATTGGCGACCATGGTGGTGAACTCGCCGACCGTCATGAGGGCCAGCTGCTCCGACTCGTCGTCGGCGAACGTCAGGCCGTACCGGTCCTCGACCCGCACGGACAGGTCGGCCAGCGCGAGTGACTCCAGGTCGACGCCGGCGGGGCCGAGGGTGGTGTCGTCGTCGAGCCCCTCGACGTCGTAGTTCATGTCGGCGAGCTGCTCGACGACGAAGGCGCGGACCTCGGCTCTCATGGATACCCTCTCTGCGTGGCTCAGCTGACGGTGTCCGGTCGGGACACCGCCTACGTGTGGGTCGGCCGGGACACCGGCGGTCAGCCGGATCCGGCCGCTGTGCTGCTGCGGCGGGCGGGTGCTCTGCTGCTCGGTCGCCCGGAGAACGAGCTGGTGCTGACGCACGACCGCGAGGGACGGCCGGTCGTGCGGGTCGACGAGGCGACCGGGTCGGTCGAGGTGGCGGTCAGCGTCAGCCGCACCGCCGGGCTGGTGGCGGTCGCCGCCCGTCGGGCCGGCGCGGTCGGGGTGGACGTGGAGCGGATCCGCCCGCTGCCGGCGCTCGCGCTGGCCCGCCGCTGGTTCCCGCCCGCCGAGCTGGCCTGGTTGGACGATCGGCCCGAGGCCGGCCGGACGGTGGACTTCCTGCGGCTGTGGACCGCCAAGGAGGCGATCGGTAAGGCGCTCGGGCAGGGGTTGCGCGACGGTGGGCTGCGCCGGTTGATGCCGACGCCGGGGCTGCCGTTGCGGCCGGTGCCCGGCGACGAACTCCTGCGGGTCGGTCACCCGCGGCTGGGCGGGGGCCTCGTCCTGGCGGTCGCCGTGCGGGCGAGCGCGCAGGTCGATGTCGCTGTGGTGCAGCGGCCCGGTCACGGGGTGACCGCCGAGCGCAGCGCGTCGGTGGAGCGGACCAGCTTGCCGGTGGTGGTACGGGGCAACTGATCGAGCAGGTGCAGCGCCCGCGGCCGTTTGTAGCCGGCCAACCGCTCGGTGAGGAGCTTGTCCAGCGTCTCCTCCGACAGCGGGCCGTCGGGTTGGACGTACGCGGTGATGCCGTCGTCCCAGACCACCACGGCGGCGGCAACCCCGGTCAGCTCGGCGACGGTGGCCTCCACCTCGGTCAGGTCGACCTTCATCCCGCCGACGGAGACCTGCGAGTCGAGTCGACCGCGCACCGTGACCAGGCCGGTGTCCTCATCGACGCTGCCGGCGTCGCGGGTGTGCAGCCAGCCGTCGGACCAGCGGGTCGGGTCGCTCAGTCCGACGTACGGCGACGCCGGGCAGGACACCCACAGCTCACCGCCGGACTCGCGGACCTCGATCCCGGGCGCGGGGGCGATCGACGGTCGGTGCGACCCGTACAGGTCGGTGCCGATCACCCCTACCTCGGTCATCCCGTACATGTTGCCCAGCGGCACCCCGTACCGGTCGGTGAACGCCCGGGCGACGGCGGCCGGCACCAACTCACCCCCGGTGGTCATCCGCCGCAGTTGCGGCAGCGGACCGGTCGGGCGCGTGGAGGCGAGCAGTCCAATGTGGAACGGCACACCGAGCACGGTGGCCGGTGTGGTGCCGGCGGTGATCGCGGCCAGCACGGCGTCGCCGCTGAGCCGCTCCGGCGGCACCAGCTCGACCCCGGCGTGCAGCCCGTAGAGCAGGCCGCCGACCAGGCCGAGCACGTGCACCATCGAGGGCAGCAGGATGATCCGCTCGCCGGGCAGCGCCACCCCGTCGATCCGGGTGTAGCGCTGCACCTCGGCGACCAGGTCGGCAACGGTGCGGCCGATCACCTTGGACGGGCCGGTGGAGCCGGAGCTGAGCTGGATCACGGCGTGGCCGCTGACCGCCGGGCGGTCGGCGTACCGGGTGACGCCCTCGGTGACGTCGACGAAGATCTTCAGCGCGCCGCCACCGGTCCGCACCGGAGCGACCACCACGTGCGGGGTCAACCGGGCCAGCGCCCGGTCCACCTCGTGGTCGGTGAGCCGGTGGTCGAGCAGGATCGCCTGCCCCCCGGCGCGCCAGGTGGCAAGCAGGTTCACCACGTACGCCAGCGACGGGGGCAACCGCAGCGCCGCAGCGCCGCCGGGGCGCAGTCCGGCGGTGGTCAACCGGTCCTGCGCGTCGGTCACCAGCCGGTGCAGGGTGGCCCGGTCGACGGGCTCGGGCAGACGGAGACAAACGTCGGTCGGGTGGCCGGCGAACAGGACTTCGTCCACCCATCCGGGGTCGGTCGCCGTAGGATCTTCTGCCGTCACTGCCGTTCACCGCCCAGCATGAAAGAGGGCGAATCCGCCCATCACGTACGCTTGTCGGGGTGCTGCGGGGAACCATACGACGCCCACAGGGCCATTGCTAGATGCGAATGGATGGATCAAAAGCAGCGGCCAGCCGGATTGCCGACAGCCCGTTCGGCGGACAGGATCGGGCGGGCGGTCTGGCGGAGCGTCACCGAGGCATGACGCCTCGTACCACCGTCGCCCGGCCCCGGCCGGACGGCCGATGGCGTCGCGGTCACCGGGTGAGCCGGACGATGCGCGCGCTAGCTCGGTTTGATGCTGGCCAGTTGGACCAGCAGCTGAACCAGCCGGTACGCCTCGGCGAAGTCGACGGCGTGGAAGGCGACCGTCCGGCCGCCGCCGACGCGAGCCACACCCGGCACCAGAGTGGCGAGGTCGACCATGTACGGGCCGTACAGGTCGACCTCGACGTCCACCGGCCCGGCCATCTTCGTCGGGGGAATCGAGGCGCGCCGGGCGACCGCGTCGGCGGCGGCGCGACGCAGCCGCTCCCGGGCCTCCTGCGGATGCAGGGCCACCGCGGCAGCCTGGCCCAGGGTCTGCTTGACGGCGACGGTGACTGCCGAGGGCACCAGCTCACTGAATTCCGCGCAGGCGGTGTCGTCTCCGCTGAGCAGGACGACGGGCGTGTCCAGGTGCCCGGCCATGGCGACGTTGAGGCCGATCTCGCCCACCGACCGGCCGGCCACCCGCACGTCGAGGACGGCGTCACTTATCGTGTGGGCCAGCACGGCTGGCCCGGCACCGGCCCGAGCGTGATAGCCGATGAGCAGAACGGCATCCGTCTGCTCGTCCAGCCCCGCGAGCATGCCCAGCGGGCGGGGTTTGCCGCGCACGAGGTGAGCACGCCGGTCGAGGTCCTCCGGCAGGATGTTCCGAAACGTTCCGTGCGCGTCGGCGACCCACACCACCGCGCCGGGTTCGGCATCGAGAACCCCGGCGACCACCGCGTTCGCCTCGGCCGTCATCAACGCCCGACCGCGCTCGTAGTCGTACCGGTCCGGATTCGTCTCGGCGGGATGCACGATCCCCGAGATGCCTTCCAGGTCCACCGAGATCAGTGCCTTCATGGCTCCAGAACCCTACGCCCCCTGGCCACAATGTCGACCCCGCCCGGCGCAGCCAAGCCACCAACCCATCCCCACCGCGCCGATCTTGCAGTTTCGGTCGTCGAAACGCGTGACGTGTCCCCTAATGTCGCGACACTAAGTGCAAGATCGCGGGAAGGGGTGGTCGATCATGGAATGACGGTGCCCGAATCTCCCCTGATAAAGGGCAATCTGTCCCCACCACAACTCCATGATCGACGAGGGCAGTGCCGGACGGGGCAGCACCGGCCGGGAGCGGGGGCGGGGGGCGTCAGGCCAGGGCAGGGGTCTGGGCGTGGATGTGGAAGCGCAGCGAACGGGCGTCGGTGAAGCACTCCCGCATCGGGCGTACGAGGTCCCGGTGCTCCGGGCTGCGTTCCCACTCTTCGAAGTCGGCCAGGCTCGCCCACTCGCTGGTGATCAGCCACTGCTCCGGGTCGGTCGACGACCGGCACACCTGGTCGACCAGGTGCCCCGGCACACCGCCGGCGACCAGGTGCCGCACCTCCTCGTACGCGGCGAGGAACTGCTCGGTGCGCGACACCGGCACCCGTACCAGAAAGACCACCCGGGCCCGTTTGTCGCTCATGACGCCTCTCCCCTCGTCGGCACGGCCCCGCGCAGGACCAGCGCGCTGTTGAACCCGTCGAAGCCCCGCGCGCAGATCAGGGCGAGTCGGCTTCGCGGCCGGCGGTGCTCCCGCAGGAAGTCCAGCTCACAGCCGTCGGCCACCTCGTCCGGGCCCGCTGACGCGGGCAACGTGTCGTGGGCGAAGGCGAGCAGCGCGGTGGCCACGTCCAACGCCGAGCCGCCCTGGTACGCCCGACCGGTCAACGGTTTCTGCGTGGTCACCGGGGGTGGCCGGTCGGCGAAGACGGCCCGCAGCGCCTCGGCCTCGCTGCGGTCGTAGCGGGGTACACCGAGCGCGTCGGGCAGCACCACGTCGATTCCGGCGGCGGCGACGCCCGCCCGGTCCAGGGCCAGCCGCATCGCCCGCGCGTACTGGGCCGGGTCGCCGGTGCTCTCCGCCGTGGTGTGTGCGGCGTCGTGGGTGGAGCCCCACCCGCTCACCTCGCCGTAGACCCGGGCGCCCCGGGCCAGGGCGTGCCCCAGCTCCTCCACCACGAACACGGCTCCGCCCTCGGCCGGCAGGTAGCCGCTGGCCGTGGCGTCGAACGGCCGGTACGCCCGCTCCGGGTCGGCGACGTCACTGAGCAGCCCCGAGCGCAGCTGGCAGGCGAGCGCGTACGGGCTCAACGGGCACTCGGTGGCCCCGGCGATCACGACCGGGGTGCCCCGGCGCACCGCGCGGGCGGCGTGCGCCAGGCTGTCCAGCCCGCCGGCCGACTCCGCGACCAGCACCCCGCTCGGGCCCTTGAACTGGTGGTGGATGGAGAGCTGCCCGACGCTTGCCGCGTAGAACCAGGCGATCGACTGGTACGCCCCTACCGTCCGCGACGTGCCGCCCCACAACCGTTGCAGTTCCCGCTGACCGAACAGGTTGCCCCCGGACGAACTGGCCAGGGTCACCGCATAGCCGTACGGGTCGGGGGCCCGATCGGGCAGGCCGGCGTCGGCCAGCGCCAGCCGGGTGGCGGCGAAGCCGAGGTGCGTCCACCTGTCGGTCTGCACCAGTTGTCGACTGTCGGCGTAGGAGTCGGCGGTGAAGCCGGGCACCTCCCCGCCGAAGCGGGTCGGATAGCCGGCCGGGTCGAACAAGGTGATCGGCCCGGTCCGCCGGGTGCCGGCGAGGACCGTACGCCAGTGCGCGTCCGCGCCGATGCCGCTCGGTGCGACCACCCCGATGCCGGTCACCACGGCGCGAGCCACCTCCGCGCTCACGCCGCCACCGCGCCGAGCATCCGACGGAAGACCATCGCCGACTGGAAACCGCCGAACCCGCTGCCCACCGACAGGGCCACGTCCACCGGGACCTCCCGCGCCTCGTTGGGGACGTAGTCCAGGTCGCACTCCGGGTCCCTGGTGCTCCAGTTCGCCGTCGGCGGCACCACACCGAACTCGATGGCGAGGGCGCACGCGGCCATCTCGATCGACCCGATCGCGCCGAGCGAGTGCCCGACCATCGACTTGATCGAGCTGATCGGAATCCGGTACGCGGCCTGGCCCAGCGCCCGCTTGAACGCGGCCGTCTCGTGTCTGTCGTTCTGCCGGGTGCCCGAGCCGTGCGCGCTGATGTAGGAGACCTGCTCGGGCAGGATCCGGCCCTGCCGGAGCGCGTCGGTGACGGCGAGGCCCATCTCCAGCCCGTCCGGCCGCAGGCCGGTCATGTGGAAGCCGTTGCTGCGGCTGGCGTAGCCGGCCACCTCGCAGTAGATGTGCGCTCCCCGCCGCCGGGCGTGCCCGGCCTCCTCCAGCACCAGCACCGCCCCGCCCTCGGCCAGCACGAACCCGTGCCGGTCGGCGTCGAACGGGCGGGAGGCGTGTGCCGGGTCGTCATTGTCCGGGCTGGTCGCCTTGATCGCGTCGAACGAGGCCACAGTGACCGGTGAGATCGGCGAGTCGGACGCGCCGGCCAGCATCACGTCCGCCTCACCGTCCACGATCATCTGGTGGGCGTACCCGATGGCGTCGATGCCGGAGGTGCAACCGGTGGACACCACCTGCGCCGGGCCGTGCAGCCCGTGCCGGCAGGCCACGTCCGCCGCGAGGCTGCTGGGCACCAGCGCCTGATAGAGGTACGGGCCACCGCGCGCCCCGTCCACCAGCCAGCGCCGGCCGTGCTCGCTCACTGTGACGTACTCCTGCTCCAACGCCATCGTGCCGCCCACCGCCGTGCCCAGCACCACCCCGGCCCGGTCCCGTTCCGCGTCGGTGAGCACCAACTGGGCGTCGGCCACCGCCTCGGCGGAGCAGGCCAGCGCGAACTGCACGTACCGGTCGGCCCGGCGTCGCTCGGCCTCGCTGAGCCCCGCCGCGACCGGGTCGAAGTCGCACTCCGCCGCGATCTGCGACCGGAACGCCGACGGGTCGAAGAAACTGATCCGCCGGGTGGCGGTCCGCCCCTCGGTGATGGTCTTCCAGAAGCGGTCCCGGCTGGCGCCGCCCGGGGCGACCACCCCGATCCCGGTCACCACCGTGCGGCGCCCGCTCATCGCGTCACCTCTGGTCGCCACTGCGGGGCTCGCAAACCCGGCTCACTCCTCGCGCTCACGACGCCACCGATGGTTCGCCACTGCGGGGCTCGCAAACCCGGCTCACTCCTCGCGCTCACGACGGGCCCCGCTGTTCGACCAACTCGGTGTCGACGTGGCCCAGTTCGGGCCGGGGGGCGAGCGGACCCAGGTGGAAGACCACCTCGGCCGGCTCGACGCCGGTGTTGCGCAGCCGGTGCCGCACGTTCACCGGTACGAACAGCCCCTCACCGGCGGCCAGCAGAGTCTGCTGGTCGTCCAGGTCGACGGTGATGGCGCCCCGCACCAGGTACAGGAACTCCTCGCTGTACGGGTGGTAGTGCTCGGCGATCCGCTCCCCCGGTTCGAGGGTGGCCACCCCGAGGAAACCCGAGGTGCTGCCGACGGTGCGGGGGCCGAGCAGCACCCGCAGTTCACCGCCGCGACGGCGGTCGGCGGGTACGTCCCGGGCGGCGATCGGGCGGGTACTCAGGTCACTCATCGTCGGCCTCCGTCGGTGCGTCGCCGGCGGTCGGGCCGCCCTGGTCGGCGCGCTGCCAGGCGATCCGCTCCACCCGGTCCTTGATCACCGCGAGTTGGATCACGCTGTTGGTGTTGATCCGCTCGGTCATCGCGGCGTTGTCGACCGGCGCGGTCGGCTTCATCGCGAAGTCCTGCGTCCAGGTCATCCGGGTGCCACCGGCCTCCTCGGTGTAGCGCCAGTGGATGCGCATGTACTCGAACGGCCCGGTCTCCACCCGGTGCGCCCGGACCTGCCTGCTCACCGGGTCGGCGGTGCGCTCGCTGACCCAGCTCCAGGACACCCCGTTCTCGTCGGGGTACATGGTGAGGCGGAACCGCACCGTGTGCCCCTCGCGGTGCAGGATCTCCACCACGGCGTACTCGGTGAACAGCTCGGTCCAGTTCGCCACGTCGTTGGTGACCTCCCAGACCAACCCCAGTGGCGCGTCGATGACCACGCTGTTCTCGGTGTGCCCGGGCGGGTCGGCGCGGCGGGCGACCAGGTCGGCCACCGCCGGGATGCTCAACTGTCCGGCCTGCTCGGGGATGGCCACCTGCCAGCGGTCGGCGACGACCGCCGACAGCTCCAGCAGGGCGAGCGAGTCCATGCCCAGCTCCTCCAGCGACGCGGCGGGCGCCCGGGCCGCGGCGTCGGCGTCCAGCCCGCAGTGCGCCACCAGGATGTCGGTGATCTCGGCGGTCATCGGGCGACCATGGGTGACGGTCATCGGGTCCTCCTGTGGGTTGCGTCGGGATCTGCGGCGGGCGCGGTGCGCGGTGCGGGAGTGACCGTCGGCACCGGCGCGGGCGCGGCGAGCAGACGGTCGACCAGGCCGGTGGTGTAGCGGCCCTTGCGGAATGCGGCGTCGTCGAGCACCCGCCGGACGAACGGGATGGTGGTGTGCACGCCCGGACCGGCGATGTCGAACTCGTCCAGGGCACGTTCCAGCCGGTTGAGGGCCAACTCCCGGTCGGGCGCCCAGACGATCACCTTGGCGAGCAGGGAGTCGTACCAGGGGCCGACCAGGTAACCGGCGCTGGCGTGGGTGTCCACCCGGGTGAACGGGCCGCCGGGTGGGGTGAACCGCTCCAACCGGCCGGGGGTGGGGGCGAAGCCGCGCCCGGGGTCCTCGGTGTTGACCCGACACTCCACCGCGACGCCGTGCAGGCGGATCTCCTCCTGCCGCCACCGCAGCGGCACGCCGGCGGCGATGTGCAGTTGCTCGTGCACCAGGTCGATCCCGGTGACCATCTCGGTGACCGGATGCTCCACCTGGATCCGGCAGTTGATCTCCAGGAAGTGGAACTTCTCCTCGGCGTCGACCAGGAACTCCAGCGTGCCGGCACCGACGAAGCCGACCTGGAGCGCACCCCGCAGGGCGGTCTCGGCGATGGTGTCGAGAACGGCGGCGGGCAGCGCCGGGGCGGGCGCCTCCTCGACCAGCTTCTGGTGCCGACGCTGCACCGAGCAGTCCCGGGTGCCCAGGTGCACCCCGTTGCCGTGCGCGTCGCAGAGCACCTGCACCTCGACGTGCCGCGCCTCGGTGAGGTAACGCTCGACGTACACCCGGTCGTCGCCGAAGGCGGCCTGCGCGGCGGCCCGGGTCCGGGTGTACGCCCGGCGCAGCTCGCCCGGGGTGTGCACCACTGTCATCCCCCGGCCCCCGCCCCCGGCGGCGGCCTTCACGATCACCGGGTAGCCGACGGCGTCGGCCACCTCGGCCGCCGCGGCGGCGGTCGGCACCGGCGCGACACTGCCCGGCGACAGCGGCAGGCCGGCGCGGCTCATCAGTGCCCGGGCCGAGGACTTGTCGGCCAGCGCGGCCATCACCGCCGGTGGCGGGCCGATGAACGTCAGCCCGTTGTCAGCACAGATCTCGGCGAAGTCGGCGTCCTCGGAGAGGAAGCCGTAGCCGGGGTGCACGGCCTGCGCCCCCACCTGCCGGGCCGCCTCCATGATGGCGGCGGCGTTGAGGTAGCTGCGCCGACTCGACGCCGGTCCGATCCGGACGGCCTGGTCGGCGAGGCGGACCGCCGCCGAGTCGGCGTCGGCGGCGGAGTAGACCACCGCCGTTCGCACGCCGAGCTCCTTGCAGGCACGCAGCACCCGCAGCGCGATCTCGCCCCGGTTGGCGATCAGCACGGTCTCGAACATGGTCAACCACCCCGCGCCGTCATGCCGGGTCCAGTTCGACGAGCGGCTGGTCGTACTCGACCGGCTGGCCGTCCTCGACGAGGATCGCGGCCACCCGGCCGGCCCGGTCGGCGATCACCTCGTTCATCAGCTTCATCGCCTCGACGATGGCCACCGGCTGGCCGGGGCGGACCAGGTCGCCCACCGCGACGAACGGCCGCGCGCCGGGCTCCGGCGCCCGGTAGAAGGTGCCGACGATCGGTGCCCGCACCGCGGCGCGCCCAGGCACCGGCGGCCGGAGCACCGCAGGTGGGGCATCGGGCGCCGGCACGACCGCCGGCGCCGCCTCGGCCCGGGGCAGGGGTACGTCCGGTCGGGTCACGTCCTCGGGGTGCCACTCGACCTCCAGCACCGCCGGCCCGCTGCGCAGCCGGATCCGGCGCACCGGCCCGGCCAGCTCGGCGATCAGGTGCTGCGCCTGCCGGCGCAGCCCGGCCAGCGCCTCCTCGCCGTCCACCCCCACGTCGTCGGACGCGTCGACTGTCGACAGCGCCCGGTCGCCGGCGGTCACCGCAGGTCCGCCCGGGCGCCGACGCGGTTCGCGCCGAACCGTCGGAAGCGTTGCCGACGCAGGCGGACCAGCATGGCCGGCGGCACGTCCAGCAGCGGCAGGAGGTTGGCCAGCAGGGCGGCGCGCAACCGGTGGGCGGTGTCCGCCGGGTCGTCGTGCGCGGCACTCGACGGCTCCGACACGACCTCGTCGACCACCCCGAGCCGGCGCAGGTCGGGCGCTGTCAGTCGCAACGCGCGGGCGGCCTGTGGCGCCGCGGACCGGTCCGGCCAGAGGATCGCCGCACACCCCTCGGGGCTGATCACCGAGTAGACGGCGTTCTCCAGCATCAGCACCCGGTCGGCCACCGCCAGCGCCAACGCGCCGCCGCTGCCGCCCTCACCGGTGATCACCGCGAGCACGGGAGTGGGCAGCACGGTGAGGGTGAGGATGTTCTCGGCGATGGCCGCCGCCTGGCCCTGCTCCTCGGCGCTCACCCCGGGGTCGGCGCCGGGGGTGTCCACGAGGGTGACCACGGGCAGGCCGAGGCGGGCCGCCAGGCGCATGAGCCGCAGCGCCTTGCGGTGCCCGGCCGGGCTGGCCATGCCGAAGTTGCGGGCGACCAGCTCGGCGGTGGTGTGCCCCTTCTGGTGACCGATGACCATCACGTACCGACCGGCCAACCGGGCCACCCCACCCACGATGGCCGGGCAGTCCGCGCCGAGCCGATCGCCGTGCAGCTCCACGAACCCGTCGAAGACGGAGTCCAGGTAGTCCAGTGTGGTGGGCCGCCCGGGGTGCCGCGCCATCCGGACGGTGTCCCACGCGTCGCGTACCGCCGGGGTGCCGTCGTCTCCCTCGGCCGCCGGGTCCGCCGGCCGCGCCAGGGCCGCGCCGTCGTCGGCGAGGCGCTCGCGGCGCGACGCCGGCTCCTGCCGGGGTACGGGCGGACGTGCCGGACGGCCGGCGCGGGTCGCGGCGAGCAGCGCCATCAGCCGCCCGCGCAGCGACCGGCGCTGCACCACCATGTCGACCTGCCCGTGTCGGAGCAGGAAGTCTGCGGTCTGGAAGCCCTCCGGCAGGGCCCGCCCGGTGATCTGACGGATCACCCGGGGGCCGGCGAAGCCCATCCGCGCGCCGCTCTCGGCGAGCACCAGATCGGTGTTGGTGGCGAACGAGGCGGCCACCCCGCCGTAGGTCGGGTCGGTGAGGACGCTCACGGTGAGCAGCCCCGCCTCGCGCAACGCGGCGATGGCCTGACTGACGGTCGCCATCTGCATCAACGACAGCGCGCCCTCCTGCATCCGCGCCCCGCCGGAGGCGGTGATCAGGACGAGCGGGGTGCGGTCGTCCAGCGCCCGTTCGGCCGCCCGGGTGATCAGCTCGCCCACCGCGCAGCCCAGGCTGCCACCGAGGAAGCGGAAGTCCATCACCGCCAGGGCCACCGGGTGTCCACCGATGGTGGCGGTGGCGCAGACGACCCCCTCGGCAAGACCCGTGCTGGCCCGCGCGCCGGTGAGTCGGTGCGGGTACGGCAGCACGTCGACGAAGTCGAGCGGGTCCGCCTCCGGCAGCCGGTCGGCCAGCAGGCGCAGCGAACCCGGGTCGACCAGTTGGCGCAGGCGTTCCGGCGCGCCGAGTCGGGAATGCTCCCCGCACTCCGGGCAGACGTCGAGGTTGCGGCGCAGCCGTTTGCGGTAGAGCAGGCTGGCGCAACCGGCGCAGCGGGACCAGAGCTGCTCTTCGCGCGGCGCGGTGGCCGTCACGACCGCCGCCCGGCGTCCGGGGCGTCGAACCGGTAGAAGCACCGCGCCATGGCGTCGCGCGGCGAGCGCCAGGTCGACAGGTACGGCGACACGTACGGGCGCAGGCGGTCACTGACCCGGATGAACTCGGGATGGTCACGAGCGGCCTCCACCGCACCCTCCGCCGGCTGCGCGGTCTCGAGCAGGTGCACATAGAGGTCGTGCAGTCGGTACAGCGAGCGGTGCCGGACACCGACCAGGCGCGGCAGCTCCGTCGCGTCCGACTCGGCGAAGATCTCGGCGACCCGCTCCTCGGCGGTCGGATCCACCTTCGCGACGATCAGCGATCGGTCCATACTGGGCCTCCCCCCACAGCGTCCGGCCGGCGACGGGTGGCCCCCGGACGCGCTGGACGACTGCCGACACGATGCGCCGATCCTCGTCACGGCGGCGTCACCGCGCCGGGTCGGCCAGCGACGGATGGTGGTGACGCTGCGTTGACGCAACCTGTGTATCAGCTATGCGCCGGGCGCGCTCCACGCGCTAATGTTTGTGCAGTTCAGAACCGATCTCGGGTTGGCTGTCACTAACAGAAGGCCACGCTGGCGTTGACGCAACGTGACCGTTATTGATAATCTTCAGCGTGGTCAGTCCGGCGGCCTCGGCGGGTGGGGCCGCGCCCCGCCACGCCGCGATCGGCGGGGTCGACAGTGGCGTCGAGGGCAACCGATCCGGGACACAGCAGACAGTCGGGACGAGCGTTCCGCAGGGGGTGCCGCCGTGGCCGCTGATCCGTCCGTGCCGACCGCCGGAGACCCGCCCGAGGAGGGCGTCTCACTGCACCTGCTAGGCGGCTTCCGACTTCTCCGCGAGGCGGTGCCGGTCGTGGTGCCGCGCGGGCTGCAACGGGTGATCGCGCTGATCGGGCTCCGCCCTGGCGCCACCCGCAGCCAACTCGCCGGGCTGCTCTGGCCCGACGCGTCGGAGGAACGGGCGCTGTCCTCACTACGCACCGCCCTGTGGCGGCTACGACAGGATCCTTGCTGCCCGATGACCGTGGCCAGCGACACCGTACGCCTCGGCCCGGCGGTCCGGCTCGACGTGGACGACCTGGTCGGCACCGCGGCCCGGGTCCGGGACGGCGACGACCCGCGCACCGCCGCCGGGGCGCTCGCCGCCGGGCGGCACGACCTCCTGCCCGGCTGGTACGACGACTGGGTGCTGCTGGACCGGGAACGCCTGCGCCAACTCCGCCTGCACATGCTGGAACAGGTGGCCGGGCACCACCTGGCCGCGGGGCGACACGGCGAGGCCCTGGAAGCCGCGCTGGAGGCGATGGCCGCCGAGCCGTTACGGGAGACACCACACCGACTGGTGGTCCGCATCCACCTGGCCGAGGGCAACGCCTTCGAAGCAGTGCACGCCTTCTACGTCTACCGGGACCTGTTGCGCCGGGAGCTGCGGCTGGAGCCGAGCCCTGCCATGAGCGCCCTGCTCGACGACACCCTCGCCCCGATCCGACAGGCCAGCCGCGAGGCCATCTCCGACCGCCCGTCACCGGCCGTTCGACGTACGTGACGGCGGTGCCCGTCACCGCCCGGTCGGCGTACGTGACGGTGATGTGACAGTCGCTGCGGCACGGTGGGCGCACAGAGCACGTGGCACCGATCCCCGAGGGGTTGGGCAGGCCACCGGCGGAAGGGGTCCCATGAGTCGTCTACTGATCGTCAGCCGGATCATCCCGGGAGCGGAGGGGCGGGTCGCGCAGATCTTCGCCGAGTCCGACGCCACCGAACTGCCCAGCCTGACCGGTGTCACGCACCGATCCCTGTACTGCCTGCACGACCTGTGCGTACACCTGCTGGAGACCTCGGACGACGTCGACCCGGACGCGCTCGCGGCGGCCCGCAACCACCCGCTCTTCCGACAGGTCAACGAGCGGCTCTCCGCGCACACGTCGCCGTACCTGCCGACCTGGCGTTCCCCCCGGGACGCGATCGCCGGCTGCTTCTACCGGTGGGACGCGACCGAGGCGCCAGCAGCGCGCCCAACCAGCACCGACGTGCCCACCGCGCGCCCGTCCGTTACCGAGGCGCCCGCCGCACACCCGGCCGGCTGACATGTCCGCCGCGCCGCCGCACGTCCTGATCATCGGCGCGGGCACGGGCGGCCTGTGCCTGGCGCACGGCCTGCGCCGCGCCGGGATCAGCGTCGCCGTCTACGAACGGCACCGCGACCGCGCCGAGGGGCTGCTCGGCTACCGGGTCGGCATCGGCCCCACCGGTAGCCGGGCGCTGCGGGAATGCCTGCCCCCGGAACTGTTCGCCACCTTCCTGGCCACCTGCGCCCGGCCGCCGCACTACTTCAACGTCGTCACCCAGGGGCTCCGCCAGACCGCGTCGTTCGCGCTGCGGCCGAGCGCCGACCCGGTCCGCACCGAACACTCGGTGGCCCGGATGGTGCTGCGCCAGGTGCTGCTGACCGGCCTGGAGGACGTGGTGCACTTCGACAAGACCTTCACCCGGTACGAGCAGCGCGACGACGGCACGGTCACCGCGCATTTCGCCGACGGCACCAGCGCCACCGGCGACCTGCTGGTGGCGGCCGACGGCACCCATTCCGCCGTACGCCGCCAGTACCTGCCGCACGCCGTCACCCGCGACGCCGGGACGATCAACATCGCCACCCGGATCCCGCTGACCCCGCACACCCGCGGTCTCATTCCGGAGCGGGTCCAGCAAGGCATCTCGCTGATCTTCGGCGTCGGCGGCATGATGGGCGTGCTGCACGTCATGGAGTTCAAGTGGGACGCCGAACGCGCGATCAAGCCCGGCGTCAGCGAGCCCGACGCCGCTCTGCTCAAAGACTGGCCCGGCCTGGCCCACGACACCACCACCGACAACATCAATCTGATCATCTGGAGTGCGGCCAACCGATTTCCGGCCGACATCATGGAACGCCGCGGTGAGGACCTGGTGCAGGTCGCCCTGGACCTCACCGCGAACTGGCACCCGCACCTACGGGAACTGCTCGCCCACGCGGACCCGGCCAGCGCCCTACCGATCAAAGTGTCCACGTCCGAGCCGGTGCCGCCCTGGAAGAGCAGCACCGTCACCATGCTCGGCGACGCCATCCACACCATGACCCCGGGTCGGGGCGTGGGCGCGAACACGGCGTTGCGCGACGCTCGCCTGCTCTGCGCACAGCTCAGCCGTGCCACCGCCGGCGACAAGACTCTGCTCCAGGCGGTCGCCGACTACGAGGCCGTGATGGCGCCGTACGGCTTCGCCCGGGTCGCCGAATCGCTGAACCGCAGCGGCACCAGCGGCGACGACCGCATGTACCGACCGGTGGTGGGTCGGCTCGCGCTGCTCGGCGCACGCGGCTACTTCGGAGTGACCAGCCGGATACCACGCCTCCGTCGCCGGTTCGTCGACGACTTCCACACCTACGAGGGCGACCGGGACTGAACCCGCATCGCCGGACCCGGGCTCGGCGTCCCACGCCGGGCCCGGGTCTCATCGTGTCCGGAGCGCTCTGCCCGACCGATCCGTGCCGGGCCGGTCTCGTTACGTCGAGTCCGGGTGTGACCGGGCGACGCTCTGTTACCCGGCAGGCACCGGCTGAGGTGGCTGGTCGACGGGCAACGCCGACGGCCGATCCTGCCTGTCGTCGGCAATACGCGTGTGCAAAGCTGCGGCGAGTTTTTCTCGTGACTTTTCCAACGAGCTGAGAGGGAGGTTCGCCGTGGCGTGGTCTTTCGGACACTCGCTGATAGTGGTACTGGCACTGTTGCTGGGCCTGGCCGCCGGGTGGCTGCTGCGCGGCCGACGGGGCGTACAGGGCAATTCGATTGTGGATGGTGACCCCGTCGCCGGTCTGGCCGTGATCACCCCGCCCACGCCGGCTGCCACCACCGACGAGGCCCAGCCTGCGGCCGCCGTCGATCCGGCGCCCACCGCGGTCGCCGACGAGCCGGTACCGGTCGACACGGTCAGCGCGCCAGCCGCGCTGACCGAACGGGACGGTCCCACCCCGGTGCCCGTGCCGGCGGAGGCTCCGAGCACCGTCGACCCGGCGGACATGGCGCTGACCGAGGACCCGCCGCCCGTACCGGCCACCGAGCAGTCCGACGCCGCTGAGCTGCGGCAGGAGCCGGGTGTGGACTCGACCCCCGAGCCGGTCACTGTCGACGACCAGCCCGCCCCGGCGGCCGTCGTCGCCCCCCGCCAGCCGGCGGACGACCTCCCGTCCGCCGACACCACGCCGATCGACACGACGCCGGCTGACCATGCTTCGATCGACGATGCGCCGGTCGCGGCCAACACCGCGCCCGCCGACGATGCGCCGGTCGGGACCGCGCCCGTCGACAGCACGCCGATCGACTCGACGCCGGCCGACGACATGCCGGCCGACGACATGCCGGCCGACGACGTGGAGACCAGGGCCGCGGCGGTCGACGCAACGCCGGCAGAGGCGTTGGCGGGCGCAGGACCGTCCGATGCCGAGCCAGTGCAGGCCGACTCGGTGAACGCCGAGCCTGCGGTTGCCGCTGCGGTCGCCGAGCGACAGGCGGAGGCCACGCCTCCGGTCCGGCCGACCACCAGCGCGACCCCTCCGGTCCGTTCGGCCGCCAACACGGCGATCGACAGCGTCGACGCCGACCCGACGGGCCCGGCCGACGACTTCCGCCGGATCCAGGGGATCGGGCCGAAGATGGCGGCCGCGTTGCAGGACGCTGGCGTGCGCACGTACGGCCAGCTCGGCGAGTTGGACGAGCCGGCGCTGCGCGACCTGATCCGGGCCGCTGGCCTGCGCGCCGCACCTGGGCTGGCCAGCTGGCCGCAGCAGGCACGCGTGCTCGCCGGTGCCGCCGACGAGATGGCAGCGGTACTGCCGAGCGGCAACCAGGCCTGACCGCCTGCATCCGAGCCCCCGGCAGCCGTCCACCGCGACGGCACGCCGGGGGCTCGGCCGTAGCTGCCGTAACTCCTCCGCCGCCCACCGCGCTGGGTGATCGACTCGGCCTTCAGGAAACCGCGTGATCCACCCGACCGGGACACCCCCACTTCCAGAAACCCGAGTCGATCACCCACCGAGCTGCCGCACACCCCCGCCCTCGCCGCACGGCGCACGGAGACCGGTGGACCTCCCCCAAGATCGTGCTCGATCCTGGATGTAGTGGTGTCGGGCGCGGCGGATGCCCCTACATCCAGGATGTTGCGCGATCTCGCGACGGCGGAAGCCCCTGCGGCCGACCTGCCGAGCGGCGCGGCGGCGCGACGGCCACGCGGGTGACGTCCAGGGTCAGGCGCGGAGCTCGGCCGCGAGGTCGCCGATCGACGCCATGGCGTACCGCTGCATTCCTGGACCGAAGGTGATGCGCGTGGCACCCTGCCGGCCCAGCTCGGCCACGGATTCCCGGTCCGGTCCGGCGGCCATGTTGATCGGCCCGGAGATGCCCTCCCGCAGCTGCGGGAGCACCTGCGGCGGCGCCAGGATCGGGTAGACGCAGTCGGCGCCGGCAGCCACGTACAGGCGGGCGCGTTCCACAGCGTCGGCCGGGTCACCCGTTCCGACCAGGAAGGTGTCGACGCGGGCGTTGATGAAGAGAGCGTCGCCCGCCTCCGCGCGCACCTCGGCCAGCCAGTCGGCGTGCCGCCGGGGGTCCTTGAGGGTGGCGTCCCCCTCCGAGTCCTCCAGGTTGCAGCCGACGGCGCCGGCCTCCATCAGCCGTCCGACCAGCTCGCGGGGGGCGAGGCCGTATCCGCCCTCGACGTCGGCGGACACCGGAACGGACACGGCGCGCACGATGCGCGCGACCGCCGCGAACATCTCGTCCGGCGGGGTCGCGCCGTCGTCGTAGCCGAGCGAGGCGGCGACGCCCGCGCTCGGGGTCGCGAGCGCCGGGTAACCGGCGTCGGCCAGCACCCGGGCGCTGGCCGCGTCCCAGGGGCCCGGTAGAACGAGCGGGTTACCGGCGGCGCGGTCGTGGTGCAGGGCACGGAAGGTGGAGGCTGTCATGGCGTGGTCTCCCGACGGGGCTGCGGAGGGTGGGGCTCGGGCGGTGTGTCCGCCGTTGGAGTCAAGCACGGCGCCGGTGACGTACGAGGCCGCGGGGCTGGTCAGGAACGCGATGGCCGTGGCGGCGCCGAGACCGCGGGAACCGCCGGTGACGAGGGCGACCCGCCGGCGAGAGGCGGTGTCGCGGGTTGGTCCCCCGGTGACCTGATCGGTCCACCCGACCCTTGGTGGACCGACCGGTCAACAATTGCTATCCTGGTCAGATGGCCAGGCCACGGCAGTTCGACGAGGAGCAGGTGATCCGCGCCGTCCGGGACCAGTTCTGGGACGCCGGCTACGCGGCGACCTCGCTGGAGGACCTGGTGCGCGTCAGCGGGCTGGGCAAGGGCAGCCTCTACGGCGCCTTCGGCGACAAACACCGGCTGTTCCTGAAGGCGCTGCGGGAATACACCGACACCAGCGGCGGCTACCTGCGCGAGATGCTCACCGCCGCTCCCCGCGCCCTGGACGCGCTGCGCGCGTTCGTCATGGCGCCGGTGAACGACCCGGGTGGTGCCGCGGCCCGGCGCGGCTGCCTCATGGCCAACAGCACATACGAACTCGCCACCAGCGACCCCGACGTCCTCGCCGAGGCGCGGCGCACCTACGAGGCGACGACCGCCCTGGTCGCCGAGAGCGTCGGACGGGCCCAGGACGAGGGCGACCTGCCGCGCGACGTCGACCCGGTCGAGACGGCGCGCGCGCTGCTCGCCGCACAGCAGGGCCTGGTGTTCATGGGGCGGACGGGGCTGGACATCGACACCCTGACCGCCACGGCCCGCACTCTCGCCGCCAAGCTCCTACCGGACGCCTGACGTCACCCGGCCGGAAGCGCGGTTATTTGATCTTGCGGGTGGACCGGACCACGATGCTCTCGTACTCCGGGTGCTTGACCACCCAGTCGGCGATGAACGGGCAGATCGGCACCACGGTCCGGCCCTTGCTCCGCGCGTCGTCCAGCACGGCCCGCGCCAGCGTCGACCCGACGCCCTTGCCCTCGTACGCCGGGTCGACCTCGGTGTGGGTGTAGGCGATGATCGAGCCGGTCAGCTGGTAGGTGACGAACCCGACGACCGCGTCCGCCTCGTCGCGCGCCTCGAAACGCTCCCGCGCCGGCGCGTCTGTCACGGTGAACTGCACCCGACCATCCAACCACCCGGCCCGGCGGCGCTCGCTGCGAGGCCGGCAGGGGACGCGACCCCACGCGCATTGTCCCGGCCGAAACGGGAAACGCAACGCCGCCGGGCACCGGGAAACGCCGCCGGGCACACCGTGGGAGGAGACACGCCACCATGACGAATCCATCGACGGACGGCGGCTTCGCCGTCGTCGAGATGTTCACGTCCCAGGGCTGTAACAGTTGCCCTCCCGCGGAGGAGTTGCTGAGCGAGATCGAGCGCGACGCCCGGGACCGGGGCCAGAACGTCTTCGCCCTCGGGTTCCACGTCGACTACTGGGACGACCTGGGCTGGCCCGACCAGTTCGCGGACGCGGCGTACACCGCGCGACAGGAGGCGTACGCCCGCGCGTTCGGCACCCGGGGTCTGTACACCCCGCAGATGGTCGTCAACGGCACCGTCGAGTTCGTCGGTTCCGATCGCCGCCGGGCGGCCGCCGCGATCATGTCCGCCATGGCCGCGACCGCCGCCACACCGCTGGCGCTCTCCATTGCCAACCTGGGCAATGACCGGGTGATGGTGGACTACCGGACCGAACAGCCGCCGGAGGGCGCGGTGTTGCAGATGGCGGTCGTGGAACGGGACCTGACCAGCGAGATCGCCCGGGGAGAGAACGCGGGGCGGACGCTACGGCAGGACAACGTCGTACGCGCCTTCAGGTCGGTGGGCCTGGACGCCGAGCGGGGGCAGGTGGAGCTTGCGACACCACCTGGCCTCGATCCGCGGAGCGCCAGCGTGGTCGGCTATGTCCAGGAGAACGGCGAACGGGCGATCGTCGGCGCCACGGCCGTCGAGCTGTCCACCGCGTAATCTCGACCCATGCGGATGGTGCGGGGTGCGAGGGGTCTCGGTGGCTGACGCGGACGACGTACGCCGGGTGGCGCTGGCCCTGCCGCACACGGTGGAGAACCCCAGTGACGGCTTCGACTTCCGGGTGGCCGACAAGGGCTTCGTCTGGTCCTATCCGGAGCGGGTACCGGGCAAGCCTCGGGTGATCCGGCTGGACATCGCGGTGCTGTTCGTCGGCGACGAGGCCGAGAAGCAGGCTCTCCTGCTCGGGGAGCCTGAGGTCTTCTTCACCGCACCCGGTTACGACGGCCTGCCCCTGGTGTTGCTGCGTCTGGCGGCGGTCGACCTGGACCGGTTGACCGAGCTGGTGACCGACGCGTGGCGGATGCGCGTGCCGGACGCACTGGTGAACGACCGTGCGGGCGAACTACTGGGCGACCGTGCGGGCGCCGGCAAATAGCGACATCAGCACGCAACGCGTTGGACACATTGACGGGGATCTCGGTACTCCATTACCGTGGCCGAGAGAGCGCTCTCTCACCTGACCTTCCCCCCAATTCAGACGCATAGCGCTGGACCCGGCAAGGGCCGCACCCGGCGCGCGCGATGGAGGCACGATGAAACCTCCCGTCCCCCACCGCCGATGGGCCCTGGCCGCCGCCACCGCGCTGGCCCTGGTCGTCGGCGGCCTCGCCATCCCCGTCACCCGCGCGGCCGAGGCCGCACCCGTCGGCGCCGGCAGCTACACCACCACCCCGGTCGGCCCGCTCCCCAGCGGCTGCGGCGCGATGTCCAGCAACCCCCGGCAGTTCGCCACCGCCAACGCGCCCGCCGGGCCGATCCCCACCAACGACTGGTGGTCCTCACTGCTGTGGAAGCGCACCGACTGCTCGTTCAGTGAGCCGCTGCACGCCCACCCGATCTCGTACGACACCTTTGGCGACGGGCTCGGCTTCTCCGCCAACTCCACGCCCGCCATCAGCGGCACCGCCACCGGCGTCGGCGAGTTCCACTACCCGTACGTGCAGGACATCCGGGTCGGTGTGGCCGGGCTCGCCGCTCCCCTGGTGAAGGTCGACGGCTGGACGGACTGGACGGTCAGCCCGCACTGGAGCGACGGCACGCGCACCATGCGCGCGACCATCGGCCACGGTCTGCCCTTCGCGTACTTTCAGACCACCGGGGGGAACGCGCAGATCAGCACCGCCGGCACCCCCGACGTCTGGTCCAACAGCGGCGCCACCATCGGCTTCCGGGTCAACGGCCACGACTACGTCGGGTTCGCGCCCAGCGGCGCCAGCTGGACCGTGGCGTCCGGCCGGATCTCGTCCACCCTGGCCGGCCGCGGCTACTTCTCCGTCGCACTGCTGCCGCCGACGTCCAGCGCGACGGAGCGCGCCGCGCTGGCCGCGACCTACGGTCAGTACGCGCACGCCCACGTCACCGGCACCCAGGTCTCGTACGCCTACAACCCCGCGACCAGCGGCCTGACCACCACGTACGCGTTCACCACTACCGCCCGGGAGGGCACCGCCACGCAGACCGTGGTCAGTCTCTACCCGCACCAGTGGAAGTCGCTGAGCGGTTCCACCGCGATCACGCCGACCTACCCGTCGGCGCGTGGCCGGATGAAGGTGCTCACCGGCGTCAACCAGTTCCGCACCGCCATGAAGTTCCAGGGCATCCTGCCGGAGCTGCCGGCCGTCGGTGACGGCAGCGGTGGGGACCTGTCGACGCTCACCGGGCACCTGGCCGCCACCCGCGCCAACCCGATGGACCAACGCGGCAACGACACCTACTGGACCGGCAAGGGGCTCGGCCGGGCCGCTCGGATCGCCGAGATCGCCGATCAGGTCAACGACACCACGACGCGTGACAGCGCGCTGAACGCGATCCGTAGCACGCTCACCGACTGGTTCACCGCGTCCAGCGGCAAGACCAGCCGGGTCTTCTACTACGACAACAACTGGGGCACCCTGATCGGCTACCCGGCGTCGTACGGGTCCGACCAGGAGCTCAACGACCACCACTTCCACTACGGCTACTACATCGCCGCCGCCGCGACCCTGGCGAAGTTCGACCCGGCCTGGGCGGCCACCAGCCGCTACGGCGGGATGGTCGACCTGCTGATCCGCGACGCCAACAACTACCGCCGCGGCGACCCCCAGTTCCCGTACCTGCGTGACTTCGACATCTACGCCGGGCACGACTGGGCGTCCGGGCACGGCTCCTTCGGCTCCGGCAACAACCAGGAGTCCTCGTCGGAGGGGATGAACTTCGCGAGCGCCCTCATCCAGTGGGGGCAGACGACGGGTAACACCGCCATCCGCGACGCCGGCGTCTTCCTCTACACCACCCAGGCCGCCGCCATCCAGGAGTACTGGTTCGACGTCAGCGACCAGAACTTCCCCGCCGCCTTCGGGCACTCGACGGTCGGCATGGTCTGGGGTGACGGCGGCGCGTACGCCACCTGGTTCAGCGGCGAGCCGGAGATGATCCAGGGCATCAACCTGCTGCCGGTCACCGGCGGTCATCTCTACCTGGGCAACAACCCGGCGTACGTGCGGACCAACTATGCCGAACTCGTCCGCAACAACGGCGGACAACCGACGGTGTGGCAGGACATCCTCTGGCAGTTCCAGGCCCTCGGCGACCCCGACGCGGCGCTGGCGAACCTCCGCGCGAACCCGGGCTACACCCCGGAGGAGGGCGAGAGCCGGGCGCACACGTTCCACTGGATCCGTAACCTCGCCGCCCTCGGCAATGTGGACACGACGGTGACCGGCAACCATCCGCTGTCCGCGGTCTTCTCCCGCAACGGGGCCCGCACCTACGTGGCGTCGAACCCGACGGCGACGCCGATCACTGTGACGTTCTCCAACGGCACCACGCTCGCCGTGGGAGCCGGCAAGACGGCCACCACCGGGGCGTACACCTGGAGTGGTGGCAACGCGGCCGGCGGCGTCCCCCCGACGACGCCGACGGACCCCCCGCCGACGACCACCCCGCCGCCGACCCCGGGCAACCCGACGCGGTACCTGCTGCCCGGAGGTGGGTTGGGCGCCGCCGGCAGCGCGGCCACGACGACGGTCGCGGCGGCAAACGGAAACCACGACGGTACGCCCACCAACGCCCAGGTCTTCACGGCGACCGGCCTCAACCTCGCCTACGCCGGCGGGCAGACGGCGTTCGACCTGTTCGTGGACGCCGGGACGGCGGTCGGCAACGGCGTGCAGGTGCGGGTCTCCTACGACCTCACCGGCAACGGCAGTTGGGAACGGGTGGAGACTCTGCGCTACTTCGCCACCGACCCGGTCACCGGCTACGAGCACTACACCCAGAACGCCGGCCTGTCCTCGGCCACCGGCACGTTGGGCACGCTGAGCAACGGCACGGTCCGGGTGGAGGTCTGGTCGGCGATCGGCAGCAACCCGACCACCCTGGGCATCGGCAACCAGTCGGTGCTGCGGCTTCCGTACTCCTGATCGACCCGTCCGAACGCGACACGACGTCGGCCGGTGTGGAGGACCGATCCTGGTCCTTCTCCTTGACAGTCTCGGCACCGAGCCGCACACCGAGCTGGGCGAAGCCGGTGTTGCACGACTCGGTGACCGCCTCCAGCAGGGTGACC
>NZ_JBEORJ010000015.1:0-146546 GCF_040302185.1 Micromonospora sp. NPDC127501 | reverse complement strand
TCTCCGTCCAGCGCAGCATCCGGTCCTCGGTCCAGGAACGCTGCTCGGTGGGGGCGAACACCCCGGTCTTGTTGATGAACCCGGCGAGGTTGGTGCCGCGTGGGGCGGCGAGGGCGTCGACCAGGCGGCGGGCCGAGCCGGCCAGGTTCCATCGTTGGGCGAGCTCGAGCAACCGGTCCGGGTCGGCCGGCGCGCTCGGCAGCGCGGTGGGCAGCTCCGGCAGGGGCACGTCCAGGGCGACCCGGACCACCGTCGGCGCGACGCCCAGGTAGTCGCGCGCCGCGACCAGCTTGGCGCGCAGGCCCGGTGCGAAGGACGAGTCGGAGTCGTCGAGCGCGGCCAGGATGCCGGCGATGCTGCCGTACCGCTCGATGAGCCGGGCGGCGGTCTTGTCGCCGACGCCGGCCACCCCGGGCAACCCGTCACTCGGGTCGCCGCGCAGCGCGGCGAAGTCGGCGTACCGGGCGGCGGGCACTCCGTAGCGCGCCCGTACGGCGGCATCGTCGCAGTCGTCGAGCTTGGCGACGCCGCGCCCGACGTAGAGCAGTCGGACCGGTCGGGCATCGTCGACGAGTTGGAACAGGTCGCGGTCGCCGGAGACCACCTCGACCGGGCCGGGCTGGGTCACCGAGAGGGTGCCGAGAACGTCGTCCGCCTCGTAGCCGCTCGCGCCGACCGCGGTGATGCCCACCGCGGTCAGCACCTCCAGGATCATCGGCACCTGCGGGGAGAGGGTGTCGGGGACGATCTCGCCGCCCTGCGGGGCGACCCGGTGCGCCTTGTACGACGGCAGCAGGTCGACCCGCCACGCCGGGCGCCAGTCGTAGTCCAGTGCGCAGACCATCCGGTCGGCGCCCCGCACCCGGATCAGGGTGGCGAGCATGTCGAGGAAGCCGCGCACCGCGTTGACCGGGGTGCCGTCCTCGGCCTTGGCGACGGACTCCGGAATGCCGAAGTAGGCGCGGAAGTAGAGGCTGGCTGCGTCGATCAGCAGGATCGGGGGTCGGTGTGCCACGCCGGACAGCCTGGCACAACCGTCCGACGATCTGGAGTACGCCCGGCCGCTGGTGGTGTCAGCGTCGCTCGTCGGGCCGGTAGACGGTGTCCCGCCGGGCCAGGTGCTGCACGACGTAGCTGGTCACCAGCAGCAGGACCGCGACCACCACCTCGACCCAGGCCGCGACGCCGTCGGCGACGGTGACGCCGATGACCAGCAGGACCAGGCCGACGAGTGCGAGGACCCCGGCCCACAGTTGGCGACGACGGCGGGTCGCCGTCCTGCTCGCCTGGTTCGCTGCCACGTCGGTCCTCCCGGTCGGGGAGTCCGGGCGGCTCCCCGATTTCAGGCTATGGCTACCGGTGGCGTTCGATCAGGGAAACCGACGCGCGGACCGCCGCCGGTCGTCGATGCAGAGCGTTCCAATCCGGAACGGACTATAGTCGGGACGGGACCAACGGAGGTAGCCGGTGCGGCGAGAGGATCTTGCCGATGCGGACTGCGGCATCGCGCAGGCGCTCGGCGTACTGGGGGACTGGTGGACGTTCCTCATCGTGCGGGACGTCGCCGGCGGGACGACCCGCTTCGACGCGCTCCAACGCGAGCTGGGCGTCAGCCGGCGGGCGCTGACCGAGCGCCTCGCCGCCCTGGTCGAGCACGGTGTGCTGGAGCGCAGACCGTATTCGCGACACCCACCCCGGTACGACTATCTGCTCACCACGAGGGGCGAAGGACTGTTACCGGTGCTGATCGCGCTGCAGGACTGGGGAACGAGGCATCTGATGGGCGACGGTGACGTGACCGCGACGGCCGACGCCGGCTCGGCCGAGGCGCGCCGCGCGCACGACCTGGTCGGCCGACGGTTGCCCGAGGTCGTCCTGCCCGCCGCCGACGGGCAGCCGGTGGCGGTGGCCGCGACCGCCGCGTGGACGGTCCTCTACCTGTTCCCCGGGGCGTACGCGCCGGGGACGCACGGCTATCCGCCCGGCTGGGCGGAGATTCCCGGCGCCCGGGGGTGCACCCTGGAGTCGACCACGTACGCCAAGCGTCACCCGGACTTCGTGACCGCAGGTGTCCGGGTGTACGGCATCAGCACCCAGCGGCCCGACCAGCTCGCCGACTTCGCCGCGTACGCCGAACTGCCGTTTCCGCTGCTGTCGGACGAGGACGGCCGGCTGGGGGCGGGGCTGCTGCTGCCCGTGTTCCGCGCGGGTGGGGAGACCCGGTTCAAGCGGCTGACCCTGCTGGTCGACCCGACGGCGGTGGTGCGGGCCGTGCAGTTCCCGGTCACCGACCCGGCCGGCTCCGTGCAGGAGATGCTCACCCTGGTCGGTGAGCACGCAGGGGCCCCCGGCTGACGCCTTCGCGTCGACCGGGGGCACTACGAGCCGGCGGGTCCGGGGACCCTGCGGGCGCGGCGTCAGGCCGGGAGCGTCCAGCGCTGGTTGGCGCCGGCGAAGCAGTCCCAGATCTGCAACCGGGTGCCGTCGGCGGAGCTGTTGTCGCTGGCGTCGAGGCACTTGTTCGACTGCGGGTTGCGCAGCGTGCCGTTGGACTGCGCCTGCCAGACCTGCGCGCCGCTGCCGTTGCAGTCCCAGAGTTGGACCTTCGCGCCGTTGGCGGTGGAGCCGCTGGTGATGTCGGCGCACTTGCCGAGCGCGCGCAGCGTGCTGTCGCTGGCCACGGTCCAGGTCTGCGCGTTGGTGCCGTTGCAACCCCAGAGCTGGACGGCGGCGCCGTTGGCGGTGCTCGCCGAGGCCACGTCGACGCACTTGCCGGCGATGCCGGTGATCTGACCGGTGCGGCCGGTCGGCGGCGGGGTGGTGCCACCCATGATGGTGTCGTACATGGCGCTGAGCAGTGAGGTCGAGCCGCTGGTGTCCTGCGACAGCTCCCAGTTCATCACGCCGCCGGCGTTGGCCAGCGCCCACTGCGTCTTGCGCTTGACGGTCGGGATGCCGTTCCAGCACTGCTGGCTGCCGCCGATGGTGGCGCAGTCCCGGTTGGCGTTCGCCGGGTCGAGTCCGACCAGGTACGAGTAGTTGTAGTAGACGGGGCGGCTGTAGAACGGGATACCGAGGACGGCCTTGCTGGCCGGCAGGCCGCGGGCCTTCCACAGGTTGATGCTGTTGATCGACCAGTCGTAGTTGGCGTGCGGGCTGCCGCCGTCGTACGCCATGATGTTGAGCCAGTCGACCTGGTTGAACACGGCCGTCTGGACGCCCTGGACGCTGCCGCCCTCGCTGACCACCGCGGCGGTGAGCAGCTTGCCGCGACTGTGCAGGGCACTGCTGAGCTGCGTCATGAGCGCCGTGTAGTTGTTGGCCGAGGCGCCCGGGTCGGGGTACTCCCAGTCCATGTCGACGCCGTCGAGGTTGTACTGGTTGACGAAGTTGACCAGGTTGTTGACGAAGTTGGTGCGGCTGGTGGGGTTGGCGGCGAGCGTCTCGAAGGCCGAGTCGTTGCCGTCGTTCCAGCCGCCGACGGCGATGGAGACCTTGACGTTGTTGGCGTGCCCCTGGGAGACCAGCGAGGAGAGCCGAGCCCCGTCCACCCCTTGCAGCGTGCCGTTGCTGTTGGGCAGGACGAAGGCGTAGTTGATGTGGGTGAGCTTGTTGTACTGGATGGTGTTGATGTTGCCGGCCCAGGAGGGCATGTAGCCGACGCTCTTGAAGTTGTTCGGCAGCACGACGGCCTGCGCGGGGGCGCTGGTGACGGTGAGGGTGGCGCCGGCCGTGGCCAGCGCGAGCAGGCCGGCGGCGAGGGCGCGGCGCAGTGGTGAGGACATCGGGGGCCTTCCCGTGGGCGGGGGACGACACCCGCCCGCGCAGGGTTGTCGCGGGCGGGGTGCGGGGGACGCAGGGACGGGTGGGCCTCGAGGCAGCCAAATCTTAAAGAGTGTTAACTGTCCGCGTCAATCAACGTCGATGGATTTTCCGACGATCGGTGTCGATATGGGGTTTGCCCAAACGACCGTTAAGCTGACGGGGTGGGAATCGACGAGCTGTATCCACCGGATCGGTTGATCGCCGCACAGCGCGCGACGGCCGCGGCCGGCCTGGACGCCCTGCTGCTCACGCCCGGCTCCGACCTGCGGTATCTGACCGGGTACGACGCCCACGCGGGGGAGCGGCTGACCTGCCTGGTGCTGCCCGCCGAGGGTGAACCGACCCTCGTCGTGCCCCGGCTCGAACGCCCGGCCGCCGAGGCGTCCCCCGCGCCGGCGACCGGAGTACGCATCGTCGACCACGTCGACGGCACCGACCCGTACCCCCTGGTCGTCGCCGCCCTCGACGGCCCGGTCGCGGCGGTCGGGCTCGCCGACCGGATGTGGGCCGAGCAGGTGCTCGGCCTGCGCGCGGCGCTGCCCGACGCCGCACAACGGCTCGCCGGGGAGGTGCTGCGCGAGTTGCGGATCCGCAAGTCCCCGGCCGAGGTCGCGGCGCTCGCCGAGGCCGGCGCGGCGATCGACGAGGTGCACCTGCGGATGGGCGAGTGGCTGCGCCCCGGTCGCACCGAGGCCGAGGTCGCCACCGACATCGCCGCCGCGATCCGCGCCGTCGGGCACGTCACCGTCGACTTCGTCATCGTGGCGGCCGGGCCCAACGGGGCCAGTCCGCACCACGGCACCTCGGACCGGCCGATCGGAGTCGGCGAGCCGGTGGTGGTCGACATCGGCGGCACGATGGCGTCGGGCTACCGCTCGGACTGCACCCGCACCTACCTGGCGGGCGGATCGGCGCCGGCCGACTTCCTGGACTACTACGAGGTGCTGCGCGACGCCCAGCGCGCCGCCGTCGCGGCGGTGCGGCCCGGGATCACCGGCGCGGCGGCCGACGACGCGGCCCGGGCGCCGATCGCCGCCGCCGGCTACGGTCCCGCGTTCCTGCACCGCACCGGCCACGGCATCGGTCTGGACGGGCACGAGGAGCCGTACCTGGTGGCCGGCAACGACCGACCCCTCGAGGCCGGCATGGCGTTCTCCATCGAACCGGGCATCTACCTGGCGGGCCGGCACGGCGCCCGCATCGAGGACATCGTCGTCTGCACAACGGACGGCGTACAACGGCTCAACACCACCCCCACGGAGCTCATCGCGCTATGACTGTCGACCGGATCCTCCCCACCGACGAGGCCCACGACCTGCTGGGTCTCGCCACCGAGCTCGCCGACGGCGAGCTCGCGCCGAAGGCCGCGGCCTTCGAGGAACGCGCCGAGTTCCCCCGTGAGGTGCTGCGCACGCTGGGCCGCGCCGGCCTGCTCGGCCTGCCCTACCCCGAGGAGTACGGCGGCGCGGCGCAGCCGTACGAGGTGTACCTGCAGGTGCTGGAGATCCTGGCCAGCCGTTGGCTCGCGGTCGCCGAGGCGGTCAGCGTGCACACCCTGTCCTGCTACCCGGTGGCGGCGTTCGGCAGCGACGAGCAGCGCAAGCTGCTGCCGGACATGCTCGGTGGCGAGTTGCTGGGCGCGTACTGCCTCTCCGAGCCGCAGGGTGGCTCGGACGCGGCGGCGCTGACCACCCGGGCGGACCGCGACGGCGACGCGTACCTGGTCTCCGGCACCAAGGCGTGGATCACCCACGCCCGCACGGCCGACTTCTACAACGTCTTCTGCCGCACCGGCGGACCCGGCCCGAAGGGGATCTCCTGCCTGCTCGTCGACGCGGGCACGGCCGGCATCACCCCGCAGGCGGCCGAGCGGACGATGGGGCTGCGCGCCTCCCCGGTGGCGCAGATCGCCTTCGACGAGGCGCGGGTGCCGGCCGACCGGTTGATCGGCGGCGAGGGGATGGGCTTCACCATCGCGATGTCCGCGCTGGACTCCGGCCGGCTGGGCATCGCGGCGTGCGCGGTCGGGCTGGCCCAGGCCGCCCTGGACTACGCGGTCTCCTACGCCCGGGAGCGGCAGCAGTTCGGGCGCTCCATCATCGACTTCCAGGGGCTCGGCTTCCTCCTCGCCGACGCGGCCACCCAGATCTCCGCCGCCCGCGCGCTGACCCTGGCGGCGGCCCGGCTGCGCGACGCCGGCCGCCCGTACGCGATCGAGGCGGCCAAGGCGAAGCTGTTCGCCACCGACATGGCGATGCGGGTGACCACCGACGCGGTGCAGGTGCTCGGCGGCGCGGGTTACGTGGCCGACCACCCGGTGGAGCGGTACATGCGTGAGGCGAAGGTGTTGCAGATCGTGGAGGGCACCAACCAGATCCAGCGGATGGTGATCTCCCGGGCTCTGGCCAAGGGCTGACGACGGCCCGTGGTGGCGCGGCTGCGGTGGGTGCGTCACGGCCCGTCGCGGCCCGCCACCCGGGTACCTCGTCGCCGTGCGGCGGTTTTCCCGGTAGGTTGCACGCCGTGGAGGAGATCGACCGCGCTATCGTCGCCGCGCTGACCGCCGACGGCCGTCTGTCGTACACCGACCTGGCCGAGCGGGTGGGGCTGTCGGTGTCCGCCGTGCACCAGCGGGTCCGTCGGCTGGAGCAGCGCGGGGTGATCAAGGGGTACGCCGCCCGGGTGTCGTTCGAGGCGCTGGACCTGCCGCTCACCGCTTTCGTGGCGATCCGGCCGTTCGATCCGTCGCAGCCGGACGACGCCCCGGAGCGGCTGGCCCACCTGCCGGAGATCGACTCCTGCTATTCGGTGGCGGGGGAGGACTTCTACCTGCTGCTGGTACGGGTGGCCAGCCCCACCGACCTGGAGCGGGTGCTCCAGGAAATCCGTACCTCGGCGAACGTCACGACCCGGACGACGGTGGTGTTGTCCACGCCGTACGAGAACCGGCCGCCGAAGATCAGCTCTGCGGCACCGAGTCGGTCGCGGTCCCGGGTGCCGGAGGAGCCGGCTGGTTCCACCGCAGGATGACCTGCCGGCCGTGTTCGTGACCGAGCGCGCTGACCGTGGCGGTCTCCAGGCGTAGCCGCCCGCCGGCGGACGGGGGCAGGCCGATCCAGCGGGCACCGAGCACCCGCAGGCTGTGCGCGTGCCCGACCAGTGCGACGGTGCCCCGGTCGAGCAGCGGGGTGACGCGGGCCAGCACCCGGTCGAGTCGTTCGCCCACCTGTGCGGGGGACTCCCCGCCGGGGCAGCCGTCGGTCCAGATGTTCCAGTGCGGATCGTCGGCGTGGATGTCGACGGTGGTGCGGCCCTCGTACTCGCCGTAGTTCCACTCGCTGAGGTCCTCGTCGACGGCGTCGACGGTGAGCCCGGCCAGCTGCGCGGTGCGCAGTGCGCGGGAGCGGGGACTGGCCAGCACGGTGACGAAGCGCCGGCCGGCCAGGAACGCGGCCAGGGTGCGGGCCTGTCGCTCGCCGTCGGGGGTCAGCTCCAGGTCGGTGTACGAGGTGTGCCGCAGGCTGGCGCTCCAGGTGGTCTCGCCGTGTCGGATCAGCAGGAGCTCTCCCATGCGGTCAGTTAACCATCGTGGGGCGGTGCCGACAGGCGACCCTCCCACTACCTATCTTCCTAGGATGCCTTACGGGGTGTGCCAACCAGCACCGCCGGTTTCGGCACCTGGAGACCGGGCAAGCGAGCCGGAACAAACGCCAGACCGAGGAGGCGCGATGAGCTTCACCGAGAAGGCAAAGAACAAGGTCGAGCAGATGGCCGGCGCCGCGAGGGAGCGCGTCGGCGACAAGACCGACAACGAGCGAATGCGTGGCGAGGGCGCCAGTCAGCAGAGCGACGCGCGCGCCAAGCAGGCCGGTCAGAACGTCAAGGACGCTGGGCGCAAGGTGAAGGACGCCTTCACGAAGTGACTCGAGCGGTCCACGGGTCCCCGGGCGCACCGTCGCCCGGGGACCCGTGGTGCTGCGTTCCCTGGTGCTGGCGGCATCGGCCCTCTTTCCTGCTCGGCGTGGCGGTCACCAGGTACGCCCCGCGCGGCCCTGCGTGACCCAACTGCGGTGGCGGCCTCGGCGGCCTCTCGGGCGGAGAATCCTTGATGAGCCATATACCTGGGAGTTATATTTTTGCCTCTGAGGTATATCGCTTACCGGAGCGGCACCGCCCCGACGCCCAACGCGCGCAATGCCCGCGTTGCCACGGGCCGCCGCCTGCTCGGGGTCGACGTGGGCGGGGTGGGCGAGGTGCGTCCGCCGGCGTCCGAGACGGTGCGCGCGGGACAGTGAGGCGCTTTCGCGTCTGCGATGATCTGCGGCGTGATCCGACCCCGCCTTCGCCCATTGTGGTGTGGCGTACTGGTTGCGGCGGCCGTTGTCGGCAGCGCCGCGTGCACGGCGTCGCGGGTGCCACCGCCGGAGGGGCCGGTCTTCGTCGGCTCGTCCGCCTCTGCGGCCGCGCCGCAGACCAGCGCATCGCAGGCGGTTCCGACGCCAACGGCTCCCGCCACCCCACAGAGCGTCCCGACGCCGACGGTTCCGGCTGTCCCAGGGGCGACGCGGGTGGGAAGCAGGGCGCCGGTGGTGGATCACGGGCCGCGGACCGGTGCCAAGGTCGCGCTGACCTTCGACGCGGACATGACCGACGGGATGTTGGCCAGCCTGCGGGCCGGCCGGGTGAAGTCGTACGCGAACCTGCGCATCCTCGACCTGCTGGAGCGGGAGCAGGTGCCGGCGACGTTCTTCCTGACCGGCAAGTGGGTGCAGCGGTATCCGGACGTGACCCGGCGGATCGCCGGCAACCCGCGCTTCGAGTTGGCCAACCACACCTACGGGCACGCGGCGTTCACCGCCGACTGTTACGACCTGCCCCGGCTGCCCGTCGACGAGCTGACCGGCGATGTGGCGAAGACGTTCGAGGTGATCGCGCCGTACGGGGGTCGGCAGACCCGGTACTTCCGGTTTCCCGGGTTGTGCCACGACGCGGCGGCGTTGGACGCGTTGGCACCGCTGGGTGTGACGGTGGTCGACGGGGACGTGGTCAGCGGCGATCCATTCGCGACGGCGTGGAGGCCGTTGGTGCGGGCGGTGTTGGACCACGTTCGCCCCGGGTCAATCGTCATCATGCATGTGACCGAGGCGAACGCGGCGATGACCGATGAGGCGTTGCCGCACATCCTGGCCGGGCTGCGTGAGCGGGGGCTGGTGCCGGCGCCGTTGTCCGAGGTGCTGGCCGGCGGTTAGGCGGCCGCGTCGGCCCAGGCTGTCACGGTTGTGGTCGCACCGGACATGGACTGGACGTGAGCTCAGGAACAGAGCACGACGAGGACCGCTTCCGGCGGGTCTACGCCGAGGACTTCGAGTCGCTGTTGGCGTACGCGTTGCGTCGTGTCGCGCATCCGGAGGACGCGGCCGACGTCGTCGCGGAGACCTTTCTGGTGGCGTGGCGTCGCCGGCAGGACATTCCGGTCGGCGGGGAGGCTCGGCTGTGGCTGTACGGGGTGGCCCGGCGGGTGTTGGCCAATCAGCACCGTGGTGGCGTTCGCCGGCAGCGCCTCGGTGAGCGGTTACGCCAGCAAATCGTCGTTTCGGTCGCCGATCCGGGGACTGAGGTGCCCGACCGGCTTGCCGTTCGGGCGGCGTTGGCGGGCCTGGCCGAGGTGGACCGGGAGGTGCTGATGCTCACCGTCTGGGAGGGGCTGCGGCCGCATGAGGTGGCTGCGGTGCTGGGGGTGGCTCCTGCCGCGGTGCGGACCCGGTTGTCGCGGGCGCGGGCGAGGTTGCGGGGGCTGGTCGGTGACGACCCGGGGCCGCCCGGACATGTACTCGACGTGCTGACCGCAGCCACCGGGAAGGAGGACTGATGAGCACGGAGGAGCGTGTCGACCGGCTGGTTCGCGATGCCGACCCGGGTGGGCTCGGTGTGCTGGGAGACCTCGGCGGGGTGAAAAAGGACCTGCTGGAGGAGATCCTGTCCGAGTCGACGCTCGATCGTGTCGTCGAGGTGCCGCGGCGGCGGTTGCGGGTGCGTGGTTTCGCCGGCGTCGTCGCGGCGGCAGCCGTCCTCGTCAGCGTCCTGCCGATGTCCATCGTGGTGCGTGGCCAGTCCGACGACCGAGGGGTCTCGCCCATAGCCACTGTCGACCCGGGTGTGGTCTTCTCGCCGTTGGCGATGGCGGCGGCGCAGCGGAACCCGCGACTGCTGATCGACCGGTCCGGCTGGAAGGTGACTGATCTGTCCGGGTTCACCGAGGAGCAGGGCATGATCCGTTTTCGCCGGGGTGGGCGGGAGTTGGAGATGAACTGGTATCCGGCGTCCGTGTACACGTACCGCTATTCCGATCGGCTTGCCGACGGTCCCGCGAAGTCGGTACGGGTCGATGGTCGGCCGGGTGATCTGTTCCAGAACCTCAACGGTGATTTCACGGTGCTGTTGCGTCCCCGCGACGACGTGTTGGTGGAGATGAGCACCTCCGGGAACTGGTCGCGTGAGGACCTGGACCGGATTCTCGCGGACATCGTCCGGGTGGACGCGCGGACGTGGTTGGCCGCGCTGCCGGCGGAGATGGTCATGCCGGTGGGGGAGCGGGCGGCGAAGGTGCTCGCCGATGTGCCGCTGCCGCCCGGGTTCGACGTCGCGGCGCTGGAGGACATCGGCGTGAGTGACTCGTACCAGTTCGGCGTGGGTGTGACGTCCCGGGTCGCCTGCGGGTGGATCGCGGAGTGGCAGCGGGCGCGGGCGAGCGGGGACGAGGCGGCGGTGCGGCGGGCCACCGAGGCGTTGCGCGGCAGCCACGGGTGGCGGGTGCTGCGGGACCTGGATCGGGCCGGTGACTGGTCGGAGGTGTTCTGGGATTACGCCGACGAGGTCGCGGCGGGGACGGTGCGGGACGGGTACGTGCAGGCGCTGGGCTGTCGTTGACGGGGACGGCGACACCCCCCGGGAAAATCCCGGGGGGTGTCGCCGTGGGTGGTTCAGTCGTTGCGGTGGTCGTGCCACCACTGCTGGCCGTTGGCGGGCAGGGTGTCGATCGGGTCGTAGTAGGCGTAGCGCTTGTTGAGCGCCTCCAGGTCGGCCGATTCGATGGAGGTGCGGTAGTTCTTCGTCCAGTAGGAGATGCCGCGCTCACGGTCGTAGTCGGTGAGCATGTGCACCCAGCGCTTACCGACGAATGGGACGTCGCAGACGATGCGGGGGGTGGCGTAGCCGGGGAGGTAGCCCATGATGTCGTGCTGGAGTTGCTGGGCGTGCCAGACCGGGACCCGCCAGTGTTCGGCGTTGGGGATCATGTCGCACATGTAGAAGTAGTACGGGAGGATCCCTGCTTCGCCTTGGAGGGCGAAGCAGAGGTCGAGCAGTTCCGGGGTGGTGGCGTTGACGCCGCGCATGAGGACGCCCTGATTGCGGACGTCGCGGACGCCGACGTCGAGGGCGGTCTGGGCGGCCTTGGCGACCAGTGGGGTGAGCGACTGGGCGTGGTTGACGTGGGTGTGGATGGCGAGGTTGACGCCGCGGCGGGCGGCGGTGCGGGCGACGCGCTCCAGGCCCTCGACGACGTCGGGTTGCAGCCAGTGTTGGGGTAGGCCCATGAGGGCCTTGGTGGCGAGCCGGATGTCGCGGACCGTCTCCAGTTCCAGCAGGCGCATGAGGTACGACTCGAGGTTGCGCCAGGGGACGTTGGCCACGTCGCCGCCGGAGACGACCACGTCGCGGACGCCGGGGTGGGCCTTGAGGTAGGCGATGTGGGCGTCGTAGCGGTCGACGGGCTTGAGGGTGAGTTTGAGTTTGTCGACGGCGGGGGTGGAGTTGCCGACGAGGTCCATGCGGGTGCAGTGCCCGCAGTACTGGGGGCAGGTGGAGAGCAGCTCGGCGAGGACCTTGGTGGGGTAGCGGTGGGTGAGCCCTTCGGCGACCCACATGTCGTGCTCGTGGAGGCTGTCGCGGCTGGCGTAGGGGTGTGAGGGCCAGTCGGTGCGTCGGTCGGAGGCGACCGGGATCATGTAGCGGCGGATGGGGTCGGCGAGCAGCGCCTCGGTGGTGAGGGTCGCGAACGGCACCATCGTGTTGATCATTTGGGGTGGCACCAGCATGGACATGGTGGCCAGGGCCAACTGGTCGGCTTCGAGGTCGGCGTAGAAGGTCTCGTCGATCAGGTCACCGAAGACGGCGCGGAGCTGCTTGATGTTCTTGACGCAGTTGACGCGCTGCCACTGGGCGGATTCCCACTGGTCGCGGGTGACGTGGCGCCAGCCGGGGAAGCGGGTCCAGTCGGGTTCGACCAGGGGGCGGCGGTGGTACTCGTAGGGCTGCCCGGCGGTCGGTACGGCGACCGGGGCGTGACGGGGTTGAGGGATGGTCTCAACCGGTTGGGTCTGGGTCACGGCCCCTCCTCGGTGTTGCGGCTGATCATCGGAGCCCGAAGGCTACTGGAAAATATTCGGTACAGAAACTAGTCTGCCGTAAGTTTTCCCGTTACGCGAGCCTTGACCGGGGCTTCGGACGGCTGGCAGGGGGAGGTTGGCGTGACGTCACCGGTGGGACTGCACCGCGTCGTGCAACCGGCGGGGGTGCTGCCGCAGGCGGCCTGGCGCCTGGACACGTCGGCGGCGATCGCGCCGAACGAGGTGCGGATCCGGGTGCAGCGGCTCAACCTGGACGCGGCGAGCTTCCGGCAGTTGTCGGAGAAGCACGGCGGGGACGGTGACGCGGTCCGCGCCGAGGTGTTGGAGATCATCGCGACCCGGGGGAAGATGCAGAACCCGGTGACCGGGTCGGGTGGGATGCTGATCGGCACGGTCGAGGAGGCCGGTCGGCGGTCCCCGCTGGGGCTCAGGGCAGGGGAGCGGGTCGCCACCCTGGTGTCGTTGACGTTGACGCCCCTGGTGATCACCGATGGGTTGGCCCGTTGGGACGGGCGCAGCGAGCAGGTGCCCTGTGACGGGTGGGCGATCCTGTTCGCGCGCTCCATCGCCGCGGTGCTGCCCGACGACGAGGACCCGCAGTTGTCCCTCGCCGTGCTGGACGTGTGCGGGGCGCCCGCGCTGACGGCCCGGGTGGTGTCGCGCTACGTCGAGGAGCGTCGGCGTACCGGTGATCCGACGCCGGTGCGGGTCGCGGTGATCGGTGGGGCGGGTAAGAGCGGGTCGCTGTCTCTCGCGGCGGCGCGACGGGCGGGCGCCGCGCGTACGGTCGGGGTGGTGCCGGTGGCGGCGGAGCGCGACGCGCTGACGGCCGCCGGTCTGGCGTCGGTGGTGGCGTTGGCCGACGCGCGCGACCCGGTGGGGTTGTCCACGGCGGTGACCACAGCGCTGGGGGTGCCGGCGGACGTGACGGTGGTCTGCGTGGACGTGCCGGGCTGTGAGCACGGGGCGGTGCTGGCCACCGCGGACGGCGGCACGGTGATCTTCTTCTCGATGGCGACGAGCTTCTCCGCTGCCGCGCTGGGCGCGGAGGGGTTGGCGGCGGACGTGACGATGCTGGTGGGCAACGGGTACGTGCCGGGGCACGCGGAGTTGGCGCTGGGGCTGCTGCGGGCCGAGCCGGGGGTGCGTCAGCTGTTCGCGGCGCGGGTCGCGGCAGACTGAGGTCATGACGAACCCCTCGACGTTGTATCGCGGCGGCGTGCTGCACTGCCCCGCCGACCCGAGCGCCACCGCGCTGCTGGTGTCCGGTGGACGGATTGCCTGGTTGGGGACCGACGGTGACGCGCCGCCGGCCGACCGGGTGGTGGACCTGGGCGGGGCGTTGGTGACGCCGGCGTTCGTCGACGCGCACGTGCACGCCACCGACACCGGGTTGGCGTTGTCCGGGCTGGCGTTGTCCGGGGTGCGTTCGGCGGGGCAGCTGCTCGACGCGGTGGCCGGGTTCGCGGCGGATCTGCCGGCGGACGCGGTGGTGCTGGGGCACGGATGGGACGAGTCGGGTTGGTCGGATCCGACGTTGCCGGACGCCGCCGCGCTGGACCGGGCCGCCGGTGGACGCCGGGTGTACCTGTCGCAGGCGTCGATCCACTCGGCGTTGGTGTCGTCGGCGTTGCTGGCGGCGTGCCCGCAGGCGGCGCAGGCGGCCGGGTACGACGCGTCGGGCTGGTTGCGACGCGACGCGCACCACGTGGTGCGGGCGGCCGCGCAGGCGTCGGTGAGTCGGGCGCAGCGGGTCGCGGCGCAGCGGGTGGCCCTGGCCCACGCGGCGTCGTTGGGGATCGCGGCGGTGCACGAGTGTGGTGGCCCGGAGATCTCCGACGAGGAGGACTTCACCGGTCTGCTGGGCATCTCGGGCGCGGGGTTGCCGGAGGTGTACGGGTACTGGGGTGAGTTGGGTGGTGCGGCGCGGGCCCGGGAGTTGGGCGCGGTCGGCGCCGGTGGGGACCTGTTCGCCGACGGGGCGTTGGGTTCGCGCACGGCGCACGTGTCGCAGCCGTACGGCGACGGTGACGGCTGCGGGCACGGGTACCTGTCGGTCGATCAGGTGCGCGATCACCTGCTGGACTGCGCGGCGCACGGCATGCAGGGCGGGTTCCACGCCATCGGTGACGCGGCAATCGGCACCGTCCTCGACGGGTTCGCGGCGGCGGCGCGGACGGTGGGGGTGGAGCGGTTGCGGGCGGCCCGGCACCGCATCGAACACGCGGAGATCATGAGCAAGGCGTTGATCGCGCGGTTCGTGGAGTACGGGGTGGTGGCGAGCATGCAGCCGGCGTTCGACCGGTTGTGGGGTGGTGCGGGCCGGATGTACGAGACCCGGTTGGGGTTGGACCGGTCGTTGGAGTCGAACCCGATGGGTGCGATGCACTCGGTGGGGGTGGCGTTGGCGTTCGGGTCGGATTCGCCGGTGACGCCGCTGGACCCGTGGGGGTCGGTGCGGGCGGCGGTGGCGCACCACAACCCGGCGCAGCGGATGAGTGTGCGTTCGGCGTTCGCTGCGCACACCCGGGGTGGGTGGCGGGCGGTGCACCTGGACGTCGAGGGGGTTCTGGCGTTGGGTGCGCCGGCGACGTTCGCGGTGTGGTCGACGCCGGCGGGGGTGGAGCGGGGTCTGCCGGTGTTGCAGGCCGAGGATCCGGAGGCGCGGGGCTCGGACGACCCGACGCCGCTGCCGGTGTGCCGGCGCCTGGTGCTGCGCGGTGAGGTCATCTACGAGGAAGGGTCATCATGACCGGGAAGCTTGATCTTGATCCGGTGCTGGTGGCGCGGGCGCGGGAGTTGGCGCGTCGGGCCGGGCAGCCGGTGGTGGACCTGGCGCGCAGCCACACCACGGTGTCGGTGGAGCGGGCGGTCCTGCGCCTGGCCGGGGTGACCGGCGCCGACCCGGACGGCATTCCGTGGGTGAACCGGCTCGTCGACGCGGTCGCCGCGGACGTGGGGTTGGGTCACGGGGTGGCGGTGCCGGTGTTCGACGCCCTGGTGCGTGAGGGCAGCACCGACGTGACGTTGCTGGCGCAGAAGGCCGCGGCCGGGTCGGTGCGGTTCACCCAGCCCACCGGGCGGGCGGCCACCGCCGCCCGGTCGGCGGCGCGCAAGGCCGTCGGCGCGGGCATTCGGCGCATCGACCGGCGGCGCGCCGAGCGGGACCGGCTGGTGAAGCGCCACGGCGACCCGGCGCAGCGGCCGTGGATCTACCTGATCGTCGCCACCGGCGACATCTACGAGGACATCCCGCAGGCGCAGGCGGCGGCGCGCGCCGGTGCGGACGTGATCGCGGTGATCCGCTCCACCGGGCAGTCGTTGCTGGACTACGTGCCCGAGGGCGCGACCCGGGAGGGCTTCGCCGGCACGTACGCCACCCAGGAGAACTTCCGGCTGATGCGCGCGGCGTTGGACGAGTCGTCGAAGGAGGTGGGCCGCTACGTGCGGTTGACCAACTACGCCTCCGGGCTGTGCATGCCGGAGATGGCGACCCTGGCCGGGCTGGAACGCCTCGACATGATGTTGAACGACTCGATGTACGGGATCCTGTTCCGCGACATCAACCCGGTGCGCACGTTCGTCGACCAGCGGTTCTCCCGGCAGGTGCACGCCCGCGCCGGGATCATCATCAACACCGGTGAGGACAACTACCTGACGACCGCCGACGCGGTCGACGAGGCGCACACGGTGACGGTGTCGCAGCTGCTCAACGAGTTCTTCGCGCACGAGGCGGGGTTGGCGGACTGGCAGTTGGGGTTGGGGCACGCGTTCGAGATCAACCCGGAGGTGCCGGAGTCGTTCCGGTTGGAGTTGGCGCACGCGTTGCTGGCCCGGGAGTTGTTCCCCGACGCCCCGTTGAAGTGGATGCCGCCGACGAAGCACATGACCGGTGACGTGTTCCGGGGCAACCTGCTCGACGGGTTCTTCAACCTGGCCGGCGCGCTCACCGGTCAGGGCATCCTGCTGGTGGGGGTGATGACCGAGGCGGTGGTGACACCGTGGTTGTCCGACCGGGACATCGCCCTGCAGAACGTGCGGTACGTCCTCGGTGCGGCAGGTGGGCTGCACGAGGACTTCGTGCCGGCACCGGGCGGGTTCATCCGCCGCCGCGCCAACCAGGTCCTCGGTGAGGCACTGGACCTGCTGGAGCGCATCGGGGAGCAGACGCTGCTCACGGCGATCGCCGAGGGCACCTTCGGGATCATGAAGCGGCCCGCGGACCGCGGCAAGGGCCTGTCCGGGGTCGCCGCGCACGAGGCCGACTACTGCAACCCGGCCACCGACATCCTGGAGGCGGCGGCGTGAGCGGGGAGAAGCAGATCGTGCGCCCGTACGGGGACACCACCGGTGACGGCATGGTGCAGGTGTCGTTCACCCTGCCGGTGACCCACGACAAGCGCGCCGAGGGCGCGGCGGTGCAGTTGGCCAACAAGATGGGCATCGACCCGGCGATGGTGGTGCACGCCAAGCCGATGGGCGACGGGTTCACGTTCTTCGTCGTCTACGGGCGGGTCAACCACCTGGTCGACCTGGGCGCCGTGCAGGTGGTGGAACGGGACTTCGCGCTGCTGTCGGCGAAGGACGTCAACACGGTGATCAAGCAGCGGTTGCGGCGCAAGCTGTCAGTGGTCGGGGCGTGCATCGGCACCGACGCGCACACCGTGGGCATCGACGCGATCCTCAACGTCAAGGGCATCGCGGGGGAGAAGGGCCTGGAGTACTACCGGGAGTTGAAGGTCACCAACATGGGCGCTCAGGTCAGCGTGCCGGAGCTGGTGGAGACCGCCCGGGCGGAGAAGGCCGACGCGGTGCTCGTGTCGCAGGTGGTCACCCAACGCGACGCGCACCTGCACAACACCCGGGAGATGTCGGCCGCGTTCCGCGAGGCGATGCCGGCGGGGCAGCGGCCGCTGCTGATCGTCGGTGGGCCCCGCTTCGACGAGACCATGACCGACGAGTTGGGCGTGGACCGGATCTTCGGTCGGGGCACCACGCCCGGCGAGGTGGCCAGCTACCTCGTGCACGCCCTGATCACGCAACGGAAGGCGATGGCATGACCGACGCACGGCTCGGGTTGACGGTGACGCACCGGCGGTATGTGCCGTACTCGCACGCCCACTACGCCGGCAACCTGGTCGACGGGGCGTACGCGCTCGGATTGTTCGGCGACGTCGCCACTGAGGTGTGCATCCGCACCGACGGCGACGAGGGCCTGTTCGCCGGGTACGCCGACGTGCGCTTCCACGCGCCCGTCCACGCCGGGGACGTGGTCGAGGTCACCGCGCGGGTGTCGCGGGTGGGCACCCGCAGCCGCACCCTGGAGTTGAGCTGCGCGGTGGTGTGCCGGGGTCGCCCGGACCGCTCCGCGTCCGCCGCCGAGGTCCTCGACCCGCCGATCGTGGCGGTCACCGCGACCGGCACCGTGGTCGTCCCCGCCGCGTCGTGACCCTGGCGGTCTGCGCCGACGTCGGTTCCACGTACACGAAGGTGGCGGTGGTGGACCTGACCGCCGGTGTCCTGGCCGGCGCGGCGTCGGCGCCCACCACGGTGGGCACCGACGTGCTGCACGGCCTGGACGCCGCGGTCGCGGCGGCCACCGCCGGGCTCGGCGTGCGCGACGTTCCCTGGTACGTGTGCTCGTCGGCCGGTGGTGGGCTGCGGCTGGCCGTGATCGGCTACGAGCCGCTGGTCACCGCGCAGGCCGGCCGGCGGGTCGGATTGTCCGCCGGCGCGCACGTGGTGCACGTCGCGGCCGGGCGGCTCGGCGCCGCCGACCTGACGGCGTTGCGGGCGGCCCGCCCGGACGTGGTGCTGCTCGTGGGCGGCACCGACGGCGGCGACGCCGACACGATCACCCACAACGCCACCCGTCTCGCGCGGGCCCGGTGGCGCCGGCCCGTGGTGTACGCGGGCAACGCCGACGTGCGCGAGCAGTTGACCGGGCTGCTGCGCGACGCGGGTGTGCCGGTCACCGACGCCGACAACGTCCTGCCGCGCATCGGGGTGCTCGCCCCGGCGTCGGCGCGGGCGGCGATCCGGGCGGTGTTCCTGCGCCACGTCATCGGCGGTAAACGACTGTCGCGGGGTGCCCGGTTCGCGCGGTTGGTGCGGGCGGCCACCCCCGACGCGGTGCTCACCGGTGTGGAGGTGCTCGCCGACACCCTCGGCGGCGACCTGGCCGTGGTCGACGTCGGTGGGGCCACCACCGACGTGTACTCGGTGCTCACGCCCGACGAGCGGGCCACCGGGCCGGGCCGGGAGGTCGCCGGCAGCCTGTGGCGGGCCCGCACCGTGGAGGGCGATCTGGGCATGCGCTGGAGCGCCCCCGGGGTGGTGCGCGCCGCCGTGGAGGAACGGCTGCTCGCCGCCGGCGAAGCCGACGACCTGGCCGCCGCGGCGGCGCGACGGGCGGCCGACCCGGCGTTCCTGGCCGTCGACGACGTCGAGCGGGCCGTGGACCGGCGCATCGCCACCCTCGCCGCGACGGTGGCGCTGCGCCGGCACGCCCGGGGCGCCGCGACCGGTGAGCGGGCCGGTCGGGACCTGCGCGACGTGCGGATGCTGGTGGGCTCCGGTGGGGTTTTGCGGCACTCGCCGGCGGACGTGTCCGGGCAGGTGCTGACGGCGGTCCTGGCCGACCACGCCGGCGGGTGGGCGCTGCCGCGCGCCGCCGCGGCGGTGGTCGACGCCGACTACGTGTTGGCCGCCGGAGGGCTGCTCGCCGAGGAGCACCGGGCGGCCGCGCAGTCGCTGCTGCGTCAGCATCTGCGTACGCATTGAGACTCGCCGACCCGACACGCCGTGTCGCAACACACGACAGGCCGGCTGCGGGTTGACAAGCGACGGGGGTCGGCACGTACCGTCTTTGAGTCCTACCACGGGAAGCGGCTGTTGTTCGCTTCGTCCCTTCGTCCGCTGGCCGAGCGACATGTTCGAGCGTCATCGTCGCGGCGGCCAGGTCCAGCGGGCGGGGGTCGGCGGGGCGGCGCGAACCGGCCGCGGTTACCGGTGTACGGGCAGGGTGAGGTGCACGGCCAGTAGACAACGGCCCGGCGGGGGCAGCCAGTCCACGTCCGGTCGGTCCGAAGGTCGTCGTGCCCCATCCTCGCCACACCGGCCGGGAAGGGCCTGGGAGCATCGGGGCGCGGCGCGAGCCGCGCCCCGATTTCATGTCCCCCGGGTGGTTCGTGCCCGACGGCCCGACGCGGCCGGTGCACCCGCCAGCCAGGTAACCTTCGCCCCGTGATCGAGGTGAAGCGGTGACGACCCTGGACCGGGATGAGACGCACACCCCGGCGGCGCTGCCCCGGCCGGTCGTTGCCGGTCGGCCGCTGCCGCTGCGGGTCGCCGTGCCCCTGGCCGTGGCCGCCGGGCTGGCCCTGCTGGTGGCGTTCCCCCCGTACGGGGTGTGGCCGCTCGCGCCGGTCGGCGTGGCGTTGCTGGCCGCCGCCGCGCACCGACGGCGGTTGCGCGCCGGCGCCGGCCTGGGCTTCCTGACCGGGGTGGCGTTCTTCGCCCCGCTGCTGGCCTGGACGAACCTGCACACCGGCTACCTGCCGTGGGTGCTGCTGTCGCTGCTGCAGGCCGGCTATCTGGCGTTGCTGGGCGCGGCCACCGCCTGGGTGTCGCCGCTGGTCGACCGCACCCGCTGGGCGTGGCCGGCGCTGACCGGGCTGCTCTGGGTCGGGCAGGAGGCGCTGCGCGACCGCACCCCGTTCGGCGGGTTCCCGTGGGGGCGGTTGGCGTTCAGCCAGGACAGCTCACCGCTGCTGCGGCTGGCCGCGCTCGGCGGCGCCCCGTTGATCACCTTCGTCGTGGCCCTCATCGGCGGGTTGCTGGTCACCGCCGTCTGGCGGGGCTGGGTCACCGCCCAGCACCACGCACCCGAGCCCACCACCACGCCGAGCGACGCCGTGCCGGGCGCTGACGGCCCGCTGGACGGCCCCGCACGCACCGGGGGTGCCCTGGCCCGGCGGTGGACGCCTGTGGTCGTACCGGCCGTCGTGGCCGTCGCGCTGACCGCCGGGGGCCTGCTGGTGCCGGTCGCCACCGCCGGCTCCGGCGACACCGTCACCGTGGCGATCGTGCAGGGCAACGTGCCACGGCTGGGCCTGGACTTCAACGCCCAACGGCAGGCGGTGCTCAACAACCACGTCGACGCCACCATCGAACTTGCAGGTCGGGTCGCCGCCGGGCAACAGCGGCGACCCGACCTGGTGGTGTGGCCGGAGAACTCCAGCGACATCGACCCGCTGCGCAACCCCACCGCCGGGGCGCGGATCTCCCAGGCCGCCGACACCATCGGCGCACCGATCCTGGTCGGCGCGGTGCTGCTGGGCCCCGACGCCGGGCAGGTCCGCAACGCGGGCATCCTGTGGCACCCCGGCACCGGCGCGGACCTCGAGCAGCTGTACACCAAACGCCACCCGGTGCCGTTCGCCGAGTACGTGCCGCTGCGCGACCTGGCCCGGATGGTCAGCAAGAAGGTCGACCTGATCCGCAACGACTTCGTGCCCGGAAGCACCCCGGGCGTGGTACGCGCCGGGCCCACCGTGCTCGGTGACGTGATCTGCTTCGAGGTCGCCTACGACGAGGTGGTCCGCGACACCGTCACCGGCGGCGCGCAACTGCTGGTGGTGCAGACCAACAACGCCACCTTCAACGTGGCGGAGGCCCGCCAGCAGATGGCCATGGTGCGGCTGCGGGCGGTGGAGCACGGCCGGCCGGCGTTGATGGCCTCCACGGTCGGAGTGTCCGGGTTCGTCGCACCCGACGGGCGGGTAAGCGATGCCACCGGGTTCAACACCCGGGAGGTCGTGGTGCGGCAGTTGCGGCTCGACGACGGACGCACCCTCGCCACCCGCCTCGGCTGGTGGCCCGAGGTGGCGCTCGCCGCGCTGGCCGCGGCGGCCCTGGTCGGCGCGGCGGTGCTGCGCCGGCGGCAGCGGGTCAGGCCCGGATAGCAACAGCCGGTACGCCGGCGGGAGCGGAGGAACCGTGATCCAGGCGACCGATACGATCCGACGCGCGGACGAGGTGCCCGGGGTGGGCCGGGTGCTGGTGGTGATCCCCACCTACAACGAGGCCGACAACATCGCCGTGATCGTGGGCCGGGTCCGGCGGGCCGCCCCGGCGGTGCAGATCCTCATCGCCGACGACAACAGCCCCGACGGCACCGGCGCGATCGCCGACGCCCTCGCCGACGGCGACGCGCACGTGCAGGTGCTGCACCGTCAGGGCAAGCAGGGCCTCGGCGCGGCGTACCTGGCCGGGTTCGGGTGGGCGCGCGAGCGTGGCTACCAGGCGGTCGTGGAGATGGACGCGGACGGCTCGCACGCCCCGGAGGACCTGCCGGCGCTGCTGGACGCCGCCCGCGACGCCGACGTGGTGATCGGCTCCCGGTGGACCAGGGGCGCGCGGGTGCTCAACTGGCCGCTGCGGCGGCTGTTGCTGTCGCGCGGCGGCAACCTGTACGCGCGCCTGGCACTGGGCATGCCCGTCTCGGACGCCACCGGCGGTTACCGGGTGTACCGGATCAGCGCGTTGGACGCCATCGACCTGGATTCGGTGACATCGCAGGGCTACTCGTTCCAGGTGGAGCTGTCGCGGCTGGCGCACCGCGCCGGGGTGCGGATCGTGGAGGTGCCGATCACCTTCGCCGAGCGGGAGCGCGGCGACAGCAAGATGAGCCCGAAGATCGTGGCCGAGGCGCTGTGGCGGATCACCGCCTGGGGGGTGCGCGACCGGCGTCAGGCGGTACGCCGGGGCCTGCACGGCACCGCCACCGGCCAGGCACGGTGGCCGTGAGCGGGTCAGGCACGGTGGCCGTGAGCGCGACCGTGTCATGCTGGATGAGCGGAACACGTCCGTGGTGTCCGCAGGAATGGCGATGAGGTGAGATGCGCCGAGGACTGAGGTTCGTACCGTTGGCCCTGTTGCTGGCGGTGGTGCTGGAGCTGGCGGTGTTCGTCGGTGTGGGGCGGGCGCTGGGGTTCGGCGTGGCGGTGTTGCTGGTGTTCGCCGCGTCCCTGCTGGGGTTGGTTCTGCTGCGCCGCGAGGGGATGCGCGCCTGGCGTGGTTTCCGCGCCGCGGCGGCGGCCGGGCAGCCCCCGGGTGGGCAGGTGACCGACGGGCTCGTCGGGCTGGCCGGTGCGCTGTTGCTGGCGGCGCCTGGCCTGGTCAGCGGGGTGGTCGGGTTGCTGCTGCTGGTGCCGCCGGTGCGTCGACTGGCCCGCGCCGGGGTGCGCCGCGCCACCGAGCGGCGGGTGTCGTCGATGGTCGCCGGTGACCTGTTCGGGCCCCGCACGGTGCGGGTGCGCCAAGGTGCGCCGCAACCGGCCCCGCAGCCGGAACAGCCGGTGGTGGTCGACGGCGGTCGGGCCATCGAGGGCGAGATCGTCGAGCCCGGCCGGCACTGAGACCAGGCCACCTACCGCGCTCAGGACAGACACGACGGCGCCCCCGGGGAAAACCCCGGGGGCGCCGTCGTCGTGCGTCGTGCGGCTCAGGCGCGGCCGCGGCGGGTCCGAACCTCCTGAAGGCGCTCCTCCAGGATGTCCTCCAGCTCGGCGATGGAACGCCGCTCCAGAAGCATGTCCCAGTGGGTACGCGGCGGCTTGGCCTTCTTCTGCTCCGGCTCGCTGCCGTCGACGAGTCGGGCGACGCTGCCGTCGAACTTGCATTCCCAGGTCGTCGGGACCTCGGCGTCGACGGCGAACGGCACCTCGAACTGGTGGCCCTTGGCGCAGAGGTACTCGCGGGTCTGACGCGGCGCGAGCTCCGTGTTGCGGTCGGATTCATAGCTCACCGCGCCAAGGCGGCTTCCGCGCAGCATACGCTCGCCCATGATCGACTTCCCCTCGTTCGTGGTGCTGGTCTTCTGGGTGTAACGGTGCGTCCCCGTCGAGCCATTCCCGCCCGAGGGCGTGAGGCATCCACGGGTGGGCCGGGACCAAGGGTAACCGGCCGGGACGCTCACCCGGTGAGGTGATCCCCAGGCAGGTCGGGACAACGGTGTGTGTCCGCTGCCACCGGGGAGGTTAACCGCCCGAGCCTACCGAAGGTTGCGCCACGATCATCAGGTGGCGTCGCCGGGAGCGGCTGCCCCGAGGCGGGCCAGCGCCAACGCCAGGTCACTGACCTGGTCGCCGAGCTGCGCCACCCGCCGCTGGGCCAGGTCCCGGTCGGTCTCGGCGGCGTCGAGTCGTACCGTCAGGGCGGTGCGGTGACCCTCGGCGGTCGCCGCGGCCTGCCGGGCCACGGTCAGCTCGGCGGTGAGCGTGTCGCGCTGGGCGGCCAGGGCCGCCACCTCCGCGCGCAACCGCGCGGCCAGCTCCGCGGCCTCCTGCCGGGCGTCGTCGGCCTGCCGGGCGGCGACCTCGGCGCGGTCGCGGGCCCGGTCGGCCTGCTCGCGCGCCCGGGCGGCGTCGGCGGCCTCGGCGCGGGTCCGCGCCGCGTCGGCGCGGGACTGCTCGATCTGGCGCCGGACGTCCTGCACCTCGGCCTGCCACCGCCCGGCCCGCTCGGTCGCCTCGGCGGCGGCGCGGCTGGCCCGTTCGGCCTCGGCACGCAGCGCGTCGCGTTCCACGCTCAGGTCGGTCACCCGCTGCCGTTCGGCGTCGCGCTCCGTGCGCAGCTCCCGCGCCTCGACGCGGGCCTGGTCGCGGTCGCGCTCGGCCTGGGCGCGCAGCGCCTCGGCGGCGCTCGCGTCGTGGCGCGCCTGGTCGCGGGCGGCCTCGGCGTGCCGCGTCCGCTCGTCGGCGGCGGTGGCCTGCCGCTGCGCCAGCTCGGCGCGCTGGCGGGCGTCGTCGGCCTCGGCGCGGGCCTCGCGGGCCTGCTCGCGGGCGCGCGCCGCGTCGGCCGCCGCGGTCTCGGCGTCGTCGCGGGCCTCGTCGCGTTCGGTCTGCGCCGCCGCGATCTCGGTGGCGGCCTCCGCGCGGACCTGCGCGAGCTGCCGCTGCACACCCACCGGGGACAACTCGGCGTGCAGCGACTCGGTCAACGTCTCGACGATCTGGTCGAGTCGGTCCACCGCCTCCCAGGTGCGGGCCACCTGCCCGGGCAGACCGGGGGCGTTGCGGTGCCGCATCCGGCTGTTGCGGGAGGCGCGCTGGCAGGCGCCGTCGTTGTCGCGGCAGTAGCGAAACGGTCGGCCCGCGCCGACACGCTGCGGAACCGGCGCTCCACAGTGGGCGCACGGGCGGGTCTCGGTGGTGCTGGGCTGGGCGTCCATCGAGGGCGAAGTCTAGTGCCGGTCGATCAGCTCGCCGCCCGGGCCGTCGCGTCCAGGGTGTAGCGGCGTTGCAGCAGCAGCGCCGCGAGCATCGCCACCGCCGGCAGCAACCCGAAGCCGTAGCGGACCGCCGCGAGCGCGGCGTCCGGCTGCACCGGCGACTCACCGGCCGTCGAGGCCACGAAACCACCAACGGTCAGGCACAGCGCGTACGCGTACGGGCCCAGGGCCGCACCGGTGGCCTCGGTGGCCGTCCACACCCCGGTGTAGGTGCCGGCTCCGGTGCCGCCGGCGTTGCTGGCGGCGCGGATCACGTCGGGCAGCATCGAGAACGGCAGTAGCTGCATGCCGGCGAACGCCACACCGAGCACCGCCACCGCGGCCACCAGCACCGCCAGGCCGGCCGGTCGGCCCACCGCCAACACCAGCGAGCCCAGGGCGAACGCGCCCTGCGCGCCGAGCAGCGCCCGCTGCTTGCCGACGCGTCGGGCCACCACCAGCCAGGCCGGGGTGACCAGCAGCGCCGGCGCCACGAACGCGGCCACCAGCACCGTGGTCAGACCGGGCGCGCGCAGCTCGTACTCGGCGTAGTACGGCACTCCGGCGAGCACCAGGTGGGTGGTGGTGGACATCGCCAGGTACGCGGCGACCAGCCACCGGAACTGCCTGTCGCGCAGCGCCCTGCGCAACGCCCGCCATCCGCCGTGCCCCGACGCGCTGCTGGCCGGCGCGGACCCGCGCAGCCGGGCGATGCCGGCGACACCGACCAGCATGGCCACCAACATCCCCACGGCCAGGACCACGCCCATCCGCTGGTAGCCGCCCCGCGTCGCGGCGTCGCCGCCGGTGAGCAGCGGGGCCAGCAGCCCGGAGACCAGGATGCCCAGGGTCAGCACCACCATCCGGAACGCCATCAGCCGGGTGCGTTCGTGGTAGCCGATGCGCAGGTCGGCCGGAGTGGACAGGTAGGGGACCTGGTAGGCGGCGAAGAGCAGGTTGCCGGCGATGAAGAACACCGCCACCCACGCCGCGGCCGGCGCGCCGGTCAGGCCGCCGGGCACCGCGAAGAGCGCGGCGAACGCGACCGGCAGGGCGCAACCGAGCAGCAGCAGTCGACGACGGTCGCCGCGTCGGGTCTGCTCGACGTCGGCACGGTGCCCCACCCAGGGGTGCAGCAGCACGTCGGCGATCTTCGGCAGCAGCAGCGCCAGGCCGGCCAGCCACGGCCCGACGGCCAGCACGTCGGTGAGGAAGTAGAGCAGCAGCAGGCCAGGCACTGTCACCCAGACACCCATGCCGAGCGAGCCGGCCGCGAAGCCCGCCAGGGGCCCGCGCGGCAGCGTCGCGTCGATGGCGGCCGCGGGCCGCCGGTCCAGCCCGGTCATCGCCGCATCCTCTCCGCAATCCAACGGTTGCTGGATTCTAGGGGCAGAATGGCGGCCATGACCATGCCCCGCCGCCGCCCGGGTCGACCCCGCCGCGACGAGACCCGGCCCACCCGCGAGGTGGTGCTCACCGCGGCGACCGCGCTCTTCGCCGAGCGGGGCTTCGACGCCGTCGGGCTGCGGGAGGTCGCCGCCGCCGCCGGGGTCGACGTCGCCACTGTCGCGCACCACACGGGTACGAAGGCAGCGCTCTACGACGCGTGCTTCGCCCGGGTGTTCGCCGCCGAACGGGACGTGCTGACCGAGGCCGCCGAGCAGGCCAGCGCCGCTCTCGACGCCGGTCCTGACGCGGCGCGACGGGCCCTGCACGAACTGGTCGACGTCTTCGTCGACTTCCTGGAGGACCGCCCCGAGACCACCGCGCTGTGGCTGCGCCGCTGGTTGGAACCGCAGCGGCACGCCGAGCTGGACCAGCGCTACGCCGACCCGTTGTACCGGCTGGTCGCGGAGCTGCTCACCGCCGCCGCGGCGACCGGCGCCCTCGCCGAGCCGACCCCGCACATCACCGTGCGCAGTCTGGTGTGGGCGACGCACGGGCACGTGGTGGCGCTGGCCGCGGGCGCGCCCGGCGCTCGGGAACGGCGCGAGTTCCGGTCGTTCGTGCACCGCCTGCTCGACGGGCTGTACGGATCACCGACCCCTTGACGGGCCGCCCCCGCGAGACGATTATCCATCGGACGTTGGATTAACGGGGGTGGCAATGGGCGTACCACAGCGGGTGGCGGTGATCGGGGCCGGCGCCGCCGGGCTCGCCGCGGTCAAGGCACTACGCGACGCCGACGTGCCGACGGTGGGCTTCGAGGCCGCCGAGCAGGTCGGTGGCCTCTGGGTGTACGGGGCACCCGACTCGCCCGCGTACCGCACGCTGCACCTCAACACCAGCCGTGGTCGCACCCAGTTCGCCGACCACCCGATGCCGACCGACTGGCCCGACTACCCCGACCACCGTCGCGTCGCCGGTTACCTCGCCGACTACGCCGCGCGCTTCGGTCTGGCCGACACCATCCGGCTGCGCCACACCGTCGAGCGGGTCACCCAGCATCCCCACGGCACCTGGACGGTGGCCGCCAGCGGCCCGACCGGCCCGGTCGAGGTCACCGTCGACGCCGTGGTCGTCGCCAACGGGCACAACCGGGTGCCCCGGCTGCCCGACCCCGGCTACCCCGGCACCTGCACCGCCGAGCAGATCCACAGCCACGACTACCGGGGCCCGGAGCAGTTGGCCGGCCGGCGGGTCCTGGTCGTCGGCGGCGGCAACTCCGCGATGGACATCGCCGTCGACGCGTCGTACGCCGCCGCGCGCACCCTGCTGTCGCTGCGCCGGGGCGTCTGGGTGGTGCCGAAGTACCTGCTGGGGCGCCCCTCGGACACCCTCAACGGGGCGTTGGCCCGCCGACTGCCGTGGCGTCTGCGCCAACGCATCAGCCAGACGATGCTCAGCGCCACCGTCGGCAACCCCACCCGCTACGGGCTGCCCGCACCGACGCACGGCTTCCTGCAGGACCACCCGACGCTCTCCGACGGGTTGCTGTCGAGACTGACCCACGGCGACGTCGAGGCCCGACCCGGTGTCGCCGCCCTCGACGGCGACCGGGTGGAGTTCACCGACGGCCGCAGCGACAGCGTCGATCTGATCATCTGGTGCACCGGCTACCGGGTGGACGTCCCGTTCCTCGACCCGGCGCTGCTCGCCGGAGGCGCCGACACCCTGCCGTTGTACCGGCACGTGTTCCACACCGACGCCCCCGGGCTGAGTTTCGTCGGGTTGATGCAGTCCACCGGCTCCGCGTTCCCCCTGGTCGAGGCGCAGGCCAAGCTGATCGCCGCACACCTCGCCGGCCGGTACGCGCTGCCGGACCCGGAGCGACAGCGCGCCGCGTGCCGGGCCGAACTGCGGGCCGCGACCGCCCGCTGGGGTCAGCGCCGCCCGGCGATGCGGGTGGACTTCGACGTCTACCTGGCCGAGCTGGCCAGGGAGTTGACCGCCGGGACCCGCCGGGCCCGCTCCGCCACGGCGCCCTCGGTGGGGGCACCCCGGTGAGCGGCCGGTCCCTGGCCGGTCGGCGGGTGCTGGTCACCGGGGCGAGCGGGACCTTCGGCCGCCACCTCGGTGCCGCGCTGAGCGCGGCCGGCGCCCGGGTGGTGGGGCTCGACCTGCACGCCCGTCCCGACGACGACGTGCCGGTGCTGAGCTGCGACCTGACCGACCCGGACGCCGTACCGGCGGCGGTGCGGGCCGCCGTCGACCGGCTCGGCGGGCTCGACCTGCTGATCAACAACGCCGGGGTCGGTGGTCCCGCGCCGGCCGAGTTGCCACCCGACGAGGTGGTCCGCCGGCAACTGGAGGTCAACCTGCTCGCCGCCTGGCGCACCACCGCCGCCGCGCTGCCCCCGCTGCTCACCGCACGCGGACGGGTGATCTTCGTGGCCAGCCGGATGGCGGTGCTGCCGCTGCCGCTCGCCGCCGCGTACGGGGTGAGCAAACGGGCCCTGGTCGCCTACGCCGACGCGCTGCGCCACGAGGTGGGCACCCACGTCGGGGTCAGCGTCGTCTACCCGAGCATGGTCGCCTCACCGATCCACGACAGCACCGCCGAGGCCGGGCTGTCCCTGCAAGGGGTGTCGCGCCCCGAGCCCGTCGAAGGGGTGGTCGCGGCGATCCTGCGGACCGCCACCGCCCGGCGGGCGCCCCGGGACGTGGCGACCACCGCACGCGGCCGACTGGAGATGGCCGTCGGCCGGCACGCGCCCGCGCTGGCCGACCGGCTGGTACGCCGTACCCTCGCCGCCCGCCTCGCCGCCGGTGACCTGGACGCCGCGCCGCTGGCCGCCGGGATGCTCGGTCGCCACCGGGGGCGCTGACCGACGGGTCAGGGCGTGGCGACGGCCGCGCGCGAGCGGTCGGCGGCGATGCGCACAGCCAGCGCCGCGAGCGCGGTGCCGGTCACCCAGCGCTGCACCCGCAACCACATCGGCCGGCGGGCGAAGAACCCGGCCAGCGAGCCGGCGCTGAGCACGATCAGCGCGTTCACGCTCAGCGCCACGACGATCTGGGTCAGACCGAGCAGCAGGCTCTGCGTGGCCAGATGACCCCGCGTCGGGTCGATGAACTGCGGTAGCAGCGACACGTAGAGGATCGCGATCTTCGGGTTCAGCAGGTTGGTGACCAACCCCATGGTGAACAGCCGCCGGGGCGGGTCCGGCGGCAGCGGCGCCGGCCTGAACGGCGAGTGCCCACCCGGACGCAGCGTCCGCCAGGCCAGCCAGAGCAGGTAGCCGGCGCCGGCCAGCTTCACCACCGCGTACAGCGTCGGCACCAGGACGAAGACGGTGGCCAGGCCGGCGACCGCCGCCGCCAGGTAGACGCCGAAGCCCGCGGCCACCCCGAGCAGTGAGACCAGCCCGGCCCGGCGGCCCTGCGCCACCGAGCGGGACACCAGGTAGACCATGTTCGGGCCGGGCGTGAGCACCAGTCCCAACGCCACCAGCGCGATGCCCAGCAGTGCACCCGTACTCACCACGACGCTTCCCCCCGTTTGACGGATCCCACACCGACCGTAATCGGGATGAACATCCCAACCCAGGGCCACCTGGCAGGCCGTGGCCTGCGATCCGGGGTGATCCACTCGCGTTCGGTGCGACGGCGGCACCGTCGGCGGGAATGCGCACCGTCGCGAGCGTGCTGACCCCTGGCAAGTGCGTGTCGCCGGCCGGAGGCGGCGCGTTACGGTGGCCAGGGAGGTGCCGCACGGTGACCGAGGCGTGGGAAGCGTCAGTGGAGGCGAAGATCCAGGATGCCGTTCAGCGCGGCGAGTTCGACGACCTGCCCGGCATGGGCAAGCCGATCCCCGGTCGGGGGGCGCCGTACGACGAGGCGTGGTGGATCAAGAGCTTCCTGGAGCGCGAGGCGCTCCCCAGTGACCTGCTCCTGCCCACGTCGCTGCAACTGCGCCGACGCATCGAGCAGGTCCCCGACGAGGTCCGTGACCTGCCCACCGAACAGTCCGTCCGCGACTTCGTGGGGCAGTTGAACGCGCAGATCGTGGCGTGGCTGCGCTTCCCCGACGACGGCCCCCGGGTCGCGGTGCGCCCGGTGAAGGTCGAGGACGTCGTCCGCCGTTGGCGCGCCGAACGGGCCCGCCCCGCGGTCACGACGACCGCCACCGAACCGGCGACCGTTCCGACACCCTCGCGCCGACCCCGCCGTAGCTGGTGGCGGCGGTGGCGCCGACGGGGCTGACCGCCGGGCCACGACCACGGCAGACTGTGCCGATGCTGATCGAATCGCGGTCACCCGACCTGCCCTCGACGCCGGGAGTCACGCTGCGTCCCTGGTGCGCCGACGACCTGGATGAGCTGGTGCAGGCGTACCGGGATCCGGTCCTGCGCCGCTGGACCAGAGCCCCGGTGACCACCACCGCCGAGGCGCGACGGTGGCTGGACGGCGCGCTGCGCGACTGGGCCGGCGGGCGGCGGTACACCTTCGCCGTCCTCGAAGAGCAGGCCGACGGCGCTCGGCTGGTGGGCAACGTGGTGCTCAAGGGGGTCACACCGCAGCGCCCGGCACCGGAGGTGGGCTACTGGACGGCGTCGTGGGCGCGCGGCCGCGGCGTAGCCCCTCGCGCGGTCACCGCGCTGAGCCGCTGGGCGTTCGACCGGTTCCCCGAGGTGGCGCGTCTCGACCTGCTGCACCAGGTGGACAACGTCGCCTCCTGCCGGGTGGCGCAGAAGTGCGGCTTCGTGTTCCAGGAGGTGTTGCCGGCCCGGCCGCCCTTCCCGCTCGACGGCCACCGGCACTCGCTGCACGCCGGCTAGCCGGGCGGCACTGCCGACACCTCCCGCGCCGACCGTCCGACTCTGCGGCGAACGGGTCCGAACACCTGCTCCCGGCCACGACGGCGCGAACGCGGATACGGTCTGGGCCGAGCGCCCAGACGACCACCCACCCCTCGACGCTGGTGCGAGTCAGTCGACTGCGGCCCGCCAGCTCCAGGAGGTGCGCCTCGCCCGGCCGGGCAGGTCACCGCGGCCGGTCATCCAGAGCAGCACCTCGGGCGCCGCCCCGGGCGGGGCGTCCGGGAAGAGTCGGCGCAGCACCAGCGCGCTCAGCCGCTGCGACGGCTGCCACGGCACACCGAGACCGAGGGTGATGTCGTGGGTGTGCAGCAGGGTCTCGGCCACGCCCATGGCGGCGAAGCCGGGCGGATCGCACGGGCCCCAGTGCCAGGCCCGGGTGTCCGGCGGGGCGGCGTCGACGGCGGCGGCGAGCAGACCGGCGCAGGCCCGCACCACGGTGAGCACCTGCGTCGGGGTCGCGTCGGGGGAGACCCGCAGGTCGTACGGCAGATAGCCGTCATCCGGGCGTCCGGTGACCTGGCCCGCGTACGCCAGGAGGTCGTGCGCGACGTGCGCCGCGGTGGTCCAGCAGCTCCAGCTCAGCGAGCCGGCCGGCACCGACGACCAGTCGCGCTCCCGGTGTGGCAGCAGCACGCTGCTCATCTCCTCGGCCGCCTCCCGCAGGTCGGCGCCGGTCACCGCCGACATTCGCCAACCCGCCGGGTAGCGCCAGGCGTGGGAATCTCGTCATCGGTCAAGAAGGTCGAGGCATGCAAGAATCCATCGTCGCACATGGGGGGAGGCGATCAGGGTGTTGCCCAATCAGGTGGTGGACACGACGATGCTGCCCCCGGCGGACCGGTTCGCGTTCTGGTATGCCCTGGTCGCTCAGGAGACCGCGCCCGCGCACATCAGCAGCGGCCACCTGGACAACTTCGTGGCCTACGCGCAGGCCATCAATCTCGGCCGCATTCGGATGACCTCGCTGCGCTACCCGTCACTGGACTCGATCCGGCCCACGAAACTGGTCCGCCGAGCCGAAGGGGATGTGTACCAGCTCGCGATGCCACTGACCGGTCGCAGCACCCTGATCCATGACCGTGTCGAGTCCACGCTGGAAGCCGCGAACCATTTCACGCTCTTGGACACCGCGCGGCCACACGTCGCCCGACACCGCGCGGACGGCCCCGGTCTCGCCACAACGATCACCGTGCAGATACCGCACGCGGCGCTGCCCCTGGCGCCGGACCGGCTCCGTCGCCTGCTGGCCACGCGGATGTCGTCGCACCTCGGCGTCGGCGGGCTGTTGGCCCACCACCTGCGCAGCATCGCGGCGCACCCGGAGCAGTTCGAGCCGGCCCAGGCCGAGATCCTGGGCGGGGTGGCGGTGGACCTGCTCACTGCCGCCCTGGCTCAGTACCTCGACATCGAGGACACCCTGTCACCGGAGGCGCGGCAGACCGCACTGCGGGCCCGGGTCGTCGACTTCATCGACCGCCACCTCGACAGTGACGAGCTCAGCCCCCGCAGCGTCGCCGCCGCCCACCACATCTCGCCGCGGTCGCTGCACCGCCTGTTCGAGGCGGAGTCGACGACGGTCGCCGAACTCATCCGCGCCAAGCGCCTGGAGCAGTGCCGGCGTGACCTCGGCAACCCGCTGCTGCGACAGCCGATCCAGGCCATCGCCGCCCGCTGGGGTTTCCCGGACAAGGCCCACTTCAGTCGCCTCTTCCGTGCCCACTACGGACGTTCGCCGCAGGAATACCGCACGGGCGTCCCTCGCCAGGATCGGTGACCCGCCCGACCGGTCGCTACCGCCGGCGGTCGGTCGGATCGTCCTCAACGAAGTCCCGGACCGCGGCACGGATGCTCTCGCCGTACGGGTCGTCCGGCAGCCGCACCAGGTGTTCGCGGGCTCGGGCGAGGTGCTCCCGGGCCGGGCCGACGTTGCCCAGGCGCCGGTGGCAGTCGGCCAAATTGAGGTACAGCGACGGCAGGAACGCCTGGACCTGGAGCGAGGACAGATACCGCTGGGCGCGTTCGTCGGTCAGATCGGACACGGCGGCCAGGGCACGTTCGTCCCAGGTCAGCTCCGCCTCGGTGGTCTCCTGAAGGTCGGCGAGGTAGTGCGCCAGGGTGCAGCGGTGCAGGGCGTCACCGGTGGGGCCGAGTTCGTCCCACAACGCGGTGAGCAGCTCGCGGGCTCGGTCAGGTGCGCCGCTCTGGCCGAGCTGCACGGCCTCGATGATGCGGGTCATGGTCGGGTCGGCGGTCGCCTGGTCGGTCATGTCGCCGATGGTCGAGCCTCGACCCGGTCGAGGGTCAAGTTGCTCTCGGGCCCGTACGGCACCGGCATCCGTCGACCCTCGCAGGGGCGCTGCGATGGTGCACCGTCTCAGCTCCGCGCCGGTGACCACCCGTCGGCGACGAAGCGGGAGGCGTCGGCACCCTCGCCGGAGAAGAGCATGCCGTGCCGGTCCGCCGCTACGAGCCGGTCGACGTAGACGCCACGCCCCTGGCCGGAGCCGTCGGTGCTGCTGCTGAACCGCAGATGGGTGGCCTGATCGGGCAGGGCCACCGTGACCTGCCACCACACCCGACCCCCGTAGCCGGTGACCGTGCCGTCGGCGCTCCACCGGCGGGCGCCGTCGCGGAGCTGCATCGTCGCCGGCGCCCAGGTCTGACCACCGTCGGTGGAAACCTCGAATCGCGCGCTGTCGAAGCGGGGCTCGGTGTCGTACCAGAGCAGGAAGCTCGCCGCCCCGCCACGGCCGGGCCGACGCAGCGGCGCCGTGAGCGTGCTCGTCGCGGAGTCGCGTGGGTCGGCCCGCCAGGCGCTGGCCGAGCGCGGCCGTACCGGCATCGCCTCCGCGAGGTCACGCGCGACGGCCCGTCGGGCGACGTTGTTGCTGCCCCAGCCCCGGTCCGGGTGCACCCGGTTGCTGAGCATGACGACGAACGAGTGGGAGAGCGGGTCGATGACGATCGACGTTCCGGTGAAGCCGGTGTGCCCGAAGGCCACCGGAGAGGAGAGCCCCATCATGTACCAGTGCTTGTTCAGCTCGAAGCCGAGCCCGCGGTCGCTCTCCGGGTAGGCCGACTCGAGCGGCGCGTTGTGATTGACCAGCATCGCGCGCACCGTTTCCGAGCGCAGGATCCGCCGGCCGCGGTATTCACCGCCGTTGAGCAGTGACTGGCAGAGCACGGCCAGGTCCGCGGCCGTGGAGAAGACCCCGGCGTGCCCGGCCACCCCGCCGAGCGACCACGCGTTCTCGTCGTGCACCTCACCCCACACCATGCCGCGTCCGGCGTACGGCTGGTATTCGGTCGCGGCGATCCGCGACCGTCGTTCCGGGCCCGGGTTGTAGCCCGTGTCGGTCATGCCCAGCGGCCCGGTCACACCGTCGCGGACCAGGTCGGCCAACGGCCGACCGGTTACCCGCTCCAGCAGGACGCCCAGCGCGATCAGCCCCAGGTCGGAGTAGACGTACTGGCTACCGGGCGTTGCCCCGGCGGTGAGCGGCGTGGCGAGCGCGGCGGCGAATCGCTCGGACGGTGTCGGGTACCTGCTCCACAGTGGTGTGAACGCGGGCAGACCCGATGTGTGGGTGAGCAGCATCCGCACGGTGACCGCCGCCTTGCCGCCGGCGGCGAACTCCGGGACGTACCGGACGACCGGCGTGTCCAGCTCGACCCGCCCCCGCTCCACCTGCTGCATGGCGACGATCGTGGTGAAGAGTTTCGACACCGACGCCAGGTCGAAGATGGTGTCGCGCCGGGTCGGGATCTGCTGGTCGGCGGGGAGTTCCACGCCGACCAGATCGGGCGGTGGCCCAACTGCGGAGTACTTCACCGCGCTGCCCACGGCGGCGTGCTCAACGATCACACCGTCCTTGGCGGCCAGGACCACCGCGCCGGCGTACGCCGGGTAGCCGGGGTGCTCCGGGGTCGGCTGGAGATACGCCGCCAGGTCGGCGGGCAGGCGATCCACCTGGTCGGGGAGCAGTCCGACCTGGCGGGCGCTGCCGCGCCGCAACGTGTCGTGACGGAACTGGATGTCCGCGGGGGTGACGGTCGGCGGACCGGACGTAGGTGTCGCGGCGACCGCCCCGGTGGTGGGCAGCACCGTGCCCAGGATCACCAGGGCCAGGCCGAGCGCGAATGAGCGGAGCGGACGACGGGCCGACCTGGTCATGACCGCACTCCTCAGTAGAGCAGGTAGGGCCGGCGACGCCGGTTGAAGGTGGCCAGCTCCTCGGCCCAGGCGCCGACGACGTCGTCCACGTCAGCTCCGGCATCGATCTGGGTCCGCAGTCGCGGCGACCCGGTGAGCTTGTCGATCCAGTACGGGCGCACGGTGTCCCACGAGTCGCGTCGCCAGGCGAACGCCGGGTACCTGTGCGCCTCCACGAGCATGGCCACGCCGGTGCGGATCGGGTCGTACACCGCCGGGTCGACGACCTTGACCTCGACGCCGGCGCAGAGCTTGTTGAGCAGGTCCGGCTTCTGCCCGGCCGCGGTCGGCGAGAAGTACGCCTCGCGGAACTCGACCCCGGGCAGGTTCCGGGCGTTGAGCCGGTCACCCCAGTGGTGGTCGAAGTCCGTCGCCAGCCCGCCGATCAGCTCGAACGGGCGGCACGTGCCGCGCCCCTCGGTGATCGAGGCGACACCCTCGAACAGCCCGGTGCCCGGGTAGACCAGGGCGGTGTCCGGGGTGGGCATGTTCGGGCTGGGCATCACCCAGGGCACGCCGGTGTCGGCGGCGAGGGCGTCGCGCTTCCAGTGCCGGCACCGCACCACGTGCAGGTCGACCGGTCGTCCCGCCTCGGCCGGCAGGAACGTGGCGTTGAAGAACCGGGCCAGCTCTCCGACGGTCATCCCATGCTGCTGGATGATCTCCTTGAGACCCACGCCCGAGGTGTACGGGCTGGTCATCATCGGCCCGTAGGCCCGCCCGCCGATCGGGTTGGGCCGGTCCAGCACGACGTAGCGTTTGCCGACCCGGGCCGCGGCGACCATCGAGGTGTACATCGTCCAGATGTAGGTGTAGAAGCGGACTCCGACGTCCTGGATGTCGAAGACCACCGTGTCCACCCCGGCCTCGGTGAACATCGCTTCCCACCGGGCCTGCGAGGCGCCGTACGCGTCGTACACCGGGATGCCGGTGCGTGCGTCGACGCCGGTTCCCTCGCTGCCACCGGCCTGGGCGGAGCCGCGGAAGCCGTGCTCGGGGCCGAACGCCGCGACCAGCTGCACCCGACCGGAACCGTGCATCAGGTCGACCAGATGCCGGTAGGCCGCGTCGACGCCGGTCGGGTTGGAGATGACGCCCACGCGCTGACCGGCGAGTTCGGCGAACCCGGACGACACCAGCTCGTCGAGGCCGGTGCGGACCCGACGGTCACGGGAGTTCGCCGCCGCCGGTCCGACACCGAGCGTCCCCGCCCCCAGCGCGCCCGCACCAACCGCGCCGACCAGGAAATTCCTTCGCTGCATGCTTGCCTCCTACCAGCTCAGGCCGTGGCCGTAGGGGTAGAGCACGGAGCCCGCCCCCTCGGCCGTGGGGATCGTGACGGGCAGCCGTCCGCTCGGGGACAGCTCGCCGTGCAGCGCGCGGACGAGGGCGTCCATCGCCGCGCGGGTGTACGAGTACGTCGCCAGGTAGGTGGTGACACCCGGCAGGTACGCGATGTCGTACGGGTCGCGGACGGCCACGACGATCACGGGTTTCCCGGCGCCGAGCAACGCCGCGACGAGGCGCTGCTGAGTGGCTCGCGGGTCGGTGACGGCCGTGTCCCACGCCTTGTTCACGAGCACGACGGTGAGGTCGTGCTCGGCGGCCTGGCTCGCCGTGGCGGTGATCGTCGCGTCGGAGGGCAGGGTCGCCGGTCGGGCGGTGACGCGGGCACCACGCGTGGTGAATCCGGCGGCGACCGTCGCGACCGGGGCGAAGGCGGCGCTGTCCCAGCCCGTGACCAGGACCGACCGGTCGGCGTGGGGCAGGGGCAGCACTCCGGCATCGTTGCGGACGGCGGTGAGTGTCGGGTCGGTGACCTGGGTGACGGTGGCGAGGTGCTCCGGAGCGCCGACGGTCCGGACGGCCTTCTCGACGTCGACAAGCGGCGAGCGGGCGAGTCCCTGGCGATACTTCACGCCGAGGATGCGCCGGACCGACTCGTCGATCCGACGTTCGGTGAGCTCGCCGGTGGCGACGGCCCGCAGCACCGCGTCCCGCGCCAGCGCGAGATTCGGCGGCATGAGGAGCTGGTCGGCGCCGGCCTTGAGCGCCAGTACGGGCACCCGCTCGTCGCCGTACTTCGCCCGCACGCCAGCCATGTTCAGCGCGTCGGTGACGATGACGCCCCGGAAACCGAGCTCACCGCGCAGCACGCCGGTGAGGATCGTCGGCGACAAGGTCGCGGGGTCGCCGGACGGGTCGAGCGCCGGGACCACGATGTGCGCTGTCATGATCGTGTCGACACCGGCGCGGATGGCACGCTTGAACGGCGGCGCGTCGATCCGATCCCACTCGGCGCGGCTGTGGTTGATCACCGGGAGACCGGTGTGGCTGTCGGTGGCCGTGTCGCCGTGCCCGGGGAAGTGCTTTGCCACGGCGGTCACTCCGGCCCGGTCCTGAAAACCGCTGACCTGGGCGGCGGTGAGGTCGGCCACGAGGGTGGGGTCGGCGCCGAAGGACCGCACGCCAATCACCGGGTTGCCCGGGTTGACGTTGACGTCGGCGATCGGCGCGTACGGCTGTTGGATGCCGACGGCGCGCAGCTCGCGTCCGGTGACCTCCGCCGCCGTCCGGGCGGCCCGGGGCGACCGCCCCGCGCCCAGCGCCATCGACCCGGGGAACTGGGCGGCGGGGGAGGGCATTCGCACCACCGCGCCCTGCTCCTGGTCGGTGGAGATGAGCAGTGGCACCCTGCCCTTTGCCCCGTCGCCACGGGCAGCCCTCTGCAGTCCGTTGGAGAGGGTCGCGATCTGCCGGGGGCTGTCCAGGTTGTGCGACCAGGAGAAGTAGCAGACGCCGCCCAGGTGGTACCGCTCGATCACCTCGGCCGGTGTCTCCACACCGAAGGCGGCGAGGTTCGCGGTCCGGTCCGCGGCGCTGGGGTCCGTGGCGTCACCGCCGTAGACGTAGGTGGCGAAGAGTTGTCCGACCTTCTGCTCCAGGCTCATGTGTCGCAGCGTCGACGTGACCCAGCCGTGCTCGGCGGTCGACGGGCGCACCGGCGTGGCGCCCTGGGCAGGCAGGGGAGCGAGAGTGGCCGCCAGTGTGGCCGCCAGGGCGGTCGCGGTAACGAGTCGGGTCTGCATAGACGCCTCTCAGTCCGGGTGGCTGAAACTTAGCTACACGTCAGCCTCCCGTCAAGAAGACAACCTACGAATTGCCGCCGGCCGACACGGGGGGCCCCGGGAGCGCGCTTGAACCGTCGCCAAAGGACACGTCGATCGCCACCTCGGCTGGGAGCTGTTGGCCTACCTCCTCGCGTTCGGCTCGATCGCGATGAACGTCGCCACCCGCCGAATGACCCGGGCGATGCTGCGCTGACGACCACCGCATCCTCGACCCCTCATCGCTGGGCGACGATGGCCTCGAGCACCGTGCGGACGGGTGTCGGGCGATGGCCGATGACTGCCTCCAGCGTCGGATCGGTCACCGCGAACTCCTTCTCTCGCGCCGCGCGGTACATGCCGAGAGTGAAGTCGGCCGCCGCGGCGGGCATGCCCCGCTCGATGGCGGACGCCCGCCACTGGTCGTCATCCGCGACGACACGTTCGACGGTGCGGCCCGTGATGTCGGTGAGGATGGCGGCCACCGCTTCGAGGTCGAGCATCTCCGACGCGGTCAGCGGTGCCGTGACCCCGTCGAGCAGGCCCTCCTCGGTCAGGGCGACGGCTGCGGCCTCGGCCAGGTCGGCGTGCGCGGTCCAGGAGACCGGGCCGTCCGCCGGCGCCACGAGCTGCCCGGTCTCCAGCGCCGTACCGATGGAGAAGCTGAGCGTGCTCGCGTAGAACCCGTTGCGCATGGCGGTGAAGGGAACCCCCAGCCCGGCGAGATACTCCTCGGTCGCGGCGTGCGTGGGCTGGGGGGCGAAGAGCGAGTCCCGGGAGGCGGCCTGGTGGCTGGTGTAGAGGATTCGATTGACTCCGGCGTCGCGGGCGGCGTCGACGGCGGCGCGGTTCGCGACGAACGCGCCGGGGCCGCGGATGGCGGCGGAGACGACGAGGACCTTGTCGGCACCCTCGAAGGCGTGCCCCAGCGTGGCCGGGTCGGTGAAGTCCGCGGCGCGCAACCCGCACCCCGCGCTCGGCGAGGCCGGCGGCCCTGTCGACGTCGCGCACGCTCACGCCCACGGCGTCGGGTGACAGCCGGTCGAGCAACCGGTCGACGATCTGGGACCCCAGCTGGCCAGTGGCACCGGTGACGACGATCATGATGAGCACTCCTTGTTATCGACGTTACGGTGCGAACGTTAGCATCGATAATTCATGGATAACAAGTTACTGTTAGCATCGGTTCATGGTGACGACGCAGGACACCCGCGACGATGTCCGTGCGGGCATCGTCTCGGCAGCGACCCAACTGCTGCGGGAGAAGGGCGCGAACGCGGTGACCACGCGCGCCGTCGCCCAGGCCGCGGGCGTGCAGGCGCCGACCATCTATCGCCTGTTCGGCGACAAGGACGGCCTCATCGACGCCGTCGCCGAGCACGTCATGGCCACGTACGTCAGCGGCAAATCCGTGGCAGCGGACGGCGACCCGGTCGCGGACCTGCGCGCCGGGTGGCGCGCGCACGTGGAGTTCGGCCTGACAAACCCCGAGTTGTACGCGCTGATCGCCACCCGGGGGAGCGGTGCGCCCTCGCCGGCGACGATCGCCGGCCTCGACGTGCTACGCCGCCGTGTCCGACGACTCGCCGCAGCCGGCCTCCTCCGGGTCGACGAGGAGCGGGCGCTGATGATGATCCACTCTGCGGGCAACGGCACCATTCTCACGCTGCTGGGAATGCCCGCCGGGCAGCGTGACCTCGGTCTGGGTGAGGCCATGCTCGATGCCGTGCTCACCAGCATCCTGGCGACAACTCCGGTAACACCCGACACCACCGCTAACGCGGTCGCGGTGACCTTCGCGACCGTGCTGCCCGACCTCCCGGGGCTCACCGACGCCGAACGCGCGCTGATGGCCGAGTGGCTGCGCCGAACGCTGACCCACCAGACGCCGTGATCACGTGGCGAGGAAACAACTCGACGGGATCACGGCGGGGGATATAGCGTGCAGTCGACCGCGACACCGCCCGAGGAGGTGAGACCCATGAACGTTGAAGCGATGTGGGTGCTCCCCCTTGCCGTCACGGTCGGGCGATTGACGTAGGTGTCGCCGGGAGCGCCTTGCCAACACGGCACTCCCGAGAGGCAACACCTATGCACCCTCCGCAATTCACCGCCGACCATCCGTCGACCGATCGCACGCCCCACACGTATGACGTGATCATTGCCGGATGCGGGCCGACCGGTGCGATGCTCGCCGCCGAACTGCGGCTGCACGACGTACGGGTCCTCGTCGTGGAGCAGGAGACCGAGCCGGCGTCGGCCGTCCGCATCGTCGGCCTGCACATCCGCAGTCTGGAGCTGATGGCGATGCGCGGGCTGCTGGAACGCATCCTCCCGCACGGGCGGCAGCGTCCGGCCAGCGCCTACTTCGCCGCCATCGCCAAGCCAGCGCCCAAGGGCCTGGATTCCCGGTACGCCTATCTGTTGGGCATCCCGCAGCCGGTCATCGAACGTCTGCTCGAAGAGCACGCCATCGACCTGGGCGCGCAGGTCCGGCGCGGTCGGGCGGTCACCGGTTTCGAGCAGGACGACGAGGGTGTGACAGTCGAGCTGGCCGACGGGGAACAGTTGCGGTCGCGCTACCTCGTCGGCTGCGACGGCGGGCGCAGCACGGTGCGAAAACTGCTCGGCGTCGGCTTTCCCGGCGAGCCCGCCCGGACCGAGAGTCTGATGGGTGAGATGGAAGTGGGCGTCCCGCAGGAGGAGATCGCCGCCACGGTGGCCGAGATCCGCGAGACCCATCAGCGATTCTGGCTCCGGCCCGCGGGCGTCGGGGTCTACAGCGTCCTGGTGCCCGCCGCCGGAGTCAGCGACCGAACCGAACCGCCCACCCTCGACGACTTCAAACACCAGTTGCGCGCCATCGCCGGGACCGACTTCGGCGTGCACTCCCCGCGCTGGTTGTCCCGCTTCGGCGATGCCATCCGGCTGGCCGACAGTTATCGAATCGGGCGGGTGCTGCTGGCCGGCGACGCGGCGCACATCCATCCGCCCATCGGCGGACAGGGCCTGAACCTGGGCGTCCAGGACGCATTCAACCTCGGCTGGAAACTGGCAGCGCGGATCCGCGGCTGGGCGCCGGAGGCACTGCTGGACACCTACCAGACCGAACGCCGTCCGGTCGCCGAGGCGGTGCTGGACAACACCCGAGCCCAGACGGAGCTGCTGTCCACCGAACCGGGCGCACAGGCGGTGCGCAGGCTGCTCACCGAGTTGATGGACTTCGACGAGGTGAACCTTCATCTGCTGAAGAAGATCACCGCCATCGGCATCCGCTACGACTTCGGTGCCGGCCCCGACCTGCTCGGTCGGCGCCTGCCCGACATCGACCTCGAACAGGGCCACCTCTACGGTCTGCTGCACCGCGGCCGCGGTCTGCTGCTGGACCGCACCGAACGCCTCACGGTTGGCGGCTGGTCAGACCGGGTGGACTACCTCGCGGACTCGACCGCGGCACTGGATGTTCCGGGTGTCCTGCTGCGCCCCGACGGCCACGTCGCCTGGATCGGCGACGACCAGCAGGACCTGGACGCCCACCTCTCCCGCTGGTTCGGCCGGCCCGCCCTCTGACCTCAGGCCGGCGGCCTCGATGTTGAGGAACTATCAGTGACCGGGCTCGGAACGACGCTCTGGGTTGCCCCGAGCCCGGTCACTGATGTGAGGCTGGACGTGCCGGTGACGGTTCATGACGCCGCCCGCGGTCAGGTGCGACTGAACCGCCAACGGGTCGCGGTCAGCCCGTCCGTGCCATAGCCGAAAGCCCGGACGGGGGAGACCTCGTAAAAGGCATACTGGGGCGACCCCGGCAGACTCTCGTCATAGACTCGGCCGTCCCTGATGGCGAACGCCCAGGCGTACTTCGTTGCGAAGGCGGCGGCCACCCGGCGCAGCGCGGTGTCGCCCGACACCTGGTGAGCTTCACCGCTGACCACCAGGTCGAGGTCGTCGCTGCTCACGGTGATGACAGCGCGGGGGTTTCCGGCCAGGTTTCGACTCTTGCGGGAGGGTGGGCGGCTCGCAATGCACGGCGCGCCGTCGACCAGCACCACCATCACCGGCGCGGCATGTGGACCGCCGTCCGGTCCCACCGTGGACAGCCAACACTTGTGCGCCGACTCCACACAGGCCAACGCCAGCCTCCAAGGTTTGAGCGTCGCCACGTCGGTGTTGAAGGGTGTCGCATCTCCCTCGCCGAAGAGGAGCTCAGCGACTGGCGTGTGAACCCTCATGACGGGTCCCTGGTCGCGTCGTACTCGTCGTGCAGCCGCCACCACTGGTAGGGCTGGGTCTGCGGCCAGCCTTCCGGCGAGTCCTCCCAGGTCTCCTGTCGGCCGTATGGCGTCAGGTCGAGGAAGGACCAGTTACTGCCGAGCCGTTCCACGCCCCGCGCGGTGGTGGTGTAGGTGCGGAAGATCCGGTCGTCGGCGCGGAGGAAGACGTTCAGTCCGAAGCCGTCGCCGGTTCCCATGTCGGCGTTGAAGCTGTTGTTCAGCGACGAGTACCAGGGCAGGGCCCAACCCATTCGCCGCCGCAGCGCCAGCAGGTCGTCCAGTGGGCCATGGGACGTCAACGCCAGGGTGACGTCGCGGGCGTTGAGGTGGGCCGGGTGTCCGACGTTGTCGGTGAACATCGAGCAGCCGGAGCAGACAGCGTCGACGCCGTGCCACATGAAGGTGTACACGATGAGTTGGCGGCGACCCTGGAACAAGTCGGTCAGACTGGCAGGCCCGGCCGGGCCCTCGAACACGTAGTCCTTCTCGACCGGCGTCATCGGCAGCCGGCGACGTGCCGCGGCCACCGCGTCGAGCTGGCGGGTGAGTGCCTTTTCCTGGATACGCAAGGTGTTCAGTGCCTCTTGCCAGTCCTCGGTCGGCACGATCGGCGGATGGTTCATACGGGCCTCTTTCGGCTTCCATGCGCGCGTGGAGGGCTCAACCAGCCCGTCCCCTTAAGGAACGGACTCGTTGTGACGCTAACAGAGTCAGTTCCTTGAAGGAACCACCTTGCGTATCGTGGCGTCATGCAGCGAACGCAATTCGGCGCCATGGCGTGCTCGATCGCCCGCACACTCGACGTCATCGGTGAGCCGTGGTCTCCGCTGATCCTGCGGGACGTCTACGCCGGCACGCACCGCTTCGAGCAACTCCAGCGGGGCCTCGGCATGTCCCGCAAAGTGCTCGCCGAGCGGCTGAACTGGCTGGTCGAACAGGGCGTCCTGGCCCGGCGGGAGTATTCCGCCCGACCGGTCCGGCACGAATACCTGCTCACCGACAAAGGCAGGGAGCTATGTGATCTGCTCCTTGTCATGGTGCGGTGGGGTGACCGGTGGACGGCGGGCGAGGCCGGCCCGCCGGTGCTCTACCGCCACCACGCCTGCGGCAAGATCAGTCATGTGGAACTGCGGTGCTCGGAGTGCGAACAGCCCATGCGGGCTACGGACATCGACCTGTTGCCCGGGCCTGGAGCCCACCCGGAATCTTGACCATCGGATCGGTCAACATCTTGCCTCGGCACTCACAACGGAACTCGCCAGTGCGATCGATCCAGCACCGGAGCGGTCGCGTCGTGTGCTGTGGATGCTGGCAGACTCATCGCATGACGGGTCTGACAGCCGAGCTCGTGGTCGACGGTTGTGCCCCGCAGGCCCCGGCGCTCGCCCCGAACGGGCACTTGCTCTGCTACGTCCTCGCTCCCCTCAGCCGAAGCAGTGACCACCTCGACACCGAACTCTGGCTCGTCGACACCGATGCCGCGGTCGCGTCACGCCGGGCGACCGCCGACACCGCGACCGAGTCCCAGCCACGCTGGTCGGTCGACTCGGAAACGTTGTTCTTCCTGTCCGACCGCGCCGACCGCGGTACCCCGCAGTTGCACGGGCTCACCCTCGCCGACGGCACGGTGACCACGTTGTCCAGTTGGCGCGGCGGCGTCCTCGACCACCTGCCGCTCAGCGATCCCAACCTGGTCGCCCTGCTCGCCGAGGACGAACCTACCGAGCAGGACGAGCGCCGTGCCCGGGACCGCGACGACGCCATCGTCGTCGGCGAGCGTGAACCACGTGCCCGGATGCGCCTGCTCGACCTGCGTACCGGCCGGGTCACCACCCCGAGTGTGTTCGGTGACCGGCACGTCGTGGAACTGCGCCAACGTCCCGACGGCGGCCCACTTGCCGTTCTCACCTGGGCCTGCACTGACAACGACTACGGCCCACGCACCGGCCAACTGCACCTGTTCGACCCCACGACCGGGACTGCGGAGAACCTCGGACCGGTCGAGGTCGACGCACGATCTCTGGCCTGGTGGCCGGGCGCGGACAGTTGGCACCTCGGTTGGATCGCGCTCACCCCACCGGCTCTGCAGGCCGGCACCGCCGTGTTCGACCTGGCCGTGGGCAGCCGCGTCCTGCGCAACCGCACCGCTGGTCTTTCGATGTGCCCCACCGAACTTGGCCAGACCGACGCCGCCCCGCTGGTGGTGTTCGCCGACGGCCTGAACACGACCCTGGCCCGGCTCGACCCCACCGACCTCACGACCCTGTCGCATCAACCGGGGCGCCTCGACAACCTCACCACCACCCCTACCGGCGACAAAATCGCGGTACTGACCGGCACCCGTTATCAGCCCTCGAACGTTCACATCGGAGCGCCAACCGGCCCGTTGCGGCGAATTACCAACACCCGTCCGGAACTGGACGGCGTCGCACTCGGCACCCAGCAACCGCTGGCCTATCGCGCCGCTGACGGCCTCGACCTGGACGGCTTGCTCGTCCTGCCGGTCGGAAGAACCGCATCGGAAGGCCCGTTCCCGCTGGTCACGATCGTTCACGGAGGCCCATACGATCGCTACGCCGATCGTTGCCAGCTGTTCTGGTTCCCCAGCGCGCAGTGGTTGGCCGCCGCCGGCTACGCCGTGTTGCTGCCCAACCCGCGCGGCGGCCAGGGCCATGGTCACGAGTTCGCCGCCAGCGTCGCCGGTCGAGTCGGGCAGCAGGAGTGGACCGACGTCCTGACCGGCATCGACCTGCTCATCGCCGAAGGCATCGCCGACCCTGATCGGCTGGGCATCGCTGGCTGGAGCCACGGCGGCTTCATGTCCGCCTGGGCCGTCGGCCAGACCGACCGCTTTCGCGCCGCGCTGGTCGGCGCCGGCATCATCGACTGGGGCATGCTCGCCGCGACCGGGGAGAACGGCCAGTTCGAAGCCGCACTCGGCGGCAGCACCGGCTGGTCCGGTATCGGCCCACACCCACACGACGCGGTCAGCCCGATCTCCTTCGCCAGCAACATCCGCACTCCGGTGCTCATCCTGCACGGCGCCGAGGACACCAATGTCCCCCTCGGACAGGCCGTGTACCTCCACCGGGCGCTGCGCCACTTCGACGTCGAGCACGATTTCGTGATCTACCCGAGAGAGGGCCACTCGATCCGGGAACGCCACCACCAACTCGATGTCCTGCGCCGGACCCGCGCCTGGTTCGATCGCTGGCTCGGACCTGACCTGAGCTGACTGTGCGGCTGGACGGGCTGTACGCCACCGGCGCCCGCAAGGTCCCGGCCGGGTTTGTGCCGACGAAGTGAGCCGGCTACCTGGTCGCCGCGGAGCGGACCGGCGACAACCCGCCCGCGAAGCCACCCCCGCCAACACCTGAACTCAGTCGCACGTCGCCGCCGCGCGAAGGCTGCTGGTGGCCTATGCGACATCTCGCCCCAACTGATCGGCGTAGGCGCTGATCCACCTCGCGTCGCGTCGGTAGAGCCCGACGTGACTGCGAATGTTCTCCTGTCCTTGATCAGCCCGCGCCTTGGTGAAGGCGGCGAGGTCGTGTAGTCGATGGACCGCGACCTGGAGGATGTGAGCAGGGTCCTGCCCCGAGCCGTAGGCATCGCAGAGCATGCGCAGCCGACGTGCCCGCTCGCCCAGATCACTGTCGATTGCGTCGCCGTTGTCGGGATGGGCCAGCGGCACCAGCCGGTAGGCAAGGTAGGCCAGATCCCACGACCGGGGACCGGGCGAGGCGGTGTCCCAGTCGATGACTCCGGTGAGCCGCCGGTCGGTGAAGACCATGTTGTACGGCGCGAAGTCGTTGTGACAGATCACCTCAGCTGGCTGTCGCACCGGGAACTGCCAAACTCCGCCCACGGTGTCGAAGCTGGCGCTGGCGTGGTGAAGTTGTGCGAGGTGGACACCGGCATCGGTGAGGACGCCATCGCTCCAGATCCAGTCCGGCAACGGGTACTGCGGCACGATGCCCGGCAGGTACGAGACGCTGTCACGTCCGTGCTCATCGGTCCCGAGCGGTTGCGGAGTCCAGGTGACGCCACGCTCACGCAGATGTCGTAGCAGGCGTTGAATCGTCGGGCTCCAGGCGCCGGCACCGCGGCGAACAGTGGCACCGACACGCGTTGCGCCCCCCATGTTGCCCCCGGGCAGCGCTTCCTCCTGCTCGCCGACCGCGTTCGCGCTGTGGTCATTCATGCCGACATCCTCAGCGCGTGGGGGCCGCAACGCCACCGCGTTCCCGAGGCGGACTGACGCGAGGCCCGAGCCCAGGGAACCAAATACTGGATTGTTATTAACGATAATCCGCTAATTACCCGGGACGAAAGGTGCGAAACGTACGAGCACCATAATGACAGTTATGCAGCGTAATGAGTCAGGGTGTTGTAGGTGGCCCGACGAGCCGCCTGCCCTGTCCCGAGAGGACTTGATGCGGATCGCTGGTGGTGAGGCGTCTGCCAGAATGACTTCCTCGATCCGTGGGGGCGTGCGGTGCTTCCGGGTCGTGGATGGAGGAACGGTGTGAGCGACGTACGGGGGCAGTTGCTTGACGATGTCGCTGACATGGTTCCGACGTTCCCCGCGCCGCAGTGCGTACGGGTGGCCGTTGACGGGGTCGACGGGGTGGGTAAGTCCACGTTCGCCGGCGAGTTGGCCACATTGCTGAACGGCCGGGGACGTCATGTCGTGCACGTGTCGGCGGACGACTTTCATCACCGTCGGGCTGTGCGGCATCGCCGGGGCCGGGATTCGCCGGAAGGCTTCTGGCTCGACAGTTACGACTACGAGGCCCTCGTCCACAACGTGCTGGAGCCGTTCGGTCTCGGGGGCTCTCGCCGTTACCGTCCTGCTGCCCATGATCTTCGGACAGACGAGGTCCTGGATCTTGCGTGGCGGACCGCGGCGCCTGGCACGGTACTCATCGTCGACGGGCTGTTCCTGCACCGTGACGAGCTGGTGGAGTTCTGGGACTTCTCCGTCTTTCTTGACGCGCCGTTCGCGGTCACCGTGGCACGGATGGCCCGACGTGACGGCTCGCATCCGGATCCCGAACATCCCAGCCTCGGCCGCTACGTCGACGGCCAGCGGCTGTACTTCGCCGCCTGCGCGCCTCACGAACGCGCGTACGTCGTCATCGACAACCAGAATGTGACCCGACCGGTCCTCGCCAAGGTCAATATCGGCCGACGATGATCGAGGTGGTTGCAGGGCGCCTGCTACTGCGGCAAGCGCCCTGCTCCTGATGCTTCAGAGCGGGTTGCCATACCCGCCGGGTAGGACGCCGCAGTTTCGGCAGGCTTTTCCCGGGCGGGGGTTCTCGTCGCCGCAGACCAGGCATCGTCCGGCCGGGTCGACACCTGCGGCGTACGCATCGAGCACCCGCTCCACCACGATGGAGAGATCCTCGGTGGGATGCTTCTGCGGATCGGGGCAGTAGGCGATGTCGTGGCAACCCCACGAGTCCCACGGATGCGGCGTCGTGGGGACTCGCCGACCCTCCTGCTTCTGCAGTCGCCGCTGTGCCGCGAAGGCAACTGCCCTTTCCAGCACCAGAGGGCGGGCTGTCTCGAGTTCACCGAGGGCCCGGACCAGCGACGAGGGATCGTCCTCAATGACGGCGGGGATGCGGTGCCGGGTCGCCAGGTGATGCCAGGTGGCGTGGAAGCCGTACGGCGCGAAGTGGTAGAGGCAGTCCCGTAGGTGCCACCGGCGCCGTCGGGGGCTGAGGCTCTCGTCACGCACCCGGCGGGCGGTCGCGCGGAAACTGGTCATCTCGGGACGATCACTACGAGCGGCCGTACGCTGCGCGGGCCTGGGCTACCTCGGCGGCCTCACGCTCACGCCAGCGGCGCTGGGCCTCCCGGTTGCAACTGCGACAGACCCGACGGTACCGGCCCGTGGCCGGGTCGAGCTCACGGTCGTGGCCGTTGCGGCACTGTGCCAACTGGTTGCGGCTGCGGCAGGCCTCGGCCCGGCTGAGCTGGCGCAGATGTGTCGGCTCGATGCAGTCGGCGGCACCGCAGGTCTGGTCGACGTCGAGGGCGGGGTCGTACCCGCCGACGAGGACGACGTACGCGGCGATGTGCGCCCACGCGCGACCGGCGACCTTCTGGTGCACCCCGCGTCGTCGCCCGTAACCCTCGATGACCAGGCAGCCGTTCCCCGTGCGGTGTGAGCGCTCCAGCAGGTAGGCGCGCAGCGACTCCTCGGTGTGGTACCGGGACAGACCCTTCACGGCCGAGAGCACAGTGTCACCGTACCCACGTCGCGTTGCCACGTCGAACGACGGCGGTCGTGCTCCGGCCGGTAGCCGACCGTGCTGTCCACACCGGAGCTGCCGTAGCCTCGCCGAGTGGGTCTGCTGTTGGTGCTGCGCGCTCCGCTACCGCGTCCGAAGAGCCTGCGTCGGGCTACCCGCGCGCAGCGGCGGGAGCGCCATCGCGCCGACGCCGACGAGTGGGCCAGGGCGCAGGAGCGCGGCTTGCTGCTCGACGTGCCGGTGGAGAGGTTGCTGCCGTTGCTGAACGCGGCCGGCGGTAACCGACTTCCGATCTTGGGTCAGCTCGACCCGTGGTCAGATGGCGTACTCGTTCATGAGGATCTGCCGCAGCTCGACGCTGACGTCGCCCGTCTGGGGGCGGCGGCGGCTGACGAGGCGGAGCGTGGGCTGGTGGCGGCGCTGAAGGCGTTGTTGGCGCGCTGGCGTGACGAGCCGGGCCTGACGCTGCACTGGTATGGAGACTGACGGAGATGCCAGAAGTCGCACAGAACGGGCTGGGCGGCGCCCGGTCGGCGTCACCGACACAAGTCCGGGCCGGTGACGCCGACGACCGTCTCAGGTGCGGACGCGGTAGTGCAGGGACGCCACACCGTTGCTGAATCGGTGGTTGCTCAGTAGCTCCAGGTCCAGGCGGGTGCCGCTGGGCAGCCCGGGCTTGCCTCCGCCGGTGAGGATGGGATGGATCAGCAGGTGGCACTCGTCGATCAGCCCGGCCTGGAATGCCTGCGCCGCGAGGTGTGCGCCTCCGACGGTGAGGTCACTGGTGGCCGAGGCTTTCATGGCGCGCACCGAGGCGGGGTCGAAGTTCCTTTCCACCCGGGTCCTGGCGGTCGAGGTCGCGTCCAGGGTGGTGGAGTAGACGACCTTTTCCGCTGCCTGCCAGACGTCGGCGAAGTCGGCAGTGAGCTTCGAATGTGTGGCGAGGGACGGGTCGGTCTCCCAGACGGCCATCGACTCGTACAGGCGCCGGCCGTAGAGGTAGGTGCCGGTGGGCCGGACGAGATCCGTGATGAACGCGAGGTAGTCGTCGTCGGGTGGGGTCCAGTCGAATCTGCCGTGTTCGTCCTCGATGTAACCGTCGAGGGACACGTTCGTCACGTAGATCAGCTTGGCCATGGCGCTACACCTCGGTGTCGACTGCGACGGGGTGGGCATTCCGCAGTGCGGCGTCCAGTTTGGAGAAGGCCTCGTTCCAGCCCTGTTCGGCAGGGCCGACCACCCGCCCCGGGAGCCACTGACGGATCTCGAGGCGCGTCCGTCCATCGGCCTCGTCGTGGAACTCGACCCGCATCCTTGTCTCGTGCGGCTCAACGCCCTCCGGCAGCTGCCCGGTGACGTGCGCGACGCCGTCGAGCAGTTCGCCGTCGACGACGTCGGTGAGGTCGATGTGGACCTCGACTCGAAGGTCGGGTTGGGTCGGGAAGACCTCGATCCAGCGCTGGTGGCCGCCGGGTCGAACGTCGAATTTCATCTCCTCTCGGGGCAGTGAGTTGCCGATCGGTCCCCACCATGCGGCCAGGTGGTCCGGGTCGGTGAAAGCTCGGTAGACCAGCTCCCGTGGCGCGTCCATCACGCGTGAGATGACGATTGGCGGTTTGTCGCTGTCCATCAGTTCTCCTTGTCGTGAGCCTTGATCGGGGATTCCCTGTCGGGAATCGCCGGGCCGTGGGCCGTTCGGTCCGTTGGCTGGCCGGCGGCCTGCACGGCCGCGAGGTGGGCGTCGAGGCGGGTGAGGGACGTGTCCCAGAACCGCCGGTAGCGCTCGATCCACTCGGCCGCTTCGCGCAGCGGGGCGGCCTCGATGCGACTCATCCGCAACTTTCCCGACCGGGTGCGTGAGATGAGCCCAGCGCGCTCAAGCGCCTTCAGGTGCCGCGACACCGCCGGCATCGAGATCGGGAGCGGAGCGGTGAGCTCGGTGACCGTGGCGTCGCGGTCGGCCAGCTCGGCGAGGATCGCCCGTCGAGTCGGGTCGGCGAGCGCCGAGAACACCGCGCTGAGTTGATCGCTGCCAGACACCAGAACCTCCAGTCACTTAACCAACACGTTAAATGTAGTGCCGGATGAACGTGTGTCAACACGCCGAGACGTCGCGGTGCCCATGGCGTGCACGCCCGGGCACAGCCGGGTCAGCGCGAGTACGGCGGCCGGGATGACCACGACGCGAAGCCCCGGCGCCTGCGGAGGAGGCGAGCCCAGGACCACTGACAGGAAATGGTCGCGGGTGTCAACGGGCGCCGTAGCTCGCGCCGATCACGGAGCCCAGGGCGGTAGCCAGACCTCGATGTCGGGAGCCGGCACCCGCCGGGAAGCGAGGTAGTCGCGCAGTGCCCCTAGCGCGGGATGCGGGTTGTCGTCGCGCCAGATGAGTGACATGGGGTAGATCGGGGCCGGGTCGCGTACCGGCACGCGACGCAGGTCGTAGCTGTCCGGCCACAGGTACCGGGTGCGAACGCCGGCGAGGGTCGCCAGCTCCGCGGAGTCGGCGATCTCGGCCAGCAACGCCTCGTTGCCGAAGACCGGCCCGACCAGGTCGATGGTGAGGCCGAACGCGGCGGCGAGTTCGTCGTAGTAGTCGGCCCATTCGGTGCCGGGGGCCATCCCGGGCATCCAGATGCGGTGCTCGGCGAGTTGCGCGGGCGTGACGCTGCGGGCGTTGGCCAGGGCGTGGCGGGGGCCGACGAGCAGTTCGTGGTGCTCGTCGATCACGCGGGTGGTCCTGATCGCGGCGGGCAGGTGACGGGCGGCGACGGTGACGGCGTGGAAGGTGGCGTCGACCGTCCCCGCCTCGACGGCGGCCATCGCGGCGTGGACGTCGGCGTCGAGGGTGACGACGTCCAGCTCGATGCGGGGATGCGCGCGGTGGAAGTCCTGCAACAGCACCGCCGGTGCGATCCGTCGGCTGTGCACGTCGACGCGCAGTGCCCGTCGGCCGGGGCGTACGGAGGCGTCGGCGCGCGCCTCGGCTCGGAGCAGTTCACGGGCGTGCGGCAGGAAGGTCTGACCGTCGACGGTGAGGTGGGTGCCGCGAGCGGTGCGGGTGAACAGCCGTACCCCGAGGTCCTTCTCCAGTGCGGCGATGCGCTTGGAGACGGCCTGCTGGGTGATCGACAGCGCGGCGGCGGCGTCCTGGAACTGGCCGGCGTCGACGGCGGCGACGAAGGTGCGGACGGCGTCGAGATTCACCCGGCGAACCCTACTGACACAACCTCTGGTTGTGGCTCGCCGCTCACGCGGTTGTTTGATCCCGGGTGAGCGGCGTTGCTTTGATCCTCACGGTCAACGCCGAGTTGTCGGGACGGGAGGTGCGGGTTGTCCACGACGCGATCCCTGGGACGGCGGTTCGGCTGGTTGTGGGCGTCGTACGCGGTCAGCGCCTACGGCTCCGGGCTGGGTTTCGGGGCGTTGCCGTTGATCGCCGTTCTGGTGTTGCAGGCCAGCCCCGCTCAGGTGTCGGTGTTGGCCGCGCTGGGGCCGGCGGTGGGCGCGCTCATCGCGTTGCCGCTCGGGCCGTGGGTGGAGTTCCACCGCAAGCGGCGGGTGATGATCGCGATGGACCTGGCCCGGTTCGCGGTCCTGCTGACGATCCCCGTCGCGTACGCGCTGGGCCGGCTCAGCTTCGGGCAGCTGCTGGTCGTCTCGGCCGTGCTCGCCACCGCCAAGATCGCCTTCAACGCGGCCAGCGGCGCGTTCCTCAAGGCCCTCGTGCGGCCGGACGACCTACTGGTGGCGAACGCCCGGTTCGAGTCGACGACCTGGAGTTCGATTGCGCTCGGGCCGCCGCTGGGCGGCGCCGCGGTGGGACTTTTCGGGCCGGTCGTCACCGTCGTGGCCGACGCGCTCAGCTACCTGCTCTCCGCGCTGGGCCTCACCGCCATTCGCGGCCACGAAGACCGCCCCCGGCGCACCGGCGCCGGCCGGGTACGGGCCGGTGAGCTGCTCGACGGCTGGCGGCACCTGCTGACCCACCCCGGTCTGCGGGCGCTCTACCTCAACCAGTTGCTCGTCGGCGGGCTGATCATGGCCACCGAGCCGCTGCTGGCCGTGCTCCTGCTCGGCGAGCTGGGCTTCCCGCCCTGGCAGTACGGTCTCGCCTTCGCCGTGCCCTGTGTCGGGGGGCTCATCGGGTCACGCCTGGCCCCTCGGGTGGTGGCACGCTACGGCCAACATCGGATCATCCGCATCGTGGGTACGCTGCGCGCGATCTGGCTGATCGGCCTCGCCGTCGTCCAGCCCGGCGTGGTCGGCCTCGCCACGGTGATCGCCGTCGAGTTCGCGATCATCATCAGCATGAGCCTGTACAACCCGGTGCTCGCCACCTACCGCCTTCAACAGACTCCGAAGGATCGCATCGTCCGTACCCTCTCCGCCTGGTCGATCGGCAGCAGCGCGGCCATCGCCACCCTCAGCGCGCTCGGTGGGCTGCTCGCGCAGGCCACCAGCCCTCGCACGGCGATCACGGTCGCCGGACTGGTGATCCTCGCGAGCCCGCTGCTGCTGCCCCGACGCCCGGACGTCGATCGGCCGGCACCGGAGCGCTCCGCACGGGTCTCTACGATCGCGTGATGTTCCAGCCGACCTACCCGATCCGCACCGCACGGCTCGTCCTGCGCCCGGTCACGATCGACGACCTCGACGACGTGTACGCGTTCCAGCGTCGACCCGACGTCGTGCGCTGGATGCTCGGCGCGGAGCCGCGTACCCGTGAGCAGTCGCGGGTGTCGGTGCTCGCCATGGCGGGCGAGGACGCGTGGCGCGCGGAGGGCGACTGCCTGACGGTGGCCGTGGTCACCGACGCCGGGGTGATCGGGATCGTGGAGTTGGTGTGGCGCAGCCAGCTCGACCGTACCGCCGAACTCGGGTTCATCCTCCACCCCGACCACGGCGGTCGCGGGTTGGCCACGGAGGCCGCCACCGCAGTGCTGGACTGGGGTTTCACCGAGGTCGGACTGCACCGGGTCTACGGCCGGTGCCACGGTCGCAACACCGCGTCGGCCCGACTGATGGCGCGACTCGGCATGCGGCAGGAGGCCCGCCATGTCGAGAGTTACCTGTTCAAGGGGGAGTGGGCCGACCAGCTCGTCTTCGCGATCCTGGCGAACGAGTGGCAGGCCGGGACCAGCACGCCACACGGTGGGATGCATCAGTAGCTGGCCTTGCGCCGGCTGATCGGCTGGAGCCCTGGTCAGAGACGCAACTCGAGCACCAGTTCGTGCCGGACGGGGATGCCGTCGTCCTCCAGCGGGATGCTGGGCTTGAGCCGCCGGGCCCGGGTCACGGCATCCCGATCGACGCGTACCAGGTCGAAGCCGCGCCGCTGATAGAAGCGCAACGCCGCCAGATTTTCGTTGGTCGTCACCAACCAGAGCACTGTGACGCGTTGACGGATCGCCTCGGCCCGCAGCCAGTCGAGGAGGGCGCTGCCCGCACCGATCCCTGGCTCGGTGGCGGCGAGCGAGAGGATCTCCCAGGTCTGGGCGCCGTCGCGGCGGTAGGTGATCACCCCGACGCGGCGGCCGTCCCGCTCGGCTACGCCGGCAGCATCACCGGTGGCGTCCAGGAGTTCGTCGTGCACCGCCATCATGGTGCTGCCGAACGTGTCGGCCAGGGCCTCGTCGACGAACGGCGCGTCCTCGACGACGGCGTTCCGGACGGTCACGCGGGAATCCGATGTGTGCATGGTCATGGAGTCGGCTCTCCAGGTTCGGGGGACGGCGCGCGGAGCAGGCTAACGCCCAGGTTCGGCCGTACCCAGCGCGGGCCCTGGCCGCCTCGTCAACCGTGCACTTCCGCCGCCGTACCCGCGCGTCGCGGCGGCGGTCGATCGCCGCCGCGAGACGCGGGGTGTGCCTGCTCAGGCCCGGCGCGCGAGCCACTCCCGGTAGGCGGTGGGCGCGATGACGGCGTCGTCGCCTGCGATGAGGACGTCGCCGGACATGGCGGCGAACATGCCGGCGCCGGCGTCGGTGGTGACGGTGCGCTGGTCACCGCGGGCGGCGAGGGTGATCCGCCCCAGCTCGTCGAGGGCGAAGACGTCAGGTCCGGCGACGTTGCGGATGCCCTGCAACGGCGCGCCCATGCTGACCTCGGCGACGGCCTGCGCCACGTCGGCGGCGGCCATCGGCTGCACCGGCGTGCTGGGCAGGCGGACGGTGGTGTCGTCAGCCGTCCAGGACAGGATCGCCTCGACGAACTCGAAGAACTGGGTGGCGCGGACGATCGAGTACGGAATCGGACCAGCCGTGAGGATCTCCTCCTGGAGGGTCTTGGCGCGGTAGTAGTCCAGGTCGGGCACCTTGTCGACGCCGACGATGGAAAGGATCACCGCGTGGCCGACGCCCGCGCGAGCGGCTGCGGCCAGCAGGTTGTCCATGGTCGTCTGGAAGAAGGCGGGGGAGGCCTCGTCGAAGGTCGGCGAGTTCGTCAGGTTGACGACGACCTCGGCGCCGGCGAGCCCGTCGGACAGTCCCTGCCCGGTGAGCAGGTCCACCCCGGTGGACGGCGAGAGCGGCACCGCCTCGTGCCCTGCGGCCTGCAGGATCTTGACGACCTGCGACCCGATGAGGCCGGTTCCGCCCAGTACGGCGATCTTCATCCCATGCACCTTCCCGTGACTGTGGTCCGACTGCTGAGGTTCAGCCGAAACTCGGACCTTCCTTGTCCGAGAACTATACTCGGACACAATGAGTCCGAGTGGCGGGGTGACTAGGGTGACGTCATGAAGATGTCCGGCGGGGTCGAGTGGGCGCTGCACTGCTGCGTCGTGCTCACCGCCAGCCACACGCCCGTTCCGGCGGCGAAGCTGGCGGAACTGCACGACGTCTCCAGCAGCTACCTCGCCAAGCAGCTCCAGGCGCTCGCCCGCGCCGGCCTGATCCACTCCGTGCAGGGCAAGTCGGGCGGCTACGTGCTGACCCGCGCACCGGAGAGCATCACCCTGCTCGACGTGGTCCGGGCCGTCGACGGTCCCGGCCCGACCTTCGTCTGCACCGAGATCCGCCAGCGCGGCCCGTTCGCGACGCCGGCCGACGCCTGCACCACGCCGTGCCCGGTGGCCCGCGCGATGTGGGCGGCCGAGGACGCGTGGCGCCAGGCGCTCGCCGCGGTCACGATCGCCGATCTAGCCGGCGATGTCGACGCCACCTCCGGCCCCGAGGCCCTGGTCGGCATCCAGGCCTGGCTGACCGGCGGAGCCAGCTGACCGGCCCAAGCCGGTGGTGCGCGGTCAGCCGGTGTGGCGTACCTCGGTGTCCCAGATCTGCGACCACGGACGCCGCAGCCCCCGGCACACGTGGATCGGGCCGCCGTTCTCGTCGTTGTCCACCTCGACCCGCTGGTCCACCCGACCGGCGAGGACGCACTGCTCGAACCAGGTGTTGAGCTGGTCGGGGCGCTCCCAGCCGACGGCGATGACCACGTCCGCGTCGACCGGCGGGCGACCGAAGTCGGCCATGCTGTTGTGCCCGGAGTACGCCCGGGGGAGGTCACGGGCCGGACCGTAACGCGCCAGTGCGCCGGCCTCGCCGTAGTTGGCGGTCAGGACGACCGCCCGTGACCGCTCCTCGGCCGGCAGGCCACGATGGACCCTCGCGACCGAGTCGGCGAACGCCGGCCAACCGATCGTCTCGCCGGCGTCGTAGTTGACGTCGACCACGAAACCGGGCAACCGGTCGGCCGGCAGCACCGGCAGCAGCAGCACGACATTGGGCAGCAGGAACGGCACCACGCCCAGCGCGAGCAACCCCCGACGCCACCAGAGCGACCCGCGCGAGGCCCACGCCACGGTGACCAGCGCTCCGGCGGCGGTGAGGACCAGCAACAGCGGCGCGTCGTAGTAACCCTTGCCGCCGGCGATCAGCACGATGCCGACGACGACCACCCAGGCCCACCCCACCGCCCGGTAGGCCCGCCACGCTGGACGGCGTAGCAGCGCGACCAGGCCGGCGATCCAGATGGGTACGGCGTACGGGCTGATGATGACGAACTGGAGGGTGAACGCGTCCCGCCGGCCGCTGTATGAGCTGTCGCCGTCGGAGATGGAGGCGGCCACGCCGAGCTGCGGAAAGCCGTTGGCCGCCTGCCAGATCAGGTTCGGCGCGGCCAGCAGCACGGTGATCCCGGCGGCGGCGAGCACCCACCGGTCGCGCAGCAGCCGGCGTGGGCCGGCGATGAGCACCCCGGCGACCAGGCCGACGGCCAGCAGCGCCGGCAGCAGTTTGCTGAGCATGCCCACACCGAGCGCCAGCCCGATGCCCAGCGCCCAGCGGCTGTCACCGGAACGCAGCAACCGCACCGCACACCACGCCGCGACCAACCAGACCAGCAGGTCGACGGTGGTGGTGCTGAGCAGGTGGCCACTGGCGAGGACGATGCCGGAGAGCGCGGCGAGCACCGCCGCGAGGAGCTGCCCGCCCCGGCCGGCACCCAGCTCCCGGGCGATGGCGGCGACCAGCAGCACCGCACCGCCGGCCAGCACCGCCGACGGGGTACGCAGCACCACCAGGTTGCCCGGGGCGATCGTGTCGAGCAGCCGGGCCAGCGCCGGGACCAGAGGCCCCTGATCGACGTAGCCCCAGTCGAGGTGCCGGCCGGCGAGCAGGAAGTACAGCTCGTCGCGGTGATAGCCGTAACGGCCGGCGAGCAGCAGGAGCGTCACGGTGGTGGCGGCGGCCACCAGCCACGGCCCACGGGTACGAACGCCAGGCTCCGGCGGCCGCCCCGACGGCGGCGACTGGGTCGGCCGCTGAGGTCGGTCGATCTCGATCGCGGGCTCGCTCACCCCCTCATGATGACCGGCGGCGTTGCCGCGTGGGTGCCCCTACCGGCGTTCGGCACTGTCCCGAATGCGGGTGGTCGAGGCGGGTGCGAAGATCAGCTTTGTCACTCGGACCGAAAGGACGATATGCGCTATCGCACTCTGGGCAGCACCGGCACCGTGGTGTCCACCCTGTGTCTGGGCACGATGACCTTCGGCGCGGAGACCGACGAGGCCGGCAGTTTCGCCCAACTGGACCGGTTCGTCGAGGCCGGCGGCACCTTCATCGACACCGCTGACGTCTACTCCACCGGCGTCTCCGAGGACATCATCGGGCGCTGGCTGCGCAGCCGACCCGACCTGCGTGACCGCCTGGTGATCGCCACCAAGGGGCGGTTCCCGATGGGCCCGGGGGCCAACGACGCCGGACTGTCCCGGGTGCACCTCACCCGCGCCCTGGACGCCAGCCTGCGCCGCCTCGGCGTCGAGGCCATCGACCTGTACCAGGCGCACGCCTGGGATCCGCTGACCCCGCTGCCGGAGACGCTACGGTTCTTCGACGACGCGGTCAGCGCCGGCAAGATCCGCTACGCGGGGGTCAGCAACTTCACCGGCTGGCAGTTGCAGAAGGCCGCCCTGCTCACCCAACACCTCAACCTCACCCCGATCGTGACCCTGCAACCGCAGTACAACCTGCTGGCCCGGGAGATCGAGTTCGAGTTGGTGCCGGTCTGCGAGAACGAGGGCATCGGCATCCTGCCGTGGTCACCGCTGGGCGGCGGGTGGCTGACCGGCAAGTACCAGCGTGACAGCACGCCCACCGGCGCGACGCGGCTCGGCGAGAACCCGCAGCGTGGCGTCGAGGCGTACGCGGGTCGCAACGCCGAGGAGCGCACCTGGCGGGTGCTCGACGCGGTCCGCCGGATCGCCGGGGACCGCGACGTGTCCATGTCGGCGGTGTCGCTGGCCTGGCTGGCGGCCCGACCGGCGGTTACCTCGGTGATCCTCGGCGCGCGGACCACCGAGCAGCTCGACGACAACCTGACCGCCGCCGACCTGGTCCTCGACGCCGAGCAGATGCGGCTGCTGGACGAGGCGAGCGCCCCCCTGGTCGGCGACTACCCGTACGGCGCGGCCGGGGTGCGTCAGCGCGGCCGTGACCTGCCGGCCGGATCATGACGTCGTTCCCCGAGCCCACCGACCCGGCCGGCAGCCGCACCGAGGTCTTCCTGCGCTACCTGGACTACTTCCGGGAGTCCGTGGTGGCCAAGGTGTCGGCGCTGGCTGAGCCGGAGCTGCGGCGCAGCCGGCTGCCGTCCGGGTGGACGCCACTGGAGCTGCTCAAACACCTGCGCCACGTCGAACTGCGCTGGATCGAGTGGGGGTTCCAGGGCCGGGACGTCGCCGAGCCGTGGGGCGACCGCCGCGACGACCGCTGGTACGTCGGCCCCGACGAGACCCGCGCGGATCTGGTGGCGGCGCTGCGGGCGCAGGGCGCGCACACCACGGCCGTGGTGACGGCACACGACCTGGCCGAGATTGGCGCGCCGGGCCCGCGGTGGAACGGCGCGGACCCGGCGTCGCTGGAGCGGGTGCTGTTCCACCTGGTGCAGGAGTACGCCCGCCACCTGGGCCACCTCGACGTGGTCGCCGAACTCGCGGGCGGCCCGACGGGGAAGTGAGACCGTCGGCTCGATAATGGGCTGATGCCGCTGCTCGTCGCACCAGCCCTGCCCGCCGGGAGCCTCGCCGCCCAGGAGCAACCCCACCTTCCGGTACGCCACGGGCTGGCCCTGCGGCCGTGGCGCGACGACGACGCCCCGACAGTCCGGGCCGCCTTCGACTGCCCGCAGATCCAGCGGTGGCACGTCCGGCGCATCGACGGCGACGACGAGGCGCGGGCGTGGACGGCGCAGTGGGCCGGCCGTTGGCGTGACGAGACGTCGGCCAGCTGGGCGATCGTCGACGCCGACGACCGACCGCTGGGTCAGGTGGGGTTGCGGGGCGTGCTGCTGGACGAGGCGTCGGCGCAGGTGTCGTACTGGATGTTGCCCGCCGCGCGTGGTCGGGGCATCGCCACCGAGGCGCTGGGGGCACTCACCCGGTGGAGTTTCACGCGGGCCGGTCTGCACCGGCTGGCCCTGGAGCACTCGACCGCCAATATGGCGTCGTGCCGGGTGGCCACGCGGGCCGGCTTTCCGGTGGAGGGCGTGGCCCGGGGGTCGGTTCGCCACGCCGACGGCTGGCACGACATGCACCTGCACGCACGGCTGCGCACCGACGGCCCGATCTGATCACTTGATCTGCTCGGCGGTCGGCACAACTGGTGTCGGCGTCGCGCCATCCTCGTCGGCGCGTCGCACCGCCCGCGGCAGCCGCAACGCGACGACGCCGGTGGCCACCAGGCCGCCGACGCCCGCCACCATCAGGGTCACCGGGGCGGAGGTGGCATCCAGCAGGACACCACCGGCGAGGTAGGACGTCGCGGCGGCGACCCCGATCGCACCGTACAGATTCCCGAAGACCCTGCCGCGCATGCCCGGTGGCACCGTGCGTTGCAGCAGCGTGCTGGAGGCGACGTCCATGGCCGCCAACCCGAACCCACGGACGGCTTGCAGGGCGATCGCGGCGGCGACGGCCCAGGCGAGCCCGGTCAGCAGGTTGCCGACACTGCTGACGGCGAAGCCCGCGATCAGCAGCAGCGGCATCGACGCCCGGGTGCCCCACCTGGACAACATGGCGTAACCGGCCACCAGTCCGACACCGACCGCGCCCAGCAGAAGCCCGACCGCCGATTCGCCGACCTGAAAGGTCTTTTGAGCCAGCAGCACCAGCGCCACGTCGTCGACCCCGTTGAAGGCGACCACCGCGGTGAAGCCAAGGAAGATCACCCGGACCGTCGGAACACTCAACAGATAAGCGACGCCCGCTCTGGCCTGTCGCAGCAGGGACGGCTGCCGCCCGGCGCCGGAAGCTGGCGGTAGTGAGGGGAGCGTGGCGAGCAGCACGGCCGAGACCAGAAACGACACGGCGTCGACGAGCAGCACACCACGCAATCCGACCAGCGGGAACAGGGCCGCGGCGAGCAGGGGGCCGACCGCCTCCGCCGCGTTGGAGCCGAACCCGAGGGTGGAGTTGGCGGTTTCCAGGTCACGGTCACCGACCAGTGCGGGCACCGCCGCCCGAGACGCCGGTTGGAAGAGCTGCGACGCGGTGGCGCGAACCGCGACCAGAGCCAGCAGCATCGGCAGCGAGGGCATTGTCAGCACGATGACCAGCAGGACCACAGCTTGGATGAGTTCGCAGACGACCATCAACCGTCGAAGATTGAGCCGATCAGCGAGGGCTCCGGTGAAGGGACCCAACATGGATGGAGCGAAATCTCCGACCAGGAGCAGAAGCGCGACTGCGAGTCCCTTCCCCGTCGTCTCGGCGACGTGGAAGATCAGCGCGACAAGGCTGAGCGAATCGCCCGCGTACGAGACGAGCCGTGCCGAGAAGAGCGTTCGGAATGGTCTGTTGCGGCGAAGCAGCTGGGTGGGACGCAACGGCGCAGCGTCTGCCGTGGCGGACGCTGCGCCGGACATCTCGAACTTCCCCTGTCGCCGAGGGCTGCGGTCAGGCGTCGTGCTGCCGATACGAAGGACGGGTGACACCGTTCACCCACCAGCCTGTAGGTGAAGGTAGCCATCAAAGCGTCGGTGAGCGCGGTATTTACGGTTGTCGGGGAACTGATTCAGGAAGCTATCGGGACGTCGGTGGTGCTCCCGTTGGCGTCGGTGACCCGTACGTCGGTCGCGGTCGCGGGCAGGAGTGCCGCGTTGCGGCCGCCGTCCTGCCATTGGCCGTCGCCGATTCGGTAGCTCAGCGCCGACCCCTCGGCGGCGACGAGAACGCCCTGGTCGTCGGGCAGTCGTAGCTGCACAGGTAGGGGTGCCGACCAGTCCGCGGTCGTGCTGGCCACCGCTTCGAACGGAAGGTACCTGCGGGCGAGCAGCGCGATGACGCGGGACGGGTCGTCGTCGTACTGGACGGTTTCCACGAGGAGCCGCCGGCCGTCGGGGGTTGCCCCGTAGACCCATAGGAGGGGAGAGCCGTTGTGCGTGTGCGCTCCGACAGGGTCGATGTATTCGGCGAGGGCTTCGGTCGGGGCGTTCACCTGTTTGGCAGCGGGGTCGGTGCCCCAGACCTGCTCCGCGCCGGGCAACGTGTGGCGAAGAAGCGGTGGTGCGGGCCGATCCTTGTTGTCGGGGAAGTAGATCTCGCTCGTGCCGTCGATGTGAATCATGTTCTGCCGTCTAACCGGAGTCCTGGAGAGCGCGACGGTGAGCTTCGTGCGCTGTGACGGCACCGACAACACCGCCGCACCGTCCTGGAATACCACCGGCTCGAAGGTCCGCTCGACCTTGCCATCGGGCATCGACCGCAGTTGCGAGGAGAACTGCACCGGTTGCCCGAAGTCCAGCACAAGGAGCACGTCGCGCTGCGGTCCGAGCAGTACCGCCTGCTCGAGGCCGTCTGTTTCGCTGTCGGTGGCCCGCGTCAGAGTGCGGACGCGCGGACCGTCGGCGGTGGGTTCGACGAACCCCACCGTCGTGCCGTGTGCGGTGGCATGGGCGACGTAGGCGGCCGGGCCAGCAGGCGTGCCTCCTGCCCACACGACGTGCGGCTCGCCGCGCGTCCGATCTCCGACCTCCCTGATCCGGCGCTGCCACACCTGGCGGACCTGCCGCAGGTATCCCTCGTCGGCGGCCAGATCACCGCGAGTGGGCTGGTCGAGCAGCGGTGAAGCGACAGGTGCCTCTCCGGCGTTGCCGGGCAGGTCGAGGACGCCAGCCACGGGCACGGCCACCACGGCCGCGCAGACCGCCGCCAACACGGCCCGCCGGCGCACCACCCGCCGCCGCCCACCCCGACGCACCTCAGCGAGCAGGCCCGCCGGGCTGACCAGGTCATCCGTCGCGCGATGCAGGATGCCGCGCACGTCACTGTCGTTCATGGTCATCGCGAACTCCCGGTTCGAGTGATGGGCATGACGAGGTTCGATCCGGCCAGCGCCTCTCGCAGCCGAGCCAACCCACGGGAGGCGTGACTCTTCACCGCACCCTCGGAGCAGCCCATCGCCGCGGCAACGTCGACGACCGGCAGGTCTTCCAGGTAACGGAGCACGACGGCGGCCCGCTGCCGAGCCGGCAACGCCCGCAGCGCCCCGACGACCAGCTCGCGAACCGCCACCGCGTGGGCGTGGTCCCCGGCAACACCGTCATGGTCGCCCAGCGACTGTTCCGGACGGCGGGCACGCCACCGCCACCGGTTGATCGACCGATTGACCAGCGCGCGTCGCGCGTACGCCTCCGGGCTGCTCTGCACCCGACGCCAGCGCACGTACATCTGCTCCAGCACCTCCTGAAGCAGGTCCTCCGCCGCGTGCCGGTCCCCGGTCAGCAGGAAGGCAACCCGCAACAGCACCCCCGACCGTGTGCGAACGAAGTCGTCGAACTCCGCCCCGCGCGAATCCCTCATCTGACCTCCCGGCCTCGTCAACCAGCAAGACACCAGGTGGGCTCGCGAGGTTTACCGGGCCGGCAACTTCGCCCGGCGGATCGGACCCGGTGGAGGGCGTGGGCCGGTGATCCGGGTGGGTGCAGGCGGCCAGCTGTCAGTAGGGGCACCTGCGCCCATCGCGCAGCATCTGCGCGTACTCGGCGCCGGTGATGCGCAGCCGATCGGTCTCGGTGCCGTCCTTGGCCCGACAGCCGTTCAGCGGATTGAGGTAGATCCCGGCGTAGGCCGAGTCGTCAGCGCGCCCGGTCACCTCGAACGGTTTGTCGCCGGGTGCCGAGATCACCATGGTCTGGCGTCGTCCGTCGGCGAGGTAGTCCAGCTCCAGTCGCCACCGGCAGTGCTGCTTCGCGCTGAGCGCTCGTACCTGGATGACGTTCTTCTCACCCTTGGGCAGGGTGATCTTGTGGGTGGAGAAGAACGGGGCACCGGCACCCTCGCCATCCGGGTCGTCGACGAGCATGCGGGGATTCGGTCGGTCCACGTGTGTCACGAGGACGATCTTCTTGGAGTCGCCCTGGGAATCGTTGTGTTCCCGAGTCCCGGTGAGCGGGGGGCGGCATGGCTCGACGAGGACGGGCCGCAGGTCGACGGCCTCGCCGGCCTCGTCCCGGGTGCCGACGAGGGTGATCTCCCAGGTGCTCCGTTCGATGTCGACAGCGCCGGCCTCGACGGTCGGATCGTCCGGCCGCTTGGCGTCCAGGCGAGCCAGGTCGGCGCTGGCGGGGTAGACGTAGTCGAGCGCACCCTCCTGCGGGTAGGGCACGTGCTTCACGTCCAGGACGACGACCGGCCCCCGGCCGGCCAACTGCTCCGCCAGTTCGTTCGCGGGCTTCCACTGGTTGATCGTGCCGACAACGACGGTGCCGAGCCAGGTGGCGACGGCGCCGACCACGATCGTCAGCAGCCAGGTGACGGGGCGTTTCCACCAGGCGACGGCTGCTGGCGCGGGCGGCGACACCGGGGCCGGTGCGGCCGCAGCGGGGGCCTTACGGCGACGCGGGCGCTTGTCACGTGGACTCATGGACCGGAGTCTCCTGCGTATCGATGGATGTTTCGGTGTCGAGGAGCCGACGGGCCAGCAGCACCGGCAGCGCGACGAGCCAACCCCAGGCCGCGCCGAACCGCAGCGCTGAGGTCAGTTGCAGGCCCAGAGACTGCCAGGGCGCACAGCCGGTAGGGGAGTCGGAGATGGCGCAGTCGACGAGGACATCGGACGTCGCGGTCAGCGCGGACGCCGCGATCGTGGCACCCCAACAGACGACGACGAGCCCGAGGCGGTGCCCGGAGTTCGGCAGACCGGCTAGCAGTGCCCACAGCAGGAGCCACAGCACCACCAGCAGGGCGAGGGCGAGCACCGACCTGTGCACCCATACGTCCATCGACAGGGCATTCGGATCGATCTCGTGGGTCAGCCGATATTCGACGTCGTCGCGTCCACGTGGAGGTGGGGACAGGGCGGGGCGGGACAGGAACACCCTGAGCAGCGCCAGGAATCCTCTCCCCGAATAGCTGTCCCACACCGCCTGGGTGCCGTTGACCAGCATGAGCACCAGCACCGGAAGGACGCCGGCCAGGGCAAGGTTCGCGCTGCGTCCTCGCACGTCGCCGATCAGCGGAACGCGGGCTGCCGGAGCGCTGTCGTCGGTCACGTCCCGGGGCTCGTCGGCACCGTCGTCGGTGTCCTTCTTGAACCGGTCCAGCAGCAGTATCGCCAGGCTGGTGCAACCCACCAGGGAAGCGTTCGCGCCCGCCAACAGGCAGCCGAGGAAGAGGGCGTCGGACGTCCAGCCGGTCAGCGTCAGGTGCGCGCTGGCGAGGAGCGTCGAATGGTCCAGTGCCTCGTTGGCGTACCAACCGGTGGGGGCGGTGTGGACGCGGACCACCAGGGTGGCCCACCAGAGCAGGTCCCCGATCGCCGTGGCGGTGAGGGCGGCGGCCGCACCGACCATCGCCGCGATGAACGGGTGCGTCCGCCGGGTGACCAGGCCGCAGGCCAGGTACGTCGACACCCCGACCAGCAGGATCACGACCCAGCGGATCAGCGGCGTCACCGCGTCCATCATGGGAGCGGTGACGGGGTCGAGCGGGGCGAAGAAGACCATCCCCTTCGCGACGAGGGTCTGGAAGTCGACGGCGGTCCGCGTGACGGTGATCGGCTCCGACATGGAGTTGACCTCGGCGGTGACCACCAGGTACATCAGGATGGCGCTCACCGCGGCGAGCACGGCGGCGACGGTCCTGAATGGTCGGCTCATCCGGGCGGCCTCATCCCGGGGCGGGTCGTCACGCCGTCAGTCTCCCGCATCGTGCTGACTCGTACAGACCCCCGGGGTGGTTGACGACCGCCTCAGCGGGCCTCTGCCCAGCCGACGAAACGCGGGGTCGCATCGGGCAGCGCGACGTCCGGGTTGAGCGTGGTGAGATCGGCCGTGTACGAAGGCTCCCGGTGCTCGCCGGGCGCCTTCGCCGTTGGTGGGCCCGGCCCTCGATCACCGCCCATCGACGACCGATGTGCTCAACGGACGGCGGCTGGGTCGGCCGGTTGCGGTTGCGGGGTCGCCGGCCAGGTGAGCCGGCGTACGCCGGGCACGAGCGCGGTGCCCGCGCAGGAGGCGAGGACCAGCAGGCCCGCCACGGCCAGCGGAAGGGGTGCGCCGAACGCGTCGGCGGCCAACGGCGCCAGCGCGTAGCCCAGCGGCATGGCGCCCAGCGACACCAGCCAGTCGTACGAGGTGACCCGGGCCAGGACCTCCGGCGGGAAGTGGTGCTGCACGACGGTCTCCCACACCGGGTTGAGGTAACCGAGGGCGGTCAGTGCCACCGCGTAGGCGGCGATCACCGCGGGGGCGGGCGCGGCGACGGCGAGCAGGAACAGCGGCGCGGCGTAGCAGGCCAGCCCGAGGTTGGCCAGCAGCACCGGCCGGTGCAGCCGGACCCGCCCAGCCAGCAGCGATCCGGTGAGCATCCCGATCGCGCCGGCCTGCAACAGCAGCACCCAGGTCGTCTCGCCACCCAGGCGGTCGATGGCGACGGCCGGCCCGAGGGTCATCAGCACGGCGGCGGCGCCGTTCCACACGCCGTGCCCGAGCAGGCTGGTCCAGAACCAGTCGCGGGCGCATACCTCACCGAAGCCGTGCCGCAGGTCGGCGAGGACGGAACGGCGGGGCACCGGCACGTGGCGGACCCGTACCAGCGCGAGCAGCGCGGCGCTGAGCGCGAACGACGCGCCGTCCAGGATGAACGCCCAGCCTGGTCCGGCGGCCCAGATCAGCGCGCCGGCCAGCGCCGGGCCGGCGAGTCGGCTGGTGTTGGCGGTGATCCCCATCAGGGCGTTGGCCCGCTGCCGCTCGGCCGGTTCGACGGTGCCGGCGACCAGCGGAGACGCGGTCGGGATGGCGAACGCCGAGGCGGTGCCGCCGAGCGCGGATGCCACGACCACTGTGGTGAGTGACGGGTCGCCGCCGAGCAGTTCCACGCCGACGGCGAGTTGCGTCGCGCAGCGGACCAGGTCGGCCAGGAGGGCGACCCGGCGGGCATCGAACCGGTCGGCAACCACACCGCCGAACGGCAGGAAGACCAGCCGGGGGACGACCGCCGCGGCGAGGACGACGGCCAGCGCGCTGGTGGAGCCGGTGGCCCGCAGTACGGCCAGCGCCAGCGCGGCGGGCACCACCGCGTCGCCGATGGCGGAGACGGTGCGACCCAGGAACAGCAGCCGGAAGGAGTGGTTGCGCAGTGGGTGAGCCATAACCGCAATGTAATTCGACGTCGAATATTTCGTCAACGAATATTTTGGCGCTGAGGTAAGCTGGCCTGGTGACGACCACTCCGGACGCCGTCGACCGGCACATCGAGCGTTGGCTGCCAGTGGTTCCCGACCTCGACGCGGACGTCGAGGGGGCGGTGACCAGAATGATCCGACTGACCCGGCATCTGCGGGCCGTCAAGGAGCGGGTCCTGGTCGACCTCGACCTGCCGGCGCACGAGTACGACACCCTGCACGCCCTGGCCGGCCGCGGCGGCCGGGCCGCACCCTCGGACCTCGCCGCGGACCTCACGATGGCCCCCGCCTCGATCACCGCGCGGGTCGACGCGCTGCTGCGGCGGGGCTTCGTACACCGGATTCCGTCGACAGTCGACCGTCGACGCGTCGACGTGGAACTCACCGAGGCGGGTCAGGCCGCGTGGCGCGGGGCGATGGAGGTCCAGGGCGCCGAGGAGCACCGCCTGCTCGGCGCGCTCACCGCGACCGAGCGGCGACACCTTTCCGACCTGCTGCGCCGGGTGCTGCTCGTCGCCGAACAGCCGCAGAGCACGCCGCAGACCGACTGAGCGGGGCCGAAAATCGCCTGGCGGCCCGCGTACCGCTGATGCAAGGGTGACCGGCGTGACTGCGCATGTGCTGGCCGGGGCCCTGGCCGACGACGGACGGCGACGAATCTTCGCGGCGGTCGTGCTGGGTGCGACCAGCGCGACCGAGGTCGCCGAGCGGACCGGCCTGCCGGCGCGGGCGGTGCTCACCGGGGTCCGCCGACTCACCGACGCGGGCCTCGTCACCGGCGCGGACGGCGCGCTCGCCGCCGACGAGGCGTCGCTGCGGGCCACCGCGCGTGACAGCCGTCCGGCCGACGACCCCGAACCCGGCGTCGACCCGGTGCTGCGGACCTTCCTGCGGGCCGGCGTCCTGGTGGGTCTTCCGGCACAGCGGGGTCGACGGCGGGTGCTGCTGGCGCACATCGCCGAGCAGTCGTTCGAGCCGGGCACCCGCTATCCGGAGCGGGCCGTCGACGACGCGCTCAAGCCGTGGTGCGCCGCAGGCGGGTCGGATCACGCGACGCTGCGCCGGTATCTGATCGACGAGCGGTTGCTCACCCGCGAGCACGGCATCTACCAGCGGCTCTGAACGTCGGCTGCGCGAACCGTCTGGTTGCGGAGGATCTTGCTAGCCTCGGCGCATGACCTCGTGCACGCCCTCGGATGGCCCGCCGGACCTGTTGTTCCTGCTCTCCTGGGCGAGTCACGCGTTGCAGACCGAGCACGCCGCCGGCCTGGCCGAGTTGGGCATCTCGCCGCGGGCGCACTACGTGCTGGCGCAGGCCCACACCGGTGAGCTGACCCAGCGGGAGATCGGCGAGCGGTGTGGTGTGGACAAGACCACGATGGTCGTGACGCTCGATCAGTTGGAACGGGCCGGGCTGGCCGAACGCCGTCCGGTGCCCACGGACCGGCGGGCCCGGATGGTCGCTGTGACGCCGGCCGGGGAGCAGGTGCTGCGGCAGGCGCAGCAGGTTGTCCGGCGCATCCAGGACGACCTGCTGGAAACCCTGCCCGAGCAGGACCGGGAGGTGTTCCTGCGGGCCCTCCTGGCGCTGGTGGGCGGACCGTTGGCCAACACCTCCCCGTACGCGCCGGGGGCCCGTTCCGGCTGTTAGTTCCGAGAGAGATAGTTCCGAACAAGACTATCTGTTACGGTCGTACTCGTTCACTTCCCCTGAACGAGGAGCCGTCATGAGTGCTACCGCCGTCACGACCCCCGCCCCCTCACCACTGCGCCGCCGTGCCCTCGGCGTCGCCGCCGCCGTCGTGGCTCCCCTGGCCATCTGGGCGATCGGCGCGTTGGCCGGAGTCGACTACACCGTCGAGAGCCCGGGCCAGCCCGCCACTGTCATCGGGGCCGGCGCGATCGTCATGATCGCCCTGGTGGCCGCCCTGCTCGGCTGGGCGGCGCTGGCGCTGCTGGAGCGGTTCGCCACCCGGGTCGCCCGACCGGTCTGGATCTCGCTGGCCATCGTCGTGACGGTGCTGTCCTTCGTCCCCGTGCTCAGCGTCGAGGCCACCGGCGGGGCCAAGCTCGCCCTCGGCGCGACACACGTGGCCGTGGCGGTCGCGTTGATCGCCCTGCTGCCCCGCCCCCGCCGGTAGACGACTGGTATTCCCCCCGCCCACCTCGTGTCGCGCTGACCACGGGGTGGGCGAAACCCTCGGGAGTCGATGCGCCGAGGTTGCTACCATCGCCGCCATGGCACGAGGTATCTGGTCGCAGAAGGTCCGCTCCGCCCGCTGACGGCGGCGCCCTTCGTTCTGCTGAATTCGCGCTCGCCGTCCCGGTTCCCGCCGGGCGGCCGTTGGCTGCTGCCCGGCTCCATCGCGAGCTGCGGAGCACCGTTGAACCCCGAAGTCATCTCCCTGCCGGCCGAGGCCGGCGGCAGCGCGCACGTGCGCGCCACGAACATCACCGTGACCCGCGGGTCCCGTCGCGTCCTGACCGATGTCTCGGTCACCGTCTCCGCCCGTTCGCGGGTGGCGGTCGTCGGCGAGAACGGTCGCGGCAAGACGACGCTGCTGCACGTCCTCGCCGGGCTGATCACGCCGGACCACGGCACCGTGCAGCGGGCCGGCACGATCGGCCTGGCCCGCCAGGAGCTGCCCGCCCGCGACGGCGAGACGGTCGGCACCCTGACGTCCGAGGCGCTGGCCGCGTCGCTCACCGCCCTCGCCGCGCTGGACGAGGCGACCCTCGCCCTGACCGAAGGCGATCCGAGCGCCGAGGACCGCTACGCCGCCGCGCTCGACGCGGCCACCCGGCTCGACGCGTGGGACGCCGAACGCCGCGTCGACGTGGCACTGGAGGCCCTCGGCGCCTGCACCGACCGCGAGCGTCCCCTGGCGACGTTGTCGGTGGGGCAGCGCTACCGGGTGCGGCTGGCGTGCCTGCTCGGCGCGCGCCACGACGTACTGCTGCTCGACGAGCCGACGAACCACCTCGACGCCGACGGCCTGGACTTCCTGACCCGCCGGCTCCGCGAGCACGACGGCGGTCTCGCGATCGTCAGCCACGACCGGGCGCTGCTGCGCGACGTCGCGGACCGGTTCCTCGACCTCGACCCCACCCATGACGCGAAGGCGCGGCTCCACGCCGGCGGTTACGACGCCTGGCAGGACGCGCGGCGCCGCGAGCGGGAGCACTGGGAGCAGGAGTACGAGCAGCAGCAGGCCGAGCGTCGACGACTCCAGGACGCGGTGTCGAAGGCCCGCGACCGGCTCTCCACCGGCTGGCGGCCGGACAAGGGGACCGGCAAGCACCAGCGCCAGTCCCGCGCGCCGGGCGTCGTGCAGGCCCTGAACCGGCAGCAGGACGCGCTCCAGGCACACCGGATCGACGTACCGAAACCACCGCCGACGCTGCGGTTGCCGGACCTTGGCGTACGGCTGGGCGCACCGCAGGTACGCGCACAGGGCGTCGCCGTCGACGGGCGGCTCGCTGGTCCGGTCGACCTCACCATCGACGGCGGTGATCGGCTGCTCGTCACCGGGCCCAACGGCGTCGGGAAGTCCACACTGCTCGCGGTGCTCGCCGGAGCGCTCGAACCCACCGACGGGTACGCCTGGACGGCGAAGGAGGCGCGGGTCGCCCGGCTCACCCAGGAGACCGCCGGGCAGGCCCCCGACCTCACCGCCGACGAGGTGTACGCCCGCCGGGTGGGACGGCTGGTGTCGCGTGGAGTGCTGCCCGCGGCCGAGACCGTGCCGCTCGGATCGCTCGGGCTGCTGGATTCCGCCGCGACGCGTACGCCCGTCGGGCGGATGTCGCAGGGGCAGCAGCGCCGCCTCGACCTGGCGCTGGTGCTGGCCGGGCGGCCCACGCTGATCCTGCTCGACGAGCCGACCAACCACCTGTCGTCGACCCTGGCCGACGAACTGACCGCCGCGATCCGCGCCACGAGCGCCGCCGTCGTCGTCGCCACCCACGACCGGCAGCTGCTGCGGGACCTGGCCGACTGGCCGCTGCTACGGGTCGGCGAGCCCGCGCCACCGGGCACGCCAACCGGGGCGACCGGATAAAACCGTTGACCGGGCGGTGATGATCAACAGGTGACCATTGCCGCCCGGCCCACCTGGACGACCATTACCAGCCGGCCCGACCACCCCGACGCGTTGCTGCTGCTGCGCGAGTACATGACCGAAATGGTGGTGCGCTACCACCGTCGCCCGGCCCTTCCCGGCGAGGTCGACGCGGCGCTGACCGAGTTGCCCAGCGACGACCTGACCGCGCCGAGCGGGCTGCTCCTGCTCGCCCACCACGGCACCGACCTGGCCGGCTGCGCCGGGCTGCGCTGGCAACCCGGCTGGGCCGAGCTGACCCGGGTGTTCATTCGCCCCGAGCACCGCGGCGCCGGCGGGGGCGCCGCGTTGCTGACCGCCGTCGAGGAGCAGGCCCGCGCGACCGGGGCGGACCGGATCCGGCTCGACACCCGGCACGACCTGGTCGAGGCCCGAGCCCTGTACGCGCGGCACGGCTACGCCGAGATCCCGGCGTACTCGCGGGGCCCCTACGCCGAACACTGGTTTGAAAAGCGGTTGTCCGGAGCAGTTGACGTCGGCGCGCGGACGCGCTAAATAAGAAGAGGAAGTTGAGTCACCCCGGCTCAACTCATCACCTTCGGCCAGGAGAACCGAGGAGGCATGACGATGTTGATGCGTACCGACCCGTTCCGCGAGATCGACCGGCTCGCCGAGCAGTTCTTCGGTACGGCGGCCCGTCCCGCGACGATGCACCTGGACGCCTACCGCGACGGCGACCACTTCTACGCGGCGTTCGACCTGCCCGGCGTCGATCCGGACAGCATCGACTGCACCGTCGAGCGCAACGTGCTCACCGTCCGCGCCGAGCGTCGCCGGCCCACCGGCGACGGCGTCGAACTGGTCGCCGCCGAACGCCCGATGGGCACCTTCACCCGGCGGCTGTTCCTCGGCGACACGCTGGACACCGACAAGCTGGAAGCCGGCTACGAGAACGGGGTGCTGACGCTGCGCATCCCGGTCGCCGAGCGCGCCAAGCCCCGCCGGGTGACCGTCCAGGCCAACGGCGGCTCCCGCCGAGAGATCAACGCCTGATCCGACACGGTGACGGGTGGGACCGGCGCGCCTGCACGCCGATCCCACCCGAGGCTGAGAGCCTTTTTCACATGGTGTTCTCCGACGCTCCGGTGCTCGCCCACCCGTCCGCGCCACCGGCGCTGCCGAGCGGGCCGGTCGAGGTCACCGAGGCGTGGCTGCGCAACCGGCGGCTGTCCGAGCACACCCGCGACGCCTACCGACGTGACGTCACCGGTTGGCTCCGCTGGTGCTCCGGTCACGACCTGGACCCGCTGCGGGCCACGTTCCTGCACGTCAACGAGTACGCCCGCGCGCTGGAGAGCAGCGTCGACGCCCGCAGCGGCCGCCCACTGACCCCGGCGACCGTCGCGCGCCGACTCTCGGCACTGTCCAGCTGGTACGACTTCCTGGTCAAACTGGGCGCTGTGCCGGCCAACCCGGTCTCCGGCGCCGACCGCCCCCGCGTCGACCGGGACCACTCCGCCACCGTCGGGCTCACACCCGAGGAGGTGGACGCCCTGCTCAGCGCGGCCGACGCGGACACCGGCGCGACCGCCGTACGCAACCGGGCGGCGCTCGCGCTCCTCGCCGACCTGGGTCTGCGGGTCGGGGAGCTGATCTCGCTGGACCTGACCGACCTCGGCACCGAACGCGGCCACCGCAGCGTGCGTTTCGTCGGCAAGGGCGGCAAACAACGTCGTCGCGCCCTCACCCCCGGCACCGGGCACGCCGTGGACGCCTACCTGGCCCAGCGGGCCGCCACCACCGGCGTGCCGGTGCCGCAGCTCACCGGCCCGCTGCTGGTCACCGCCAGCGGTGCCCGGCTGGACCGGCACTCGGTGTTCCGGATGGTCCGTCGGCTCGCCCGCGCCGCCGGCATCCCGGCCTGGGCGAAGCTGTCCCCACACTCACTGCGACACGCCTTCGCCACCACGGCCCGCTCCGAGGGCGTGCCGTTGGAGGACGTGCAGGACGCCATGGGGCACGCCGACCCGCGCACCACCCGCCGCTACGACCGGGACCGGCACAACCTCGACCGCGACCCGGCCTACGCGGTGTGGGCGGCCCGGTCGCGTCGTCGCGGCTGACTGCTACAGCCCGAGGTCGGGTTGTTGTCAGTCGAGAACCGCGGTGGCTTCGACCTCGACGAGGAGATCCGGCTCGCCCAGAGCACTGACACCCAGCAGCGTGATGGGCTTGACCAGGTCAACTCCCAGCTTCGCACCCGCCCGAGCGACGCCTTCGCCCAACAGGGGCATCTTGTCGGGCGACCAGTCGACGACGTAGATGGTCAGTTTCGCCACGTCGCCGAAGGACCCACCGATCTCGGCCAGGGCGGTGCCAATGTTGAGATAGCACTGCTCGACCTGGGCGGCGAGGTCTCCCTCGCCGACCTTGCGCCCTTCCACGTCGCGGGCCACCTGACCGGCGAGGAAGACCAGCTTGGACCCGGTCGCGATCGACAACTGACGGTAGACGTCCGGCTTCGGTAGCCCGTCCGGATTGACGAGGGTGATGGCCATGCTGACTCCTTCTGTCGTCGCGCCGGGCCGTCTCAGCTCTGTGGGCGGGGGCAGATGCAGAACGGCTGCCCGATCGGGTCGAGAAGCACCACCCACCGCTCGCCGCCGGGCTGGAAGGCCGGCTTCGACGCACCCGCGGCGACGAACTTCTCCTCCGCCGCCGCCAGGTCGTCGACGTAGAGATCCAGGTGGTAGCGCTTGTCGCCGGTCTGGTCCGGCCAGGAGGGCGGTCGGTAGCCCTCGACCAGCCCGAAGCCGATGGAGACGCCACCGGAGCTGATCATCGCGTACTCCGGTTGGCTGTGGGTGACCTCCCAGCCCAGCGCCTCGTGGTAGAACGCGGCGTGGCCGGCGGGATCGGAACTGTCGAGGTTGACCATTGCGAGGTCGGCAGAAGTCGTCACGCCGGCAGTATGCCGCCGGGGCCCGACAACTCCGGCCCCGCGACACTCGCTGCGGCCCGGTGTCGGGCCCCGGCCCTACGGTCGACGGATGAGACATGGTCTGGAGATTTCCTGCGGCGGGGCCTCGGTCGCGGTGTCCACCCTGGTCGAGCTGGGTGAGCTGGCCGAACGCGCCGACTGGGACGGCGTGTTCCTGGAGGACTATCTGATCCACTATTCCGGCGACGAGCCGTTCACCTACGACCCGTGGCTGGTCCTCGCCGCGATCGCCGGGCGCACCGACCGGGTGCGGCTGGGCACCACGGTCACCGCGCTGCCCCGGCGTCGCCCGGCGAAGTTGGCACGGGAGGTCCTCACCCTCGACCACCTCAGCGCGGGCCGGGCCACCGTGGCGGTCGGTGTCGGCGACCCCGGCGATCGGGGCCTGGCCGCCTTCGGCGAGCAGACCGAGGTGTCCGTGCGGGCCGCGATGCTCGACGAGGGTCTCGACCTGCTGACGGGGCTGCTCAGCGGTGGCCGGGTCAGCCACCAGGGCACCCACTACCGCGCCGACGGGGTGTCGCTGCGGCCGGCACCGGTGCAGTCGCCGCGGGTGCCGGTCTGGGTCGGTGGGAGCACCCAGGCCGGGGCGGTGCGCCGCCGGGCCGCCCGCGCCGACGGCATCGTGCCGTACAAGCTCACCGACACCGACGGGTGGTCCGACTTCACCCCCGACGAGGTACACGACCTGGCGAACGCCCTGCCAGCGACGCGCGCCGACGGTCAGCCGTTCGACGTGGCGGTCGGCGGCCGGCGGCGCCGTTCCGACGAGCGCACCGAACGGGCCTACCTCGGTGAGCTGGCCGCCGCCGGGGCCACCTGGTGGCTGGAGTTCGTCCCGGCCGACGACCCGGCGACGATGCGCGCGGCCGTTGCCCGAGGCCCCCTGCGCTGACCCGGCGTCACGGGCCCTCGATTGGCCAGAACGTCACGCGGGCCGTGCCGTCGCGGCAGATCAACCCGGCGCCGACCCGGCGGCAGTCGGTCACACCCGCCGGGAGCACTGCGGACACCCGATGGCCGTCGCGTCCCATCGTCGCGACCAGGGGGCGCCTTCCGTCCGCCGCCATTCCCAGCACCACCAAGGGTTCCGCAGCGACCCGTGGGCCAGCCACCGTCCGCCAGCGCGCCCCGGCCGGCCACGTCCACGCCCGCACCCCGCTGCCCGGGTCGATCGCCCAGCGTCCCTGCTCGTCCTGCCCGCAGATCAGACCCTGGCAGGGCCGCAGGATCAGCTCGCCCGGCTGCACCGGCACCTGCCAGCGTCGCGCCAGCCCGGGTAGGTCGTAGCCGGTCAGCGCCATCGCGGCGCCGCTCGGGTGGCGCAGCACCAGGTGCGCGCCGGCGACCTGGGGATTGTCCGGGCCGTAGTCGGCCGGCGGAAGCTGTCCCCGCCCGCGTTCGGTGCCGTCACGGGCGTCGAGCAGCCGGACCAACCCGTCATCCTGTACCAGCAGCACCCGCCCGGGCAGCGCCCGCAGCACCGCCGTGGAAGGCAGCGGGACCGACCACCGGGTCGCGCCGGTGGCCGGGTCGACGCCGTGCACCGTGCCCTCGACCCGCCGACCCGGTTCGGAGGCGCTGCGCACCTCGCTCACCGCGACCGCCTCGTTCCCGGCCGCGTACACCCGCTCGGGTCGCCGCCACACCGGCTGGCCGGTCCGCAACGACCGCGCGGTGGTGACCCGTGCCCCGAGCGCCTGGTCGCGCTCGACCAGCAGTAACAGGTCACCGGCGACCTCGGCGAACCACCCGGCGGCGGGCGGCACGGTGACCCGCCACCGCGGCGGGCCGTCCGGTGCGGCCGAGTCGTAGGCGCTCAGCGTCGGCGGGTTCGGCTCGGGGTCGACGACCAGCAGCAGCGGCCCCGCGCCGAGCACGGTCGCCCGGGCGGGCACCGCCGGCCCGGGCTGAGGCGTCAGGCGCGCGGCTGGGGTGGCACCGCCGAGCAGGACACAGGCCGCCACCAGCGCCGCCACCCGCCACCGGCGGGACACCTGCGGCGGTGGCCGGCGTTCCTCCAAGGGTGCGCCCCGGTCGTCACCCAGCTCGATCAGCACCGACATGGGCGCCCACCCGTCCGCTCGCGCCGGCCGGTCAGCAGAGCAGGTCGAGGTGGTGGTGGGCGTCCTCGGCGATCTCCTCGTGCCGCAGCCAGCGGCGCGCCCACAGTCGGGCGGCCAACTCCGCCTGCTCGTCGCCCCACGCGGCGTGCTCGACGAGCAACGCGGTGGTCAGCGCGTACGCCAGGCGCAACGCCAGACCGCGGGCGCCCGCGAGCACCGCCGACGCACCCGGGTCGACCGTCACCGCGGTGATGGTCTCCGCCAACTGCGCGGCGGTGGTGGCCAGGGTGTCGGCCAGCACCGGCGACAGCGGCCGGGCCAGGTCGGCGGCGGCGGCCAGCCGGCTCAGCAGCGGCGCACCGGCGTCCTCGCGGGTCAGCGCGCGCAGCACGTCCAGGGCCAGCACATTGGTGGTGCCCTCCCAGATCGGCAGCACCTGGGCGTCGCGCAGCAGCCGGGGCACGCCGGTGTCCTCCACGTAGCCGGCACCGCCGAAGCTCTCCACGTACTCGCTGGCGGAGCTGACGGCGAGCCGTCCGGTGGCCAGCTTCGCCAACGGCGCCACGATGCGCAGCTCGGCAGCGGCCTCCGGGTCGGCGCCGACCTCGACCCGCCCGAGCAGGGCGAAGGCGTGCCCAGCAAGGGCGAACGCGCCCGCCGCGTCGACCGCGAGGGTGCCCAGGGTGGCCCGGTGCAGGGGCGAGGACACCAGCGGGCCACCGGCGACGTGCCGCACCTCGGCGTACGCGCGGGCGTAGGCGAGACCCCGTCGCATCCCACCGGCCGCCGCCGCGGCGTTGTGCACCCGGGTCACCACGACCAGGGTCATCGCCCGAACCAGACCGGGCACCGCCGGGTCACCCAGCGGGAGGGCGTACGCGTCGCGCAGGCCGATCTCGGCGGTGGGCAGCGCCCGGGTGCCGAGCTTGTCCTTGAGCCGGTGCACCGTGACACCCGGTGCGGGTGCACCCGGCGCCGCGCCGTCGGCCAGCGGTGAGTCGACCGCGTACCGGGGAACGAGGAACGGGGCGAGCACCCGACTGCCCCGCCCGGCGCCCTCCGGCCGGGCCAGCGCCACCGCCATCGCCGCGTCGGCAGCGGAGCAGAACCACTTCTCCCCGGTCAGCCGCCACGAACCGTCTGCCGCGGGTCGACCGAGCGTGCTGGAGCGGCCCAGATCGGAGCCGCCCTGCGACTCTGTCATCCACTGCCCACTGGTGATCGCCGTGGTCGGGTCCGTGGAGATCAGCCGGGGCAGCCACGCGTCGCGGACCGAGGCGTCGACGTCGGGCATGCTGAGCAGTGCCGCCGCCCCGTCGGCCATCGCCACCGGGCAGGAGAACGTCGCCGACTCCGGCCCGTACAGGTGCAGCAGGGCGTGCTGAACGACCCGCGCGGCGGCACCCCAGGTGCCCCGGGCGTCCGGCAGGTAGGGCAGCGCCACCACGGCGTGTCGGGCGGCGGCGGCGCGCTGCGCCTGCCAACCGGCGGAGGTGTCGATGCGGTCGATCCGGGCACCCCACGGGTCGTAGCGGACCAGCGTCGGCGGGTGGGCCTCCGCGTCGGCGTGCGCCGCGCGCAGCGGCCCGGTGACGTCGGCGGCCAGGTCCGCGAGACGGCCCTTCGCGGCGGCGTGCCCGCCCGGGCCGAGGTGACGCTCCAGCCAGGACCGCAGCAGGCCATCGTCGGCGTACGGGTCGACGGGGGGTGGTACCGGCTGCACGAAGCGGCTCATCGATCGGCTCCTGGCACTGCTCGGGGGTGTGCGCCGACGGTAGACGATGTAGGGCCGCCGCGAACAGGGCACACCCGCGCATCGGGCGCACCCAGTTTCCGGCTTGTCGCCCGTCAGCGTGAGCGTCTTCTCTACGGTCGGTAGTCGTGGGTGCGGGCCAGTCGTGGAGCCGACCGGCCCGGCGTCGCCGCCCGATGCGCACCGGGTTGGCGTTCGCCGGGTTCGGCGTGGCGTTGTGCTGCGTGGGGGTGGCCGGGTTGGGCGCCTGGAACCTGCAGACCGTCCGGCAGGCCGCCGGCCCGATCCGGGAGACCGCCGACGGTTTTCTCAGCGAGGTGGCCCTGGGCGACAGTGACCGGGCGTACGAGCGGCTCTGCGAGGACGCGCGCAGCCGGTGGAGCGCGATCGGCTTCACCAGTTGGGTGCGGACACCACCGATGGTCACCGACTACGAGATCACCGACGTGTCGGTCGCCACCCGCAGCGGACGACCGCACGGCACGGTGACCGTGAAGGTGACCCGCGACGGCGGAATCAGCGAAGAACGTCGCCTGCCGGTGGTCCGTGAGGACGGGAACTGGCGGGTGTGCGGTGACCCCTTCTGAGCCCCCGGTCGCCGCCCCGGTACGCCCACAGTTGCTGCGACCACGTGAGGGGGTGCAGCCGACCACGTCGACGGAGCTCTTCTTCGACCTGGTCTTCATCTTCACCATCACCCAGTTGTCGCACTACCTGATCGCACACCCGGACTGGCGGGGCGCCGGGCGTACCGGCCTGTTGCTGGCGCTGGTGTGGCTCGTCTGGGTCTACACCACCTGGCTGACCAACTGGCTGCAACCGGACCAGGGACCGGTGCGGACGATGCTGATCGGGGTGGGGCTGGGCAGCCTGCTGTTGTCGGCGGCGATCCCGCAGGCGTTCGGCTCGACCGGGCTGCTCTTCGCGCTGGTCTACGTGATCGTGCAGGTGGGTCGCACCCTGTTCTCGTTGTGGGCGGTGCAGGGCAGTCCGTGGTTGGTGGCCGGATTTCAGCAGTCGCTGCCGTGGATCGCCGGGACATCGGTCCTCGTGGTCGTCGGTGGCCTGGTCGGCGGGGCCGCCCGGGACGCGGTGTGGGCAGCGGTGATCGTGATCGAGGTGGTCGGCCTCTCGATCGGCTATCCGCTGCCGCGACGGGGACGTAGCCGACCCGAGCGGTGGATGGTGGAGGGTGGGCACCTGGCCGAACGGTGCGCGGCGTTCGTCCTGATCGCGCTGGGGGAGTCGATCCTGGTCACCGGCAGCGCCCTCACGTCGCACGTGGACCTGGTGACGTCTGGGGCGTTCCTGCTGGCGTTCGGCGGTTCGGTGGCGCTGTGGTGGGTGTACTTCGCCCGCTCGGCCCAGGCCGCCACGGAGGTCATCGCCCAGGCCGGAGAGCGCACCGGCGCGTTGAGCCGGGTCGCGTTCAACTTCCTGCACCCGGTGATCGTCGCCGGTGTCGTCGTCACGTCGGCGGCCGACGAACGGTTGCTGCGGGAGCCGGGCGTGCCGGCCACCACGGTCGACGTGCTGCTCATCCTGGGTGGTCCCGCGCTGTTCCTGGCCGGGCACGCCGCCTACAAGGCGCTGCTGTGGCGGGCCCTGCCGACCAGCCGGGTCACGGCGGTGGTGGTCCTGCTGGCGTTGATGCCGGTCGGTGTGGTGCTGGGGGCACCCGTCGCGGTGTGCGCCGCGGTGGCGTTGGCGGTGACGGTCGCCGTGATCCTGACCGACCGGTTCCGGTCACCGGTGGTTGCACGGTGAGCGGAGCGTCGCCAGGACGCGGTCCACGTCATCCGCAGTTGCTGCGCCCGCGCCGTGGCGTGGAGCGGACCACCTCCACCGAGCTCTTCTTCGACCTGGTCTACGTCTTCACGATCACCCAACTGTCGCACTACCTGGCCGAGAACCTGAGCTGGCAGGGTGTCGGGCGGACAGCGGTGCTGCTGAGCCTGATCTGGCTGGTCTGGATCTACACGGTGTGGGCGGGCAACTGGCTGCACCCGGACCGGACACCCGTGCGGGCCACACTGCTGGTGGTGACGCTCGGCAGTCTGCTGCTCGCCGCCGCGCTGCCCACCGCCTTCGGCGACAACGGTCTGCTCTTCGCCCTGGCGTACGCGGCGGTGCAGGTGGGTCGCACGGCCTTCTCCCTGTGGGCGATCCGGGGCGAACCCTGGCTCGGTGACAGTTTCCGGCAGTGTTTCGTCTGGATCACCGGTACCGGGGCCCTGGCGGTCGTCGGCGGGCTGGTGGACGCCCCGGCCCGGGAGCTGATCTGGATCGCGGTGATCGTCGTCGACTCGGTCGGGCTGGCGGCCGGGTTTCCGGTGCCCGGGATGGGCCGCAGCAGGCCGGAGCACTGGCGGGTGGAGGGCGGGCACCTGGCCGAACGTTGTCAGGCGTTCATCCTCATCGCGCTGGGAGAGTCGATCCTGATCACCGGTGGGACGCTGACACAGCGGTTGGACCGGGTGACCATCGCCGCGTTCCTCCTCGCGTTCGCCGGTTCGGTGGCCCTGTGGTGGGTGTACTTCGACCGGGCGCGGGCCAGCACGGCGGCGTTGGCGACCGCGGGTGACCGGGCCGGGCGGCTCTCCCGGCTGGTGTTCAACTATCTGCACCCGGTGATGGTGGGCGGCATCGTCGTCACGGCCGTCGGTGACGAGCGGCTGCTGCACGACCCCGGGGAACCGGTCGGCTGGGCGAGCGCGCTGGTCGTCCTGGGCGGTCCCGCGTTGTTTCTGGCCGGGCACGCCGCGTACGAGTTGGCGCTCGGCGAGGCTGGGGTGGTCGCCCGGGTCGCGGCGACGCTGCTGCTGCTCGCGCTGTCCCCGGCGGCGGTGGCGTTGCGGGCGCCGGTCGCGTTGGCCGCCGGTGTGGCGCTGCTGATCACGGTCGGGGTGATCGTCGCCGACCGTGTGTCGGCGCGGCGGGCCGTTCAGTCGCGGGGGCCGAGGTCGCCGCTGCGGTAGTGCCGGCGGCAGAGCACCTGGTAGCGCACGTCGGCGGTGTCGACGGTGTCGCCGATGACGACCTGGGCGCCCTCACGGACGACCCGCCCGTCGACGACCCGGGCGTTGAGCAACCCTTCGCGGCCGCACCAGCAGAGCACCTCGACCTGGATGCGGGCCACTTCGTCGGCCAGCTCGAACAGGCGTTGCGCGGCGGGGAACAGCCGCGACCGGAAGTCGGTGGCCAGGCCGAACGCGAACACGTCGACGTCGTAGCTGTCCACCAGCTCGGCCATTTGCTCGACGTGCTCGACGGTGTAGAAGCACGCTTCGTCGCAGATCAGGTAGTCGACGCGTACCCCGTCGGCCCACCGGCCGCGCACGAGGGCCCGCAGGTCCAGGTCGTCGGTGACCTCGATGGCCTCGTGGGCCAGGCCGATGCGGGTGGTGACCTGCGGTCCCAGCGACCGATCGATGCGGGTGGTGACCAGCCCGCGCCGGCCCTGCCGGGCGTGGTTGTAGTTCATCTGCAACGCCATCGTGGACTTGCCGCAGTCCATCGGCCCCCAGAAGAACTTCAACGCCGCCGCGTGCACCGGACGCCCGTCGAGCCCGCGCGCGGCCGCGCACCCGGCCGGAGCGTGTGGCTGGCCGGGGAACGGGTGGGCCAGGCAGGTCGGGGCGGTGGCGGCGTCGTCGGTCACGGTCGGGCAGCCTAGCCCATTGACCGGCCCGGATCGGTTGGGCGCGGGACCCGTGCTCAGAGCACCCGGGGTGGGGTGTTGCCCGCGGCCACGATGGCACGGCGGATCGGCACGGCGGCAAGGAGCAGGAACCCGACCACGAAGAAGATCAGCAGTGAGACCAGGCCCACCCGGTACGAGGAGGTGAGCTGGAACACCAGGCCGAAGGCGAGCGGGCCGAGCCAACTGGTGCCCTTGTCGCTGATCTCGTAGAAGCCGTAGTACTCGCCTTCCTTGCCGGCCGGAATGAGCTGGCTGAACAGCGACCGGCTCAGCGCCTGGCTGCCACCGAGAACCAGGCCGATGGCCGCGCCGAGGACCATGAACGGCACCGGCGCCTCGGCGGGCAGCCGGAACGCGGCGATGATCACACCGGTCCAGAGCACCAGGCTGAGCAGCACGGTCTTCCAGGCGCCGATCCGCTTGGCCAGCGCGCCCAGGCTCAACGCGCCGCCGAAGGCGAGGAACTGCACCAGCAGGATCGTGATGATCAGGGTGCTCTGCTCCAGCCGCAACTCCTCGGTGCCGTACTGGCTGGCCAGGGTGATGACGGTCTGGATGCCGTCGTTGTAGACCAGGAAAGCCAGCAGGAAGTACAGCGTCAACGGGTACGCCTTGACCTCGCGCATGGTGCGGGCGAGTTGCCGGAACCCGTCGGTGAGCACGTTGCCGCCACTGGCCAGGGCCGCGACGCTGGGGCGTTCGCGCAGCCAGCGCAGCGGCACCAGCGTGAACAACGCCCACCACACTCCGGCGGACACGATCGACCAGCGAGCCAGGTCCAGGGTGCGTTGCGGGTTGTCGCCCTCGTCGAGGACTGTGATCGCGACGAGGTTGAGGGCCAGCAGCAGACCGCCGCCGAGGTAGCCCAGCGCCCAGCCGCGACTGGAGATGCCGTCGCGTTCGTCGGGGCCGCCGAGCTGCGGCAGGAACGAGTTGTAGACCACGATCGCCGCGCCGAAGGAGATGTTGGCGACCAGGAAGAGCGCCCCGCCGAGCAGGTAGCGGTCACCGGTGACGAAGGCCATCGCGATGGTGGCGCCGGCGCCGGTGAACGCGGCGCCGCCGAGCAGCCGCTTCTTGTGTGCCGAGCGGTCGGCGATCGCCCCGATGACCGGCAGCACGAACACGGTGAGGAACACCGACAGCGAGATCAGGTACGGGTAGTAGGACCCGGCGGCGATCTTGATGCCCAGTGGGTAGACGGAGCCGTCGCAGGAGTCCGCGCCGAGTTCGCAGCCGGCCGCCAACTCGGCGACGGTGGTCAGGAACGGGCCGAGGAACACGGTGATCACGGTGGTCTGGAACGCGGAGTTGGCCCAGTCGTAGATGTACCAGCCCCTGCGTTCCCGGCGGGTGCTCGCCGGAGGCGGGGTGTCGTCCACCGTGGGGGTCACGGTCTCGGCCATCGGGGTCCTTCGATGGTCAGGCGGCCCAGTGGCCGCGGCTGCGGTAGACGTCGCGCAGCACGCCGACGTGATCGGTCATGATGCCATCCACGCCACGATCCAGTAAGTCGTGCATCTGGGCTGGTTCGTCGATCGTCCAGACGTGCACCTGCAGGCCGATGCGGTGGCAGTAGTCGAGGAACCGGCGGTTCACCACCGGCACCCGCCCGTAGTGTGGCGGCACCTGCGCGGCGACCACCGACGGCGGCAGCCGCAGTGGGCGTCCGTGCAGGGAGGCCAGCCGCAGCCGGGCGACCCCACGCATGCCGAGGCTGGTGGCGACCCGGCCCTCGGTGAGCGCCCGCAGCCGGGTCAGCCGGGCGTCGCTGAACGAGGCGAGCAGCACCCGGTCGCCGGCGCCGGCCCTGCTCACGGTCGCGACCGTCGGCTCGACGCCGCCGTCGGCCTTCACGTCGACGTTGAAGCGGACCTGCGGCCACGCCCCCAACACCTCGTCGAGCCGGGGTACGACGGCGGCGCCGCCGACGCGTACCGAGGCGAGGTCGGCCCAGCTCATGTCGGCGATGCGTCCCGCCTCACCGGTGACCCGGCGCAGCGTCGGGTCGTGGAAGATCACCGCCACACCGTCCGCGGTGGCGTGCACGTCGGTCTCCACGTACCGGTAGCCCAGCCCGATGGCCCGGGCGAACGCCTCGGTGGTGTTCTCGTCGCCTTCGGCGGCGCCGCCACGGTGGGCGAACGCCAGCGGCGCCGGCGCGTCGAGGTAGCCGAATCGGGTCAACACGCGACGCAGTATGCCCCCGGTTGGTGGCCGGCGGGTGGCCGGCCGGCGTCTGTCGCCCGCTCGCGCCGCCGTCCGGGCTCGGTGTTGATCGACTCGGCTTCCTGAAAGGCGGGGTGTCCGGGGCGCGGGGATGTCCGGGTTCGCGGGAAGCCGAGTCGATCAGCGCGAGGCGATGCGGTCGACGCCCGGCGGGTCAGCCGGCGGGTCGGTGGATCAGCTGAAGGCTGCGCCGGATGCGGTCGCGGAACTCGTCCCTGGTGGCCGAGGTCGATTTCCAGGTCAGGGCGGCGGAGAAGAGCAGATCCATCACGTCGTGTCCGGTCAGGTCGGCGTGCAGCAGGCCGGGCGGGGCGGTGGCGGCGATGTGGGCGCTCAGCGTCGCCCGGGCCCGCTCCTGGTAGTCGTGGAACATCGAGCCCAACCGGGGTTCGCTGTTCTCCAGCAGTTCGTTGAGGTCGCGGGCCAGCGGGGTGTCGATGTACGGGCCCATCAGCGCGTCGAGCGCGGCCACGACTCCCGCGTCGAAGCTCAGCGAGCGGTCGGCGAGGTGGACCTCCATGGCCCGCTGGGCGCGCTCCAGGACGCCCTGCATGGTGGCGCGGTACAACTGCTCCTTGTTGGGGAACATCAGGTACAGGCCAGGTCGGGAAATGCCGGCCGCCCTGGCGACGGACTCCATGGACGTCTTCTGGAATCCGTAGCGGCCGAAGACCCCGACCGCCGTCACAAGGACTGCGGCGCGCTTCGGGTCTTCGACGTCCATCTCAGTGTTGCTCACAGTAGACAGATTAGATGATCTTGCGAAAATTGCCCAATTCGTCAGCCCTGGGTGCGGCAGGCACCATCATCCCTGGTTGCGGCGGTGGGCGCGACTCGGGTCGCTGGGCCGGCCGGGGTCGACGTGACGGGGCAGGTCCGGCTCGTCGGGGCGCAGCGGGGCGAGGGTGTCGGTGAGCGCGTCGATGATCCGGTCGGTCGCGCGGCGGGCCGCGCCGGGGTTGGCGGCGGCCGACTCGCCCAGGGCCACGGGGGTGCCGAAGTGCACCCGGATCACCGGTCGACGCCACAGCGAGCGGGCGATGCCGCGCAGCATTCCCCGGGGCGCCTGGTAGGGGAGCACCTCGTGAGCGCCCCACTGGGCGACCGGGACGACCGGAGCGCCGCAGGCCAGCGCGAGGCGGGCGGCGCCGGTCTTGCCGCGTTCGGGCCACAGGCCGGGGTCCAGACCGATGCGCCCCTCCGGGTAGATGAGGATCACCGAGCCGCGGGCGGCGGCGGTGGCGGCGTCGTCGAGGGCCCGGTGCACGGCGTTGGTGCCCCGGTCGACGCGGATGTGCCCGGCGTGGCGCATGGCGGCGCCGAGCACCGGGGCGCGGAACAGTCCGGCGGTCGCCATGATCCGGGGAGCGATGCCCCGGGCCTGGCAGGCGGCGGCCATCACCAACGGGTCGAACGGGCTGATGTGGTTGGCGGCCAGCACCAGCGGGCCGCGGCGCAGGTGCGCCGGGACGTCGCCGGTGACCTCGAGGCGGGCGAGCAGCCCGACCAGGCCCCGAGCCAGCAGCAGGGCTGCGCGCCAGATCAGCGGCGGCTGCCAGGTGGCGTGTGCGGTGTTCATCAGCGCGCCATCGTCGCACGCGCCGGCGGGGCGGCGAGGGCGGGTCGGGTGATCAGGGTCATTGGTCCCGGGTGCGTTCGGGCCGCCCGGCCCTGCCCAATCCTCTACGACGAGCGGTAGTATTTACTACGTCGCGTAGTACGGATGGTTGGGGGTTTTCAGGTGGACGCGTTGGACGTTGCCCGCTGGCAGTTCGGTGTCACCACCGTCTACCACTTTCTCTTCGTGCCGCTGACCATCGGCCTCTCCGTGCTGGTGGCCATCCTGCAGACGATGTGGCACCGCACCGGCAACGAGCGCTACCTCAAGCTCACCAAGTTCTACGGCAAGCTGTTCCTGATCAACTTTGCCATGGGCGTGGTCACCGGGATCGTGCAGGAGTTCCAGTTCGGCATGAACTGGAGCGACTACTCCCGCTTCGTCGGCGACGTCTTCGGCGCGCCCCTGGCCATCGAGGCGCTCGTCGCGTTCTTCCTCGAATCCACCTTCATCGGCCTGTGGATCTTCGGCTGGGACCGGCTGCCCAAGCGGGCACACCTGGCCAGCATCTGGGCCGCCGCGATCGGCACCAACCTCAGCGCGTACTTCATCCTCGCGGCGAACTCGTTCATGCAGAACCCGGTCGGCTACCGGATCAACGCGGACACCGGTCGCGCCGAGCTGACCGACTTCCCGGCCGTGCTGACCAACAAGGTCGCCCTGATCACCTTCCCGCACACCCTGGCCGGCTCGTTCCTGGTCGCCGGGTCGCTGATCGTCGCGGTCGGCCTGTGGCACGTCATCCGCAACCGCGACTCCGCCGACGCCGGCGCCTACCGCTTCGCCACCAAGTTCGGCTCCTGGGTGGTCCTGGTCGCCTCCGCGGCCGTGCTGTTCACCGGCGACATCCAGGGCAAGATCATGACCGACGTGCAGCCGATGAAGATGGCCGCCGCCGAGGGCCTCTACACCACCGAGAGCCCCGCCTCGTTCTCCGTGCTCACCATCGGCAGCCTGGACGGCAGCCGCGAGGTGTTCGCCATCAAGATCCCGTACCTGCTGTCGTACCTGGGCACCGGCGACCCGAACGGCACCGTGCACGGCATCAACGACCTGCAGGCCCAGTACGCCACCCAGTACGGCGCGGGCAGCTACACCCCGATCATCCCGGTCACCTACTGGAGCTTCCGCTTCATGATCGCCTTCGGGATGGCGGCCGGCGCGATCGCCCTGCTGGTGCTCTGGAGCCAGCGCAAGGGCCGCACCCCGAGCAGCAAGTGGCTACTGCGCGCCGGGCTGGCCATGCCGGTGCTGCCGTTGCTGGCCAACTCCTTCGGTTGGATCTTCGCCGAGATGGGCCGTCAGCCGTGGATCGTCTTCGGCGAGATGCTCACCCGCAACGGGGTGTCGCGCAGCGTCTCGATGGCCGAGGTGCTCACCTCGTTCACCGCCTTCACGCTCATCTACGCCACCCTCGCCGTGATCGAGGTCAAGCTGCTGCTTCGTTACGCCAAGGCCGGCGTGCCCGACGTCAGCGAAGAGCACCCCATCGACGACACCCACGACGACGCCGAGCGCCCGCTCGCCTTCGCCTACTGATCCCGGAGCCCATCGTGGAACTGACCACCATCTGGTTTCTCCTCGTCGCCGTGCTGTTCACCGGGTACTTCATCCTGGAGGGCTTCGACTTCGGCGTCGGCATGCTGCTGCCCGTGCTCGGCCGCGACGACCGGGAACGCCGCGTCCTGATCAACACCATCGGCCCGGTCTGGGACGGCAACGAGGTGTGGCTGATCACCGCCGGTGGCGCCATGTTCGCCGCGTTCCCCGAGTGGTACGCCACCCTCTTCTCCGGCTTCTACCTGCCGCTGCTGCTGATCCTGCTGGCCCTGATCGCCCGGGGAGTCGCCTTCGAGTACCGGCACAAGCGCCCCGAGGCGTCCTGGAAGCGTCGGTGGGACGCAGCGATCGTGGTCGGATCGCTGCTGCCGGCGATCCTGTGGGGCGTCGCCTTCGCCAACATCCTGCGCGGCGTGCCACTGGACGCCGACCACGAGTACGTCGGCGGCCTGCTGAACCTGCTCAACCCGTACGCCCTGCTGGGAGGCGCGACCACCCTCGCGCTGTTCCTCACCCACGGCGCGGTGTTCATCGCCCTGAAGACCACCGGCGACATCCGCGAGCGCGCGGGCGCGCTCGCCGTGCGCCTCGGTGTGGGCGCCGCCGTGCTCGCGGTCGGCTTCCTGACCTGGACGTTGAGCATCCGCTCCAGCGCGGCCGCCGTCGTGCTCGCCGTCGGCGCGGCTCTCGCCCTGCTCGGTGGTCTGGCCGCCGCCCGGGTACGCCGGGAGGGCTGGGCGTTCACCGGCACCGCCGTGGCGATCGGCCTGGCCGTGGCGACCCTGTTCGCGGCGCTGTTTCCGAACGTGCTGCCCTCCACCCTGGACGCGGCCGGCACGCTGACGGCCACCAACGCCGCCTCCACCCCGTACACCCTGAAGATCATGACCTGGGTTGCGGTGATCTTCACTCCGGTCGTGCTGGCCTACCAGGGGTGGACGTACTGGGTGTTCCGCAAGCGCATCGGCGTGGCCAACATCCCGCAGCACTGACCTGCGGGCCGCCCCCGTCGATCATGGAGTTGTGGTGCCCGCTTCAGACTACTAACAGACGCTTTGTTACCCACCACAATTCCATGATCGACGGGGCAGGGGACCTGGTGGCGTGACGGTTCCCGGGTGGCCGTAAATCGGCTGTGGGTGGGGATTCGCCTCGCTAGGGTGTGCCGATGCCTGAGCCCGTGCACGTACGCGAACTCACCGCCGACGACCTTGAGGCCGCCTGGGAGCTGGGTCGGTTCGCGTTCGGCTCCGACCCGCAGCGCCCAGCGCCCGCGTCCACGCCGGTGCCCGGCCTGACCCGTTACGGGGCGTTCGACGACGCCGGTCGGCTCGTGGGCAAGGCCGTCGACCTGCACCATGACCAGTGGTGGTCCGGGCGGGCGGTGCCGGCCGCCGACGTGGCCGGGGTGGCGGTGGCCCCCGAGGCCCGTGGTCGCGGCGTGGCGCGCGCCCTGCTCACCGCGCTGCTGCGCGGCGCCCGCGACCGTCAGGCGGCGATCAGCGCGCTCTATCCGACCGTCGCCGCCCCGTACCGGGCCTGCGGTTGGGAGGCCGCCGGGGTGTTGCGCACCGTCGACCTGGCCACCGCCGCGCTGCCCCGGCACCGGCCCGCGTCGCACCTCACCGTGCGGGCCGGCACACCGGCCGACCTGCCCGCCGTCGCCGACCTCTACGAGCGCGTCGCCCGGCACCGCAACGGCATGCTGACCCGCCGGGGTGAGCTGTTCGACGCCGCCGACCGCGGTCTGCCCGGCGACGGGGTCACCCTCGTCGAGGCCGACGGTGAGCTGGTCGGTTACGCCACCTGGCAGCGGGGCCGCGGCTACGGTGCCGACTCCGTGCTCACCGTCGACGAGGCCCTGGCCGTCACCGCCGAGGCCGCCCGGGAACTCGTCGGGGTGCTCGCCAGCTGGGCCAGCGTCGCGCCGACGCTGCGGCTGTGCCCGCTCGACGGCGACGCCGTCAGCACCGTCCTGCCTCTGGAGGCGGCGCGCGAGCACGAGCGGGACCTGTGGATGCACCGACCGGTCGACGTCGCCCGCGCGGTGGCCGCGCGCGGGTGGCCCGCCCACGCCCGGGGCGTCGTCGACTTTCACCTCACCGACCCGCTCGCCGAATGGAACACCGGCACCTGGCGGTTGGCCGTCGCCGACGGCGCCGCCGAGCTGACCCGCGTCGACGCCGAGGTGCGGCTGCGGCTGGATGTGCGAGGTTTCGCGCTGCTGTACGCCGGGGCGGCCCGCGCCCGGTCGGTCGCGCAGGCGGGCCTGCTGCACACCACCGGCGTCGCGCCGGACGCCCTGGACCTGTTGGGCGCGGGAGGCCCGGCGCAGCTGCTCGACTACTTCTGACGCCGTTGCCGAAGCCGGGCGTTCGGGCGCGGACCTACTCCGGGACTGCCCGTCGGGGACGACCATGGGTCTGCCTCGCCGGTACGGTGTGCCGGTGGAAATTCTGGCGCGGATCCACTCTGGAGCGACGGTGCGGCGGCTGCTGTGCCACCCCCGCCTTCCGCTGGTGGCCGGTTGGGACGCCGACCGTCCGGCGATCAGGATCTGGGAGTACGGAGACGGGCAGCTGCGGGAGTGTGGGACCGTCGGCGCGGGTTCGGCCGGCTATGGCGACGACATCGGCCATGAGCGGTCCAAGCGGACACCCTCCGCCGCCTGGCATCCGGGCGAGGCGCTGCTGGTGGTGGCGGACGCCGAGAGCACCGCCCGCTGGACACCGTCGGGCACCTCGCCGATCGACGGCGTTGCGCCGACCGAGTACCAACGCGAGGTGGCGTTCAGTCCGGACGGTCGGACGCTCTGGTTGTCACCCTCCGGCGGAGAGGACGGCTGGGAACGGTCTGTCGCGCTCGACCTCGCCCTGGGAACGACCTCCATCGGCCCTCAGTGGGACACCGGGGTGGTGGCGCATCCGGCGGGCGGTCTCGTGTGCACCCTCCAGAGCGACCAAGGTGCCACGCTGGTGCTCTTCTCCGAGGACACCGGGCCGGTGCTGCGGCCGTTGCGCCGTGCGCTGGTCCTGGACTGCGACGGCTACGAGGCGCCGATCTTCAGCTCGGACGGCCGGCACTTCGCGGTACGCGGCAACGCGTACGACAACTCGCTGGAGGTGTTCGAGTTCCCCTCGCTACGACGCATCCTGAGCATGACGCTGGGCGAGCCGAGTCCGGGGTACCCGTACCCGCAGGAGTGGCTGGACGAGATGGAATCCTGGTCCCGCCACAACGTCGCGTCCGGTCCGTTGCCGGGGGTCCTCTGGATCGGGACACCCGATGGCGCGGTGGTCGAGCTGGAGATCGACGGGAAGCGGATGACCGAGCACGATGTGCTGCCCGGGTCCGCGGTGACGGCGCTGGCGGCCACCGCCGCGGGTGAGCTCGTCGTCGCGGGCAACGACGGCGTGCTTCTCCTGCTGTCGGCGGGGAGGATCGGCACGGGCGAGGCCCCCAGGGCCGGGGTGACCGAGTTCCTCGCCGCCACCTCCGAGGCGTCGGTTGTCGACATGGACCAGCTCGACCTCACCGACGGGACGCGGACCTGGCAGCCGGGTGACCTGGAGGTGGTCAGCGAGGACTCCGGGAGCGACCCGTCCTGGCTGAGGATCCGGGCCGCCATGAACCGGCTCACCTGAGTCGCTGTCGGGTCAGGCGGCGCCTGCGAGTTCGCCGTTCGCCCGCTGGGTGACCAGGGTGAGCACCCGGGCCGCGGCGGCGAGTTCGTGGGCTGGGATGTCCCCGTACAGCCTGGCGGTGATGCCCGCTACGGCCTCGGCGACGCGGGCCTGCATGGCGTGACCGGTGTCGGTGAGCCGTACGTGCGGCGCGGGGCCGTCGACCTGGGCGAGGTCGGCGTCGATGAGGGCGTCGGTCACCTCGCGCACGGCCCGTTCGTCGACTTTGAGGGTGCTGGTGATCCGGTGCATGAGCTGTGCGCGCTCGACGGGGCCTGCGGCGAGGGCGTTGAGGGCGACCACCTGCCCGAAGCTGAGGCCGAGCGGGCCGGTGGCCCGTTCGAGCAGCGCGCGGGTGGCGTAGTGGGCCTGGCCGATGACCTGGCCGTTGAGGGTGGGGACGGTGGACATGACGCCTCCTTCGATACGTTGGCCGAACCAACGTTGGTCGGACCAACGTAACACCCAATTGTGGGTCGCGCCAACGATTCCTGGTAGGCTGCGCCCCATGGACAACGCGGCCCCGCAGTCACCCGCCGGGCTCAGCACCACCGCGAGCTGGCTGCTCAACCAGACCGCCAGTCACGCCGCCCGCCTGCTCAGCGAGGGCTTCGCCGCGCACGACCTGCGCGGCTACCACTACCGGCTGCTCGCCACCCTGGCCGAGGACGGGCCCGCGAGCCAGGCCGACCTCGGCCGGCGCTGCGGCATCGACCGCAGCGACGTGGTGGCCGCCATCAACGACCTGGCCGGCCGAGGGCTCGTGGTGCGCGCCCCCGACCCGGCCGATCGCCGCCGCAACGTCATCAGCGCCACCGACGCCGGCGCCGACGAGGCCCGCCGGATGGGCGCGACCCTCGAGCGCGTCCAAGCCGACCTGCTCGCCCCGCTGTCCGCCACCGAGCGCGAGCAGCTGACGCGACTGCTCACCCGACTGCTGCGCCACCACAGCCGGCACTGACAGGCCTCAGCGGGCCTCGCGCAGCTCCGCCAGCCGGGCCTCGATCTCGGCCAGCTCGGCGCGCAGCTTCTCGGCCTGCTGCTCCGCCTCGGCCCGCTCGGTGCCGAGGATCTGCTCCACCGCCTCCTGCACCCCCGGCACGTCGACCAGTGCCACCATCTTCAACGCCTCCGCCGGCTTCACCACGTACGGCTTCGCGAGGGCCTTGCTGCCCTGCTGCGCGGCGACGGTCCACTCACCGTCGGCGTACGCCAGGGTCACCGTGAGGCCCGCGGGGCCCTTCGGCTTGACGGCCTTGACCGCCCGCCGCGCCGGCGGCTTCTCCGACTGCTCCACCTTCGGCTCCTCCTGTCGCTGCGCGGGCACCCGCGGCGTGTCCAACACGAACTCCGGCGCGGCCACCGCTGGCGGCTCGGGCTCGGGCTCCGGCTTCGGCTCCACCACCCGACGAGTGACGCCCTTGGGCGCCACGGCCAGGTCGGCGGGGGAGAACGGCAACTCGTCGCGACCGAAGCGCACCACCACGAACTCGTCGGACACCTCGGGGTCGGTCAGCTCGATCACCTGACCGACCTGACCGGCGATCTGCCCCGCCGACGCGGTGAACACCACCCGCGGTTTACGCCCGGCCGCCAACGACTCCCGGATGCTCTGCACCTCGCTAGTGGACAAACCCTGGCCGGCATCCATCACAACCCTCTTCCGTACACCTGTTTGATTGCTGTCTTGATACCAGCCGACTGCGACACCCGCCGCACGGGGCTCACGCCCGCTCAGCCACCCAGCGCCCGCAGCGCCCGGTCCGCGTGCTCGTTCATGCTGACCTCGCTGTGGATCACCTCGATGACCCGCTGGTCGGTGCCGATGACGAACGTCATGCGCTTCATGCTCAACGGCCCCAACGGCACCCGCCGCTTGACCCCGAACTGCTGCGCCACCGCGCCGTCGGCGTCCGAGAGCAGCGGATAGTCGAAGCCGTGCAGCTTCGCGAACTCGGCCTGCTTCGCCACCGGGTCGCGGCTGATGCCCACCCGCGTCGCGCCCAGCGCCGTGAACTCCGCGCCGAGGTCGCGGAAGTGGCAGCTCTCCGCCGTGCACCCCCGGGTCATCGCCGCCGGGTAGAAGAACAGCACCACCGGCCCGGCCGCCAGGAACTCCGACAGCCGCCGCGGCGTGCCCGTCTCATCCGGCAGCTCGAAATCCTGCACCTCGTCGCCGACACCCACACCCGCCACCGCGCACCTCCATCGTCTGATCGACCGCGCGGTGAGCGTAAGCGATCACGCCCAGAGCGCCGCCACCTCGTCGGCCACCACGTCGGCCTGGCTTCTCCCGGCTCGCGCCGCGCCCGCGCGCCGGGCCGGGTCCAGCACGTTGCGGCCGATCGCCGTGCGCGCCGCCGCGTCCGGCGTCAGCACCACCACCCGCGACCCGGCCGCCCGCAACGCGTCCACCTGCGCCGACAGCCGTGGCATCGGTCCGAACGCCGCCGACGTCGGCGCGAGCACCAGCACCCTGCGCCCGCCCGCCGCCAGATCCGCGTTCACCGTCGAGCGCATCCCACCGTCGACGAATCGGCGCGCGCCGATCGTCACCGGCGGCCACACCCCGGGCACCGCGCAACTCGCGCCCACCGCGTCCACCAGGGACACCCCGCTGTCCCTGTCGAACACCACGAACTCACCGGACGACGCGTCCACCGCCGTGATCAGCAGCCGCCGCTGCGGCCACTCCCGGTCCGGCAGACGGGCCTCGATCACCGCCCGTCGCGACGCCTCCGACGGGGTACGCGCCGCCACCGCCATCGCCCCGATCCGGGCCCGCGAGCGCACCGCGTCGCGGGTCCGACCACCGGCCCAGATCAGCCGCGCCAACGTCGCGAAGCCCAACCGTGCCGCCAGCTCGCTCGACGGCGGCACCAACTGCTCGCTGTAGAAACCCTCGACGGGCAACCCGGAGCACACCTGGGCGCCGACCACCGAACCCGCCGACGTGCCCACCACCAGATCCGCCTCGGTGACCGGCACGCCCCGCTCGACCCACCCGGCCAGCAGCCCCAACTCCCAGGCCACCCCGGTCACCCCGCCACCGCCGAGCACCAACGCCCGCTGCATGTGACCCTCCTCTCGACGACCGACCCGCGCCGGTCACGGTAGCGTCGGCACGACCAGCGCGCAGCCGTCAGACCGCCAGGAGGCACCGTGGCACCCGTCACCGTCATCACCGGCGGCGGCCGGGGCATCGGCGCGGCCACCGCCCGTCGGCTCGCCGCCGCCGGTCACCACGTCGCCCTGTGCTACCGCCGCGACGAGGCCGCCGCCACCACCGTCCTGGCCGACCTGCGGGCCGCCGGCGCACAGGCCATCGCGGTACGCGCCGACACCACCGACCCCGAGCAGGTGCACGCCCTGTTCGACGCGGCCGCCCAACTCGGCCCGCTCACCGGCCTGGTCAACAACGCCGGCGTCACCAGCCTGATCGGGCCGTTCACCGAGCTGCGCGTCGAGGACCTGCGCCGGGTCGTCGACGTCAACCTCGTCGGCTACGTCCTCTGCGCCCAGCAGGCCGCCCGCCGGCTCACCGACGGTGGGGCGATCGTCAACGTCTCGTCGGCGGCCGCGACCCTCGGCAGCCCGGGGGAGTACGTGCACTACGCCGCCGTGAAGGCCGCCACCGACACCCTCACCGTCGGCCTGGCCAAGGAACTCGCCCCGAAGGGCATCCGGGTCAACGCCGTGGCCCCCGGCATCGTGCGCACCGACATCCACGCCGACTCCGGGGTGCCCGACCGCGCCGACTCCGCCGTCGGACGCATCCCGCTGGGCCGCGCCGGCGAACCCGACGAGATCGCCGCCGCCATCGCCTGGCTGCTCGGCCCGGATGCCTCGTACGCCACCGGGACCGTGCTGCGCGTCTCCGGCGGTCTCTGACGGGCGCCGCGGGGTGCCGCTTCACGGCACCCCGCGCGCACTCAGTGGGTGAACAGCTTCGCCGCGGTGACGACGGTCTGGGCGACCCCGTAGCCGAGCAGCGCCGCCACCACCAACCAGGAGATCCACAACCGGGCCTGCTGCCCGGGTCGGCTGTCCTCACTCATCGCGTACCACTCCTCTGCGCCGTCGTGTCCTCGTCCACGTCCCGATCCGCGTTCTCATCCGCGCCCTGTTGCGGGGCCTGCTCCGCCGCCGGTTCGTGGTAGCGCTGCGGCACCGGCCGCACCAGCAGGTTCGCCACGAAGCCCACGGCCAGCACAGCCACCATCGTGAACAGCGCCGGCCGGTACGCCGCGGCGGTCAGCGAGCCCGGCTCGCCCTGGGCGTCGAGGAACCCGTTGACGATCAGCGGACCGGCGATCCCCGCCGCCGACCAGGCGGTCAGCAGCCGACCGTGGATCGCGCCGACCTGAAAGGTGCCGAACAGGTCCCGCAGGTACGCCGGCACTGTCGCGAAGCCACCGCCGTAGAACGACAGGATCACGCAGGCCAGCAGCACGAACAGGGCCGTCGAGGTCTGCCCGACGAGCGCCAGCAGCGCGTAGAGCACCATGCCGACACCCAGGTACACCAGGTAGATCGGTTTGCGGCCGATGACGTCCGAGGTGGACGACCACACGAACCGCCCGGCCATGTTGAACAGCGACAGCAGACCCACGAACCCACCGGCCGCCGCGACGGTCACCGCCGAGGTGCCGTTGTCGCGGAAGAAGTCCTGGATCATCGGGCTGGCCTGCTCCAGGATGCCGATGCCGGCGGTCACGTTGCAGAACAGCACCACCCACAGCAGCCAGAAGGAGCGGGTCTTCACCGCGTTCGCCGCCGACACGTTCGCCGTGGTGACCAGCGGCTTCGCCGCCACGCTCGCCGGGTCGAAGCCGGCCGGGCGCCAGCCCTGCGCCGGCACCCGCACGTTCGCCACCCCGAACATCATGATCACGAAGTAGCCCAGGCCGAGCGTCACGAACAACCACACCAGGGCGCTGCCCGACGCCGTCGACCCCGCATTGGCCGGGTCGTAGCCGGAGTCGTAGAACGACAACAGTTGCCGCGACAGGGGAGAGGCGACCATCGCCCCACCACCGAACCCCATGATCGCCAACCCGGTGGCCAGCCCTGGCCGGTCCGGGAACCACTTGATCAGGGTGGAGACGGGGGAGATGTAGCCGATGCCCAGCCCGATGCCGCCGAGCAGCCCGTAGCCCAGATACAGCAGCCACAACTGCTTCGTGGCGATGCCCAGCGAGCCCACCAGGAAACCCGTCGCCCAGAAACAGGCGGAGACGAACATGGCCTTCCGCGGCCCGTTCGCCTCCACCCAGGTCCCGGCGACCGCGGCGGACAGCCCGAGCATCACGATCGCGATGCTGAAGATCACCCCGATCGCGGTCTGGCTGGTGTCGAAGTGGGCGATCAGGGAGTTCTTGTAGACGCTGGTCGCGTAGACCTGACCGATGCAGAGGTGGATGGCCAACGCCGCCGGGGGGATGAGCCACCGGCTGTAGCCGGGCGGCGCGACGGTGTGCCGACGATCGAGTGCGGAAAGCATGCGCTGCTTCCTCTCCGATGAGGACGAGAAACGTCGCACCCAACGTGCCCACACCACTCGTAAGCGGCAAACCTCACCGTCGCCGGACGGTCGTTCCGCTGAGCTGAGCGGTCAGTCAGCGTCCGCGCGGCGCGCTCCGTGATCGACTCGGCTTGCGGAAAGTCGGGGCATCACGGCGGTCCGGACACCACGACACGCCGGGAAACCGAGTCGGCCACGCCAGCGGCTCAGGCCGCGACTAGCGCAGGTCCGGCAGGTGCCAGCCGCCGGCCAGCGCGTCGGCGTCCGCCGGACCCCAGCTGCCCTTCTCGTACGACTGCACCGCCGTCGGCAGATCCAGGATCGGCTCGACGATGCGCCACTCCTGCTCGATCGTCTCGGCCCGCGCGAAGCGCAGGTGCTGCCCGTCCATCGCATCGTCGAGCAGCCGCTCGTACGCCTCCTGCCGGCGACCGAAAGCCGAGCCGAAATCGACGGACAGATCCACCGGACGACTCGCCACCTCGGCACCCGGGCTCTTCGCCTGGATCGACATCGTGATGCCGTCACCGCGCCCGAGGCGGAAACGCAGCAGGTTCGCGGCCCTCGCCGTGCCCTGCTCGGCGGGGATCAGCGAGCGCTGCGGCTGCTTGAACTCGACCACGACCTCCGTCGCCGTCCCCGGCAGGGACTTACCGGTGCGCAGGTAGAAGGGCACGCCCGCCCAGCGGGGGGAGTCGACGGTCAACCGGGTCGCCACGAACGTCTCCGTGTTCGAGTCCGCCGCCACGCCGGGCTCGTCGCGGTAGCCGGCGTACTGCCCCCGGACGGTGGACTCCGGCGACAGCGGCGCTACCTGGCGCAGCACCGCGGCCTCCGCCTCCCGGAACGCGGCGGTGTCCTCGCTGGCCGGCGCCTCCATCGCGATGAGCGCCACGACCTGGAGGATGTGGTTCTGCAGCACGTCCCGGGTCGCACCCACCGTGTCGTAGAAGCCGGCCCGGCCCTGGGTGCCGAAACCCTCGGCGAGGGTCACCTGGATGTTGTCGATGTGCTCGTTGTTCCACAGCGGCTCGAAGAGCCGGTTGGCGAACCGGAAGGCGTAGAGACCCTCGACGGCTTCCTTGCCGAGGTAGTGGTCGATGCGGAACACCCGCTCGGGCGCGAAGACCGCGCCCAGGCTGCGGTCCAGCTCGCGGGAGGACTCCAGGTCACGCCCGAACGGCTTCTCCACGATCACCCGACCCCGGTCGGCCAGACCCACGGCCGCCAGGCCCTCCACGACGGAGCCGAACACCGCCGGAGGGATCGCCAGGTAGAAGACCGGCCGCTCGGCGTCGCGCAGCCGCTCAGCCAGCCGCTGGTACGTCGTCGGGTCCGCGTAGTTGCCGGAGACCATCGAAAGGTTGTCCGCCAGCCGATCGAAGATCTCGTCGTCGATCTCGTCATCGGCCTCGTTGACCGACTTGCGGGCCATGGTGACCAACTGCTGATCATCCCAGGGGGAGCGGGCCACGCCGATCACCGGAACGTCGAGGCGGTCGCGCCGGGTCAGCTCGTACAGCGCCGGAAACAGCTTCTTCGAGACGAGGTCTCCCGTGACGCCGAACAGCACTACCGCGTCAGAGCGCACGTCCATGGCACTTCCCATTCGATCATCCGAACCTGATCTTCCGAACGGACAACGGCACGACCCACCCCAGGAATTCCCCAGCGTGCGGCGTACGTGAGGTCGGCGACAACACTGTCTCGACGAGCCCTTACGTTAAGGAAGGTTTACAGTGCAGGCGCAACGCCGGTAGCCTGCGACTCTAATCGACGAAGGTCGATCATGACGAGGCCTGGAGGTACCGTGCGTCGCCGACACACCACCACACGGCTGCTGGCCATAGCCGCCCTCGCGCTACCAGTCATCCTGCCCGCAACGCCCGCCGCCGCCACGACACCCACCGCACCAGCCCGACACCTCAGCGACGTCATCCCCGCACCGGTCGAAACCCACCCCGACGCGCACGACACATTCCGGATCACCCCCCTGACCGTCATCCGCACCACCCCCGGCTCAGCCGCCGCCTGGCACGTCGGCCACCAACTCGCCACCACACTTCGCCCCGCCACCGGCCACGCCCTGCCCGTCCTGCCCGTACGCTCCACCCCGCTACCCGAGATCGCCCTGCTCATCGGCGGCGCCGACGACCGCATCGGCCAACAGGGCTACCAACTCGACGTCACCCGCCGCGGCATCACGATCCGCGCCAACACCCCCGCGGGGCTGTTCGCCGGCACCCAGACCCTGCGCCAACTGCTCCCCGCCGAGATCGAGGCACCCGAGCGGCAGCGGACCACCTGGACAATCCCCGGCGGACGAATCGTCGACTACCCACGCTTCGCCTACCGGGGCGCGATGCTCGACCTGGCACGCCACTTCCACACCGTCGACGACATCACCGCCTACGTGGACCTGCTCAGCCAGTACAAAATCAACTACCTGCACCTGCACCTGACCGACGACCAGGGCTGGCGCATCCAGATCGACTCCTGGCCCCGCCTCACCACCGTCGGCGGCGGACCCGGCACCGGAGTCGACGGCGTCGGCCCCGGATACCTCACCAAGGCCGACTACAAGGCCGTCGTCGCCTACGCCGCCGCACGACACATCACGATCATCCCCGAGATCGACATGCCCGGGCACACCAACGCCGCCCAGTCGACGTACCCCGAACTCAACTGCGACGGCGTCGCACCGCCCCCGCGCACCGACATGGCGGTCGGCTACAGCTCCCTCTGCATCAACGACGAACTCACCTACCGCTTCGTCGAGGACGTCATCCGCGAAGTCGCCGCCATCACCCCCGGGCCATTCCTGCACATCGGCGGCGACGAAGCCCACGCCACCACCGACGCGGACTACCGCACCTTCATGAACCGGGTCCTGCCCCTGGTCGCGAAGTACGGCAAACGCGCCTCCGGATGGAACGAGATCACCCAGGCCGACCTGCCCACCGACGCCGTTGCCCAGTTCTGGGGCACCGGCACCACCAACGCCAGCCTCGCCGCGGCCGCCGCCCGCGGCAACAAGGTCATCATGTCCCCGGCGAACAAGGCCTACCTGGACATGAAGTACGACGCCAACACCCGCCTCGGCCTGCGCTGGGCCGGCCTGATCGAGGTGTCCGACGCGTACGGCTGGGACCCCGCCACCCGGGTCACCGGCGTCGGCGAGAACGCCATCCTCGGCGTCGAGGCCCCCCTGTGGTCCGAGACGCTGCGCACCCTGGACGACATCGAATACATGGCCTTCCCCCGCCTACCCGCGATCGCCGAGCTCGGCTGGTCCACCACCGCCAGCCACGACTGGGAATCCTTCCGGACCCGGCTGGGGGAGCAGGCGCCCCGCTGGCGACTGCAACAGGTCGACTTCTACCCATCCCCGCAGGTGCCCTGGCTCTGAGCCGTACCCCGTCACCCACCCGTCGTGGGCACCGGCCGAAACGGCCGGTGCCCACGACGGTCAACGACCGCAGACGGTGTCCAACGCCTTCACCGCCGGATCGAACGCGGACCGCACCCCGTCATCTGGCGTGACCCCGATGCGACACCGCGCGGACAATCATCGCGTCGGCCCCCACCAGAACCCGCACCCCCGCGGGACCCGGACGGGCAGCGGTGACGATGGTCGCCGGTTCGCCAAGGACGTCACCCATGTCGGCGGTCAACTCGGTGAAGCCGTTGCCCGCCATCCGGGCGGCCAGGCAGGCGGTGCTGTTCACATTGGCGACGTCCTCAGCAACCCCGATCGACGGCGCGAACATCCGCGCCACCACACCCCCCACGCGGGTGGGGACCGAATAGACGTAGCAGCCCAGCAACCCCAACCTGTCGCACGCCGCCCGGAGCCGGTCCAGGCGAGGGTCCAGGGCCACGACGGCACCAGGTGCGGTGACCGGCACCAACATCCGCGCCCGCCCCAACGACGCCACACACGCTCCGGAAACAAGGTCGCCCGCAGCGACACCGAGAGCGTCGACGACGAGCCCAACCTCGAACGAGGTCGCCTCCCGTACGACCACCGGACCCGGGTCGAACTCGGCCCGGATCCGGTCACCGTCGCAGGCCGCGCGACCGACGAACGTACGCCCCGACACCCGCAACCTGAACTCGTGCTCGCCACCGCCACGACGCCCGGCGAGGTACGCCACCGCCGCCACCGTCCCATGCCCACACGCGGGCAGCTCCCCCTCTGCGGTGAAGAACCGCAGATCCACCGGCTCGTCGCCCACGACGCGCCCCACGAACACGGCATGTGACGTGCCCATCCGAACCGGCACCCGGCTGCGCTCGGCATCGCTCAACACGTACCTCGCATCCGGTGCGGGGGACAGGGGCTCATCGACGACAGACGTTGGACTGCCCCCACGCCCGCCCCGAAGGCAGGCGTTGACGATGGTGACCACAACCGAGTCATCGAAAGCGGCCACCGCCGCACTGTCGCCACCCACGACGCAACCACCCCTCTGGATCCGTGCCATCACCGTCCACCCACGAGGTACATACCAAGCCAACAACCTCAGTAGCATCTCGACCATGAACCTGGCGGTCGATCAATCAGCGGAAACCGGAGCACCCGTGGTGTGCCTGCCCATGTTCAGCATGAGCCGCGCCGCCACGGCCGCCGCCTTCCGCCCCGCGCTCGCCGACGCCGGCCTGCGAGAGATCTACCTGGACCTGCCCGGCCACGGCGACACCCCCGCCAACTGCCCACCCACCTCCCAGGCGGTGCTGGACACCGTCTGCGCCTGGCTCGACCACCACGTCGACGCGCCAGTCCTGCTCGCCGGCAGCTCCTACGGCGCGTACCTGGCCGCCGGCATCGCCCGCCAACGACCCGAACTCGTCCGCGGCCTGCTCCTCGTCTGCCCCGGCGTCACCATCGCCCGCGACAGTCGGAGCCTGCCCGACGACCCACCACTCGACGCGCCCCCGGGCTGGCTCGACGCCGCTCCCGCCGCCCTGCACGGACACTTCGACGCCGCCCTGGGCCACCGCACTCCAGCCGTCGTCGCGACGGTGCTCGCGGCACTGAACGCCGGCGGCCCCGGCGACGAGGCATTCCAACAGGAGTTGCAGAGCGGTCCCGGCTACGCGCTACCCGACGAGAACGCTGACGTCGTCTTCGACGGCCCGGTCACCGTGATCACCGGAAGACAGGACGGAATCATCGGCTACGCCGACCAGTTCCGCGCCATGCGCCACTACCCGCGTGGCACCTACACGGTGATCGACGCGGCAGGGCACTATCTGCCGTACGAACAACCCGCCCTGCTGCGCGCGCTCACCCAGGACTGGCTGCGCCGCACCCGCGGCACATCACCGTACTGACGACGCCCAGCAGGGGAGAGCATCGCCAGTGGTCAATCCGGTAGCCCTGCCAGGACCAGGGCCACGCAGCGGGCGGCGTCAGCCGTGCCCCACTCGTGTCGACGATCTGCCGCCGTCACCCGGTACCGATCGCCGTCCAGTGGTTCGACCCAGGGGCAGTCGCCGCTGTAGGGATAGCCAACGGTGCGGCTGAAGCCGAGAGCCGCGTGACTGGTGAAGGGCATCAGCCGGCGCAGTCGAGGCTCACCGATGGCCACGGCGATGAAAGACTGCAGGCGGAGCAGGTGCGGAGCCCGACGGGCATTCTGGTGGTACTGCCGCCAGGTGTACTCGGCGGCTTCGCCGCGCTCGTGCGCCTCGGCCAGAGGGCTGATGGCAACGAACGGCCACTCGCGACCCAACTCCCGCAGTCGTGACCCGGACTGCCAGGTCCGCATCGCGCCGGCCACGCCGTACAGATCATCGGTGTCGCCCCGCGCCAGGCAGACCCCACGCGCCGAGAACCGCATCAGGAACACTCGCTCGGCACCGCCCATCAGGACAGTCGCCGTGCGCTCGCCGTCCTGCACCCTCGCACCCAAGAGACGCCAACCGGGCGCTGATTCGGGACGGGCCCGCCGGAGCGGGGCGACGCCGACGGACCCGGCTCGCAGGATGCCGCTGAGGCTGCCCACGCGAGCGACGTCCGGGTAGAGAGCCGGATCTGGCCTTGTGGAACCACGGTGGTCAGACACCTCCCATGATGCCTCGCGAAATCCTCGTCAATCGAGGTGCGGGGTGACGCGGTCACCCCTTCTCGACGACTCCCAATTCACCAGAACCAGATTCGATAATGCACATTATGTAAAGTAGCGTCCTTCGAGGGTCCCCTCGCCGCCTGCCGACAGGGGTCAGTCGCGCATCAGGCCGGGCGGACACGCGTCCTCGTCCGGCCCGACGAGACGCGCGTTGGCCAGCGGGTTGCCCCGCAGGGCCGCGAGCACGGCACCGCTGGCGCCGATGTCGGTCCAGGTGTCGTCCCAGAGGGCGGAGACGAGCCAGGAGCGATCCGCCGGAAAGAACAGGTCGGGCAGCGCGCCGTCGCCGCCGCGCATGTGACCGACGCGCCAGGTGAGAGCCTGCTCCGGCCCGGCCTCGACCAACACGTAGGGCCAGTCCCCGTAGAGGGACACTCTCGGGGCGTGCGGGAAGACGACGTCGTGGGCGCCGGTGTCGAGAAAGCCGAGCCACCAGGGCTGATCCGGGGTGCACGACACCAGTTCGTCGATCACCGCGCGTTCGTGGGCGTGGAACTCGACACCCTCTGGCCGGTGGAATGTGCCGTACGCCTCGAACACCGGTGGGATCGCCGCTGTGACCGACAAACCCTGCGTGGTGCGCCCGGCGAGCCAGGCGACGTCGCTGGCCGCGCCGATCCGCCAGGTCCGCCCGTCCTTGCTGACGTCCATGGGCTCCGTCGGGGTCGTCACGTCGTGCTCGACGGCGGCGGGCGACGCGTACGGGGCCCACCCGGCTCGGCCAACGGCCCGCCACTGGTGCCCCTCGGAGCAGACCAGGTCTGTCGGACCGTCGAGGTCCCGGTACACGATGGGCGTGCCGTGTCGACCACAGGTGGGACAGGTGGCGGCGAACGACGTCATGCCGCGCACGTTACGTGCTTCTCGATCGGCTCCAGCCGTACTCGCCTCGGTCCGGGATTGAGGCCCCTCTCCCCTCGCTCACCACTTCCCGGATACGCGAAAATGCTGCATAATATCCCTTATGCATGACAAACAGGACGAATCGCTCGCGGTACTGATCGAGGAGTTCCTGACCGCGCGGGCCACCCGTAAGCCCTCCCCGCACACCCTGGCCGCGTACCGCAGGGATCTGCGCACTGTGGCCTCCCTGGTGGCGGAGGATGCCACCCCTCCCCTACCCCTGGACGCGCTGTCGATCACCGACCTCTCCCCCCGGGTGATGCGGGCGGCCTTCGCCCGGTTCGCCGCTCCCCGGGCGCCCGCGTCGGTGCATCGGGCCTGGTCCACCTGGAACACCTTCTTCACGTTCCTGGTCGTTGACGGGTTCGTGGCGGGCAACCCGATGCCAGCGGTTGGGCGGCCTCGGGCGCTACTCCCCCAGCCGAAGCCGCTGCGCGGTGCGGACACCCCCGAGGTGCTGCTCGCGTCCGCCGCGCGGGACGACGGCCGGCAACGCGACCCGTGGCCGGAGCGCGACGTGGCGGTGTTGGCGGTGGCGCTCTGCGCCGGGCTGCGGCTGTCGGAGCTGCTGGCGTTGCGCGTCGACTCGCTCGGTGGTCGGTCCGGTGAGCGGCGGGTCGAGGTGGCGGGCAAGGGCGGGCGGCCTCGGGTGGTGCCGATCGAGGCGGATCTGGACCGGGTGCTGCGGGACTACCTGGACAGTCGGGTGCGGCGCTTCGGTTCGCGGTCGGTACGCCCCGACTCGCCGTTACTGGTGGATCGGCGTGGTGAGCCGTTGCGCCGTGGTGGCCTGCAGTATCTCGTCGAGTCGTGCTACCGGCGGGCCGGCATCGGTGACCGGGTGCCGCGTGGTGCGCGGCTGCACGCGCTGCGGCACACCTTCGCGACCCGGTTGGCGGAGGACGGCGCGAGCGCGGCGGAGATCATGCGGTTGTTGGGGCACGCGTCGTTGGCGTCGTCGCAGACGTACATCGAGGTGACGGCCGGGCAGCAGCGCGACGCGGTCCGCGCGAACCGGACCAACCGCGCGCTGGCGGGTCTGGTGCCGCCCGGTTGAGCGTGGTCAGTGTGCGCGGTGGCCGGTGCCGTCGGCGGTGACGGGCAGTGGGCCGAGGACGGCGTTGATGATGTGGATGCGGGCGTTGGTGGCCTGGTAGTCGGCGCAGACGGTGTCGGCGCGGTCGCCGAGGCGGGCGGTGGGTCCGGTGCGGGTGACGGTGACGGTGACGCCGTCGAGGGTGGTGGCGGTGCCGGCGGTGGTGAGGTCGGCGATCGGGTGGCTTCCGGTGATGAGGTGGGCTTTCAGCAGCGTGCGGAGCTGGTCGGTGTGGTGGGTCATGAGGTCGTCCCAGTTGTCCTCGGAGAACGTGGCGGCGAAGGCGTCGTCGGAGGGCGCCAGGACGGTGATGCCGTCGCCGGCGGGCAGGTCGGTGAGGACGCCGCTGGTGCGCAGGGCCGCTTCGAACGTGGTGAGGGTGGGGATCCAGCGCAGCGCCTGGTCGACGGGTTGACCGGCGAGGAAGCTCGGGTTGCCGGGGTCGGTGCCGGTGGGTAGGGCGGCGCAGAGTGGCCCGGTGGGCTGGGGTGCGGCATTCGTGCGGGGAGCTGCGGGGCTGGCGGTGCAGGCGGCCAGCAGCAGGGTCGGCAGGAGCAGGCCGAGGGTCCGTCGGACGCGCCGAGCGTCGTGCGGTCCGCGGAATCGTCGGGGGTGTCGCTGTGGGGTGGCGGTGTGCGACACGGCGGCCTCCACGGGTGCGGGGTGGGTGGTGAGGTGCCGGCGGCGCGGGTGTCGGGCCCGCGCCGCCGGCGTGCTGGCTCGCTAGTTGTCGGTCACAGTGCCGCGCACTGGCTGGTGCGGGGGCCGTGGACGGTGTTGGCGATGCCGAGGTTGCGCGGGGTGGGGTTGTTGCCGGTGCAGCTGAGGGGGCCGCGGATGGTGGTGCCGGCCAGCACGGTTGCGTCGGTGCCGGTGGTGTTGCGGGACAGGTCGACGGGGCCGGCGATGGTGGCGTCGATGATGGAGATCGTGTCGGTGGTGGCGATGCGGACCGGGCCGCTGATGGTGCTGTCGGCGAGGAGGATGCCGGCGGCGCCGGTGGCGGTGAGGGGGCCGCTGATGGTCGTTGCTGTCGTCACGAGTGCCGCACCGGCCCGGACGGTGACCGGGCCGTTGATGGTGGCGTCGTCGGCGCAGGTGAAGCCGGTGACGACCAGGGGTCCGTTGCGGCGGCCGGTGAGGGTGGGATAGACGCGTTCGCCGTCGGTCAGCTTCTCCACGCCCTTGCCGTCGAGGAGCAGGGGGATGAGGCCGCGTTCGGGTTGGTTGAGGGGGACGTAGTGGTCGTCGCCGATCGTGATGACCTTCCAGCCGTGGGCGGCGATGCGCTGGGCGACGGTGGTGCCGACGCCACCGGGTCCGTCGGTGCGGGGGCCGTTGTACTGCGCGGCGGTGAGTTTGTAGGCGCAGGGCGCGTTGTCGAGGATCAGGTCGGCGGGGGGCGCGTCGAGTGGTGGTGGGCTGTCGCCGGGGTGCGGTGCCGGGTGTGCGGGGATGGGGCGGGAGCCGCGGAAGACCAGCCGGCCGGTGTTGGCGGCTTGGGATTCGATGGCTTCGCTGCGGGCCTTCAGGATGTCGGCGCGGTCGGCGCGGTGGTAGTCGAGGAACTGGTGGAACGTCCACAGGGCGGAGTAGGTCTTGCGGCGTCGGTTGTTGGTGGTGTTGCCCTCGTCGGGGCGGGTCTGGCCGCCGGAACTGCGCAGTTCCAGCAGGGAGTTCGTGACGTTCTTGAGCCCGAGGGTGTTGCGCAGGATGGTTTCTTCGCTGAGGCCGACGTTGCCGCCGCCTTCGCAGCCGTAGGGGCAGGCCCACCAGCCGGCTTCGGCGCCCTTGGCGTACATGTGGCCTTCGATCATGTCCTGGGACTGGTCGAAGATGGGTTGGGCGACGTTCTGGTGGCGTGGGGGCAGCATCGGCAGGTCGCCGGCGCGGGAGTTGCCGAACTCGTGGCCGTCGTAGCCGGCGACGGGTCGGTAGTCGCGGACCATCTTGATGTACGCGGTGGTCTCGGGTTGGCGGATCAGGGAGTAGTCGCGGTTGAGGTCCTGGCCGGTGGAGTTGCCGCGGGTGTTGTTGGCGCGGCCGTCTCCGTTGATGGTGGGGACGATCAGGACGGTGGTGTGGCTGAGCAGGTCGGTGATGCGGGGGTCGGTGCTGAAGGCGAGTTGGCGGGCCATGATGAGGCAGGCTTCGCGGTCGCCGGGTTCGTTGCCGTGCACGTTGCAGTTGATGGCCACGGGTGAGGTGGCGGCGACTGCTTCCGGGGTGGCCGCCGGGGTGGGGTGGCCGATGACGAGCATGTTGATGGGTCGGTTCTGTACGGTGCGGCCGAGTTCGACGACGCGTACGCGGTCGCTGAGGGCGTCGATGGCGGCGGTGTAGGCGTACTCGTCGGTGTCGGTGGTGTACTGCGCGGCGTGGGTGGTCTCCCAGCCGGTGCGCAGTTGCTCGCCGGGGGTGGTGGGGTTGCCCCAGGGTGCGGTGGTGGTGGCGGTGACCGGGTCGGAGTAGGGCTGTTCGGTGGTGCCGGTGCGGGCGCGTACGCGCCATTGGAAGGTGTCGCCGGGGTTGTAGCCGGAGTCGGCGAAGGTGGGTGCGTGTTGGTTGATCTGGCGGTTGGGTCGCCAGATGCCGACGATGGTGGGTGCGCCGGTGGGGGTGTTGTCGGCGTCGACGGGGGTGCGTTCGATCTGGTAGTCGGTGGCGCCGTCGACGGGTTGCCAGGCGAGGGTGGTGTATCCGTCGGCCTGGTGGGCGGTGAGGGCGGTGACCTGGTCGGGTGGTGCGGCGTTGGCGGGGGTGGGTGCTGCGGTGGTGAGGGTGATGGCGATGAGGGTGGACACGGCGATGAGGGTTGGTCGCTGGCGTCTCATGTGGCCTCCGACGGGTTGATCGTGGCGCGTGTCGACCAGCATGATCGTCGAAGTCCGTCGATGCAATGATCTTGAGGGAATCTTGCGAGTTGGCGGTCCGCTCCCCCGCCGATCCTTGATCGCCTCGGTTTTCAGGAAGGCGCGGTGTCCGGGGATGCCCCGGATTTCAGGAAGCCGGGCGCAGTGGCAGGCCGAACGGTCGGCCCGGTGAGGCGTCGCGGTCAGCGGGCGTGGCGCAGGGCCCAGTCGAGGGCGACGTCGGCGATGCGCTGCCAGCCCTGCTGGGCGGGCAGAAGATGCGCGTACCCCTCGAAGAGTTCGACCTCGGTGATGGTGTCGCCTTTGTAGTGCGCGGCGTTGGCGCGTTGCACGCTGGGCGGCATGATGTGGTCTTCCGAGCCGGAGATGAACAGCAGCGGCGCGCGCTGGTCGTTGTGGTAGTTGACGGCGATGTCCTGGGGGCCGGGCAGCAGGTTGGCCAGGACGCTGTCCCAGAGGATGCCGCCGGCGGCGGGGATGGCGTATCGCTCGTACAGTGCGCGGGCGGTCTGCTCGTCGAAGGTGTTGGTGAACGCGTAGTTCCACTGCTCGAAGGTGAACCCGACGGCGCGGTGGCGGTTGGCGGGGTTGCGCAGCACCGGGAAGGTGGAGCGCACCTGCGAGAAGGGGATGTTCCGGACGCCTTCGGTGGGTGCCGAGTTGAGCACGACCGCCGAGGCGCCGTAGCCGCGGTCGAGCAGTACCTGGGTGAACGCCCCGCCGGCGGAGTGGCCCATGATGATCGGCGGCTTGGGTAGCGCGGCGACCACTTCGGTGAGGTGCGCGATGACCTGCGGTGCGGTCAGCGTCTCCAGGGGGCTGGGGTCGGCGTTGATCGCCTCGACCTCGCCTTCCAGCCCGGGGTACGTGGGAGTGAGCACCCGGAAGCCCTTGTCCTGGTAGTGGGTGACCCAGTGTTCCCAACTGCGGGGGGTGACCCAGAACCCGTGGATGAGGACGATCGTGTCCGGCGTGTCGCTCATGGTCAGCTCCGTGACTGTCGGGGGCGGCGATGACGCACGACGGCGGTGTCGGTGAGCCCACCCTAGACATTCGTGAGCCGCGATGGCGGAGTTTCGATCGTGGATTTTCAGCCGAGGTCGACCAGCAGGGGGCGGTGGTCGGAGATGGTGGACGCGGGTGCGGTGACCGCGCGTACGGGTGGAAGCTGGTCGAGGGCGTGCCGGTCGGCGAGGATGTGGTCGAGTTGGACGCGGGGCTGCCCGGACGGGTAGGTGGGGCGTCGGCCCAGGGGGTACCAGCCGGAGATGAGCCGGGCCGCGCCGGCGGGCAGGTTGAGGTCGCCGAGCAGCACACGGGGTCCCGGTAGCGCGCGCAGGGCGCGGACGGTCTGACGTAGTTGGCGGGCGTTCCAGCCGGGCACGAAGGACAGGTGGGTCGCGGCGACGGTGAGGGGGCCGTGCGGGGTGTCCAGGACGGCGGCGAGGACCACGCGGGGTTCGTCGTGCAGCAGGATGAGGCCGCCGCGGGGGCCGGGCACGTAGACCGGTGAGCGCACCGGCGCCGGTTTGAGTCGGGTGACCTGCCAGCTGCGGACGGGGTGTCGGCTGATCAGCCCGATGCCGTAGCAGGGTTCGCCGTGGCCGTCGTCGTCGTGGCGCAGTGGGCGGAACTGTTCGCCGGGGGTGCCGACGACGGCGGCGGCGAAGCGGTGGTGGGGTGCGCCGAGGGCGCGGGCGGCGATGGCGGTGAGGTCGAGGTTGCCGCTGCGGCGTTGGTCGCGGTCGACCTCCTGCAGGGCGAGCACGTCGGCGTCGAGGGCGCCGATGGCGGCGGTGAGTCGGTCGGAGTCGACGAGCCCGTCGGTGAGGGACCGTCCGTGCAGCAGGTTGAAGGTGGCCAGGCGCACTCCTGCACCTTACGTGCCCGTGGCATGGTTGCCGGGTGGTGAAGGTGTTGCTGTGTTCGGTGCTGGTGTTCGTGGCGGTCGGCGCGTTGGGGGTGTGGTTGCGGCGTACGCGGGGTCGGTGACCGGGTGAGGCTGGCCACTCGGGTGCCGCTGCGGCGCCTCGGATGGGCAGAATTGCCGCCCGTGGACGCCGTGACGCTGAGTACCCTGCTGGCCGCCGCCGCGATGGCCGGGTGGGTCGATGCCGTGGTCGGTGGTGGCGGGTTGCTGCTGCTGCCGGCGCTGTTGGTGGCCGCCCCGGGGTTGCCGGTGGCCACCGCGTTGGGCACTAACAAGTTGGCCGCGATCTTCGGTACGGCCACCGCGGCGGCGACGTACGCCCGCCGGACGAAGGTCGACTGGCGGGTGGCGGGCCCGGCGGCGGGGTTCGCGGTGCTCAGCGCGGGCGTCGGCGCGGCGCTGGCCGGGGCGGTGCCGGCGTCGGCGTACCGGCCGGTCGTGCTGGTGGTGCTGGTGTCCGTGGCGGTGTTCGTGCTGCTGCGTCCCCGGATGGGGGTGGTGGCGGTGCCGGCGAAGCGCACCCCGGTGCGGGTGGCGATGGTGATCGGGGTGGCCGGGGTGGGGATCGCCCTGTACGACGGGTTGATCGGCCCGGGCACCGGCACGTTCCTGGTGTTGGCGTTCACCGCCCTGGTGGGCGCGGACTTCGTGCACGGCTCGGCGATGGCGAAGGTCGTCAACGCAGGGACGAACCTGGGCGCGCTCGTGGTGTTCGGGGCGACCGGGCACGTGTGGTGGCTGCTGGGCGCGGGCATGGCGGTGTGCAACATCGCCGGCGCGGTGCTGGGAGCGCGGATGGCGTTGCGCCGCGGCTCCGGGTTCGTGCGGGTGGTGTTGCTGGTGGTGGTGGTGGCGTTGGTCGCGAAGCTGGGCCACGACCAGTGGGTGAGCTAGCCGCGGCGGCTGGGTGAGTCGAAGCGCCCGGCGCGGATCTCGCGCAGGGCCCGGCGGCGGGTGTCGCCGCGCAGGGTGTCGACGTAGAGCTTGCCGCCCAGGTGGTCGGTCTCGTGTTGCAGTGCGCGGGCCAGGAACCCGGTGCCGGCGATGGTCAGAGGCTCGCCGTGCTGGTCGACGCCGTGGGCGGTGGCGTGCAGCGCCCGCACGGTCGGGAAGTACAGCCCGGGGATGGACAGGCAGCCCTCCTCGTCGTCCTGGAGCTCGTCGGACAGCTCCAGGGTCGGGTTGATGAGGTGGCCGCGGTGCCCGTCGGCGTCGTAGACGAACACCTGTGCGCTGACGCCGATCTGCGGTGCGGCGACGCCGGCGCGGCCGGGGGCGCCGAGCAGCGTGTCCATCAGGTCGGTGACGAGGCCGCGCAGCTCGGCGTCGAAGGTGGTGACCGGTTCGCATCCGGTGCGCAGGACAGGGTCGCCGATGATCCGGATGGGCCGCATGGTCATGGGGTTCAGCGTATCGCCGTGCCTCGCTGCGGTCAGCGCCCGGCCAGGGTGGCGCGGATCGGGGTGGTCTTCGCGGCGGCCTCGGCGACCTCGGCGTGTGCGTCGCTGTCCCACGTGATGCCGCCGCCGGCCCAGGTGTGCAGCCGCTGGCCGTCGGCGGCGGCGGTGCGGATGGTCAGGCCCAGGTCGACGTGGCCCGGAGCGACCCAGCCCAGCGCGCCCATGCTGGCGCCCCGCCCGACCGGTTCGAGGGCGCTGATCTGGGTCAGGGCGGCGAGTTTCGGGGCACCGGTGACGGAGCCGCCTGGGCAGGTGGCGCGCAGCAGGTCGGCGAGGCCGAGGCCGTCGGCGGCGTCGGCGCGGACGGTCGACTCGGCCTGCCACAGGTCGCACCAGCGGCGCACGGCGAACAGTTCGTCGACGGTGACGGTGCCGGTGCGGGCGATGCGGGCGAGGTCGTTGCGTTCCAGGTCGACGATCATGATGTGTTCGGCGCGTTCCTTCGCGCTGGCGAGCAGTTCGGCGCGGCCGGTGGCGGTGGCCGGGCGGGTGCCCTTGATCGGTCGGGTGATCACCTGCCCGTCGGTGACCTCGACGAGGGTTTCCGGGGAGGCGCAGCCGATGGCCCAGCCGTCGCCGGTGAGGACGCCGCCGTAGCGGGCGCCGGGGAGCGCGCCGAGGCGGCTCAGGGCCGGCAGCGGGTCGCCGGTGTAGGGGGCGGCGGCGTGACCGACGAGGTTGCTCTGGTAGACGTCGCCGCGGCCGATGGCGGCGCGGACCGCGTCGACGGCGGCGGCGTGCTGGCTGGGGGTCCAGCTCTCGACCCACTCGCCGAGGCGCCACGGCGGCGGTGGGCCGGGCCGGGTGACCCGGGTGGGGCCGTGCTGGTAGACGACGACGGCGAGGTCGGGCAGGGCCGGCGCGGGTTCGGGTGCCCCGGTGGGTGCGCCGGCCAGCAGCGCCCCGGCGGCGGCGGACAGGTACAGCGCCGCGCCGCAGACCCCGGTGCCGTGCTGGCCGGTGGCGGGCCGGGTCAGGTCGTGCAGGGGCAGGCCGTGCGCGGCGAGGAACTCCTCGGCGAGGGTCGCGGGGTCGCCGCCGTCGCCGCGAGACCAGTGCAGGCGGGCGCGTTCGGTCAGCGCACCCCGGCACGCGGCCGGCGCGGCGGGTACATCGATCGACGCAGCCGGGCCGCGATATGCGAGAGCCACCTGTGGGAGCGTTTCCACGCCGTACGGTCCAACCTTCCTCATCCGTTCAGTGGATTTCCCGTGCACCAGGCGGGCACCTGCTCGATGCTGGCCACTTTCGCTTGGTACTGTGCGTCACTGGTCATGTGAACCATGACACAGTGCCCCCACAGTCCGGAGAACCCGATGTGCCAGCACCAACCGACCTGCCCCTCCGCTGAAGCCACCGACCGGGAAGCCGCGCGGGTCCTCGCCTGCTTCCGTGAGCAGGGCTGGAGCCTGCTCTGCAACGGTGTCATCGTCTTCGAGGACACCGGCGAGTTGCTTCCCGACGGCAGCAGCATCGCACCGCACCGCGGCCCCGCCCGCCACGCTCTCGTGGCCTGACCGACCACTCAGCGTCACCGTTTAGCCGCCGTCGACCCAGGCTAGTCCCCCGGTAAGGGACGTCCCCGCCCAGGTCGCAGCGGCTGCCGGGGCAGGCCGTACCGCCCGCCCCGGCGCGCCGTCGTCAGTCTTCGACCGGCTGCGGCGTCGTCAGTCCTCGAACGCCTCCGGCGACGGGCACGAGCAGACCAGGTTCCGGTCGCCGTACGCGCCGTCGATGCGCCGCACCGGCGGCCAGTACTTGCCGGCCCGGTCCACTCCGGCCGGGTACGCGCCCACCGACCGCGGGTACGCGTGTGACCACTCGTCACCGCTGACCATCGCCGCGGTGTGCGGTGCGTTGGCCAGGGGGTTGTCCCCCGCCGGCCACGCCCCGGAACCCACCTGCTCGATCTCCGCGCGGATCGCGATCATCGCGTCGCAGAACCGGTCCAGCTCGGCCAGGTCCTCGCTCTCGGTCGGCTCCACCATCAGCGTCCCCGCCACCGGGAACGACATCGTGGGCGCGTGGAAGCCGTAGTCGATCAGCCGCTTCGCCACGTCGTCGACGCTCACCCCGGTCGCCTTCGTCAACGGCCGCAGGTCGAGGATGCACTCGTGGGCCACCAGGCCCTTGTTGCCGGCGTACAGCACCGGGAAGTGTCCCCGCAGTCGCGCCGCCACGTAGTTCGCCGCGAGCACCGCCACACCGGTGGCCCGGGTCAACCCCTCGGCGCCCATCATCCGCAGGTACGCCCACGGGATCGGCAGGATCCCCGCCGACCCGTACTTCGCCGCCGAGATCGCCGGCGTGGCGTCCACGTGCGCGCCCAGCGGGTCACCGGGCAGGAACGGCGCCAGGTGCGCGCGGACCGCCACCGGGCCCACCCCGGGGCCGCCGCCGCCGTGCGGGATGCAGAACGTCTTGTGCAGGTTCAGGTGCGACACGTCCGCGCCGAACTTGCCCGGCTTGGCGAACCCGACCAGGGCGTTGAGGTTCGCCCCGTCGACGTACACCTGCCCGCCGGCGTCGTGCACCTTCGCGCACAACGACGCGATGCCCGTCTCGTACACACCGTGGGTGGACGGGTACGTCACCATGATCGCGGCGAGCGCATCCCGGTGCTTGTCGATCTTCGCGTCCAGGTCGACGAGGTCGACGTTGCCGTCGTCGTCGCAGGCCACCACCACGACCCGCATGCCGGCCATCACCGCCGACGCCGCGTTCGTGCCGTGCGCCGACGACGGGATCAGGCACACGTCGCGGTGCGTCTCACCCCGCGACGCGTGGTACGAGCGGATCGCCAGCAACCCGGCCAGCTCACCCTGCGAACCGGCGTTGGGCTGCACGCTCACCGCGTCGTAGCCGGTCACCTCGGCCAGCCACGACTCCAGCTGACCGATCATCTCCCGGTACCCGACGGTCTGCGCGTCCGGCGCGAACGGGTGGATGTTCGCGAACTCCGCCCAGCTGATCGGCTCCATCTCGGTGGTCGCGTTCAGCTTCATCGTGCACGACCCGAGCGGGATCATGCCCCGGTCCAGGGCGTAGTCGAAGTCCGACAGCCGCCGCAGGTAGCGCAGCATCGCCGTCTCGGAGTGGTGGCTGCGGAACACCGGGTGGGTGAGGAAGTCGCTGCCGCGCGTCAGGTCGACCGGCAGGGCCGCGTCCACGTCGGCGTCGAACGCGGGCACCCCGAACGCCGCCCACACCTGCGTCAGGTGCGCGTCGGTGGTGGTCTCGTCGCACGACACCCCCACCCGGTCGGCGTCGACCAGCCGCAGGTTGACACCACGCTCGGCGGCGGCGGACACCACCTCGCCGGCCCGCCCGGGCACGGTCGCGGTGACGGTGTCGAAGAACGCGACGTCCGCGACGTCCACCCCACCGGCGCGCAAACCGGCCGCGAGCCGCGCCGCCATCCGATGGGTACGCGTCGCGATGTCACGCAGCCCGTCCGGGCCGTGGTAGACGGCGTACATGCCGGCCATCACCGCGAGCAGCACCTGCGCGGTGCAGATGTTGCTGGTCGCCTTCTCCCGCCGGATGTGCTGCTCACGGGTCTGCAACGCCAACCGGTAGGCCGGGTTGCCGTCCGCGTCGCGCGACACCCCGACCAGGCGCCCGGGCAGCATCCGCTCCAGCCCCGAGCGCACCGCCAGGTAGCCGGCGTGCGGCCCACCGAAGCCCATCGGTACGCCGAAACGCTGGGTGGTGCCGGCGGCGATGTCCGCGCCGATCTCCCCCGGTGCGCGCAGCAGCGTCAACGCCAGCAGGTCCGCCGCGACGGTCACCAGGGCGCCGACGGAGTGTGCCGCCTGCACGAGGCTGGCGTGGTCGCGCACCGCCCCGGACGCCCCCGGGTACTGCAGGTGCAGGCCGAAGAACTCCGCCGGCAACTCGTCGCGCTGCACGTCGAGGACCCGCACGTCGATACCGAGCGGCTCGGCCCGACTGGTGATCACGGCGATGGTCTGCGGCAACGCGTCGGCGTCGACGACGTACACACCGCTCTTGCTCTTGGAGGCCCGCCGCGCCAGGGTCATCGCCTCCGCCGCCGCGGTGCCCTCGTCGAGCATCGAGGCGTTCGCGGTGGCCAACCCGGTCAGGTCCGTGACCATGGTCTGGAAGTTCAGCAGCGCCTCCAAGCGGCCCTGGCTGATCTCCGGCTGGTACGGCGTGTACGCCGTGTACCAGGCCGGGTCCTCCAGCACGTTGCGGCGGATCACCGCCGGGGTGTGCGTGCCGTGGTACCCCAACCCGATCATGGAGACGGCGACGGTGTTACGCGCCGCGAGGGCCCGCAGCTCGGCGATCGTCTCAGCCTCGGTGGCCGGGTCGGGCAGGTCGAGGGTGCCGTGCCAGCGGATCACCTCGGGGATCGCGGCGTCCATCAGCTCGTCGATCGAGTCGTGCCCGACGACCTCCAGCATCCGACGCTCATCGTCGGGGCCGGGACCGATGTGACGGGTGGCGAACTGCTCTACGGTCATAGGGGGCACTCCCGGGGCGAGGTCGACGTGTCGGCCTCCCCCTCTGTCGCACCCACAGGGGCACTCCACAGTGCCTGCCCACGAGGTCCTTTTGCCTGAGAGGTTCCGGGGAGGATTTGCCCCTTCGGCGCCGCCCTGCGTGCTGTCGGGCGGTCTCTCCCACGTGGGTGTTACCGGCGTGGTCAACGCTACCAGCGTTGGTGTTTCCGGCGGATGTCCTACCCCCGGGCCGGGTGCCCAGCCGGAGCCCGGCCCGTCACACCGCCAGCGGCGCCCCGGCGCCGACCCGCGCGACCAACCGCGGCAGCACCACGCCCAGCGGCGCGTCGACGCACACGGTGGCGTGGCCGTCACCCCGGGTCGGCCCCTGGTTGACGATCGCGACCGGGATGCCCCGTTTCGCGGCCCGAATCACGAACCGGCGCCCCGACATCACCGTCAACGACGACCCGAGCACCAGCAACGACCGGGCCTGTTCCACGGCCGCGAAACACCGCGCCACCCGCTGCGCCGGCACCGTCTCACCGAAGAACACCACGTCCGGTTTCAGCATCCCGGTGCCGCAGATCCCGCAGTCCACCGGCCGAAACGACGCCACCTGCTCATCGGGGAGATCAACATCACCGTCCGGGTTGACCGCGGCGACGCGGGCCACGAACTCCGGGTTGGCCTCGCGCAGCCGCCGGTGAAGCTCCTCCCGGGAGGTCAGGTTGCCGCAGTCGAGGCAGGTCACCTCGTCGAGGCGGCCGTGCAGCTCGATCACCGACGGGCTGCCGGCCGCACCGTGCAGACCGTCGACGTTCTGGGTGATCACCGTGTCGACCAGCCCGGCCTGTTGCAGCCCGGCCACCGCCCGGTGCCCGGCGTTGGGCGCCGCGCCCGCGATCAACCGCCAGCCCAGGTGGCTGCGCGCCCAGTAGCGCCGCCGGGCCAGGGGATCGCTGGTGAACGCCTGGAAGGTCATCGGCGTGTGCCGCCGCGCCACCCCGCTGGGCCCCCGGTAGTCCGGAATTCCCGACTCGGTGGACAGGCCGGCGCCGCTGAGCACCACCACCCCACCAGCGGCCACCAGCGAGGTCAACGCGTCGAAGCTCTCCATCACCTCTCCATGCTGCCTCAACCGGTTCACCAACGCCGAGCCCCGCGCCGGGTGGGCGGCCCCACCCGGCGCGGGTGGCGTCGGCTATACCGCGACGACGTCGGCGACGACGCAGGCGACGTTGTCCGGCGCCCCCTCGGCCCGCGCCAGATCGATCAGCGTCCGCACCGTGTCCTCGGGATCGTCCGTCGCGGCCAACACCGACCCCAGGTCGGCCCGGTCGACGACCGCGGACAGCCCGTCGGAGCACAACAGGTACCGGTCCCCCGGCAGAGCGGTACGCAGCGCGAGATCCGCCTCGACCTGCCGGCCGCCACCGAGGGCGCGCATGAGCACCGCGCGCTGCGGATGCGCCGCGGCCTGGTCCCGGTCGAGCCGGCCCTGATCAACCTGGGCCTGCACCCAGGTGTGATCCTGCGTGAGCAGCGACAGTTCACCGCCGCGCAGCAGGTAGGCCCGGGTGTCGCCGACGTGCACCAGCGCCAACCGGGAACCGCTGAGCAGCAGCGCGGTCAGCGTGGTGACCGGCTGGTCGGTGTCGGTGGCCAACCCGTGCACGGCGCGGTCGGCGTCGCTCACCGCGCCAGCCAGCATCGTCAGCAGGTCGGCGGCCGGCACGTCGGTGAACGCCAACGGCTTCAGGGCGTCGACGGCGGCGGCGCTGGCGGCCGCACCGCCGGGCCCCCGCATACCGTCGGCGACGGCGAGCAGCCGCTCGCTGGCGTACGCGGCGTCCTCGTTGCTGTCACGTACCAGCCCGGTGTCACAACCGGCGGCGCAGCGCACGGCAACTGTGGGATTCGGGTCGGACATGGTGGCGCCCCCTTCAGACAGGTGGTCCACGAGGAGAGTGGCGAGCCGGGCGCGCGCTGCGGTGTCGGCGCTGACCTGCCGCCAGTACGCGGTGACCGCCTCAGCCGCCGCCGCGGGCTCCAGGCCGCACACGACCCGGATCGTCGCCAGCGGCATACCGAGCCGACGCAACTGGGCGACCAGCCGAGCCACCGGCAGCTGAGCCGGGTCGTAGAGCCGGTAACCGGACTCCGGATCGACAGCGGCCGGCACCAGCAGCCCCACCTGGTCGTACAGGCGCAACGCCTTCGGTGTCAGCCTCGCCGCCCGGGCGAACGCCCCGATGGTCATCAGCCCCACGTCGACATCCTCCTCGCGCCGGTCACGGCGACCGGCACTCACCAGGCTCAGGGTTGCCCGAAGGTCAAGGTCAAGCCGCTGACACCGCCCGCACCCCGCGGCGCCGGTAGGTTGGGCGCATGCGCGTCGTCATCGCCGGAGGCCACGGCAAGATCGCCCTACTGTTGCAACGCCACCTCGTCGGGCGCGGCGACACCGCCGTCGGCCTCATCCGCAACCCCGAGCAGACCGCGACGCTGCGCGCCGCCGGCGCCACCCCCGTCGTCTGCGACCTGGAACACACCCCGCTCGAACAGGTCGCCGGGCACCTCGACGGCGCCGACGCGGTGGTCTTCGCCGCAGGCGCCGGCCCCGGCAGCGGCGCCGCCCGCAAGGACACCGTCGACCGGGCCGCCGCCGTGCTGCTCGCCGACGCCGCCACCCGCGCCGGCGTCCGCCGCTACCTGCTCGTCTCCTCCATGGGCGTGGACACACCACCCGCCCCCGGCACCGACGACGTGTGGGCGGCGTACCTGCGCGCCAAACGCGCCGCCGAGGACGACCTGCGCGGCCGCGACCTGGCCTGGACGGTGCTGCGGCCCGGCCGGCTCACCGACGACCCACCCACCGGGCGGGTCACCCTCACCCCCCACGCCGGCAGTGGCGCGATCAGCCGCACCGACGTCGCCCACGTCCTCGCCGCGCTGCTCGACGAACCGCGCACCACCGGCGCGACCCTGGAACTCGTCGACGGACCCACCCCGATCGCCGAGGCCGTCCGCGCCGCCGCCAGCTGACCACCCCGCCGCACCGACGGTCGCCTCAGCCGCCCGGTCGGTGCGCGGCGACCAGGACCGGCCCGCCGGGGACGGTCGGAAAACGCCGAACCTCACCCAGCCCGGCCCCCGCCAGCACCTCCGCCATCCGGTCGGCGTCGAAGGCGTTGCCGCCGTTGCGGACGGCGTTCCACCGGTCGACGGCCGCCCGCAACGGGTCCCCGGCCGGCGGGTTGGTGCCGGCCACCAGCCAGCCACCGGGTCGCAGCGCCTGCACCAGCCGGGGCACCGCGAGCGCCAACGTCTGTTGGGGAAGAAACGGCGCCGGCACCCAGACCAGGTCGTACCCGCCCGGCTCGGCCACCTCCGCGACGTCCTGCCGGCGCAAACTGATCCGATCCGCGACATCGCGCGCCTCGGCCAACTCCACCCGGGCCAGGTCCAACGCCCGTTGCAGCACGTCGATACCCACCACCGACACCCGGGGCAACGCGCGGGCCAGGGCGACAGCCAACGCCGCCACACCGGTGCCCACGTCCAGCACCCGGGCGTCCGCCGAGTCCAAGCGCTGCGCCAGCCCCGCCAACTCGGGCACCACCCGGGTCGCCAACGCCCGGCCGGTCGCCGCCGACGCCCGGCCCTGATGCAGCAACACCTCGTCGTCCACCTGCGCCCAGCCGGCCCCACCCCCGCCGGAAGGCTCCTGCGCCGCCGCGGCGACCGCCTGTCGCAGCGAACTCAACCGCGCCTGCACCGCGCTGCGCCCGGTCGGCCCGTCGGAAGGCACCAGAGACGGGTGCGCGACCGGCGTTCCGCCGTCCCAGGACAGCAGACCGGCGGCCTCGAGCACCGCGCTGCGGTGCGGCGACGCCGCGAGGACCTCGGCGAGCGGGGCCGACAGGGCGTCGCTCATGGTGCCGACCGCGGCGGCCAGCGCCCACGCCGACGCCTCCAACGCGGCCAGCGGGTCCGTTGACCCGCCGGACGGGGACGGTGATACCGACACGAGGGTGGCCTCTCCCAGGGGCGGGCCACGGGTCAGCCCCGCCTGACCCCTCCGACTATGCCACCGCCGTCAGCGCACCGGGTGGGGTCCCCGTCAGGGCACCCCACCCGGCGACTCAACGCTGCTGGTGCCGCGGCAACGCCGACTGGCCCACCACGCCACCCACGAACGGCGCCCCCGGCGTCTCCGCCGCGATCCGATCCATCGTGCGCGCCAACTGCTCACTGCCGTCGTCGAGATGCCGCGCCGCCGCCTGCATGTGCGACACCATCATCTCGCCGAAGATCCGCAACGCCTCCCGGGTCGCCACCGTGTCGTCGAAGCTCGGCCCCGCCGCGCTGCGGTACTCCGCCACCGCCCGCTCCGCCTCCTGCTTCGCCTCCGCCTCCGCCGCGTGCAGGTAACTCTCGTACTGCACCCGGGCGTACTCGGCGACCCGACGCGCGTAGTCATGCGCCTGCGCGATGATCTGCTCGGCCTCCCGCTGCGCCGCCGACAGCAGATTCACCTCCCGCGCCGCCGGGACCTTCGCCGCCGCCCCCGTACTCGGAATCACCCCGTGCCGGTGCAACTCCACCCGGTCGGTCAGCCGCTCGTTCTCCGCCCGCAACGTCGCGATCTGCGTCGCCAACAGGTCCAACTCGTCAGCGACCTGCACCCGGAACCGGTCCACGTCAGCGTTGTCGTACCCACGCCGAGCGAACGACGCCGCACCGAACTCCCACCGCCGAACCCGATCGGCGGTCATCCGCACCTGCACACCGCCGGAAACCTGCACCCCGTCATACCGACTGATCGGCGTCGCACTCACCTGTGCAGACCTCCGTTCGCGACCGCCGGGCCCGCAAGCTCACTGCTCGCGCTCACCTGTGCCCACCTCCCGAAGTGTCACCCGCAGCCGGCTGCTGCACCGCCGTCCGCCACGCCGGGCCGTACCACTGCGCGCCCAGGCCCTCGTGGTGCACCTGACCCGCGTGGTAACCCGCCTGAACCAACGTCCGCACCGCGTGCGACACCATCTCGTCCGACCCACACACGAACACGTGCCGGGACCGCCAGTCACCGTCGGCCAACGCCCGGTCCACCGCCTGCACGAACTCCCCCGGCCGGTGCACGTCGGCACCGACCACGTACGTCACCGTCAACCACGGATACGACGACGCCAACTTGTCGATCGCGTCGCTGTCGTAGAACTCGCTACGGGACCGGGCCCCCACGTACAGGTCCACCCGCCGACGGGAACCCTCCGCGGCCACCTGCTCCACCAACGCCTTCACCGGCGCCCAGCCGGTGCCCGAAACCAGCAGCAACAAGTCGCTGGAGCCCGCCGACCACAACCCCAGCCGGTCCCCCACCGGCGCCGCCAGGTGGATCCGATCCCCCACCGCCGACCCGTACACCAGCCGCGACGACACCGCGCCACCCGGCGCGGCCCGCACATGCAACTCCAACGTGCCGTCCGCCCGCGGCGCGTTCGCCGGCGAGTAGTACCGCCACGACCGCACCGACGGGTGCGACACCCCGATCGACTGACCCGGCGTGAACGGCAACAGATACTGCGGACGCACCGTCAACACCGCCACGTCGAACGCCCGCCGCTCATGCGCCACGATCTCCGCCACCCACCACGGCGGATTGACCGCCTCAGCGGCCTGCGCGGCCTCCATCATCACCTGCGCGACCAGCCCGTACGCGGCCGTCCAGTCCGCAGCCAACTCGTCGGTCCACTGCTCGGCGAGGAAATGCTGCAACGTCGCCACCAGCGCCTCACCGACCGCCGGATAGTGCTCCGCGCGGACCGCGAACTTGCGGTGATCCGCGCCGAGATCCTGCAGGAAACCCACCAGCCGATCCACCTGGTCCACGTTGGACACGATGTGACCCAACGCGGTCACGAGGCGGTCCCGCTGACCGGCCATGTTCGTGGGGAACATCTGCCGCGTCTCAGGATGAGCGAGGAACAACGTCGAGTAGAAGTAGAGCGGCACCTGGTCGCCGTGACCGGCGACCACCGACCAGCTCTGCTTGAGGCGAGCCGCGTCCACGCTCAGGCGCCCGACCTGTTCCCGGCAGCCACCACCTGGCCCTGCACCTGCCCCAGCACTGTCTGCACGTCGGCGAGGATGTCCGCCGGCACCCCCAGCTCGGTCAGCGTCACCGTCAGGTGCTCGCCCACCTTCGCGTAGTGCCCCACCGTGATGTTCAACGGCTGGTGCGCCTCGGCCAACCCGCGACCCGTGTACTCGTTCGGGCCACCCAGCACCACCGTCAACATCAACGCCAGATGCCGCCGCTGACCGGCCATGTCCACGTCGGCGAAGTAGCCCGCCAACTCCGGGTCCGCGAGCACCTTGTCATAGAACAGCTCAACCGCCGCCTTGACCGAACTGGCGCCGCCAATGCGGTCGTAGTGCGAGGCGGGAGCAGTCTCTTCCGTAACCGTCACGGTCGTTCCTTCCGGGGATGAAGGGTCCAGAACCGTGAGGGACCATAGCGTGTCAACCGCTTCCGGTCAGCGCCCCCTTATCGGATTCCCGACAACACGCTGACACGTTGCGTCATCACTACCGATGGGTATCTCCACAATGGGCCACCGAAACGACACCCACGGTATCCACGGTGGACCGCCGTCGCTCACAGAACCCCACCACCGTCACCGACGGTCGCGAGAAAACCACCGAAAAAAAATCGGAAGACGAACGATCAGCCGGCGCGCCGCCGCGCCCGCCGCGCCGCCAACTCGTCACCCATCGGATCCGGGCCCGACGCCACCGCCGGCTCCACCGGGCCGCTCGCCGCCGGCTCCGCCGGCAGATGCGACAACGACCCCTGGATCTCCTTGAAAGCCCCACCGATCGCGATGCCAAAGACACCCTGGCCACCCTGCAACAGGTCGACCACCTCCTCCGGAGACCGGCACTCGTACACCGTCGTCCCATCAGAGATAAGCGTGATCCCCGCCAGATCCTCCACGCCCCGCGACCGCAACGCCTCGATCGCCTTACGGATGTTCTGCAGGGACACCCCCGCATCCAACAACCGCTTCACGACCTTCAACACCACCAGGTCCCGAAACGAATACAACCGCTGCGTCCCCGAACCCGAGGCATCACGAACGCTCGGCACCACCAGCGTCGTCCGCGCCCAGTAATCCAACTGCCGGTAACTGATGCCCACCGCGTGGCAGGCCGTCACACCCCGGTAGCCAACCGAACCGTCACCCTCAGCCGCCACACCTGGCGACGAGGCACCCGACTCGTCGAACTCTGCACCCGGATCGGAATCCCGCGGCTCGTGCATCCGGACAACCTCCCCGTCAGTGTGGCGACGCATCGTTTCCGGGACGCGCACCCCTCGACATGGAAACCCTATCGCCACCGTCAGGGGTTACCACGGAGGAACCGACGCGACACGCCGCGCAGCCACCGAGAAAGATCACCAACCGAGCCCGGGCACACCTCAGCCCGCGAAATCCTCCGGACGCACCTGCTCCAGGAACTCGCGGAACTTCTCCACCTCATCCTCCTGCTCGTCAGGGATAACGATCCCCGCCTCGCTGAGGACCTGCTCCGCACAACGAATCGGCGCACCAACCCGCAACGCCAACGCGATCGAATCGCTCGGCCGCGCCGACACCCGCACCCCGTCGCCGATCAACAGATCCGCGTAGAAGACGTTTTCCTTCAGCTCGGTGATCTCCACCGCCTGCAAGGGCGCCTTCAACGCCGCCAACACATCCCGCAGAAGATCATGCGTCAACGGCCGGGCCGGCTTGACCCCCTGCTGCTCATAAGCGATAGCCGTGGCCTCGACCGCGCCGATCCAGATCGGCAGATAGCGGTCCCCCTCGACCTCCCTGAGCAGGACGATCGGCTGGTTGCTGGGCAGCTCCACCCGAACTCCGACCACGCTCAGCTCGCGCACCGCCGCCTCCGTGTCGTTGTCACCTACGCCGCACCGCGCCCTTCCCTGCACGGTACACGGACCGCAACACGGCCGTCCCATGCGCTACAGCACCACGCCCGCGCCGAAAAGGGGTTACCCCGGCAAGCCTACGGCACGCTTCCCGGAAGAGATCTTTCCGCTCAACCGCCACCCGCCGGGCACCCTCACCGACCCAACGTCGACCGCAGCCCCACCCGCACCAACGCCGCATGCAGCTGCTCCGACAACGCCACCAACTCCCGCGCCGTCTCCGCCGCCCGCGCCCGCGCCGCCGGATCACTCTGCCGCGCCAACGGCGCCACCAACTGCGCGAACAAACCGACCTCCCGGTCCGCCGCCGTCCGATAACCCCGCAGGTGCCGCGGCTCCAACCCGTACGACGCCAACCCCGCCACCGCCGACGCGATGATCAGAGCATCCGCGTCATACCACCCCGGCGGATCCGACACCAGCACACCGAGCCGCTCCAACTCCACCAACGTCGACTCGTCGATCCCACTGCGCGCCACGAGATCCGCCCGGCCGAGCCGCACCTGCGACGACTCGGCCGGCTCCGCCAACTCACGACCCGGCACCGCACCATCGGGACCAACAGCCACCAACGCCGGCCGCGACCGCCCCGACTGCTCACCGGACGAATCCCACTGGGCCAACTGCTCCCGGATCACCCGCAAGGGCAGGTACTTGTCCCGCTGCGCGGTCAACACGAACCGCAACCGCGCCACATCGTCCCAGCTGTACTTCCGGTAACCCGCCGCCGTCCGCTGCGGCTCGACCAAACCCTCGGCCTCAAGAAACCGCAGCTTCGAAATCGTGGTATCCGGAAAATCCACCCGCAACTGCCCAAGCACCTCACCGATGCTCATCAGCGGCTCAGACCGAGCCGCCCCGGGTGACATGGAGGCCGCAGGCTCGTTCACCCCCGGCCGGCCTCCTCCTCCGGGCGCGGACCGGCGATGAACACCACCCGGAACTTACCGATCTGGACCTCGTCACCATTGCTCAACGTGGCCGCCTCAACCCGCTCACGATTGACGTACGTGCCATTCAGGCTGCCCACGTCCCGCACCGTGAACGTCCCACCATCGCGGTGGAACTCCGCATGCCGACGCGACACCGTCACGTCGTCCAGGAAGATGTCACTGTCCGGGTGCCGGCCACTGGTCGTCACATCGTGGTCCAACAGGAACCGGGCGCCCGCATTCGGACCTCGACGAACCACCAGCAGCGCCATACCCGGCGGCAACGAACCGGACATCCGGCTCGGAACCACATCGGTATCCGGCCCCTCCAGCACTTCGTCGAGCGAACCGAGATTGAGCGTCGAAGTGACGTCGAGTGGGGGGAACTCGTCGTCTGGCCGCGTCATGGGACCACCTCACGGATCTGTTCGGTCGGCGTCGGGTAATGGCGGGTCTGGCCGCCGGGCACTTGAACACCCGGCGGCTGGCTCCCCGTGCCCGGGAAGGCAATTCCGCAACGCTCAACTATTGGGTTCTCGGTCGACTGGGCGAGCCTAGCCAGCGCCGAAATGCAGGGCAACCGGACGCGCGCAGACATCCCACGCACCGGATCAAGCACACTCAGCCTTCGGTGATCTTCTGATACGCGGCCGCCGTCAGCAACCCATCCGTGGCAGTCGGATCATTCGGCGTGATCTCCACCAACCAACCCTCACCGTACGGATCAGTGTTGATCAGCTCCGGCGTGTCAGCCAACGCGTCGTTGCGCGCCGCCACCGTACCGGCCACCGGCGCGTAGATCTCCGACACGCTCTTGGTCGACTCGATCTCACCCAACGAGTCACCGGCCGCGACCACCGCACCCGCCTCGGGCAACTGCACGTACACGATGTCACCGAGCGCGTCCTGCGCGAAGTGCGTGATGCCGACCCTGACCGAAGCCGTGCCGTCACCCGCCACCCACTCATGCTCGGCGGTGTATCGCAGATCCTCGGGAATCACCAGACGCGTCCTTCATCCATCGGTGCCCCGGACCACCCGGGTCCGGCGCGGCCGCGCCGGTCAGGAGACCGGACGGGCGTGTTCCAACTTGATCGGCACGTGCAGCGCCGAAACCTCGGCAACCTCACGCTCCCCAAACGTCACGTTACCGCCGTCACCCCGGACCGACGCCACCACCCCACCAGGAATGTTCAACGCCGTACGCATCGTCGCCGGATCACCGATCACCGTGATCGTGTACGGCCCCGACAACCGACGCCCCTCCACCATCAACGACCCGTTGTCGCCATCGAGGAAGTACGTCGACGCGATGATCCGCACCGTCGCCCGATCCCCACCGGAAATCTGCATCGCCTCGGCGCCCGCACCACGCAACTCCTGCACCGCGTCCAACACCCGGTTCGCCGAGATCGGCTTCACACCCGCGTCGAACTGCACCGTCAACCCCGGGCCCACCGCCGGCAACGTCCCCGCCAGGATGCCCAGCTCGTCCGCCCGCCGCGTCGCCTCATCCAACGCCGCCTGACGACCCTGCTCACCCGAGCGCAACTGCCGCTGACTGTCCTCCAGAGCCCGGATGTCCTGCTGCAGGCGGTTCTCCCGCGCATCCAGATCCGACAAGATCCGGACCAGGTCCTCCTGCCGGGTGGCCCCCAGCGTCGGGTCCGTCGAAGTCGTCTTCAACTGCACGACCAACGTGAACCCCAGCAACGCCAACAACGCGGCGATCATCACCCCGGCCGCACTCCACCGGGACCGACCAGCCGCCACCGGCGCCGCCGACTCCGCCGAACCGTCGGAGTTCGCAACCACCGGCTCTGCCAACCCGTCGGAACCCGCGACCGGCGGCTCCCCCGACCGCGACACCGCGTTCAGGTCCACCGTCGCACCATCGTCGACCGGCTCCACACCCGGCTCCGCCGCAGGCTCGTCATCCGACGGCTGCGCCGGCCCCTGCGGCGCCAACGGGCTCAACTCATCCGGATCCGGCGCATCCGGGCGCGGATCCGGCTCACCCGCCGGCCCACCCGGCCGCACCGGACCCGCCGGCTGCGGCCACCCGGTCCCCGTGTCGGTCTGCTCGTCACTCATCGCAACCCAACCTACGCCCGGAACAGGTGCCGACGGATCGCCGCCACGTTGCCGAAGATACGCACACCCAACACGACGACCACACCGGTGGACAACTGCCCACCCACCCCCAACTGGTCACCCAGATACACGATCAGACCAGCCACCAGCACGTTCGAGATGAACGACACCACGAACTGCTTGTCGTCGAAGATGCGGTCCAACCGGGCCCGCACCCCACCGAACACCGCGTCCAACGCGGCCACCACCGCGATCGGCAGGTACGGCTGCAACGCCGCCGGCACCGTGGGATCAAGCCACACGCCCAGCACCACACCGGCGAGCAACGCCAACACCGCGATCATCGGCCACCTCCGGAGGGGCTAACAGTCGTCGCCGGACCGGACGACCCGGGACTGCCGGAACGGACACCCGACGCGGAAGGGCTCGGACTGACCGACGGCTTGGCGTAGCGTAGCTGCGGCTCCGGCGCCGCCGGCAGGGTGAGGTCGTCAGCCTCCCGCACACCGAACGACAACCCCGTCCCCTGCGCGACCTTCCGCATCAGCGCCGCGTTGCGGCTGTCCTCGAACTTGCGCCGCATCGAACCCGGCCCGATCGCCGACACCTCGTACGGCCCGGTCACCGGCCGGAAATCCACGAGCATCGCCTCACCCGCCGACCGGATCGTCGACGTCGACGTCAACCGCTGCCCGTTGATGGCGATCGCCTCCGCGCCCGCACTCCACAACGCGTTCGCCACACCCTGCAGGTCGCTGTAGAGCACCCGAGGCGGCCCAGCGCCGGCACCGGTGACCGCGTCCGCCTTGTCCGGCGCGTCCGCCAACCGCACCACCACACCATCACCGCGCACCCGACCCAGCCCGGTGCTCGCCTCCAGGTTGCGCAACCGGGCGGCGGCCGACCCGCTCAACGCAGCGTCCCGCTGCCGACCAACCTCCTCGCGCAGCTGATCCGCCCGCGTGGACAACCGGTCGGTCTGGCTCTCCCGTTCCTTGATCTGCGTCACCAGACCCGAACGGGCCTGGCTCCGGCCCGGCTCGTCCGCCATCGTCTGCCGGTACGCGACAGCGAACAGGAAACCGAGCATCACCACCACGACCAGGCTCACCGACCGTGCCGGCAAGGCCCGCCACCCGCCCGCCGAAGCCGACTCCTCCGAGCGCCGCCGCGCGGCAGCCGCGTCGGCGTACCCCGGATCCAGCGGGTTGCGGAACAGTTCGGTGAGGAAGTCCGGCGCGTACACCCGGTCCTGGCCGGGTTTTCCCAGCCGCGGCGCGCTCACGCCGCCGCTCCCGGACCGCGCGCCGCGCGCACCAACCGGGCCGCCTGCACGACGTACATCCCGCCGGCCACCCAGTACAGCACCAGCCCCCACCAGGCCAACGCCCAACCGATGGCGCTCGCCGCCGTCGCCACGTCGGTCGCCGCGCTGGCCAGCAGCAGCACCGGGAACGCCGCGAGCAGCAGGAACGTGGCGGTCTTGCCCACGTAGTGCACCGGCGGCGGCCCGTACCCGTAGCGACGCAGCACCGCCAGCGAGGCCAGCAGGAGCACCTCACGGGCCAGCAGCGCCGCGGTGAACTGCCACGGCACCACCTCCCGGGCGGTGAAGGCGACCAGGGTGGCGAGGATGTAGAGCCGGTCGGCGAGCGGGTCGAGCAGCTCGCCCAGGCGGCTGACCTGGTGCAGGCGGCGGGCGATCCAGCCGTCGACCCAGTCGGTGGTGCCACCGATGGCCAGCACCACGACCGCCGCGACGTCGGCCCGCGCCACCAGGAACAGGTAGAGGAAGAGCGGCACGCCCAGCAGCCGCCCGAAGCTGATCAGGTTGGGCAGGGTGAGCACCTGGTTGCCGGGAGTCTCGTCACCGGTGTCCCGCGGTTGCTCTGCCCGAGCCTGCCGACGCGACACCGATCCTCCTCCACGGCACGCGGGCCCCCGGCCGGCGCCGGGCGCGGCTGAGGGTCGTACGCGCTGTCGGGCCGACCAGCGCCGGCTCTCCCCTGCGGCCCCGGGCGGGGCCCCTTCCCCTGATGCGGCCCGCGATCTCGATGATCGCGGGCCGGGTAGGTGCGCTGCCACTATATCGGGCCTCCTCTCGCTGGCCGGGTGCCGCCGCGTGCTGTCGGTGCGGCTCTGCCGCACTGTGGCGTGGATCACCACGCCTAAAGCATCCTAGGACACCAGTGGGAGAGGGAACGACGCTCAGGCCGTCTGGACGGCGGGATCGGTCTGCTGCTCGGGCGCCGACGTCGCCGCCCGAGCGAACCCGGCCAACGCCAGCAACAGCTCGTGCTGCATCCGCACCGGCATCCGGTCCAACACCGCCTGCACCGCGCGCTGCCGCCGCTCGGCCAGCTCCCCCAACAGGGTCAGCGCCGCGGCGGTCGGCACCAGCCGCACCTCACGCCGGTCCCGCGGATCGGCCACCCGACGTAACAGCCCGGTCGCCTCCAACCGGTCGCACAGGCGGCTCGCCGACGAGGGCACCACGTCCAGCAACTCCGCCAACCCGTTGACGTTGGTCTCCGGGCGACCGCAGATCAGCGTCAGCACTCTCAGCTGGGTGGGCGGCACCTGATGCCGCGACGCGGCCGACTCCAGTACGGCGATCAGTGTCCCGGCGGCCGCGTCGATCGCCGCGGCGAGATCCGCAGGTCGCTCCACCTGATGTCCCCTGCCGTCGTCGCGCTGGTGCCCGCCCGGCAACGCGGCGGCGAATCTCACCCCGTGCCCCGTTCGCGCGGACCGTGCCAGTCCAGACAGACCACGACGGCGTCGTCGCGCAGATCGGAATCCGCGTGATAGGCGTGCAGTTCGCGCATCACCGTACCAACTGCCTCGGCCGGCGGCTGCAGCCGCGTGGCGCGCAGGGAACGAGCCATCACCCGCTGCCCGTACGGCTCCTGACCCGGCGGCTCGGCGGCCCACACCCCGTCACTGACCACGAAGAGCCGGTCACCCGGGGCGAGTTGCACCTCCTGAAGCTCGTAGCGGGTCTCGGCGAACATGCCCAGCGGCAGCTGCTGATCCAGCTTCAGAGGCTCGACCGTGGACCCCCGCATCCGCAACAGATGAGGGGAGCCCGCGTCGACCGCCCGCACCCGGCCGACGCGAGTGTCCACCTCGAGCAGCAGGGTGGCCACGTGCCGGGCGCCGCGGTGCTGGTAGAAGACCGTGTCCGAAGCCAGCTCGGCCTGTTCCACAAGGCCGCCACCGGAGCGGCGCGCGTTGCGCATCGCGTTGACCGTGACGGCGGTCAACAGGGACGCCGCCAGCCCGCTGCCCTCGCCGTTGAGCACCGTGACGGTGAGACGGTCGCCGTCCAACGACCAGTCGAAGTGGTCGCCGCCGACCGTGTACGCCGGTTCGAGCTGGCCGGCCAGCTCGAACGCGTGGTGGGACACACCACGGCCGGGCAGCAGATCCCACTGCATCTCGGCGGCCATCGTCAGTCGCTCCCGACGGCGGGCCCGCCGGTAACGGTCGGTCTCCCGGTCCGCCGCGCGCATCGCCACGGCCAGAGCGCCGGCGATGTCCGTCGCCCAACCGGTGACCGTCGCGTTCGCTGCGGTCGAAAGCTCGATCAGCAGCACGCCAAGCCGCTCCCCCCACACCGTCAAGGGCAGGTAGAGCCGGCAGGGGCCTTCACCGTCGCGTACCGGCTGCTGGCTGCTGAAGCAGCGCTGCGCCATGGTGTGGCAGGCCAGGAAGCCGCCCGCCGGCAGGTCCGGGTCCAGCACCGGCCAGAGGCCGCTGATCCGGTAGTCGGCGACGAAGACGTCGGTGCGCAGCGCGCCCATCGCGGACCGGATCGCCCGGTCCGCCGCCTCCGCCAACTGGTCGGGCGGAGCCTCGCGCAACGCGCGCGACACCACGTCCGGCGCGTCTACCATCGTCGTCCTCCCCAGAAGCTTGCTATAGGGCAAGCATCATACGGACGCCCCCGGACGGACGATCGGCGCGGTCAGTCACCCGCGCGGGTTGCGAGCACACCGTGGAACGCGTCGGGCACCCGCGCCGGCGGGCCGTCCGGCCGCCACTCGGCGACCGGGACGATCCCGTCCGCCGTCGGCGCCCACTGACCCAGCAGGGGCGCGAACGCCGCCGGTGGACGCATCCGGAACTGCGGGCCCATCATGGCCAGCGCCTGCGGGTGGCCGGCCAGCTCCTCGGTGTCGAAGTCCACGGCGAGCAGGCTGCCCGGCGCCGCGGCGGCGTACAGCTCGTCGAGGGTACGGGTCAGCGTGGCGTCGTCGAGGAACGCGGCCAGGCCGAGGAAGACCACCCCGACCGGCCGCCGACCCCAGCCCGGCACGAAACGGTGCAGCTGCGCCGGGTCGACAGTGCCGATGTCGGTCGCGTCGCCGAAGCCGTAGCCGGCCCGGTCGCTGCCGGCGAGGATGCTCTGTCCCAGTCGGATGGTGACCGGGTCGACGTCGGTGTACAGCACTGTCGCGTCGGTGGCGACCTCGTGCACGTTGCCCATCGTCGGCACACCGGCGCCGAACACCAGGAACCCGTCCACGCCGTCGGCGGCCATCGCCCGCACCGCCCGGCCCAGGAACGCCCGCAGTTCGCGGAACACCGGTGCGCACGGCCCGTACGCCTGCTCGAAGGCGTTCGCGGCGGCCACGTCCACGGGGAAGTGATGCTGCCCGCCGAGCCAAAAATCGATCATCCGAGCGGTGCTCGGCTGGTCTGGTTCATCCATCGGCGGCGCTCCCTCCCCGGTCGTCGCCAGCGTACCGACCGGGACGCACTCAGCGGTATCGCGGCGCGAGGGCGTCCGGGCCCGCGATACTGGCCGCGAGCGGAGGTGGGCGGTGAACTCGGCGAACAACGCGGCGGTGGTGGTCGGCGTCGACGGCTCGGAGTCGGCGCTGCGCGCCGTGCGCCTCGCCGCGACCGAGGCGGCGCGCCGGCACCGACCGCTGCGGGTCGTGCACGGCTTCATCTGGCCGCTGCTGCACGTACCGGTCTCCCCCGCCCCGGACGCGCCGCCCGGCGGCGGACTGCGTCATCGGGCCGAGGAGCTGGTCGAGGCCGCGGTGCGCGAGGCCGAGGCGACAGTGCCCGGGTTGTCGATCTCCGGCGAGATCATCGACGGTGAGGCCGCCGCGGTGCTGGTGGGCGAATCCCCCACCGCCGCGCTCATCGTGCTCGGCGATCGCGGGCTGGGCGGCTTCTCCGCGCTGCTGGTCGGCTCGGTCGCGGTGCAGGTCGCCGCGTACGCCGACTGCCCGGTGCTGGTCGCGCGCGGCACGCAACGACCCGACGAGCCGGTCCTGGTCGCTGTCGACGGCTCGGACGCCTCCCGGCGGGCGGCGGACTTCGCCGCCGAGACCGCCGTGTCGCTCGGCGTGCCGCTGGTGGCGGTGCACGCCTACCGACACCCCGGCAGCAGCGGCCCGGGCGACATGCAACCCCTGGTGTACGACGAGGCGAAGCTGCACGGCGAGCAGCAGCGGATGATCGCCGGGTGGTTGACCGGGCTCACCGAGGACCACCAAGGTCTGCGGTTGACCTGCCAGGTGGTGCATGGCCGACCCGGCACCGTGCTCGCCGAGGCGTCCCGTTCCGCCCAACTGGCGGTCGTCGGGGGGCGCGGGCGCGGCGAGGTGACCGGGTTGCTGCTGGGGTCGGTGAGCCAGTCGATGCTGCACCACGCGCAGTGCCCGGTGGTCGTGGTCCGCGCGCCCCGCTAGCGCACCGGGGTTGGTCCGCCACCAGACGGGTAGACGGCCGCGGTACGCCCAGCGGACGGTGGGCAGCACCAGGTGCCCAGACCGACGAAGGAGGCACAGATGCCAGGACCACGGCCGGGCAGTAACGCGTACGACAAGCAGCGCGCGCGGTTGCGCAACGCGATCGACGACTCCGGGCGTCGGGTACCCGACGGTAAGGCCAACCAGGTCGCGAACCGGATCCTCCAGGAGGATCGCGGTCAACGAGGCGTGGTGCGCGGTGAGCGGACGTACGGCCCGAAGAGCGAGCGCGAACCGGGCGACCCGAAGTGAGGACGGTCGACGTGGCCGACGGCGCGATCGCTGGCGCCGTCGGCAGCACCGCGCTGAACGTGGTCAGCTACCTCGACATGGCGCTACGGGGACGGCCGGAGAGCGACGTCCCCCAGGAGACCGTCGACCGGCTGGCCGGGATCGCGCACGTGGACCTCGGGAACGGGGCCCGGGCGGCCAACCGCCGCTCGGGCCTCGGGCCGCTGATCGGTTACGGGCTGGGTGTCGCCGCGGGCGTCGGGTTCGCGCTCTACGCCGGTGGTCGACGTCAGCCGTTGCCGGTGGCCACCGGTCTGCTCGGCGCGGGCGTGATGACCATGACCGATGGGTCGATCACCGTGCTCGGGATCAGCGACCCGCGTACGTGGCGGCGCTCCGACTGGATCTCCGACATCATCCCGCACCTCGCGTACGGGCTGGCGGCCGCCGCCACCTGGAACAGGTTGCGGCGGCCGCCAGCCCGCGGTCGTTAGCTCAATCGGTCAGCGGGTGTCGCTGTCGTCCTCGGCCACGGGTTCGCCGGCCGGGCCGTACGGCGACACCTGCCCCTTGGGCACCGGTCGACCCTCGTCGCCCCGCGACGAGCCACGGTTGAGCGGGTGCCCGGTCGGCTTGGGCCCCTTGCTGTCCTGGCTGGTGGCGCCCTTGGCGTTGCGGCGGAACTCTTCCTGCTGCGGATTGACCACCGGTGTCTCCCTTCCGGGTAAGGGGGCGGCATCGACCGCCTCCCCGCCCCGGCATACCCGCCCGCCCCGGTGGCATTCCGGCCGTGGTCAGCGGTGCGACGGCTAGCGGGTCCTCAAGTGGGTAACCCGGCGGGGTGGGCAACGATCGAAGTGTGGTGCGGGTGCTGCTCGACCGGCGTGGCCGCACGTACGCGGAGGAGGCCGGCATCCGCCTCTCCGACCGGCCTGGGCCGCTGTACCAGCTGCTGGTGCTGACCACGCTGCTGAGCACCCGGATCCGCGCCTGCGTGGCGGTGGACGCCGCGCGGGAACTGTTCGCCGCCGGCTACCGCACCCCCCAGGCCATGGAGGCGGCCAGTTGGCAGGAGCGCGTCGATGCGCTGGGCCGGGGCCACTACCGCCGCTACGACGAGCGGACCGCCACCATGCTCGGCACCGGTGCCCGGCTGTGCCTGGACCGTTGGCACGGTGACCTGCGACGCCTGCACCGGGAGGCCCAGGGCGACCCGGCCGGGCTGCGGCGGCGGCTCACCGAGTTCCCCGGCATCGGGCCCACCGGCGCGGACATCTACCTGCGCGAGGCGCAGACGGTCTGGTCGGACGTGCGCCCGTACGCCGACCGTCGGGCCCTGGCCGGGGCGAAGCGGCTGGGCCTGCCGGGATCCCCGGACCGGCTCGCCGGTCTCGTCGACGAACCGGACTTCGGCCGGCTCGCGTCAGCGCTCGTACGGGTGGCGCTCGGTGAGGAGTCCGCCGGTGAGGTCACCCGAGTCGCCGCCCGCTGAGGCGCTCACTTGACCGTCTTGTCCCCCGGGCGGGTCAGGTGCCACACCAGCAGGGCGGCGAGCAACGCCAGGACCACCACCCCGCCGGAGATGCCACGGCCCTCCTCGGGGCTGCGGCCGGCGCTGCCGAAGTAGATCACCGCGAGGCCGGCCAGCACCGTGACGAACGTACGCAACCCTCGGTCCTTCACGTCTGGCACCGTAGGCGGACCGCAGTCGGAGCCGTGTCGTTTTGGACCTTTTGTCAACCTTCTGAGTGAACCCTCAGCGCTCGGTGACGAACCCGCACAGCCGCACCCGGCGCACCGCCCGGTCGGCGACCTCCACCACCTGCAGGGTCAGCCCGGGCAGCCGCACCGTCTCACCCGGGGAGTCCGGCAGGTGCCGCAGTCGGGCCAGCACCAGACCAGCCACCGTCGTGTAGTCCCGGGACAACGGAAAGCTCAGCCGCACCCCCAGATCGGGCAGGTCGTGCAACGGAAAGTCGCCGGGCACCAGCAGCGACCCGTCCGGTTCCCGGACGACCCCGCGCACGTCCCGGTCGGTCTCGTCATACAACTCGCCGACCACCTCGGCCAGCAGGTCCTCCATCGTCACCATGCCGTCGATGCCCCCGTGCTCGTCGACCACCAGGGCCAGCTGCTGATGCTCCTGCCGCAGCTGACGCATCGCGTCGGCGACCGGCAGGGTCACCGGCAGCAGCAGCGGAGCCCGGACCCGCTCACCCACCGGGGCGGTGCCGGCCCGCACCAGGTCGCGGATGTGCACCACCCCGAGCACCTCGTCCAGGCCGCCGGGGCCGGTGACGGGAGCGCGGGACCGCCCGGCGGCGGCGAGCCGCCGGACCCCCTCGTCGGCGGCCAGCCCGGCCGGCAGCGTCATCACCTCCCGCCGGGCCACCAGGATCTCCCGCAGCGTCCGGCCGGCGATGTCGAACGCTCCGGTCAGGATCTCCCGCTGCTGGGCCGACAGGCCGCGCTGGCTGGCCAGCATCTCCCGCAGCTCCTCCTCGGTCATCTCCTCCCGGTTGGCCCGCGGATCACCACCGGCGAGCCGCACGACCGCGTCGGTGGCCCGGCTGAGCAGCCACACCGCCGGCCGGGACACCCGGGCCAGCAGATCCAGCGGGCCGGCGCTCAGCAGCGCCCAACGCTCGGCCCGCTGCATGGCCAGCCGCTTCGGGGCCAACTCCCCGAGCACCAGCGTGACGAACGTCAGCAGCACGGTCACCAGCAGCACCGCGGCGGGACGCGCCGCCCCGCCGAGGAAACCCAACGGCCCGACCAGCGGCCCGGCCAACGACACCGCGGCCGCCGCCGAGGCCAGGAACCCCGCCAGGGTGATGCCGAGCTGAATCGTGGCCAGGTAGCGGTTCGGGTCGCGCGACAGCTGCACCAACCGGTCGCCGGCGCGGCTGCGCCGTCCCAGCCGCCGCAACTGCCCCTCCCGCAGGGTCACCAGCGCCATCTCGCTGCCGGAGAGCGCGGCGTTGACCAGCACCAGCACGGCCACCAACGCCAACTGCCCGAGCTGACCGCCCATCGCGTACCCCCGTCCGCCGCCTGAGGTCACTCAACCGCAGCGGGACGCGGCGCGGGCCCGGTTTGGGACCGCGCCCCGCTCAGTCGACCTCCAGGTCGTCCAGCGAGATGGCGTGGGTCATCAACCACCGGGCCAGCGCCGACATCCCGAACAGCCACAGCGGCACCGACTCGGTGGGGCCGTTGGTGGCGTAGATGGCGAAGCGCAGGTCCGGCGCCCGGTACGCCTCGATCCGCCACCGGTGCTGCCGGTCCCGCCAGACCGCCGAAGGGTCCATGGCGTCACCGTAGGTGACCGTCGCCGACCTCGGGGCGCGTTGGCCCGGCATCGCCGGCTCAGCCCGGCACCACCGCCGTCCCGAACACGATGCGGGCAACGGACACCAGGAGGCTGATGCCGACCGCGGCGAGGATCAGCCAGCCGAACCCACGCCACCCCGAGCCCCGGCCAGGCACCGGCACCGGCGGTGGTCTCCACAGCTCCCGGTAGGTCCAGGCCAGCACACCCACCCCGAACGGCAGGAGCCCGACCCAGAACCAGAACCACCGGGTGCCGACCAGCGGCGGCGCGCCACCGATCAGCCGGCCCAGCCACAGCACTGTCAGCACACCGGCGAGCACAGCCGCGGCGCTCCCGATCCGGTGCGCGGTGCCGCCACCGGCCTGCCACGAATCGTCGACCGCGGCACGCCGCGCGTCCCACCCGGTGCTCGCCGACGAGTCCGGCCCGACGGTGTACGAGTCCGAGGCGAGCGGCGCCCCAGCGGCGTACTGGTTCTGGCCGTTCGACACGGTCCAGGTCAGCATCCCCCCGTCGGCCGCGTACTGCACACGCGGCCGGCTTCCCCAGTACGCGCCGTCGTCGGCCCAGCCGTACGCCCGCTGGTAGCTCACCACCCGGCCGGCCGCGAGATCCCGGTCGAGCTGGGCCTCGGTCGACTCGCGGGGCTCGACCCACCACGCCAGACCGGCCCACAGCACCCAGAGCACCGGCAGCGCCCAGCGCAGCACCACCGGGACGACCGCACGCCACCGGCGGCAGGAGGTCCGCGCCCGGGTGGGGACCTCCTCGACCATCAGTCCACCGTCGCACCCCGGGGCAATGCTGTCAGCCCCGGATCGGCCGCGAGTGACGGCCGTGCGGCGGTCAACGGCCCGGTTGGTCCTGGTCCGTCGGGACGATGGCTCGTCGGACGCAGTCGCGGAGCAGAGCGCGACGTTGACCATGGACGTCGTCGGGCTCCTGGTTGGTGGCCGCGTAGACGTTGCTGACCGGCGACCAGGCCATGGACATGGCGATGACCAGGGCCATGATGTCGAACGGGTCACCCGCGCGCACCCGCCCGGCGGCCTGCGCCTCGGCGATGGCCGTGAGCTTGCGATCGTCATAGTGCTGGTGGGTCTCGACGAGGTGCCCGGCGGGCCGGCGCTCCAGTCGTGTCCAGGTCGCGAGCCGGATGAGGTCGGGGCGGCGCAGGTATTCGTCGTAGAGGCGGACGGCCCAGCCCGCAAGATCGTCAGCGTCGATCGGCACGACGTTCGTGATGCGCTCCAGTGAGCTGAGGAAGATCGCGTCGAAGAGCCGTTCCTTGTCGCCGAAGTAGGCGTAGAGCTGCGCCTTGTTGGTGCGCGCTGCGGTCACGATGCGTTCCACCCGCGCTCCAGCGATGCCGTGCTGGGCGAACTCCTCGGTTGCGGCGTCCAGGATGCGCTGGTAGGTCGCGGCGCCTCGCGAGGTCAGGGGCTGCTCCGGCATACCCGTACTCTAGCAAACAGAACGGTTGGTTTGCGATACGTCGCCGTCGGGTCTACGGTCAAACAGACCGAACAGTTTGTTTAAGGAGTTCACCGATGCGGACGACCACCGGATGGCAGGCGACCAGCCCCACGACGCTGCGGCGGACGTCGCTGCAACGCCGCGACCTGCGCCCCGACGACCTCTCGGTACGGGTCGAGCACTGCGGCGTGTGCCACAGCGACCTGCACGCCCTGAACGACCACGACCAGCGCGCGGACGCGCCCCTGGTGCCCGGTCACGAGTTCACCGGCGTGGTGACCGAGACAGGCCCCGAGGTGACCGCCTTCACGATCGGCGATCGCGTCGCGGTGGGCAACATCGTCGACTCCTGCGGCGGGTGCGCGATGTGCGCGGCGGGACAGGAGAACTTCTGCCACTCCTTCCCGACCCTCACCTACGGCGGCACCGACCGGCAGGACGGCTCAACCACCCTTGGCGGCTTCTCCCGCGACTACGTCGTCCGCGACGCCTTCGCCTACCCGCTGCCCGCCGGCCTCGACCCTGCCGCGGCCGCCCCGCTGCTGTGCGCCGGCGTCACCGTCTGGGAACCGCTGCGCGCCCTAGGGGTAGGCCCCGGCAGTCGTGTCGCCGTGGCCGGGCTCGGCGGCCTGGGCCACCTCGCGGTCAAGATGGCCGTCGCACTCGGTGCCACCACCACCGTCATCAGCCGCACGCAGGACAAGCGCGACGACGCCCGACGGCTTGGCGCACACGACCTCATCGCCTCCACCGACACCCGGCAGATGACCACGGCACGAGACAACTTCGACATTGTCCTCGACACCATCTCCGCGCCGCACGACCTCGCTCCCTATCTGAAGCTGGTGGCGATCGACGGCACCCTCAGCCTGCTCGGGTACCTGGGCCCGGTCAACGTGCAGGCCACCGACCTGCTCGTCGGCCGCAAGAAGCTCAGCTCCGCTGGCAGCGGAGGCCGCCGCTCGACAGCCGAGATGCTCCAGTTCTGCGCCGACCACGGCATCGTCGCTGACGTCGAGGTGCTCCCGTCTGCGCAGGTGGAGACGGCACTCGACCGCCTCCGAAAAAACGACGTCCGTTACCGCTTCGTGCTCGACATGTCCGACCTGGACTGACAGGGCGGTTGGCCAGGTCGCGGCACTCAGGTGACGACGATGCGGGCGTCGTCGGGCAGCCGGCGGGTCGCGCCCCGCCGGTCCAGCAACTCCAGCAGGGGCACCGCCACCCGGCGGGTGGTGTCCAACGCCTGCCGGGCCGCCGACAGGGTGAACGGCTGCGGCAACCCGGCCAACACGCGGACCGCGTCGTCGAGCGCGTCGGGCAGCAGCACCACGTTGTCGGCCAGGCGCAGCAGGGCGCCGGCCCGCACCGCGGCGCCGATCTCCCGGGGGCCCAGGCCGAGGTCGACGAGGCGGTCCGCTTCGGGGGCGCGGAACGGCCGGTCGCCGTACTCGGCGCGGACCCGTTGCACGGCCAGGGCCACCGGTTCGGGCAGCGCGTTGGCGCTCGCCGCCCCGACCCGACCGGCGTGGATCCGCAGCGGCGGCCGGACCAGCGCCTCGACCAGCACCCGGTCGGGCAGGGCGAGGCGCTGACGCAGCGCGTCCACCGGCATCCCGGGCTCCAACGGGTGTTCCCGCGCGTGCCGGGCGACCTCCTCGGTCAGCCGCTCGCCGAGCCGCCGCCAGTGTGCGGGGTCGGCCAGCCAGTCACCGGCCACCGGCTCGGCGTGCACCGGCACACCCATCCGGATCAACGCGCCGGTCCGGATCAGCCGGCGACGGCGCAGCTCCCCCGCCAGGTCGGGTCGACCGTCCAACTCGGCGAGGACCTGGGCGCGGGCGGCGGCCGCACCCCGTCGACCCAGCGGTGGGGGTGCCACGTCCAGCACCCGCACTCCGCCGCTGACGTGGTGGCGGCCCGGGTCCCGCAGCAGCGCCCGGTCACCCACCAGCAACGGCAGCGGGCGGGCCAGCCGCAGCCGGACGGTGTCCGGCCCGAGCGGGCGCACCCGTACCGGCACCGCCGCCGACCCCACGTGCAGGGTGAGGGTGGCCGGCAGGTCGGCGGCCGGGTCGCCGGCGAGCCGGACGTCGACCAGGTCGGTGTGGTGAAACCGGCCCGGGGTGAGCAACGCGTCGCCACGGCCGAGCCGGTCGCGGGGCGTACCGCGCAGGTTGACCGCGACCCGGGCGACCGCCGCCGCCTCCGGTCGGGCCTCGCCCAGAGAGTGCAGGCCACGAACCCGGACCGGTTCGTCGGCGCCGGCCAGTTCCAGTTCGTCGCCCACGCGCAGCCGCCCGGTGCCGAGGGTGCCGGTGACGACGGTGCCGCTGCCCCGCACGGTGAAGCTGCGGTCCACCCACAGCCGGACCGGGTCGTCCACCACCGGCGCGGGCAGTTGCGCGGCGAGCCGGTCCAGGGCCTCCCGCAGTTGCGGCAGGCCGGCACCGGTCAGGCCACTGACCGCGACCGCCGGCACCGCGCCGAGGCTGGTCTCGGCGATCTCGGCGCGGGCACGGGCCGTCGCAGGCCGCGGATCGGCGAGGTCCGCGCGGGTCACCGCCAGCAGGCCGTACGCGACGCCGAGCGCGTCGAGCGCGGCCAGGTGCTCGGCGGACTGCGGCATCCAGCCCTCGTCGGCGGCCACCACGATCAGCGCCGCCGGGACCGGGCCGACCCCGGCGAGCATGTTCGGCACGAACCGCTCGTGCCCGGGTACGTCGACGAAGGCGACGGTGCCGCCGGACGGCAGCGTCGTCCAGGCGAAACCCAGGTCGATGGTCATCCCCCGGCGGCGCTCCTCGGCCCACCGGTCGGGTTCCATCCCGGTCAACGCCCGGACCAGTGTCGACTTGCCGTGGTCGACGTGCCCGGCGGTCGCGACGACGAACACGCTCAGTCCTCCCCGGGTACGCGCAGCACGGCCTCGCGCACAGCCTCGTCCGCGTCGGCGGGCACACAGCGCAGGTCGAGCAGGAGCCGGCCGCGCACCACCCGACCCAGGACGGGCGGGTCTCCGGTGCGCAGCGGCACCGCGTACCGCTCGGGCAGGCTCAACGCCCACGAGTCCAGCTCCACCCCGGGGGCGCCGCCTCCGCCGACCACCGCGACGGCTGGAACCACCTCCGCCTTGCGGCCGTCCGCGCCGAGCCGGTCCCGCAGCCGCTCCACCCGTTCACGCAGGGCACCCGGATCGGTGTGCAGCGCCGCCCGGGTCGGAGTGTCCGGTTGGTGCAGGGTGGCGGCCAGCGCGGCCAGGGTGAGCTTGTCCACCCGCAGCGCCCGCGCCAGTGGGTGGCGACGCACCCGCTCGATCACCTCGACGTCACCCAGCAGCAGCCCCGCCTGCGGCCCACCGAGCAGCTTGTCGCCGCTGGCGGTGACCAGCGCGGCGCCCGCGCGCAGGGTGCTGGCCGCGTCCGGTTCGTCGGGCAGCAGCGGGTCCGCGCCGAGCAGCCCGGAGCCGATGTCCGCGACCACCGGCACCCCGAGCGTGGCCAGTTGCCGTACCCCGACGGCGGAGGTGAAACCGGTGACCCGGAAGTTCGACGGGTGCACCTTGAGCACGAAGCCGGTCTGCGGGCCGAGCGCGCCGGCGTAGTCCGCGAGGGTGGTGCGGTTCGTGGTGCCCACCTCGCGCAGCCGCGCACCGGTGCTCTCCAGCAGGTCGGGCAGGCGGAAACCGTCGCCGATCTCGACCAGCTCGCCCCGGCTGACCACGATCTCCCGGCCGGCGGCCAACGCGGTGGCGGCCAGCACCAGCGCGGCGGCGCCGTTGTTGACCACGTGCACCGCGCCCGCGTCGGGCACCGCGGCGGCCAGCGCGTCGAGCGCACCCCGGCCGCGACGAGCCCGCCGACCGGTGGCCAGGTCCAACTCGACGTCGGTGTGCCCGGCGGCGGCCACCACCGCGGCGACCGCGGCGGACGACAACGGCGCCCGACCCAGGTTGGTGTGCAGCACGACACCGGTGGCGTTGAGCACCACCCGGGGGCCGGGCGTGGGCAACGTGGCCACCGCCGCGTCGCGTACCTGGTCGGGGTCGAGTTCCCCCCGGCGGGCGCGGCCCTGCGCGTGGGAGACGATCGCCTTGACCCGCTCCCGGCCGAGGGTGACGGCGGCGGCGGCCAGCACCGGGTCGGCGAGCAGCGCGTCCGTACGGGGCACCCGACGTCGCGGGTCCACCGGGCCGTCGCCCATCACGTCATCTCCTGCAAGCGGTGTGGCGGAGACGGACGGGAATCGAACCCGCCTGGCCCGGGTCCCGGACCACTCCGGTTTTGAAGACCGGGAGGGGCACCAGCCGCCTGAACGCCTCCACCGGACATTCGATCACACCGCGGGCGGGACCGCCCGATCAGCTGGAAGATCCATGCCGGTTCGCCGCGCCTCGACCCGTTCGCGCTGCGGCACCACCGTGTACCGCGGGTCGCGGGCCGAGGCGACGCCGCCGTAGAAGATGCCGAACCGGGTCAGCACCGACGCGGCCAGCAGCGCGGTCCCCGAGAACGCCCCGACCACCCGGCTGCGCCGACCCAGCAGAGCACCCGCCACCCCGCCGGCGGTCAGCAACCGCCCGGCGCGCAGCAACCGACCCGGCCGACCCAACCGGTAGGGCTCACTGAGCAGGCCGAGGCGGGTCTCCACCCGATGCGCGCCGTACAGCTCCAGGGCCGCGCCGGCCACCGCCATCCGCCGGGCCGGCCCGGCCTGGGCCGGCGGCGCGGCGAGCAGACCCACGCCGGCGCCGCTGGCCAGTGCGCTGCCCGCGAAGATCACCGGCAGCTCGGGGTACGCCTCGTGCCAGGACGGCACCGCCGTGTCGGCCAGCAACACCCCGGTGTACGTGGCCAGCGCCGGCGCGGTGCCGGCGGCGAGCAGCCCAGCGGCGTGCCCGATCGGCGGCAACGCCCGGCCGGCCAGCCCGAGCAGACCGTGCCGGGGCAGCACACCGGCCGCTTCGGCGATCGCGGCGACGCCCGCCGCCGGCCCGTACGCGGTGAGGATCCAGGTGCCCATCGACATCGGCGAGGTCGGCTTGGCCACCCGCAGCATGTGATGGAACCGCGCCGGCCGGCCCAGGTCCTTCACCAGGAAGACGGCGCTGGCGCTGACGGCGGCCAACGCGGTGACCCGACCGGCGCGCCGCAGCGCGGGCCGCCCGGTGAGCTGCCCGCCCGCGGCCAGCAGCGACGAGCCGGCTGCCAACCCTCCGGTGAACAGGTACGCGGCGATGTCCCACTTCCAGACCGGCCCCTTCAGGATGGGTCGACCGTAGTAGGAGGTGAACTCGGCCTCCGGCACCCGCAGTTCCTCGCCGCCGCCGCGCCGCCTGCCCCGCCGGCCCTGCCTGCCCCCGGCTTCGGTGCTCCGCCGCGCCGTCAGGTCGCCCCGGCGGCTACTGGCAGTGGCGCCCCTGTCGTTCGGATGATCGCCACCGCTCGCGACCTCGGTGCCGCTCGTGGCCGCCGCACCGCTCGCGGCGCTGCGGCGGTCCTCGCTCACCTGCGGTCGGTCGCCGTCCTCGGCGGCGAGCCGCTCCCGGAAGCGACGGAACCGGTCGCCCACGGGGCCCGGTGGGGTCATGAGGAACCTCCGACGAACGCGGCGACGGTGGCCGCCGCCATGGCGAGAGCCGCGAGGCCGGCGCGCTTCCACATCTTCGGCAGGTCGCGGGTGGTCACGATCGGGTCGGGTGGCAGCCCGTACACCTCGGGTTCGTCCAGGAGCAGGAAGAACGCCCCGTCCCCGCCCACGCCGTCATTCGGGTCGTGCCCGTACAGGCGGGCCTCGGGGACGCCCCGCTCGTGCAGCGTCGCCACCCGGGCTGCGGCGCGTTCACGCAGTTCGTCCAGTTCCCCGTACTGGATCGACTCGGTCGGGCACGCCTGCGCACACGCCGGTGTCATGCCCGCGCCCAACCGGTCGTAGCACAGCGTGCACTTCCACGCCCGGCCGTCGTCCTTGCGCTGGTCGATGACGCCGTACGGGCAGGCGGAGATGCAGTAGCCGCAGCCGTTGCAGATTTCCTCCTGCACCACCACCGTGCCGAACTCCGTGCGGAACAACGAACCCGTCGGGCAGACGTCCAGGCACGCCGCATGCGTGCAGTGCTTGCAGACGTCCGACATCATCAACCACCGGAAATCCGTTCGCCCCTCCGGCCCGGACCCCCGGCCCGGTGGCTGCGCCCCCGGCATCCCCAGGAACTGCGGCCCCGCGTCACCCCGGCCCGCGGCGGTCGGCTCGGCCGCGATCGCGCCGAGCACGTCCGCCGGCCCGCCCCCGGCCATCCGGGCGGCGGCGGACGGCGTGCCGGTCGGCAGACCCGGGTCCGTGCCGGTGCGCTCGCTGGTTCCGGCCGCCGCGGCCGCCGACGCCGCGCTGACCGAACCGTCCGTCGGCGTCCCCGCGAACGGCGGCGTGCGGTGACCCGCCGGCCGGGGCTGCTCGATGAACGCGACGTGCCGCCACGAGTTCGCGGTCAACGCGCCGGTGTTGTCGTACGACATGCCCAGCAGGTCGAGCCCACTCTCGGGGACGCCGTTCCACTCCTTGCAGGCCACCTCGCAGGCCTTGCACCCGATGCAGACGCTGGTGTCGGTGAAGAACCCCATCCGCGGCGGCGCGTTCTCGTAGCCCGCGTCAGGTGCCGGGTCCAGCGGACCGTACAGGCTGTTCGGGTCAGGAAGCACCGTGCTCCTTTCCCTCGCTGTCGGTGGTGACCGCCGGGGCGTTGTGGCCCGGGTTGATCCCGGCGCGCCGCTGGTAGTCGGCCACCAGGTCCAGCAGCGCCGGGCCGGTCGGCCGGCGGCCGGGCCGCACGTCGCAGGTGCCCACCTTGCTCTCCTGGATCAGCACGTTCGGGTCCAGGCTGATACCGAACAGGTCGTTGGCCGAGTCGCCGGTCACCAGACCCTCGAAACCGAAGTGGTACGGCAACCAGACCTGGTGGATCAACCGGTCCTCGATGCGCAACGGGGTGAGCCGGTCGGTCACCAGCACCTTCGCCTCGATCACCGCACGACCGCTGACCAGATGCGCCCAGCCCAGGTGGGCGAGGCCGCGTTCGACGGCCAACTCCGGGGACACCTCCACGAACATCTCCGGCTGCAGCTCGGCCAGCGGCGACACCATCCGGCTCATCGCGCCGGCGGTGTGGTGCTCGGTGAGCCGGCTGACCGTGAACACGTACGGGAACACCTGACTGTGTTGCTCCGGCGGGCTCGGGTTCACCGAGTTCACCGGGTGCGCGTACATCTTGCGGGTCGGGTTGGCCTGCTGACCGTAGAGGGGGTTACGCACCGGCGACTCCACCGGCTCGTAGTGCGTCGGTAGCGGCCCGTCCAGGACACCGCTGGGCGCGTACAGCCAGCCCTTCCCGTCACCCTGCATGATGAACGGGTCGTCGCCGGCGATGCCCTCCGTCCCGGACGCGCCGGGTGGCGGCCGGTACGACGGCGGCTTGGTCTTCTCGAAGTCCGGCACGTCGTGACCGGTCCACTCGCCCTTCTCGGCGTCCCACCAGACGTACCGTTTGCGCTCACTCCACGGGTTGCCGTCCGGGTCGGCGGACGCCCGGTTGTAGAGGATGCGTCGGTTCGCCGGCCAGGCCCACCCCCACTCGGCGGCCACCCAGTCCTGCTCGTGTCGGGACTTGCGCCGGGCCGCCTGGTTCACGCCGTCGGCGTACACCCCGGTGTAGATCCAGCAGCCGATGGCGGTGGAGCCGTCCGCGCGGGCCTCCGCGAAGCTGGACAGCGGACGGCCGGTGGCCACGTCGTACCCGTTGATTTCGCGCAGCACCGCCTCGGCGCTCGGCTCCGCGTGCGGACCGTGCGTGGGGTAGTCCCAGGTGAGGTCGAGCAGCGCGCGGTCGCGCGGCAGCGGTGAGTCGGCCAGCTTCTCCCGCAGCTTGCGGCCCAGGTGGTAGAAGAACCACAGTTCGGAGCGGGCGTCGCCTGGTGGCTCGACGGCCTTCTCCCGCCACTGCAACAACCGTTGGGTCTGGGTGAACGTGCCCTCCTTCTCCACGTGCGACGCGGCGGGCAGGAAGAACACCTCGGTGCGGCACTCCTCCGGCACGATCTCCCCGGTGGCGACCTCGGGGCCGTTCTGCCAGAACGTGGCGCTCTCGATCATGAACAGGTCGCGGACCACGAGCCAGTCGAGGTTGGCCATGCCCAGACGCTGCGCCCGGCCGTGCGCCGACCCGACCGCCGGGTTCTGCCCGAGCAGGAAATACCCCTTGATCTTCCCGTCGATCATGTTCAGCACCTGCTGGTAGGTGCCGTGGTCACCGGTCAGCCGGGGCAGATAGCCGTAGCAGTAGTCGTTCTCCGGTGTCGCCGCGTCACCCCAGTACGCCTTCAGCAGGCTGGCGGCGAACGATCCGGCGTTACCCCAGAAGCCCTTCTGGCCGGGGTGCCGGATGCTGTCCACCCACTCGTCGAAGGTCGGGTGGTCGGCGTGGTGCGGCATCGGCAGGTAACCCGGCAGCAGGTTGAACAGCGTCGGGATGTCGGTGGAGCCCTGGATGCTGGCATGACCGCGCAGCGCCATCACCCCACCACCCGGACGACCCATGTTGCCGAGCAGGAGCTGGATGATCGCGCCGGTGCGGATGTACTGCACACCCACACTGTGCTGCGTCCAGCCCACCGAGTAGATCAGCATCCCCGTGCGTTCCCGACCGGAGTTTCGCGTCCACGCCTCAGCCAGCTCCAGGAACTTGTCCTGTGGAATGCCACAGACCCGCTCGACCATCTCCGGGGTGTAGCGGGAGAAGTGTCGCTTGAGGATCTGGTAGACGCAGCGCGGGTGCTGCAACGTCTCGTCCCGCGGGGTGTCCCCGTCGACCTGCGCGCCGTGCGACTCGTGTTCCAGCCCGGAAGCGCTGTCGCGCTCCTTGGCCGTGTGCCCACTGCCGGAGGAGCCCTCGTTGCCCTCGTACTGCCAGCTGTCCTGCACGTAGGTGCCGGTCTCCGGGTCGAACCCGGAGAAGAACCCGTCGCCGTCCTCGGTGTCGCTGAACTCCTCGCTCACGATCGTCGCCGCGTTGGTGTACGACAGCACGTACTCCCGGAAGTCCAACTCGTTGTCCAGGATGTAGCGCACCACCCCGCCGAGCAGCGCGATGTCGGTGCCCGCCCGGATCGGCAGGTACGAGTCAGCCACCGCGCTGGTACGGGTGAACCGCGGGTCGACGTGGAAGACCTTCGCCCCCCGACGCTTGGCCTCCATCACCCACTGGAAGCCCACCGGGTGCGCCTCGGCCATGTTCGAACCCTGAATGACGATGACGTCAGCGTTGGCGATGTCCTGCTGGAAATCCGTCGCACCGCCACGACCGAAGCTGGCCCCCAGACCGGGGACGGTGGCGGAGTGTCAAATACGGGCCTGGTTCTCGATCTGGAGCGCCCCCATCGCGGTGAACAACTTCTTGATGAGGTAGTTCTCCTCATTGTCCAGCGTCGCCCCACCCAGACTGGAGAAACCCAGCGTCCGGTTGAGCGGCCGGCCCTGCGAGTCGACGTCCTCCCAGGTCTGCTCACGAGCCGCGAGCATCCGGTCGGCGATCATGTCGAGCGCGGTGTCGAGCTCCAGATCCTCCCACTGCGTCGAGTACGGCCGGCGGTAGCGGACCGTGGTCTGCCGCAGCGGACTGGTGACCAGGCTCTTGCTCGCCGAACCCTTCGGGCAGAGCCGACCCCGCGAGATCGGGCTGTCCGGATCACCCTCGATCTGACTGACCTGCCCGTCCTTCACGAACACCCGCTGACCACAACCCACAGCGCAGTACGGGCAGACGGACCGGGCCATCGAATCGGCGGTGTCGGTGCGGGCGGTGAGCGCGCGGGACCCGTCGGACTTCGCCGCAGCACC
>NZ_JBEORJ010000014.1:0-184453 GCF_040302185.1 Micromonospora sp. NPDC127501 | reverse complement strand
CCCTCTATGGGGTCCGGGGGGTGGTGGCGGGCGCCGCCGCCCCCGCCGGGGCCGCGGCGGCCGTCGGCCGGCGGCGGCCCCGGGGTCGGACGCTCCGACGTCAGCGTCGGGGGGTCGGTCCGTCGTGCGTGGTGTCGACGCGCACCTGGTCGAAGGCGGGAGCGCCGTCGATCGCGTCGGCGGCGACGGCCGTCGACGTGGCGGCGTCCGGCAGGTCGAGGCTGGTCCGCAGGGTGATCGGTTTGAGCAGGAGCGCGGCGATGACGCCGACGACCCCGATGGCGGCGGAGATGAGGAAGATGTGTCCGGTGGCGTCGCCGTACGCGGCCCGGACGATGCCCTGGATCTGCTCGGGCAGCGCGGTGATGTTGAGGTTGCTGCCACCCGCGCTGGCGGAGGTGGGGATCCCGGCGGCGGCGAGGTCGTGGGTGATCTGGTCGCTGACCCGGCGGGCGAGGACGGCGCCGAGAACGGAGACGCCGATGGTGCCCCCGAGCGACCGGAAGAACGCGACGCTGGAACTGGCCGCGCCGATGTCCTTGAGCGAGACCGTGTTCTGGACGGCGAGAACGAGGTTCTGCATGGTCATGCCGACGCCGACGCCGACGATGAACATGGCGGCGCCGACCAGGACGAGCGGCGTTTCGTGGTCGATGGTGCCGAGCAGGGCGAATCCTGCGACGAGGAGGATCGAGCCGGCGACGATGTACGGCTTGATCTTTCCGCTCTTGGTGATCAGCCGGCCGGCCACGATCGAGGAGCCGAGGACGCCGGCCATCATCGGGATGGTGAGCAGGCCTGCCTCGGTCGGGCTGTAGCCGCGGCCGATCTGGAAGTACTGGCCGAGGAAGACAGCGCCGCCGAACATGGCCATGCCGACCGCGAGGCTGCCGAGGATGGCCAGCGCGGTGGTGTGCTGACGCACGATGCCGAGTGGGACGACCGGCTCGGCAGCGCGCGACTCGACCCAGACCGCCAGGGCCAGCAGGACGAGCGTGCCGCCCACCATGGCCGCGGTCTGCCAGGAGGCCCAGGCGAACGAGCTGTCGACGAAGGAGATCCAGATCAGCAGCACGCTGACGCCAGCGGCGATGAGACTGGCACCCAGGTAGTCGATCTTGACGTTCTCGCGCCGTGCGGTCGGCAGGTGAAGGGTCGCCTGGAGCAGGATCAGCGCGATGGCGGCTACCGGCACGCCGACGAAGAAGCACCAGCGCCAGCCGAGCCAGGATGTGTCGACGATGAGGCCACCGAGCAGCGGGCCGCCGACCGTCGCGACGGCCATGACGCCACCGAGGTAGCCGTTGTAGCGGCCCCGCTCGCGCGGCGGGATCATGGCCGCGATCGCCACCTGGACGAGGGCCTGCAGGCCGCCGACCCCGATGCCCTGGAAGGCGCGGGCGGCGATGAGCTGGCCCGCACTCTGCGAGAAGCCGGCGACGACCGAGCCCACCAGGAAGACCACGATGGCGACCTGGATGAGCGTCTTCTTGTTGAACAGGTCGGCCAGTTTGCCCCAGATCGGGGTGGTTGCCGTCGCGGTGAGCAGGGTCGCTGTGACCACCCAGGTGTACTGGGTCTGCGAGCCGTTCAGTGATCCGATGATCTTCGGTAGCGCGGTCGAGACGACCGTGCTGCTCAGCATCGCAACGAAGAGCACCAGCAGCAGGCCACTGAGCGCTTCCAGTGTCCGCCGATGGGTCATCGGCTCAGCGCCGGCCGTGATGGTGGGTGCGCTCATCGCGCGGCCTCCAGGTTGTCGTTGTCGTTGTTTCCGAGGGCGACCTCGATGTCGCCGGTGAACCGGCCGAGGGCGGCACTGAGCGCCGCCACCTCGTCGGAGGTCCAGTCGGCGAGCGCTCGTTCGAGCACCTCGCCATACCAGCTGTGGCTGTCGGCCAGGGCGGCACGCCCGGCCGGGGTAACCGCCAGGAAGGTCGCCCGTTTGTCGGTCGGGTCCGGCCGCCGCTCCACCAGGTCGTGCGCGACGAGCGCCGCGACCGAGCGGCTGACGGTCGACGCGTCCAGCCGAGTGCGGTCGGCCAGGTCGCGGGCGTGGCAGTCGCTGGAGAGCTGATCGATCTGCACGAGCATGCCGAGCAGGCCCGGCGGAATCGCCGGGCGTTCGTCAGCCCTGCGTTGCTTCAGCAGTCGAACGCTTCTGACCAGGTCGTACAGGCGAAGGCCGAGTTCACGAGCGCCGCTTTCCACGTCTGCTCCCACACGACAGTTGGTTGCCTCAAGCAAGCATTCACCGATCTTGCCCACAAGGCAAGTTTGCTCATTGAGAAGTCGCTCACCCGCACGTACCCTCGGTGCAATGGACGAGACGACCGGTCTGCGGGAGCGCAAGAAGGCGGCCACCCGCCTCGCCCTGCACGAGGCCGCCCTCCGCCTCGCCGCCGCCGAGGGCATCGACGCGGTGACGGTCGAGGCGATCGCCGACGCCGCCAACGTCTCCCGGCGGACCTTCTCCAACTACTTCTCGAACAAGGAGCAGGCCCTCTTCCACGGCGACACCATGCGCCTGCACCGGCTGTTGCGGCTGATCCGCGAACAGCCCGCCGACGAGGCGCCGTGGACCGTCCTGAGCCGGGCAGCCGAGCGGCTCACCGAGGAGGTCTTCGGCGGTTCTGAGCCTTCCTGGCTGACCCAGCGCCGGAAGCTACGCGGGCATCCCGGTCTGGCCGCACACCAGGTGGCGGCGTACGCCGCGATCGAGCGCGAGCTGGCCGCGGAACTCGCCCACCGGCTCACCGACGACGACGTGGCACTGCGCTCCCGCCTCCTGGCCGCGACCTTCCTGGCCATCCTGCGGGTCGCCATCCAGCACTGGATCGAGCACCCGGGCGACCCGATGGCGGAGACCGTCCGGACCGCACTCGCGGCAGCCGCTCCCGCGGCGGCGCGCGGGGGCCACCGGACCAGCATCGACACTTAGCGCCGCTCTCCTCCTCAGCGCCGTCGACGCCGATACCTCGTTCGGGCAGCTGAGCTGGCGCCTCCGCGCTGGTTCGGCCTGGGCCTCGGCGCGGTGCTGACCAGCAAGGCTGCCAGCGCGCTGCCGGGACACCTCACCGACGCCGGGGGCAACGGTGACCGCCAGCAGGCAGCGACCGCGGCGATGGACGACAGTGGCTTCCAGGCGGTCACACGCACCTGCGGCCGCACCGGGCTGAAGAGTCCTGGTGGCCCCGTCCAGTGGGTGGTAGCCGACGGGCGCGGGCTTGACGGAGCGCAGACATCGGAGGTTTACTGCGTCAGCGATGAATGTCGATGAGCTTCGATCGTCCACATTGGCCGGCTGAGATCGTCGTCGCTGCCATCGCGAACACGTCGTCGCCGACAGCGCCAGCCGTCTCCTGGCGCTGTCGGCAGCGACGCGACGCTCCCCCCTCGGCGGGCGGGGAGCACCGGCACGGCAACCCGCACCGCGCAGCGTCGCGCTCCCCCGCAGGACGATCCCCACCGGCACGGCACCACCCCGCACCATCTCAGCCGAGCATCGGCGGCCCGGCTCCGTACCACCGCCATCTCGGCCCCGGCGAGCCCCCACAGCTCCGTGACGCGCGCCCGGGTCGACGCTCAGCAGAGGAGCAAGACCATGCGTTCCCGTCCCCGCTTGTTGGCACTCGTCACCGGCCTGGCCGTCATGCTGGCCAGCCTGGTCGCCCTGCCGACCCCCGCCTCGGCGGCACCACTGACCAAGGTCCTGGTGTTCAGCAAGACCGCCGGCTTCCGGCACTCGTCCATCCCCAACGGCATCGCCGCCATCCAGCAGCTCGGCTCGGCCAACGGCTTCACGGTGACCTCGACCGAGGACGCCGCCCAGTTCACCACCTCCAACCTGGCCCAGTACCAGGCAGTGGTCTTCATGTCGACCACCGGCGACGTCCTCAACGCCAGCCAGCAGAGCGCGTTCGAGTCGTACATCGCCGCCGGCGGTGGCTACGTCGGCGTGCACGCCGCGGCCGACACCGAGTACAGCTGGCCGTGGTACGGCTCGCTGGTCGGAGCGTGGTTCGACTCGCACCCGGCGATCCAGACGGCGACCGTGAAGATCGAGGACCAGACCAACCCGTCGACCGCCCACCTCGGCACCACCTGGGTCCGCTCCGACGAGTGGTACAACTACCGCACCAACCCCCGGTCCAGCGCGCGGGTTCTGGCCAGCCTCGACGAGTCGTCCTACAGCGGCGGCAACATGGGCGGCGACCACCCGATCACCTGGTGCAAGGCGTACGGCGGCGGGCGTGCCTGGTACACGGGCCTTGGACACACCGAGGCGTCGTACACCGACCCGAACTTCACCCGGATGCTGCTCGGCGGCCTCCAGGTCGCCGCGGGCTCCGTGACGGCCGACTGCTCGCCGCGCACCACGACCCCGCCGCCCACCGCCAGCGGCTCCACCCTGCGGGCCCGCGCCAACAACCAGTACGTCAGCGCGCCCAACGCCACCACCGCGCTGATCGCCAACCGCAGCTCCGTCGGCACCACCGAGCGGTTCGACCTGGTCAACCTCGCCAACGGCAACGTGGCGCTGCGCGCCAAGGGCAACGGGCAGTTCGTCGCGGCCGAGAACGCCGGGGCCGCCGCGCTGATCGCCAACCGGGCCACCGCCGGCGCCTGGGAGACGTTCCAACTGGTCCGCAACTCCGACGGCACTGTGAGCCTGCGGGCCACGGTGAACAACCGCTACGTCGCCGCCGACAACGCGGGCGCGTCGCCGCTGATCGCCAACCGGACCTCCATCGGTCAGTGGGAGAAGTTCGACCTGGTCACCACCAACTGACCTGGTCCCCCCCGCTCGCTCTCCACCACCACCTGGTCGTGGTGCGCCCCCGCGCGCCCGTCCCCCGGTCGTCGAGAAAGGACGATCATGCTCTCGTATCCCCGGCGCTGGCCCCGGGCGCTCTTCGCGGCGGTTCTCACCGTCGCAAGCGCGGCCCTCGCTGTGGCTGCTCCGTCCACCGCGCAGGCTGCGGTGATCCCCGCCTCCGACTATCAGCAGGTCAAGCTCGCCACCGGCTCGGGCGAGCTGGGTGAGGCGATGTCCCTGGCCGTTCTGCCCAACCGCTCGGTGCTGCACACCGCCCGCAACGGTGTCCTACGGGTGACCGACGTGGCCGGCAACACCAAGGTCTCCGGCACCCTGTCGGTCTACACCCACGATGAGGAGGGGTTGCAGGGCGTCGCCGTCGACCCCAACTTCGCCACCAACCGGTGGATCTACCTGTACTACTCCCCCACGCTGAGCACCCCGTCCGGGGACGCCCCGACCACCGGCTCGCAGTCTGACTGGGACCGGTGGAAGGGGCACCTGCGGCTGTCCCGGTTCACCCTCAACAGCGACGACACGCTCAACCTGGGTAGCGAGAAGATCGTGCTCCAGGTCGCCAACGACCGTGGGCAGTGCTGCCACGTCGGCGGTGACCTGGACTTCGACGCCGCCGGCAACCTGTACCTGACCACCGGCGACGACACCAACCCGTTCGAGTCGTCCGGCTACGCGCCACTCGACGAACGGACCAACCGCAACCCGCAGTTCGACGCCCAGCGCTCGGCGGGCAACACCAACGACCTGCGGGGCAAGGTGCTGCGGATCAAGCCGCAGGCGGACGGCACGTACACGATCCCGTCGGGCAACCTGTTCGCCCCCGGCACGTCGGGCACCCGCCCGGAGATCTACGCGATGGGCCTGCGCAACCCGTTCCGGATGAGCGTCGACAAGGCCACCGGAGTCGTCTACCTCGGCGACTACGGTCCCGACGCCGGAAGCACGAACTCCAGCCGTGGCCCGTCCGGTCAGGTCGAGTTCAACCGCATCGCAGCACCCGGGAACTACGGCTGGCCGTACTGCACCGGCAGCAACACCAGCACGGAAACATACAATGAATACACCTTCCCGTCCGGTCCGTCGCAGTCCAAGTACAACTGCACGGGCGGGCCGACCAACAACTCGTTCCGCAACACCGGGCTCGGCACGCTGCCCGCGGCGAAGCCGGCCTGGATCAAGTACGCGGGCGACTCCGGTTCGCCGTCGGAGTTCGGCAGCGGCTCGGAGTCGCCGATGGGTGGGCCGGTCTACCGGTACGACGCCTCGCTCAACTCCAGCATCAAGTTCCCGCAGTCGCTCAACGGCCAGTTCTTCGCCGGCGAGTACGGCCGCCGTTGGATCAAGGCCATCGCGGTCAACTCCGACGGCTCGCGCGGGGAGATCTCCAACTTCCCGTGGACCGGCACCCAGGTCATGGACATGGCCTTCGGCCCGGACGGCGCCCTGTACGTGCTGGACTACGGCACCGGCTCGAACAACCAGGCGCTCTTCCGGATCGAGTACATCGGTGGTGGCAACCGCAGCCCCATCGCTGTCGCCTCGGCGAACCCCACGTCGGGGGCCAACCCGTTGACTGTCAACTTCTCGTCGGCCGGCAGCTCCGACCCCGAGGGCGGTGCGCTCAGCTACCTGTGGACCTTCGGCGACGGCACCACGTCGACGGCGGCCAACCCCACCAAGACGTACACCACCAACGGCACGTACAGCCCCACCCTGAAGGTCACCGATCCGACCGGCCTGTCCGGCACGGCGAGCCTGATCGTCACGGTGGGCAACACCGCACCGACGGTGTCGCTCACCTCGCCCACCGACGGGCAACTGTTCAGCTTCGGTGACACGGTGCCGTACCAGATCTCGGTGAGCGACCCGCAGGACGGCACGATCGACTGCTCCAAGGTGACCCTGACGTACGCGCTGGGCCACGACAGCCACGCCCACCAGATCACCTCGAAGACCGGGTGCAGCGGCACGATCACCGTCCCGACCGACGGTGAGCACGACGCGGCGGCCAACATCTACGGGGTCTTCGACGCCGCGTACACCGACAACGGTGGGCTCACCACGCACAGCATCAAGACGCTGCAACCCAAGCACCGTCAGGGTGAGCATTTCAGCGCCCAGTCCGGTGTCCAGGCCACCGACCACACCAACGCCGAGGGTGGCCGCACGGCCGGGTTCATCGAGAACAACGACTGGATCTCGTACCAGCCGTACAACCTGTCCAACGCGAACCGGTTCACCGCACGGGTCTCCTCGGCCGGCGCCGGCGGCACCATCGAGGTTCGTGCCGGGTCCGCCACCGGCACCCTGCTGGGCACCGCCACAGTGCCGGTGACCGGTAGCTGGGAGACCTTCGTCGACGTCTCCACCGCCATCAGCAACCCGCCCACCTCGACGACCACGCTGTACCTGGTGTTCAAGGGCGGCTCGGGCAACCTGTTCGACGTGGACGCGTTCACCTTCACCACCGGCACCACCACCCCCAGCGGAGGGATCACGCTGCGGGCGCAGGTCAACAACCAGTACGTGTCGGCCGTCGGCACCAACCCGCTGATCGCCAACAAGGCCAGCGTCTCGACGACCGAGCAGTTCGACCGGGTGGACGCCGGCAACGGCAACATCGCCCTGCGGTCCCGCGCCAACGGGCTGTACGTCTGCGCCGACAACGCCGGCGCCAACCCGTTGATCGCGAACCGCACGACGATCGGGCCGTGGGAGACGTTCCAGATCATCAACAACTCCGACGGGACGGTCGGTCTGCGGGCTCTGGCGAACAACCAGATCGTGGCCGCCGAGAACGCCGGGGCCGGATCACTGATCGCCAACCGGACGTCGGTCGGGTCCTGGGAGAGGTTCGTCCTGACCACCGGCTGACGCGCACGTGGGTAGGGCCCGGCCTGGGCGGTGACCAGGCCGGGCCCTACTGCGTGAAGTACGCGGCGCTCTGCGGGTCCGCCGGGTAGTAGGACTCCACCGCGATCTCCTCGATGGTGATGTCCATCGGGGTGCCGAACGTGGTGATTGTCGAGAACAGCCGCAGCTCGCGTCCACCGATCCGCAGGATCATCGGGATCACCACGTCGGCGTCGATCCGTTGGTCCGGCGGGTCCTCGGGCAGCGGGTTCAGCAGTTCGTCGTAGAGCGCCGCGAGTTCCGCGTCGGGCGCGGCGGCGAGCTGGCGCGAGATCCGGCTGCGGAACACCGCCCGCACGTCCGCCAGGTTGACGACCAGAGAAGCGAGCCCGCGCGGGTCCAGGCCCAACCGGACCAGGTTCACCGGTGGTCGCAACAGGTCGGGCGCCACGTACGCGAAGAACGGGTCGACCGCGCGGTTGGTCAGCACGATGTTCCACCGGCGGTCGAAGACCAGCGCCGGATACGGCTCGTGCGCCTGGAGCACCCTACGGACCGCGTCGAGGGCACCGGACAGGGCGGTGTCGTCGAGCGGGCGCTGCGGATACCGGGGCGCGAAGCCGGCCGCCAGCAACAGCTGGTTGCGATCACGCAGTGGCACGTGAAGCTGGTCGGCGAGCCGGAGGATCATGTCGGCGCTCGGCGTGGACTTGCCGGTCTCGACCAGGCTGACGTGTCGAGCCGAGACATCCGCGGCGATCGCCAGGTCGAGTTGGCTGAGCCCTCGGCGCTTGCGCCACTGCCGCAGGAGTTCCCCGACCGCATACACGATCATGAGCCTACTCATCGTCGCCCGGGACGCCATGAAGTGCGATGTCATCGACAAGCGCACGAGGCCCGGGAAACACTCGCGACCATGACCACCGAGAACAAGAGCATCGTCGGACGTGCGTTGGCGGGGCTGGTCGACACCGGCGACGTCGACACGCTCGCCTCGTACCTGAGCGAGGACTTCACCCATCACCGGTCGGATTCGACGACCTCGACCAGGGCGCAGTGGCTCGCCGCGGTCCGCGCCGCGCTGGGCCCGACCGCCGGCATGCGGGTCGACATCATGCACCTGCTGGCTGACGGTGACCACGTCGTGGTGCACTCACGACGCCGACTCCACGATGGAGGGCCGGAGATCGTGGTGGTCGACGTCCTGCGGATCGCCGACGGATTGATCGCGGAGGTGTGGGAAGTCATCGAACCGGCAGGCCAGACGGCCGCCAACGACGCGTGGTGGGACGCGGACGCCTAGATCGGGAAGCGGCCGTGGTGCCAGTGCCAGTGGCCGCCGGCCCGCAGGTGGTCGACGATCGCCCGCTGGAGCACCGTGCGGCGCGGCAGCTCGTCGAGCGGCGTGGTCAGGGTCCGGAACCCGAACCGCAGCACCTCGATGTCGGCGTCCGGCCCCGCCGACTCGTCGTAGGGCTCCAGCTCGAACCGGCGCTGGAACCGCACGATGTTGGAGTCCTCGGGAAGGTACTCCCGCAGCTGCGGGTCGAGCAGCCACGAGGCGCAGGAGAACGCGGTGTAGCGCTCGTCGGGGAAATGCCGGGGGAAGAACGCGCGGGCCTCGTCGAGGGACGCCGCGACCGCATCCGGGGTCAACGGCCCCGAATCGGGGACGTGCAAACCGATGGCGCCGTCGCCACGCTGGTGCTGGAGCCGGCCCAGCTCGTAGACGCTGCCGCGCGAGTGCAGCGTCAGCCAGCTCTGCATGATCGGCCACCCCTCGCCGCGCATCCGTCGGTCGATGGCGAGGTTGCGGCCCAGGTCAGCCAGGGTCACCCAGGTCACGGCATCGGGGACCCCGTGGTCGCTGTGGTACCCGCGCACCACGTCGACCAGGGCCAGGTACGCGTACACGTAGAGGTGGCGCCAGGCCGGCCCGCGCTCTCGCGGCAGCTCCGGGCCGGGCGGCAGCCAGTCGTAGCCTGCGAGGTCGGCGCGGACCAGGGCGATCGAGCGGTCGAGCAGCCAGCGCAGCTCCGGCGTCCACAGCGGAGAGTCGGGGTCCGGCCAACCCGCGATGATCTCGGCGGCGTCGTCCGGTCGCACGGCGAGCCGGTCGAGGAGCGCGGGCGCGTCCGCCTTGGCTGGCAACGGAGCTGACGGCCCGTCACCGGCGAGCCGGTGCACGCGGTCGACCTCCTCGACGGGCACCCCGAGTCGGGCGGCGGTGTCGTCCAGATCCACGCCGACGACACTACCGGCCGGCGGGTCTCTCAGGAGTCCGCCGGCACTCCGGCGTCGAGCTGCCCGATCATCGGCGCGAGAAGGTCGTTGAGCTCCCGGGTCAGCACCGCCACGGCCCGGCGCGCCGCCGCGGCGACCTCGTCGTCCGGACCGTCGGGCGTCGGCGGCAGGTCGTCGAGCGGGACCGGCGCCTCCACCTGAAGCAACGCGCGCAGATGCGGGCGGCGCGTCTGGTCCTCCTCCGTGGGTGTGGTGAACTGGCCGAACAGCTGGGGCCAGTTCTGCCAGCCACGGTCGCGCTGCCACTGCTTGGTCCAGGTCAGCTCGGCCGGCCAACGGGACGCCACGGTCACCGCGCAGACCAGGCTGCCGTCCCACGGGCTGCGCGCGCAGGTCGCCGAGATGATCCGCCGGTGCCAGCGCACGAAGCCCGGCGACAGCTCGGTGGCCAGCCGCCAGGCGGTCACCGCGAACGCCACGGGCGCGAAGTCTCCCCAGGTTTCGGTGAACTCGTCGATCCGACGAAACACCTCGGCCTCGTACCGGCCGCGTCCGTCGGTGCCGTGCTCACGGTCGAACTGCTCGTCCAGCCAGAAGGCGCGCGGTTCCGGCATCCTCAACCCCGTTCACAGCGATGGTGTTGCCTACCACGAACCTATGCGAATGTCGGGGTCGCGGACGGCATCCTCGCCCGTTGTCAACCTGCGCTCCGGCGAGGTGGCGGCAGCCCGCTCAGCCCGCTCAGCCGACGAAGATGCAGAAGGGATGCCCGGCCAGGTCGGCGTACACGCGCAGAGGCTCGTCCGGGTCGTCGATGCGGTCGTACAACAGCCGGCCGCCGAGGCGCAGCACCCGCTCGTGCTGGACGAGCAACTCGTCGACGGACTCCACGGTCAGGTCCAGGTGCAGCTGCTGGGGCACGGTGTTCGTCGGCCACGTCGCCTCCGGCAGATGCTCCACCTGCTGAAACGCGATCTGGGGTTCGCCACCGGGCGACCGCAGCACCAGCCAGTCACCGCCGCGTTCGTCGGCTGTGCCGGCCGCTGGCGGTTCGTCACCGGGCCGGTAGACGTAGCCCAGCAGCTGTCGATAGAACTCCGCCAGCGCCCTCGCATCGGTGCAGTCGAGCACCACCGAACACAGCTTGGGCACGCTCTCCTGGTCGACCATGGTTGATCACCTCCGGGTGCCATTCTGGTCGAACCGCGCCGCTGTCGCAGCGGCAGCCGCTTGACAAACGCCCGCCTCCAGAGTGGACGATGCACCGTGCGAATTCTTGTGGTGGGTGGCAGCGGCCTGATCGGCGCTCACGTCGTGGACGTGCTCCGGGAACGTGGCCACGCCGCGACCACGGTGGCGCGTACCGCCCAGCCGGGCGTCGACCATCTGCTCGATGTCGGGTCCGCCTCGATCGAGGACCTGCGGCCGTTGCTCGCCGGTCACGACGGCGTCGTGTACGCCACCCGCACCGAGGAGCAACGGCCGCAGCCCAAGCCGATCTATCCCGAGTTCCGCCGCGACAACGTCGACCCGGTGGTGCGCCTGTTCACCGCCGCCCGCCTCGAAGGTCTCACCCGGGGCGTCGTGATGGGCTCCTACTACACCTACTTCGACCGGCTCCACCCGCAGTGGCGCCTCGCCGAACGGCACACGTACATCCGGTGCCGCCTGGAGCAGGCCCGGGAGGGGCGGGCGGCCGCCGGCGAGGGCCTGCCCGTCGCCGTACTCGAACTGCCCTTCGTCTTCGGTCGGGCCGGCGACCGACTGCCCAACTGGGCCGGTCCGCTGGACCGGTGGGCCCGCTCGCGTACCCCGCTGGTCGCCCCGACCGGCGGCAGCGCCGCGGCATCCGCCCGCAGCGTGGCCGAGGTCGCTGTCGACGCCCTGGAGCAGGCCAGCGGCGCGGACATCCCGGTCGCCGACGAGAACCTCACCTGGCACGACATGATCGCGCGCATCGCCGACGCGGTGGGCCGACCCCGCCGGGTCAGCCGCCTGCCGGCCGGCGCGGCGCGGGCCGCGCTGCGTCTCGGCGGCGCGGCGCAGGCCCTCGGCCGCAAGGAGTCGGGCGTGAACCCCAGCTACCTTTCCGACCTCCTGCTCACCGACCTGTTCATCGAGCCGACGAGCGGCCGCCCGCTGGACCCGGCCCTACGCGAAACCTTCCCGATCGGCGCCGCCTGACCCCCCTTGACGTCGATCGTCAGGTTGTGGGGTCTGCCGGGCGGCGATCTCGACGAACTCGTGCACCAGAGGTGACCGGTTGTCCTCGGCCCAGGCCAGGCACACCTGGTTGGGGCCGAGGTCGGCGACGGGTACGTGGCTGACGTCGGGTCTCGTGTAGAACGTCGCCGTCGACAGCGGCAGGATCACCATCCCGGCGTACGCGGCGACATGCTCCAGTTTCTCCTCGACGGAGTTCAGCTCGGGCCGGGGGCGGGGGTCGGGCTCCTCCGGGCGGTTTGGTAGGTCCCGCCACTCCGGCACCGCGTCCGGGTCCTGCAGGAGCCGTTCCTCGACCAACTCGGCGAGATCGATCGACTCCTTGCCGGCCAGACGGTGATCGGTGGGCAGGACGACGACACGGGGTTCGGTGAACAGGGGGCGCAGGCGCAGGCCACGCTGGTCCACCGGGAGCCGCACGTAGCTGACGTCCGCGCGCCCCTCGCGGACGATCTCGGCCTGGTCGTCCCAGGACGTACGGACCACGTTGACGGCCAGGTCGGGGTGCCGCTGGCCGATGGCGCGGGCCTCGGCGCTGACGAGAATGCCGGGCATGAACGCGATGGTGAACGTCGGCCGGCCGTGCGCGGCCCGCTGCACCCGCCGCCGCAGGGCGTCGGCCGAGGCGAGCAGCGGACGGGCGTCGGTCAGCAGCTGGCGGCCGGCGTCGGTGAGCACGGTGGAGCGGCGGTCCCGGACGAAGAGCTCGGCGCGCAGTTCGTGCTCGAACGCCCGGATCTGGCGCGACAGGACCGGCTGGGCGATGTGCAGCCGCGCGGCGGCCCGGCCGAAGTGCAACTCCTCCGCGACCGCCACGAAGTAGCGGAGCTTGCGCAGATCGACGTCCACCCTGCCCCCGTCCGGTGTCTGCTCCGGGCGGTTCCACGATACCCGCCGGGCATGAGTGGAGTGATGCCCAACGGGCATCACACGAGGTGAAAGAGGTCTTGGACGCGGAGGCTCCCGGCAGCGCACGGTGGTAACCGTCTCCACCACACGATCCGGAAGGACACGATCATGACCCTCATCGACAAGCGCGTCGTCGTACTCGGCGGAACCTCGGGGATCGGCCTCGCCACCGCCGCCCGCGCCGCCCGCGAGGGCGCCCAGGTCGTGGTCGCCTCCAGCAACCAGCGCAGCGTGGACCGCGCCCTGACGACCCTGCCGACCACCACCCAGGGGTACGTCGCCAACCTCACCGACCCGGCCGCCGTGTCCCGGCTGTTCCACGATCTCGGCTCGTTCGACCACCTCGTCTACACCGCCGGCGAACCCCTCGCGCTGATGTCGGTCGACGCCCTCGACCTCACCGCCGCCCGCACCGCCTTCGACCTGCGCTACTTCGGCTCCCTGTCGGCGGTCAACGCGGCACTGCCGTACCTGCGCCCCGGCGGGTCGATCACCCTCACCACGGGCACCGCAAACCACCGGCCCAGCGCCGGCTGGTCCGTCGCGGCCAGCATCACCGGGGCGATCGACGCGCTGGTCCGCGCGCTCGCCGTCGAACTCGCCCCGATCCGGGTCAACGCCGTCTCCGCCGGCGTGATCCGCTCACCGCTCTGGGACTCACTGCCGACCGAAACCCGAGAGCAGATGTACGCACAGCTCAGCGGGTCGCTTCCGCTCGGACGGGTGGGCGAGCCCGAGGAGGTCGCCGAGGCGTTCGTCTACCTCCTGCGGGCCACCTACGCCACCGGCACTGTGGTGACCGTTGACGGCGGCACCCTGATCTCCTGAGCCCGTCGGCCTGCTGCGGCGCCGCGCGGTGGGTTCGCGCCTCCACGATCCGCGCAACTTCAGGGATGTGGTGGTCTGCCACTCACGAGGCCCCTACATCCCTGAAGTTGGGGGCGGACCGACCGGTGGCGGCAGTCAGCGGAGCTGTTCGGCCAGGCCGACGATGATGCCCTCGGGGCCGCGGACGTAGCAGAGTCGAAAGATGTCCTCGTACCGCTCCACCTCGCCGACGAGTTCGGCGCCGTGGCCGCGCAGCCGGGTGATCACGTCCTCGATGTCGTCGACGGCGAACATGATGCGCCGAATGCCCAGCGTGTTCGCCGGCGCGTCCTTCGGTTCCGCACTGATCGCCGTCGGTCGGTGGAACATCGCCAGCTCGACCTTGCCGTGGCCGTCCGGGGTCCGCAGCATCGCGACCTCCTGCCGGACGTCGTCGATCCCGATGACGCGCTCCACCCACCGTCCCTCTACCGGCCCTCGCCCCTCCAGCTCCATGCCGAGTTCGACGAAGAACGCGATGACCGCCTCAAGGTCCTCGACAACGATGAGGACGTTGTCCATCCGCTGGATCGCCATGTTGGATCTCCCTGCTCTGGTGCGCTCACGGTGACCGCATCCTCCCCGAGGACGGAGCCAGTCGGCGGTTCTCGACACTCAGAACGGACTGTGGGCACGCCGATCACCCGGCGCAGATGGTGGGCCCTCGATCCGGAATCCCGTGCCGGCCGCGATCGAACAGGGAGACGCGTGGCCAGCTACGCGTTCTGTTGCACGTCGTAGACCGCTGCTTGCCGACGTTTCACGCTGTCCTGTGTCCCGTGTGTGCCCCGGACGCCATGACCGTGGACGGCTCTCGGAACATGGCGGGCAGGTCACCCAGGGTGGGGAATACCGGCCCGCCCCAGCTCGGGTCGGTGTCGTTGTGCTCTGTGGTCCGGAAGACGGTCATACCGACTGCTGCCGCCCCCGCCAGCTCACCGTCCGCACCGTCACCAACAAAGACGCACTCGCCCGGCCCAACGCCCAGGCGCTCGGCAGCAAGGTGGTAGATCGCCGGGTCGGGCTTGGCCAGCCCGACATCGCAGGAGAGGACCGCGACATCGAACCGTTGGGCGAGCGGACTCCGCGGCCACGCCTCGGCGGTGTCCGAGGTGGCGTTGCTGATGAGGGCCAGCGGATGCCCGTCGCCGCGGAGCGCGTCGAGCACGTCCAAGGTGGCGGTCGATACGCTGTCCAGCACCCGCCGGGCAAGGGCTCGCCGATGCTCACCGGCCCGTGTCACCTGTTCGTTGGTTGGTGTGCCACCGAGACGTCCGGCGAGGATGCGGATGGTCTCCTCCACGTCCCACCGGACCAGCCGGTCCCGCCAGGTGGCGTGGTACGCGGCGACCAGCTCGGTCGGAGCTACTCCAACCATGACCGCCATCTCGCCGACTACCCGGTCACGCTCCTCGTCGGCTCCCTGAACCAGGGTATGAAAGAGGTCGAATACCACTGGTCGAGACATCTCAGCATCCTACTGAGATCGTCACCGCAGTCCCATTGCACGCCATGCCTAGGGGCGTTGCCCCTCGTATCGTCCAGCGACAGCCGAGCCGAGGTCGGCCGGAAGGTGGGCGACAGCGAGCGCCACTGCCTCCGTGGCGGTTGCGGTCTCGCCGAGGACCTCACGCCGTCCCCAGACCCGGAAGTTTGAACGCGAACCGTGCGCGCTGAGACTGACCAGGTTGGGCGAGAACGGATATCCCGTGGTGGTGGAGAAGTTCAAGACGGAGTGACTCGTGTACGGGTAGAGCTGCCGTAGCCTCGGCTCGTTGTAGGCCGCCTCGATCAGCGCCGTGTGGTTCGGCCGATCGGCTTCTTCGGTGCGCTGTCTGAGCCACTGCCATTCGGCCTCCACCACTCCCGCCGGGCCCTGCTCGACGACCTCGCCGAGGCGAGTCAGCACGACGAATGGCACCGAACGCCTGATGTCGTGCAACGGCGTACCGGCACGCCAGCCGTGCGCTGCCCGGACGACCCCGACCAGGTCGTCGGTGTCGCCAACGATCAAGGGATCCCCTGCCCCCAGCCTTCGAGACGGAAGCGGCGTTCACCGGTGCTCGCACTCACCGTCAGATCGTCACGAACTGAGGATTCACCAGGGACACTTGCCCAGGTCAGGGGCGAGGACCAGTCCAGGGCTCGAACCGTTCCGAGCGACAGGCCATGCTGAACAGCGATGGCATCGAGGGTGGCGGCCAGACTTCCCGCGGCCGCCACCTCGGGGTACAGGTCTTCAACGGGATCGCTCGGCATGCAGGCATTCTGCCGCAACCCCGGTGCCGGCAGCCGTCCGTGCGTCCGAGCCGATTGACGCGAATACCGGCGGACGACGCGAACCGCCTCTGGCATCCTGCCGACGTGGACGAGACGCTCAACGTGCTGGGCCTGGCAGAACGCACCCACGAGTTGCTCATGCCCCGAGCCGCCGCGCGCTGGCCCAAGGACCGCCCCCGCCCAACACTGACCGTGCTCGAACTGTTGATCGATGGAACTCCGTTCCTCGACATGGTTCACGCCCGACGACCCGGCTACTCACTCCGCTCACCGCTCTGGGTCGACTATCCGCGAATCCTGCAATCCCATGCACGGGCACTCCTCGGCGAAGCACCGTCGGACCTGGCCGTCGAAGATCCGCCAGATCATGTCGCGCTACTCATGTGCCCCAGTTGCGGAACGGGGGGCTGCGGCGTGCTGTCTGCCCGGCTGCTGCGACCAAGCGGCCGAGTCCAGTGGACCGACATCGGTCGCCAGGTGCCCGACCTGGGAGATCTTGGCACGTTGACGTTCGATGCCGACCAGTACTCCGCAACCCTGAGGCCCCTGGCCGAGCTGCTGCCCTGCGGTGACTAGTCCAACTCGTCTCCAACCGTTACGAACGAGCCTCGCTGATCGTCACCAGCAACAAACCCTTCGGCCGGTGGGGCGCAGTCGTCGGCGACGACGTGGTAGCCGCAGCCATGATCGACCGCCTTGTCCACCACGCTGAGGCGATCTCGATGAAGGGCCACAGTTACCAGCTCAAAGACCGCGACCTCAGCCGCGTTCCCGCAGCCACCAGACCCAACAACTGAACATCGACAACCAGCGAGGGGGTCAGCATTCGGCCGGAACAGAGCGGTCAAAGTTCAGCCGGCATTGACACAGGTCGAGCAGGCCCGAAGAAGGCGATCAGCAGCACCCACGTCGCCGAGATCCAGATTGGCCAGATCACCCCGCGTCCGCTCGGCAATCTTGGTGTGGCGGGCCATGGCTACACTGACGCCTCTTATGCCCCTGCTCGGCAACGGAGACGGAGGCGGGATGGCCAATCCGCTGTTGGACGCCGAGGATGCGCGGGAACGCCTGGAGGCATGGCAGGCCAATGCCTTGCGCCGGGCCGCCGACACGCAGGCCGCCGCTGCCGGCTTGGGCGCGCTGCGGGTCGCGGCCACCGACGCCCAAGGGATCGTCGAGGTCACCGTCGACTCCACGGGGGCGATGGCCGACGTCCGGCTCTCCGCGCGGGTGCAGCGCGTGAGCCTGGAGCAGACGCAGCAGGCGATCATGGGCGCCTATCGCAATGCGCGGGTCAAGCTCGCCGAGGCCGCCGCCGAGGTCGTGCGGGAGACGGTCGGCGCCGACTCGGCGACCGGCCGGGCCCTGCTGGCCGGATTCCGGACCGCCGACACCGAGGACGAAGAGGGGCGTTACTGATGCACGGGGGGTTCGAGGTCGACGTCGAGGCGCTGCGCGCGCACGCCACGGCCATGTTGGCCATTCACGACCGCTTCGCCGCCGTCAAGGCAGCGAGCGCCACCATCTTCCAGGCCGACGATGCCTACGGGCAGCTCTGCCAGTTCTTACCGCCCATCCTGGAGGGACGCCACCGGGACCAGGACAAGGGCGTGGACATGCTCGCCGAGAACATCGCGCTGCTCGCCGCGGGAATCAAGAAGACCGCCGACGCCTACGAGCGGACCGAGGAGTCGACCACCGACGGCTTCAACTCCTTCCACTCCGCGACCTGAGCCGGCCCGGCGTCCTCTCATGAGCAACCCACTGGTCGCCACGACCTCCGACATCCCTTCGACCAGCGCCGCGCACCGCGACGGCTGGACCGGCCTGCCGCTCGCCGACGACTACATGGGCATCAAGGCCGCCATCGACTCCGGCAGCTGGATCGACGGCTCAATCGCGGGCTTGGGCGCCGCTATCGACGGGGCGGCTATCGCCATCGACCCGTTCAGCACGCTCCTGTCGATGGGCATCGAGTGGGCCATCGAGCAGGTCGAGCCACTGAAGCAGGCACTCGACTGGCTCGCCGGTGATCCCGAGACCATCGAGACGCACGCCATGACCTGGGACAACATGGCCAGCGAGCTGTTCTCCATCGCCGAGGACCTCAAGGCGCGGCTGGTCGGCGACCTCAACGAATGGCAGGGCGCCGCCGCCGACGCCTACCGCGACATCCTCACCATCAACATCGACGTCGCCGGAATCTTCGCGGGCACGGCCGCCGGCATGGGTGCCGCGACCCGTGGCGCGGGAACCGTGGTGCAGATAGTGCGGGAGGTCGTGCGCGCCTTCATCGCCGACTGCATCGCCAAGGTCGTGGTGTGGCTGGCCGAGGTGGTCTTCTCTCTCGGCTTCGCCACACCGCTGGTCGCCTCCCAGCTCGCGGTCGCCGTCGTCCGCTGGACCGGCCGCATCTTCGGCTGGCTGATGGGCCTGATCGCCAGCCTCTCCGCCCTTCGCGCACTCCTCGACGTCTAGGCGGCCCTCGATGCGACAACTCATGGCGGCTCTGCGGACCACCGCCGTCCTGGTGGTCCTGTTCGCTGTGGTGGGCCTCCACAAGCACCCCTCAGGCCCCACCCCACCGCACGGGGGTGGCGGCGATGGCCCCAAGCGTCCCAAGTTCAACCCGGCAATGATGCCCAAGCGCGTGGGACCGGCCCAGCAGCACGGACTCAAGCGCGCCGAGGAGGGCCGCCCGAAGGACGCCGACACATCCGAGCCCGAGGCGCCCAAGAGGACCAACCCCTGGGACGACCCCGAGTTCGCCGACGCCAGGTACGACATGCGCCGCTTCGGTGAGATGGGCGACGGGGCGATGGACAAGATCTGGGACGGCGACGGCATGGGCAGTGGCAACCACAAGCCCTCGTCCAACGAGCCCGGGAAAACGCTCTTCCCGCCCGGCACCACCAAGGAGCAGGTCGAAGGCTGGTTCAAGAGCATCGCCATCAACCCCGACAGTCGTCCTGTGGAGCGTTCCCACGGCGACGGCTGGCTCGTCACCGGCACCCGCGACGGCATCACCTGCCGCGTTATCCTGGACAAGGACGGCAGCATCGCCGGTGGCTACCCCGTCAGCGGCGAGGGCGTCACCACCAACCCACCGGCCTAGCCACCGCACCTACGGGAGACCCATGGAAGTCATCGATTTCTACCGGCGCAGCCGCCGGATCACCGACCAGCTCGCACCCAAGATCAGCCCGAAGTACCGGCCGATCGTCCGGGAGGCCGCCGGCGCCGGGGCCTGGGACCTGGCGATTCCGGAGCTCGTCGGCGCCCTGTCGAAGGAAGACGTCGTGATCACCACGGCGGAGAAGGACGCGCTGCGGGAGCTCATGGAGTTCCGCCGGGAGCCTCTGACGTACCTGGAACAGATCCGGACCTCGGACTGACGGCCGAAGCATCATGGCCCTGTCGACCTACCTCGGCCACGCCGACCCAGGGTTCACCCTGCGGACGTACACGGATCTCCTACCGACCAGCAAGGACCGAACGCGTCGCGCCATCGACGCCGCCGTCGGTGAGGACCAGGCCGCCAAGGACGGCCCGGAAGCCGTTGACGGCCTGGAGACGGCATGATCAAGGATCAGCGGCCTTCCGGACGACCTCAGATGCAGGTCAGGACACCTGCGCCCGCTACTTGGCGTTGAAGTAGTTGGCCTCCGGGTGGTGGACCACGATCGCGTCGGTCGCCTGCTCCGGCATGAGCTGGAACTCCTCGGACAGCTCGACCCCGATCCGGTCCGCGCCGAGCAGATCCATGATCTTCGCCCGGTCTTCCAGGTCGGGGCAGGCCGGGTAGCCGAACGCGTACCGGCAGCCCCGGTAGTCGTTGTGCAGGATGCCGGCCAGGTCCGTCGGGTCGTCGTGCCCCAGCGGACGACCGTCGGGCAGGGTCATCTCGGCCCGGATGCGCTGGTGCCAGTATTCGGCGAGGGCCTCGGTGAGCTGCACGGAGAGGCCGTGCACCTCCAGGTAGTCCCGGTACTCGTTGCGGGCGAACAGCTTCGCCGCGTACTCGCTGACCGGCTGGCCGACGGTGACCAGTTGCAACGCGACCACATCGAGCTGGTCGCCCTGGGGCCTGAAGAAGTCCGCCAGGCAGAGCCGCCGCTCCTGCCGCTGCCGGGGGAAGGAGAACCGGGCGCGCTCCGCGTGCCCGTTCTCGTCGAGCACCACCAGGTCGTTGCCTTCGGAGTACGCGGGGAAGTAGCCGTACACCACGGCTGCCTCAAGAACCTGGTCGGCGATCAGCCGGTCCAGCCAGTACCGCAGGCGCGGCCGGCCCTCGGTCTCGACCAGCTCCTCGTAGGACGGTCCGCTGCCGCCCCGGGCTCCGCGCAGCCCCCACTGCCCGGAGAAGGTGGCCCGCTCGTCGAGCAGCGCCGCGTAGTCGGCCATCGGCACGCCCTTGACGACGCGGGTGCCGAAGAACGGCGGGGTGGGCACCGCCACGTCGGCGGCCACGTCGGAGCGGACCGAGGAGTCGTGCAGCTCCGGCAGCGACGTGGTGACCATGGACCGCTGCCGTTCCCGACGCGCCCGCCGGGCCGCGAGGGCCGCCTCACGCTCCGGGTCGATCACCGGGGCGCCGCCGCGCTTGGCGGTCATCACCCGGTCCATCAGGGACAGGCCCTCGAACGCGTCCCGCGCGTAGTGCACCTGCCCGGGGAACGTCGACCGCAGGTCGTCCTCGACGTACGCGCGGGTCAGCGCCGCCCCACCCAGCAGGACGGGCCACCGCTCCGCGACCCCGCGGGTGGCCATCTCGGCCAGGTTCTCCTTCATGATGACGGTGCTCTTCACCAGCAGCCCGGACATGCCGATCGCGTCGGCGCGGTGCTGCTCGGCGGCGTCCAGGATGGCGCTGATCGGCTGCTTGATGCCGATGTTCACCACCTCGTAGCCGTTGTTGGACAGGATGATGTCGACCAGGTTCTTGCCGATGTCGTGCACGTCGCCGCGAACGGTGGCGAGCACGATGCGGCCCTTGCCGCCGTCCTCCGCGGTCTCCATGTGTGGTTCGAGGTAGGCCACCGCGGTCTTCATCACCTCGGCGGACTGGAGCACGAACGGCAGCTGCATCTGGCCCGAGCCGAACAGCTCACCGACCACCTTCATGCCGTCCAGCAGGATGTCGTTGATGATCGACAACGGGGACCGGCCGCCGGCCATCGCCTCGTCCAGGTCGGCCTCCAGGCCGTTGCGCTCACCGTCGATGATCCGCCGCTTGAGCCGCTCGTCCAACGGCAGCGCCGCCAACTCCTGGGCGCGGCTGGCCCGGGCGCTGGTCACGTCGACGCCCTCGAAGAGCTCCAGGAAACGCTGCACCGGGTCGTACCCCTCGCGACGCCGGTCGTAGACCAGGTCCAGGGCGACCTCGCGCTGCTCGTCGGGGATCTTCGACATCGGCAGGATCTTGCTGGCGTGCACGATCGCCGAGGTCAGGCCGGCCTGCACGCACTCGTGCAGGAACACCGAGTTGAGCACCTGCCGGGCCGCCGGGTTGAGCCCGAACGAGATGTTCGAGATGCCCAGGGTGAAGTTGACACCGGGGTAGCGGCGGGAGATCTCCCGGATCGCCTCGATCGTCTCGATGCCGTCGCGGCGGGTCTCCTCCTGGCCGGTGGCGATCGGGAAGGTCAGCGCGTCGATCAGGATGTCGGAGCGGTCCATGCCCCACCGGCCGGTCAGGTCGTCGATCAACCGCGCCGCGACCCGGACCTTCCACTCCTGGGTACGGGCCTGGCCCTCCTCGTCGATGAGCAGCGCCACCACCGCCGCGCCGTGCTCACGGACGATCGGCATCACCCGCGCGTACCGGGACTCGGGGCCGTCGCCGTCCTCGAAGTTCACCGAGTTGACCACACAGCGGCCGCCGAGCATCTCCAAGCCGGCCTCCACCACGTTCGGCTCGGTGGAGTCCAACATGATCGGCAGGGTGGACGCGGTGGCGAACCGGCCGGCCAGCTCCCGCATGTCCTGCGTGCCGTCGCGACCGACGTAGTCCACGCACAGGTCGAGCAGGTGCGAGCCGTCGCGCGCCTGACTGCGGGCGATCTCCACACAGGCCCGCCAGTCACCGGCGAGCATCGCCTCCCGGAACGCCTTCGAGCCGTTGGCGTTGGTCCGCTCCCCCACCATCAGCACCGACGCGTCCTGGGCGAACGGCACCGGGTGGTAGACCGAGGAGACGCCCGCCTCGTGGCGAGGCTCGCGGGCCGGGGCGGTGACGCCGTGCAGCCGCTCGGCCAGCACCCGGATGTGCTCCGGGGTGGTGCCGCAGCAGCCGCCGACCAGCCCCACGCCGTACTCGGTGATGAACCGCTCCAGGGCCTCGGCCAGCTCCACGGGAGTCAGCGGGAAGTACGCCCCGTCGGCGGTCAGCACCGGCAGGCCGGCGTTCGGCATCACCGACAGCGGGATGCGGGAGTGCTGCGACAGGTAGCGCAGGTGCTCGCTCATCTCGGCCGGGCCGGTCGAGCAGTTGAGCCCGATCAGGTCCACGCCGAGCGGCTCGATCGCGGCGAGGGCCGCCCCGATCTCGCTGCCGACCAGCATGGTGCCGGTGGTCTCCACCGCCACGTGACAGATGATCGGCACCGACTGGCCCAGCTCGGCCATCGCCCGCTTCGACCCGACCACGGCCGCCTTGACCTGGAGCAGGTCCTGGCAGGTCTCGATGATCAGCGCGTCCGCGCCGCCGACGATCAGACCCGCGGCGTTCTCCTGGTAGGCGTCGCGCAGGGTCGAGTAGGCGGCGTGCCCGAGGGTGGGCAGCTTGGTGCCCGGCCCGATCGAGCCGAGCACGAACCGGGGCCGCTCCGGGGTGCTGGCCGCGTCGGCGGCCTCCCGGGCGATCCGGGCACCCGCCTCGGACAACTCGCGGATGCGGTGCGGGATGTCGTACTCGGCGAGGTTGGCGAGGTTGGCCCCGAAGGTGTTGGTCTCCACGCAGTCGGCACCGACGGCCAGGTAGGCGTCGTGCACCCCGCGCACCACGTCCGGGCGGGTGACGTTGAGGATCTCGTTGCACCCCTCCAGCCCGTCGAAGTCGTCGAGCGTGAGGTCCGCGGCCTGAAGCATCGTGCCCATCGCGCCGTCGGCGATGAGAATGCGATCAGCCAGCACATCCATCAATGAAGTCCGCACCCGTTCAGGTTAGTGCGATTCGGCCGGACTCCACGACCATCCTCGAGCGATCCCCTATTGTGTCACGGGGATCACCCTGTCTGGTTCGTTCGGGTATGACCTGCTGCCGGAGCGGCCGACCGGCGCGGCCGACGGGCCGCACCCTCGCCCTGCACGTAGGCTGACGGACGTGAAGGACAACAGGGACGCCGCCGTGCCACACGGTATGACGACCGGGCGCGGTCCCGGCGCCAGCCGCGACGAGCAGGGTGAGGTGACGGCGTGACCGAGTTCGACGGACTGCCGGTGCTGCGGTCCCCGGTGGCGATCGCCGCGTTCGAGGGCTGGAACGACGCCGCCGACGCGTCCACCGCCGCGGTCGAGCACCTGGAGCAGGTCTGGAACGCCCGGCAGATCGCCGAGCTGGATCCGGAGGACTTCTACGACTTCCAGGTCAGCCGGCCCACCATCACCATGGCCGACGGGGAGACCCGCCGGGTGGAGTGGCCGACGACCCGGTTCATGGTGGCCAGCCCGGAGGGCACCGACCGTGACGTGGTGCTGATCCGTGGCATCGAGCCGAGCATGCGCTGGCGGACGTTCTGCGAGCAGGTGCTGGAGATCTGCCACAGCCTGGAGGTGGAACGGGTGGTGCTGCTCGGCGCGTTGCTGGCCGACGTGCCGTACACCCGGCCGCTGCCGATCAGCGGCAGCGCCTCCGACGCGCAGGCCGCCGAGCGCTACCAGCTCACCCCCACCCGGTACGACGGGCCGACCGGCATCGTCGGCGTGCTGCACGACGCCTGCACCCGCGCCGAGGTGGACGCCGTCTCGTTCTGGGTGCACGTGCCGCACTACGCCAACAACCCGCCCTGCCCGAAGGCCACCCTCGCCCTGCTGCACCGGGTCGAGGAGGTCGTCGACCTGCCGGTGCCGATGGCCGACCTGGCCGAGGAGTCCGCCGAGTGGGAGCAGCGGGTGCGCAGCGCCGCCGAGCAGGACGCCGAGCTGGGCGAGTACGTCCGCGAGCTGGAGGAACGGGTCGGCGACGAGGGGATCACTCCGTTGACCGGTGACGAGATCGCCCAGGAGTTCGAGAAGTACCTGCGCCGCCGGGGCGGTTCGGCCGGCCCCACCGCTGGCTCCTGGTAGCAACCGTTCGTTGCGGGCCTTCGGACCTTTTGTGGTCCGGGGGCCCGTTTTCGCGTGTCCAGGGTGGCGCCGTCACACCCGCTAGGGCATCCTAGGAACCTAGATGTGATCAAGGAGGCGGGTGTGCAGATCAATCCCGGGGCCGCTGAGTTCCCGCATCGACAGATCGCCGCGCAGCTCAAGGCCCAGGTCCGCCGCGGCGACTGGGGGCCGGGTGAGCGGCTTCCGTCCATCCCGGCCATCGCCGAGATGTTCGGCGTCGCCAAGCAGACCGTGCAACGCGCCGTCGACCAGCTGCGGGTCGAGGGCATCCTGATCACCAAGCCCGGCTCCGGTACGTACGTCCGGGGCACCCGCCGCCGCCTCAACCGCCTCTCCCGAGGCCGGTACGGCGGCTTCCGCGGCTACCACACCGACCTGGCCGCCCGGTACCGGCAGCAACTCGTCTCCGTCGGGCTCGCCCCCGCCCCCGCCGAGGTGGCCGACGCCTTCGGCGTGTCCGACGGCACCAACCTGCTCTGCCGCAGGCACCTCGTCCGCACCGACGACTCCCCCGTCGAGGTGGGCGCCTCCTGGTTCCTGCCCCGCGACACCGCCGGCACCTCGCTGGAGCGCGCCGAGGCGTTCGGCCGGCCGCTCTACCAGGAGGCCGAGGAGGCGACCGGACGGCGCTACGTCTCGGCCACCGACACGATCAGCGCCCGGCAGCCGAGCCGGGAGGAGGCCGAGACCCTCCAGATCCGGCCGGACACCCCGGTGCTGCACCTGCTGCACGTCGCGTACGACGCGCACCGCAAGCCGATCGAGGTGTCCCAGGCGACCTGGCCCGGCCCCATGACCACCCTCACCGAGGAGTACAAGATCCCCGGCCCGACCCCCGACCCGGAACCCGACTCCGGCCTGGTCCTGGGCTAAGGCCAGCCCCGCTCCGCTCCGGCTCCCCTCGCCTCGCCTCGCCTCGCCTCGCCTCGCCTCGGCGATCTTGCACTTTCTGTCACCGCTTCGCCGCGATTAGCGCCTTTCGTAACGACAAAAACTGCAAGATCGACGGCGAGGCAAGGGGCGGTCCATCGGCGTAATGCCGGGACCGAGCGCGCGTCCTCGGAGCTGGCTTAAGCCCGCTGGTCACCGCCACTCGTCGATCGAAGTCGCTTCGCAGCCAACGGCGAGCGTTGAAAGCCCGCCACCCCGTCTGCCCCAACAAGCCCTAGAGGCGGACTCCCAGGAGGGCGTCCACCGTCTTCGCGAAAAGGGCGGGCGCCTCGGGGTCGTCCGTGGCACCGGCGAGGGTCGCCTCGGCCCAGCGGTCGGCCGCGGCCAGGGCTCCGGGGGTGTCCAGGTCGTCGGCCAGGCGTGCGCGTACCTCGGACAGCAGCTCAGCCCCGGACGGCCCGGCGGGCGCGGCGGCGGCCCGCCGCCAACGGTCCAGGCGCTCGTACGCGGCGGTGAGCAGGTCATCGGTCCAGGTGCGGTCGCTGCGGTAGTGCCCGGAGATCAGCGCCAGCCGGATCGCCATCGGGTCGACCTTGTCGGCGCGCAGCCGGGACACGAAGACCAGGTTGCCGCGGGACTTGGACATCTTCTCGCCGTCCAGACCGATCATGCCGGCGTGGACGTAGTGCTCGGCGAACGGCGCCTGGCCGGTGAGCCGCTCGGCGTGCGCGGCGGAGGCCTCATGGTGCGGGAACAGCAGGTCGTTGCCGCCGCCCTGCACGTCGATCCGGTCGCCGAGCAGGTTGAGCGCGATCACCGCGCACTCGATGTGCCAGCCGGGGCGGCCGGGGCCCAACTCGCCACCCGGCCAGGACGGCTCGCCCTCGCGGGCGCCGCGCCACAGCAGCGGGTCCAGTGGGTCCCGCTTCCCGGCCCGGTCGGGGTCGCCGCCGCGCTCGGGGAAGATCTCCAGCATCTGCTCACGGGTCAGGTTCGACTCGTAGCCGAAGCGGGGCGTGGCGGAGATGTCGAAGTAGACGTCGCCGGTGCCGTCGTCGAGCCGGTACGCGGCGCCGTCCTTGAGCAGCACCTCGACCTTGTCGGCGATGTCCGGGATCGACTCGACCGCGCCCACGTAGTGCACCGGCGGGATGATCCGCAGCGCCTCCATGTCCTCCCGGAACAGCGCCGTCTCGCGCATCGCCAGGACCACCCAGTCCTCGCCGTCGCGGGCGGCCCGCTCCAGCAGTGGGTCGTCGATGTCGGTGACGTTCTGCACGTAGCGCACCGGGCGGCCGGCGTCGCGCCACATCCGCTGCACGAGGTCAAAGGTGATCATGGTGGCGGCGTGACCGAGGTGCGTGGCGTCGTACGGGGTGATGCCGCAGACGTACATGCTTCCCGCGTCGGCCGGCTCACTCGGGTGGACACCCTGCCGCGCCGAGTCGTACAACGCCAGTGGCTCGCCCCTGCCCGGCAGCCGTGGCACCTCGTGTCCCGCCCAAGACTCCATGGGATCAGCCTAGCCAGCCCGACGACGACGCCGGAGCGCCCCACGGGTGATCAAGATGACAGCGGGTCACATGGGCGGCCAGGGCATCGCCGGCCAGTCCTCGGGAGGCTGGGGGAAGCAGCCGGTCTCGCGCAGCCGGTCGACCCGGGCGGCCACCTCGGCCACCTCGCTGATCGTCAGGTGCTCGGCCAACTCCGCGCCGAGCGCACCGGCGACCTGCCCGGCCAGCGCGTCGAGCATCTCCACGGCGTCCGCGGGCAGCCGCTTACCGGCCCAGCCCCAGAGCACCGTGCGCAGCTTGTCCTCCACGTGGAAGCTCACTCCGTGGTCCACGCCGTAGATCCGGTCGTCGGCACCGACGAGCACGTGACCGCCCTTACGGTCGGCGTTGTTGAGCACCGCGTCGAGCACCGCGAGCCGGGCCAGGCGCGGGTCGTCGGCGTGGGCGAGGGCGTACGCGGCCCCGTCGTCGTCGCGGGCCGCGGCGATCGGGATCCAGCGCGGCGGCAACTCCCCGGCGGGCAGGAACCCGACGAGCGGTTCGGCGTCCTCCGGCTCGTCGATCCACAGCTGGCAGGAGCCGGGGCCGAACGGGCCGTCCCGCAGCACGGTGGGCGGCACCAGATCCCATCCGGTGGCCCGGGAGACCAGGTACGCCGAAACCTCCCGACCGGCCAGGGTGCCGTCGGGGAAGTCCCAGAGTGGGCGCTCGCCACGGACCGGCTTGTAGACGCAGCGGGCGGTTAACCCGTCCAGTGTCAGGATGCCGCGCAGCGTCGTGTTCGACGCGTCGACCAGCCGACCCTCCAGGTCGAGGACGCCGTCACGCAGCAGCCGCAGCGCGGCGTCGCCGTCCTGGCGAGGCTGGAGGCCGGACGAGGTCACCGGTGATAACCGTTGTGCCGCGGGCAGAGGTGCCCGGCGGGGTCCAACGGTTGGCCGCAGAGCGGGCACGGTGGCCGGCCCGCGTTGACCACTCGCCGGGCCCGCTCGATGAACTGGCGGGTCGCCTGCGGAGTGAGCCGGACCCGGAGCCGATCCAGGTCCTCGTCCGGCTCTTCGTCCTCGTCGTCGTCCTCGTCGTCGTCCTCGTCGTCGTCCTCGTCGCCGAGCTCGACCTCGGGCTCCACCTCGCCCGCCGCGATCGCCTCGATCACCACGGTCGCGGTGTCCACGTCGAAGGCCAGCCCGAGCGTCCCGACCCGGAACTCCTCGTCGACCGGAGTGTCCAGCGGCTCGTTGTCGCCGATCACCGGCGCCAGCTCGGGCAGGTCCACCCCGAAGCGACGCTGCGCCTCGGTGAGCAGCTCCTCAAGCTTCTCGGCGAGCAGGGACACCTGGACCTTCTCCAGCGCGACGCTGACCAGCCTGCCGCCGCCGCGGGCCTGCAGGAAGAACGTGCGCTCCCCCGGCGGCCCGACAGTCCCGGCGACGAACCGCTCCGGCGGTTCGAAGGCGTGCACCTGGTGGGTCATACCCACGACCCTATCCGGCCCGCCTTGGCATCGCGCACCCCACCGACGCGAATCGCCGCAGCAGCGGCGCGCCCGGCGTACCAGGGCCTAAACCCGGGCGTGGCGGCCTTTCTGGCGTGCGCCGACGCTCCGGCCGGGGGCGGTGTCGTGACGCGCCTCACCGCGACGCACCCGCCCCACCGCCGACGGCCGCGTCCGAGTCGGCCACGCGGTTCGCGCGCCGACGCCGCTTGGCCGGCGGCGGCACCAGCGCCGCCAGGTCGCCACCGGTGTCGTTGAGCCGCACCAGAAAAGGACGCAGCGGCGTGAACCGGATCGCCGTCACCGACGCCGGGTCGGCCTGGATCCGCTGAAAGGCATCCAGGTGTACGCCGAGCGCGTCCGCCACGATGGCCTTGATCACATCGCCGTGGCTGCACGCCAACCAGACCGCCTCGGGCCCGTGCTCGGCGGTCACCCGGGCGTCCCAGGTACGCACCGCCGCCACGGCACGCGCCGCCATCGCCGCCATCGCCTCCCCACCCGGGAAGACCGCCGCGCTGGGGTGCTGCTGGACCACCGGCCAGAGCGGCTCCTTGGCCAGCTTCTTCAGCGGCTGCCCCTCCCAGCTGCCGTAGTCGCACTCGATCAGCCCGTCCTCGACCACCGGGGCGGCCTGCGGGAGCGCCAACTCCAGGGTCTGCCGGCACCGGATGAGCGGGCTGGTCACCACGGCTGCCAGCGGCACCGCCCGCAACCGCTCGCCGACCGCGGTGGCCTGGGCGCGCCCGGTGTCGTCCAACTCGACCGGCTGGCGGCCGGCCAGGCCGCCGTCGGCGTTCGCGGTCGTCCGGCCGTGTCGCAGAAGCAGAAGGGTCGCCACGGGGACCACCCTATGACCTGCGTCCGACCGGGAGCGCGGCGCTCCGGTGTGCGCACAGTCCGCGCCGGGCGCCGTACCGGAGCGAAAGCGGCACGGCGGACCAGTGGATCGGTAAAATTCCCGATGCCTGGCTTGTCCGGGTTCCGCTGGGAGGGTGTGGAACACGATGGGCGACTCGGCGGCATCCGCGCGGCCCTCGATCACGTCGGACCCGCAGGACGTGTACCGGGAGTTCCGGCAGCCGCTCCTGGTCCTCGCCCTCACCACCGGCATCGCCGGCTTCGTGGACGCCTTCGCCTTCCTGCGCTACGGCGCATTCGTCGCCAACCAGTCGGGCAACGCCGTCCTCCTGGGCATCGGACTGGCCGGACGACACGCCGCCTGGCCCGAGTCCGCGGCCTCACTGGTCGCGTTCGCCGCCGGGACGGGCGTGGTCTCACAGGTACGCGCGGCACGGAGCCTGTGGTCGCCGTCGCTGCGAGGGCTCGCCTGCGCCGTGGTCACGCTGGCGCTCTGGGCGGTGCTCAACGTCCTGCTCCACCACGGCCGGCAGGGCGGGCCGTCGCGGATCGCGCTGGCCGCCGCGGGTGGCTTCGCCATGGGCGCGCTGGCAACCCTGTTCGTCCGCACGGCCGGGATCACCACCGCCATCACCTACCAGTCGGGCACGGTGGCGAAGATCGGCGAACGCGTCGGGCGTTGGCTCGCCGGACCGGACGCCCGCCGGAAGCAGGCCCGGCAGGGGACCTTCCTCGGGCTCCTGGCGCTGATCTGTTACGCCGCCGGGGGCGGCATCGGAACAGTGGCGCAGGAACAACCACTGTGGGTGCCGGCCTGGGGAGCGCTCGCCCTGTCCACACTGTCGTTCCTGGTCCGGTCCCGCCGCTCCAGGAGGTGACCGAGGCCGCAATCGCCCCCGCCGACGTGCACCAGCTCAGCGCAGGTCCGTCGCCACCTGGACGTCCTGCACGAAGCACTCCGAGCGCTCGGCACCGTAACGGACCAGCACGTCCAGCACGGCGGACACCGCCTCTCGTTCCACCACGACCTCGACCCGGGCGCGGCCCACGAGGTCCTGGTCCTGCCAGTAGCCCCGAGGCAGCGAACGCGCGGTCGGTTCGGCGGTGGAGACCGTGGCGTCGAAGAGCACGATCGAGGTGGCTCCCGCACCGACCAGGGCGTCCCGTAGCTCCCGGGTCGTCGGCAGCAGCGTCGGATTGACCGTCGCGGTGACCAGCCGGGCGTCCTGGACCGGCCGGGCGGGCCGTTCGGCGCCGCGTTCCCGCCCGGGTTCGCGCCGACGCTGCGGTGCGCCGGTGCCGTTGAGGCCCGCCACGCCGCCCAGGTGGTACGCGTCGGCGTCCTGCTGGGTGTGGTCGAGGTTGTCCTGCTCGTCGGCGGGGACACGGAGCCCGAGGACGGCCTGCACGGCGGCCGCGATCGCCCAACTGAGCACGAAGGAGAAGGCCACCACGGCGACCACGCCGACGATCTGGTGCCAGAGCAGGGATGCCCCGCCGCCGAAGAAGAGGCCGTCCTTGCCGAGCGGGTTGACACCGCTGTCGCCGAAGAAGCCGACCAGCAGCGAGCCGAGCATGCCGCCGACGAAGTGGACCGCGAGAACGTCCAGCGCGTCGTCGAGCCGGAGCAGATACTTCAACCGCAGCGCGAAGTGGCAGACGATGCCGGCGATCGCTCCGATGGCGACGGCGGAGAGCGCGTTGACGTACCCGGCCGCGGGGGTGACGGTCGCGAGCCCCGCGACCGCACCGGAGACGCCGCCCACGACGGTGCTGTGACCGTCCTTCAACCGCTCCGCCACCAGCCAGACGAGCATGCCGGCGGCGGCCGCGAGGTGGGTGTTGATCAACGCCTGGGCGGCCAGACCGTTGGCCTGGAGTCCGTCGCCGCCGTTGAACCCGAACCATCCGAACCAGAGGATGCCCGCCCCGAGGATGGTCAGCGGGATCGAGTTCGGCGGGGAGGCGGTACGTGGCCAACCACGGCGGCGTCCGACGACCAGCAGGGTGCCCAGCACCGCGGCTCCCGCCGAGGCGTGCACGACCATTCCACCGGCCCAGTCCTGGGTGCCGAACTTGGCCAGCCAGCCGTCGGGGTGCCAGAGCCAGTGCGCGACCGGCGCGTAGACCACGATGGACCAGATCGCCAGGAACGCGACCCAGCCGGCGAACCTCAGTCGGCCCGCCGTGGCGCCGGTGATGAGCGCGGGGGTGATCACCGCGAACATCATCTGGTACGCGACGAACGCCAGGGTCGGGATGGTCACCTGGCCGGTGACCACGTGCAGGTGCGGCGCGGGCGGGACCCGGAGGTCGTTGAGCCCGAAGAGTTCGAGGTTGCCGAAGAGGCCGGTGCCGGCGTCGTCTCCGAAGGCGATGGTGTAGCCGACCAGCACCCAGGTCAGGCTGACGACGCCCAGCGCGACCATGTTCTGCTGGAGCATGGCGAGCACGTTGCGGGTGCGGACCATTCCGCCGTAGAAGACGGCCAGGCCGGGCGTCATGAACAACACCAGGCCGGCGCACACCAGCACCCAGGCGGTGTCGCCCGGGTTCACCGCGTCCTGAGCGAGCACGGAAGCTCACCTCTCCTCTCGGTACGGTCAGACGGTGTGTTTCACCGTCGACACGACGGTCTCCTTGGCGCGTTCGTGGTTGGCCACCGGGGCGAAGTGCCGTTTGGGCAGCAACAGCAGCCAGGTGGCGATGTTGAACGGCGCGGTCAGCACCGGGATGGCCAGCGGGGTGAGCATGCTCGTCAGGGACATCTGAACGAAGAGCGTCAGGGCGATGCCGAAGAGGGTGTACACGGTCACCAGCGCACCGGGGCGGTGCAGCACCGCGCCCACGGCGATCGCCGTCAACACCGCGTTGAAGCCGAACAGGCCCTTGTCCAGCGAGGTCGCGTCGGCGCCGAACCAGAGCGCGAGCAGGGTCGCCCCGACGCTGCCGATCACCGCGAACAGCGCGGACCAGCGGGAGTTGACCAGCAGCGCGACCAGGATGATCAACCCGGCGACCCAGCTGTTGATCAGATAGACCTGGGACACCCCGCGGAGAAAGGTGGGAACCAGGTCCCAGTTGAAGCGACCATCGGTCAACTGCCCCTCACCGGGAAACATCGGCTTCAGGTTGGTCAGCACGGTGAACCGGTCGAACTGGTACGCGCCCAGCAGCAGCACCCAGGTGGTCAGCACGAAGGGCATGGTGAAGGCGGTCAGGCCCCAGGTCTTGAAGATCGCGTTCAGGGCCAGGGTGACCACCGTCGTGGCGATTGCGCCGAGCACCAGGTAGAGCCACATCAGCGGCCGGTCGTCGAGGAATGTCGGAACGGCGATCCCGGTCAGCAGCGGGCTGAAGCCGAACAGTCCCTTGCGCAACGAGGGCTCGTCCACCCGCAGGGCGACCGCCGTGGCGGTGCCGACGACGAGACCGAGGACCGCTCCCCCGAGGATCCGTGGTTGCCCGTCCTCGAACGCTCCCCAGGCGATCGCGACGAGGACGAGCAGCCCGGTGAGCGGGTTGTTCTGCAGGACGACCTGTGCGGGCCCGCGCAGGCAGGCGTCGACGAACCCGATCAGCGGGTTGTGGTCACTCAGCCTGTCCCAGCTGCGGGTCACGCTCGGCACGGCATCTCCTCAGTCCGTCATCGCCAGCTGAAGGCCGGCGGGAAGGTCCGGCCGGTCACCTCTTCGCGGGCGGCCACGCAGAAGGCACGGACCGCGGCACGCACCGGCTCGGTCTCCTGGCCGAGGACCTTGAAGACGAGGCCCGCGTCGTTGGGCAGCCGACTGACGGCGCTGGCCAGCGGCGTCTCCTCGTCCCACACCGGCGTCGAGGTGCGTTCGAAGACGCGGGCGGCCCGCTCCGGGCTGGTGAGGAGTACGACGTTGCCGAAGATGTGGAAGCGGTCCATGACGCCGAGTCGCGCCACCGGAAACTGCCCGGGAGCCGCCACGAACTTCTCCACGAACAACTGCCGGCCGTCCGGGCGTTCCGCGCGCAGCGAGGAGGAGAAGAGGTCGTAGGCGAAGAGCTCGCCGTCGCGGTAGTACTTCCGGCCGGGTTGGAGGACCTCGCCGTAGAGCATGGTGGCGCTCTCCGGGAGCCGCACCCGGGTGTCGGTGACGAACCGGCTGCCCCGGTACGGGATCACGGGCTCCGGGAGGTATTCGAGGTAGGTGTCCTCGGCCAGGGTGAAGCGCTGGATCTGCGAGCCGTAGTTCGCGTCCATCTCCTGGATCTTGGTGGCGGCCTGGGTGACCAGGTGCGCCTGGCTGCCCGGTGCCAGGTCGACGTCCATGTGCAGGCGGTCACCCTGGAGCACACCGCCGGAGGTGGTGAGGATCATGACGCAGGGCAGCTGCGGCATCTCCTCGTCCCAGTAGAGCGCCCGCTGGACCAGCAGCGGTGACTGCCGGTAGAGGTCGTGCAGGATCGTCCGGTCACCACGGCGTTCGAACCCGAGCCGCAGGATGCCGACCTTGCCGTTGGACGCCGCGGGCAGCTGCGCCGGTTGGTCCTGGTACGCCTCCAGCTCCCGCGCGCTGTCCAGTGTGATCATGCGACCACTTCGGCGTCGAAGAGCGCGTTGCGGCGGATCAGCGAGACCAGTTCGTCGATACCCTCGCCGGTCTTGCAGTTGGTGAACACGACCGGCTTGCCGTTGCGCATCATGTCCGCGTCCCGCGCCATGAGGTCGAGGTCGGCGTCCACGTAGGGCGCGAGATCGGTCTTGTTGATCACGAGGATGTCGGACTTGGAGATCCCCGGACCGTTCTTACGCGGGATCTTGTCGCCGGCCGCCACGTCGATGACGTAGATGAAGTAGTCGACCAGGGCGGGGCTGAACGTCAGGGTGAGGTTGTCCCCGCCGCTCTCGATGAGCACCACGTCGCTGTCCGGGAACCGGGACTCCATGTCCTCCACCGCCGCCAGGTTCATGCTCGGGTCCTCACGCACGGCGGTGTGCGGGCAGGCCCCGGTCTCCACCCCGAGGATCCGTTCCTCGACGAGGACCCCGGTCAGGGCGCGTCGCACGTGCTTTGCGTCCTCCGTGGTGACGACGTCGTTCGTGATCACCAGTACGCGCAGCCCGTTGTCCACGAAACGGGGCACGACAGCCTCGATGATCGCGGTCTTGCCGCTGCCCACCGGGCCGCCTACGCCGATACGACTTGCCGACTTCATGATGTGACCAGTCCTTCTGGGAGACGTGTTGAGGGTCAGAAACGTGTGAATCGCGGAGGTCAGCCCTCAGCTCATGAACATCCGCACGTGGATGTGCTGGTGCGCGCCGGCCAGGACGTCGATGTGCGGTCCGAAGGTCTGCATGTCGTCGAGGTCGGCGGTGCGCACGTCGCGGTAGTCGTCGGTGACCTTCTCGTTGACCGCGAAGAGGATCGACTGCGCGTCGAGGTGGTCGACGCGCATCAACCGGATGGCGGCGCTGAGCACCGTCGAGGCGGCGCCGTACTGGTGGGCGGCGAAGGCGTCCTCCTCGGGCACCCCGAGGTCGGCGAAGACCACCCCGAGCGCGACCGGGTAGGTGACCGGCGCGCCGATCGCCGACTCGACGAGCCGCTTCTTGAGCAGGGTCTCCCCGACGATCCGGGTCGCGGCTTCGGCCAGCTTGCGCCCCATGCGTACGGACATCGTCCGCATCTCTTCGTTGATCTTGCGCAGGTGGACGGCCTCGTCGGCGCGCCGGATCCGGTCGAGGTCCCCGGCGGTGGCGGCACGGTGCCCGACGAGCAGGGCGACGCCGTCGCCGGTGGCGGCGAGCCGGGTGACCGTCCGGACGTAGTCCTGGAGGGTCGCCCGGTCGTGGACGACACCGTGCTGGACGGCCATCTCCAGGCCGCTGGAGAAGGAGAAGGCGCCGACCGGAAAGACCGAGTCACCGAACTGCAGCAGCTTCAGGGTTTCGGCCATCGTGCGCACCGTGCCGCCCCGCTCAGTTGAGGTCGGCGGGGAGATGGGAGTGCGGCGTCGAGTCGGCGCCACCGAACAACCGCCGCGACTCGTGCGGCGCGAGGTATGCGATGACCTCGGTGCCGGGTACGAACTCGTGGGTGATCCCGGTGAAGGCGTGGGTGCGCATCACCGAGTCCATGACCTTGCGGTCCACCGTCAGCGGGACGTACATCTTGGTGCCCTTGACCACGGCCGGCCAGTGCTGGTTGCCGATGGCGTGACCGAGCTCGACGGCGGAGCGGATGAGCAGCTCGGCTGACTCGCCGCGCAGCTTGTCGAGGTGGACCACCATCACCTCGCCCAGCTGCACCCGGGCCACCACCGCCGTGGCGGTGAGGTCGTCCCAGGCCAGGACGTCGCCGTCGCGCAGCCGGACGCCACGCGCCAGCGCCACCGACAGCTCCGCCCCGGAGCTGGTCATCTTGCGGATGCGGCTCTTCTGGGCGTCCCACTGGTCGAGGACCAGGTCGTCGATGCGCGCTTCCCGCAGGCGGAGCGTCCAGTCGGGCTCGTTCATGTTGCCCAGCACCGTCTCGACGAGCACGGGCCTCTCCTTTCGGTCGGTGTGCCGGGACCAGGCACGTGTACGAGACGGTCCCGACGGGTCAGCTGAAGAAGTAGAGCTGGCTCAGGGGCAGGTTCCGGGCCGGCGGCACCGTCGCGTGGACGCCGTCCATCTTCACGGCGAAGGTCTCCGGATCGACCTCGAGCTTGGGAAGCCGGTCGTTGCGGACCATGTCCCGCTTGGTGAGGCCCCGGGTCCGGTACACCGGCATGACCTGCCGTTGCAGGCCGAGCTGCTCGGCGATGCCAGCTTCGTGCGCGGCCCGGGACACGAAGGTCACGCAGGTCTGGGCGAGCTGGCTGCCGTACGCGGCGAACGAGGGCCGGTAGTAGACCGGCTGCGGCGTCGGCAGCGAGGCGTTCGGGTCACCCATGATCGACCAGGCGATCATGCCGCCCTTGAGGACGAGCTTCGGCTTCGCCCCGAAGAAGGCCGGCTCCCAGAGCACGAGGTCGGCCATCTTGCCCGGCGTGACCGAGCCCAGCACGTGCGAGATCCCCTGGGTGATCGCCGGGTTGATGGTCATCTTGGCGACGTACCGCAGCACCCGGAAGTTGTCGTTGGCGCTGGAGTCCTCGGCGAGCTTGCCGCGCGCGGTCTTCATCTGCCCGGCGAGCTGGATGGTCCGCAGCCAGGTCTCACCCACCCGCCCCATGGCCTGCGAGTCGCTCTGCATCATCGAGATGACGCCCTCGTCGAGCAGGACGTCCTCGGCCGCGATCGTCTCGGTCCGGATCCGGCTCTCCACGAAGGCCACGTCCGAGGGGACCTGCGGGTTGAAGTTGTGACAGACCATGATCATGTCGTACAGCTCGGACTGGCTGTTGATGCCGTACGGAACGGTCGGCGTGGTCGAGCTCGGCAGCACGTTCATCTGGCTGGCGACCTTGATGACGTCCGGCGCGTGCCCACCACCGGCGCCCTCGGTGTGGAAGGTGTGGATCGTCCGGCCCTCGAACGCGGCGATGCTGTCCTCGAGGTATCCGCTCTCGTTGAGGGTGTCGGTGTGGATGCTGACCTGTACGTCGAACTCGTCGGCGACGTCCAGGCAGGCCCGGATCACCGCCGGCGGCGCGCCCCAGTCCTCGTGGATCTTGAAGCTCGGCGCGCCGGCCATGATCTGTTCCACCAGCGGCGCACGGCCGGTGCTGTTGCCCTTCGCCATCAGGCCGATGTTGATCGGGATGGTCTCGAAGGCCCGCATCATCGCGTGGATGTTCCACGGACCCGGGGTGATGGTCACGCCGTTGGTGCTGTCGGTCGGGCCGGTGCCGCCGCCCCAGAGGGTGGTCACGCCGTTGCTCAGGGCGGCGTACGCCTGTAGCGGCGTCACCAGGTGCACATGCGTGTCGATGCCCCCGGCGGTCAGGATGAGATGCTCACCGGAGATGGCCTCGGTGCCCGGACCGGTGACCAGCTCGGGGGTGACCCCGTCCATGATGTTCGGGTTGCCCGCCTTGCCGATACCAGCGATCTTGCCGTCCTTGACACCGACGTCGGCCTTGATGACGCCGAGGGTCGCGTCGACGATCGTCACGTTCGTGATGACCAGGTCCAGGCCACCCTGCGCGTTGGTGTACTGGTTGTTGACCCCCATGCCGTCGCGCAGCGTCTTGCCCCCGCCGTACATCACCTCGTCGCCGAGGACCCGGAGATCCTTCTCGATCTCGATGTACAGGTCGGTGTCGCCGAGCCTGATCTGGTCGCCCGTCGTCGGGCCGTACATGCCGGAATACTCTTGCCGGGAAATCTGGCTCATCGATTCATCTCTCCTGCCCGAGGCGCGCAGCCCTGCGGGTTAGTCGATCTACTTCTTCTTGCCCTTGGGGTCGTCCTGCTGCTCCGGGCCGAACTTGAATCCCCGGGTCCTGGCGTTGTGGATCGCCTCGGTGCGGTCCGGTCGGTAGCTGGGAGTCGACTCGCTGCCGCTCCACCCCTGCACCAGGCCGTTGAACCCGTACACGCGCTGCTGCCCGCCGAAGGGGATGAGCTCGACGGTCTTCTTGTCGCCCGGCTCGAAGCGGATGGAGGTCGTCGCCGGGATGTTCAGCCGCCGGCCGAAGGCGGCCTCACGATCAAAGGCGAGCATCCGGTTGGCCTCGAAGAAGTGGAAGTGTGAGCCGATCTGGATCGGTCGATCACCGGTGTTGTGGACGACGACCTCGGTGACCGGCCGCCCCGCGTTCAACTCCAGGGGCTGGTCGCTCAGCACGTAGCCCCCGATGGGTCGCACGTGCTTCGAGTTGGGACCGGGATGCTGCTTGGCCATTTCCTGCTCCACCTTCCTGGGGTCACCTCTGGGCTGGCTGCGCCTATCGAATCGGTGAGTGCACGGTGACCAGTCGTGAGCCGTCGGTGAAGACCGCCTCGACCTGGATCATGGGCAGCATGTCCGGCACGCCCGGCATCACGTCGTCGGCGCTGAGGGTGCTGCGGGCCTCGTTCATGACCTCTTCGACGGTCTTGCCCTCGCGGGCCCCCTCCAGGGCCGCGGCGCAGATCACCGCGACGGCCTCGGGGTGGTTCAGCTTGATCCCTCTGGCCTTGCGCGCGTTGGCGACGATCGCCATCGAGAGGATCGTCAGCTTGTCGAATTCCCTTGGTGTCAGATGCACGTCCTGGTCCTTCGCGACTGTCGGTCGGGAGCCGCCAGCCCGCTGAGCGGATTCGCCACAGGGTGAGCACCAAGCTCGACCCGAATGAGGCTATTAATCCAATAGATCCGGTTTAGGCGACTTCAAGCGAACGGTACGCCGGGCCCGCTGCGTCGCGGGTCAGAAGCCAAGAATCAGGCCGTACCGGACGACCGGTCGTCGGCGCGGTGAGGGCGCCGAGCACGAGCGTCGGTCTGCCACATCTGCTGAATCTGTTCGAGGGTCCTGCCCTTGGTCTCCGGCAGGTACCGCCAGACGAACAGGAAGCCGAGCACACAGGTGCCGGCGAAGAGGGCGAACACCCCTGATCTCCCCAGGGCGTCGAGCATGCTCAGGAAGAACTGCGTGATGAGGTACTCGGTCCCCCAGTGGGTGGCGGAGGCGATCGCGACGCACCGGCCCCGGATGCGGCCCGGGAAGATCTCGTTGATCACGGTCCAGGCGGTCGGTCCGATCGACATCGCATAGAACGCCACGAACATGACCACGCCGATCAGCAGGAAGATGCCCGCGTCGGTGGGATGGTGCCCGGCCGCTGCGGCCGTACGCGCCGCCGGCTCCAGCTTGGCGAAACTGGCGCTGACCACGACGAGCGAGACCGCCATGCCCAGCAGCCCGACCAGCAGCAGCGGCCGGCGACCGAGCCGATCCAGGAAGGCGACCGCGACCAGCGTGAAGAGTGAGTCGACCCCGCCGATGGCCCAGGTGGTCGCGGCCAGTTGCGCCTGCGGGGTGTGGAACCCGGCGGACGCGAAGATCTCATCGGCGTAGTAGATGATCCCGTTGATCCCGGTCAGTTGCTGGAACAGTGCCATGCCGACACCGAGCGCCAACGGGCGCCGCCACTGCGGCGTCAGCACCTCCCGCCAACCCGCCTTGCCGGCCGAGAGGCTCTCCTCGATGGCGTGCAGCCGCTGGGGCACCTTCCGCTCCGGCACGGTCGCCCGCAGGGACGCCTCCGCCCGGCGCCTGTCCCCCCGTCCGAAATACCAGAAGGCCGAGTCGGGGATCACGGTGGTGACCAGGGCGAGGGCCACACCCAGCAGCGCCGCCGCCACCAGCAGGAAACGCCAGGAGTTGCCGGCCTCGAACAACTCGTCCGCCAGGTAACCGATGAAGATGGCGAACGTGGTGGAGAACTGGTAGACCGCCAGCAGACTGCCACGGATCCGTTCCGGCGCGGCCTCCGCCGCGTACATCGGCCCGGCGACCGAGGCCACCCCGATGCCCAGCCCCAGGATCAACCGCGCCCCGAACATGACCCCGATCACCGGCGCGGTCGCCTGCAAGATCGTGCCCACCGCGAACGTGGCGGCCGCGACCCACAGCGCGCCCCGACGACCGATCCGGTCCGCCAGGTGACCACCCAGTAATGCACCCACCAGCGCCCCGGGGGTCACCCAGCTCGCCGCCACCTCGACGGCGAAGGTGTCCGCGTGGAAGGTCTGGCGAATGTCACGGAGCGCACCGCTGATGACGCCCTGGTCGTAGCCGAAGAACGCACCGGAGAGCACGACGATCGAGATGACCGCGACGAGGTTGCGTCTCGGTGGACGTCCCCGGCCGCGCTTCAGGCCCGCACTGCCAGTCACGGTCGCCTCCTCCGACGCGAGCCACCGACAGATCCCACCCGGAGAGACAGCCCGATATCAGGAGGATAGAACCGTCAAGTCCCTGTTGTGCGGGAGAGCGGGAACGACCGACTCGTCCCGCCCCGGACACGGACCCGCCCCCGCCCCCTCTGCGAGGGACGAGGGCCAGGGTCGGGGCGGTTCAGGTGGCGCTGATCGTGCCGGTCAGCAGCAGAGCCAGGACCAGGGTGCCCAGCGCGACCCGGTACAGCACGAAGACGTACAGGGTGTGGTGGGCGACGTAGCGCAGCAGCCAGGCGATGGCCGCGTAGCCGATGCCGAACGCGATGAGGGTGGCCACGATCGTCTGGGCCACGGAGGGCACGGACGTGCCCGGGGCGGACGGTTCGAAGACGTCCCCGAGGCTGAACACGCCGGACATCACCACCGCCGGGATGGCCAGCAGGAACGAGTACCGTGCCGCCGCCTCCCGGGTCAGGTTGAGCAGCAAACCGGCGGTGAGCGTGCCGCCGGAGCGGGACACCCCGGGAACCAGCGCCATGGCCTGGGCGAAGCCCATCACGATGCCGTCCTTCATCCGGAAGTTCTCCAGGGTGCGGGTCTGCCGCCCCCAGTACTCGGCGAACGCCAACACGAAGGCGAACACGATCAGCGTGGTCGCCACCACCCACAGGTTGCGCCCGGCGGTCTTGATCTGGTCCTTGAACACGAAACCGAACAGCCCGATCGGGATCGAGCCGACGATCACGTACCAGCCCATCCGGTAGTCGAGGCTGGAGCGGACCGACTTGTCCCGGATGCCCACCAGCCAGGTCCGGGTGATCCGCCAGATGTCCTTGGCGAAGTAGATCAGCACGGCCGCTTCGGTGCCGAGCTGGGTGACCGCGGTGAACGACGCGCCGGCGTCCCGGTCGAAGAAGATCGCCGAGGTGATCCGCAGATGCCCCGACGAGCTGACCGGAAGGAACTCGGTCAGTCCCTGGACGATGCCCAGGACGATGGCCTCGACCCAGGTCACTCGCCGACTCCCGAGAGGTCGAGAGCCTCGGCGACGGTACGCAGGGTCTGCACACCGCTGTCCCGGTCGGCCACGAAGAGGGTCACCGACAGCGTGGTGACGCCAGCCGCGGCGTACTCCCGCATCCGCTCGGCGATGCGCTCCTTCGGGCCGAGCAGCGAGGTGCGGTCGATGAACTCCATGGGCACCGCGGCGGCGGCGTCGCGCTGCCGCTTGGCCAGGTACAGGTCCTGCACCTCGCGGGCGGCGTCGCCGTAACCCATCCGGGTGGCGAGCTGGTTGTAGAAGTTCTGCTGCCGGCTGCCCATGCCACCCACGTAGAGAGCGGCGTACCAGCGGACGAGTTCGGCGCAGGAGGCCACGTCGTCGCCGATCACCACGGGCACCGACGGCACCACGTCGAACCCGGCCAACTCCTTGCCGACCTTGGCCCGTCCGGCGGCCACCGAGGCGAGCTGCTCCTCGGCGAACTCCGGGGCGTAGAACACGGCCAGCCAGCCGTCGGCGATCTCGCCGGCCAGCTCCAGGTTCTTCGGGCCGACCGCGGCCAGGTAGATCGGTATGTGCTCGCGGGGCGGGTGGAAGCCCAGCCGCAGGGCCTTGCCCGGGCCGTCCGGCAGCGGAAGCGTGTAGTGCTCGCCGTCGTACGCCACCTCCTTGCGGGCGATGGCCAGCTTGACGATGTCGACGAACTCGCGGGTCCGGGCCAGCGGCTTGGCGAAGCGCACGCCGTGCCAGCCCTCGGACACCTGCGGGCCGGAGACACCCAGGCCGAGGCGGAACCGACCGCCGGAGAGCGCGTCGATCGTGGCGGCGGTCATGGCGGTGGCCGCCGGCGTACGGGCGGGGATCTGCATCACCGCGGCGCCGACGTCGATCCGTTCGGTCTGCCCCGCCATCCAGGCGAGCATGCTGGGCGAGTCGGAGCCGTAGGCCTCCGCCGCCCACACCACCGAATAGCCCAGCCGGTCCGCCTCCTGGGCCAGCGCCAGGTGGTCGGCCGGTGTGCTCCACGCCGTCTGATATCCGAGACTGAGCCCGAGTCGCACTGGTCCTCCCCCATCCGTGGCACAGGTCGCCCCAGGTTACGCAATGCCGATAACGGACTCGATCACCGGCTCGACCCCTTTGATCCCCCCTCCATCGGGGCAGCCCGGGGCGGCGGAACCGGCAGAACCGGCAGAGATACGGGAGCGAGGATATCCGTGGCGGCAGGTTCGAAATAAGGTTCACCCATGCAACAGCGACCGCTCGGCCGAAGCGGGCTGGCGGTTTCCCGGCTCGCGCTCGGCACCATGACCTGGGGCCGGGACACCGACGCCGACGATGCGGCCGCTCAGCTGAAGAGTTACCTCGACGCGGGCGGCAACCTGATCGACACCGCCGACGTGTACGGCGACGGCGACGCCGAGTCGGTGATCGGCTCGCTGCTGGGCTCCCTCGTCCCCCGTGAGGAGCTGCTGATCGCCACCAAGGCCGGGTTGCGCCCCGGCAGTGGCAGACGTCGGGACGGCTCCCGGGGGCACCTGCTGCGCACGTTGGACGCGTCGCTGCGCCGGCTCGGCACCGACCACGTCGACCTGTTCCAGGTGCACGGGTACGACCCGGACACCCCCCTCGAAGAGACCCTGGCCGCCCTGGACCACGCGGTGGCCAGCGGCAAGGTCCGCTACGTCGGGGTGTCGAACTTCTCCGGCTGGCAGACCGCGCGGGCCGCCGCCTGGCAGACCGCCTGGCCGGGGCGGGCGCCGGTGGTCGCGTCCCAGGTGGAGTATTCGCTGCTGGAGCGGGGCGTGGAGCGCGAGGTGCTGCCCGCGTGCGACGCGCTCGGCCTCGGCGTGCTGCCCTGGTCGCCGCTGGGCCGGGGCGTGCTCACCGGCAAGTACCGGCACGGCCGCCCGGCCGACTCCCGGGCCGCGTCGCCGCACTTCGAGCGGTTCGTCTCGACCTACCTGGAGCCGCGCTGCTCCAGCATCGTGGAAGCGGTTGCCACCGCGGCCGGTGGGTTGGGGGTGTCGCCGCTGGAGGTGGCGTTGGCGTGGATCCGGGACCGGCCCGGCGTGACCGCGCCGATCCTCGGCGCGCGGACGGTCGGGCAGCTGCTCGGCGCGCTCGCAGTGGAACGGATCACTCTGCCCGAGGAGATCACCACGGCGCTGGACGACGTCTCCGCGGTACCGGTCGGCTACCCCGAGCGCGACGGCTGACCGGCGGGCCGGGTCCCGGTTGGCCCCGCGCGCCGGATCACCGTTGGCCCCGCGTGCGGGTTCACGGTTGGCCCCGCGCGCCGGATCACGGCGTTGGGCGCTGTCCGGGAAGGTCGTGGATCGCGGTCAGGAAGCGCGACTGGTCGTCGCGGAGCGCGGGCTGGGTGAGCCGGATCCACGAGCCGTCGTCGAAGACGATCGTGGACGTCAGCTGCACGAGCCCGGTCGCGCCGCGCTCCGAGTCGACCCGGGCCACCCGGTCGCGTCGCACACTCCACAGCACCCGCGGTTGCCGTCGGTCGGGCCGGTCGGCGTCCGGGCGGGGGCCCATCCGCAGCAGGTGCAGGTGGGTGTCGGTCACCGCCAGCGGGGTGCCGCTGTAACGCTCCAGGAAGAGCAGCAGGCTGCCGGCGAGGGTGGCCAGGTCGCCGCTGAAGACGAACCGGCGACGGTAGGCGATCTCGGCGAGCTGCTCGGCGAGCGGGCGGTACAGGCTGAGCCGGAACAGGGCGCGGAACGCCTCCTGCTCCTCGGTGAGCGGAATGGGATCCCGCTGCACCCGCTGGTGTGGTGGGGCCGGCTCCGGTTCGGCCGCCTCCGGCACACCGGCGGCGATGGCACCGGCCTTGCCGGGCAGCAGCAGCACGCCCGCGGCCAGCCGGACCGGCGTCAGCACCGCGTCCACCCAGACCACCGGGTTGACGATGTTGAGCAGCCCGAACAGCACCTTCGGGTCGAGCGAGTCGACAAACTCGTCGGCCATCACATCGGCGAGCTGACGACCGGCCTTGTGGGTCTGCGGGACGCGGACCGGGCCGAGCCCCACATAGCGCAGCTCCTGCCCGGGCAGCAGTGGCGCGACGAGAGCACGTTCGGGTTCGTCGCTGGTGCGGAACTCGTCGCGCAGCTCACGGGCCTTGTCCCGGGCGGCCCGCGCGCCGCCGAGCACCGCGTCGGTGAACCGACCGAGCCGACCTCGCTCCCCTGACATCACGCGCCCCTCCCTAGCGACCCGCCGGCTGACCCGCCGGCGGCTGCCCGAAGACATTCTGGTCGATCCAGTCCGCGCCGCCCTGCACCGCCTGGTCGATCTGGTCGCCGACCTGTTCGCTGCCGGGAACGGAGAGCCCGCTGGTCAACGCGACAGTCCCCCAGGTGACACCGTGCACGACCGAGTTCGGCACGTTCCACGGCAGGTGGGTCGCCCAGTCCCGGGCGATCACCCGGGCCCCGTCGGCGACCCCGTGCGCCCGCAGCGCGGCGGCCCGGTCGAGGGCGCCCATGTCGAACGGGGAACCGGACTTGCCCAGCTTGTAGGTGCCCTTCGTGGGGTCGAAAATCTTGTGGAACCACTTGTCGGCCTTGCCGGCGGCGTGCCGCTTGTCGGCGTACTTCTTGCCGGTGCGCAGCTTGTCCTGCATCGTGACCAGCTTGTCGAGGTGTGCCTGCAGCTTGCGCAGGTACAGCATGACCCGCTGAAGCAGGCGGATGACCTTCTGCAGGTGCACCGCCAGCGGCCGGATGACCTTCAACATCCGGGTGACCACGACCAGGGCCCTGGTCACTGTCACGCCCACGCCGACCGCCCAGGACGCCCCCATGGTCACCGGCGCCATCAGCAACGCGGTCACCAGCGTCACCAGGAGGAAGTTCACGAACTCCACGCAGAGGTCCACGAGCACGTCGTGCACGGTCTGCAGGCCGTCGGCGACACTGCGCAGGTATTCCGCTGTCGCGGCGAACTGCTCGGCGACGTCGAGGAGCTGCTGCTCCACCTCGGCCAACCGCTGGCCGTACGCCACACCGGACGGTGAGCGCCAGCCGGCCTGCGCGGACTCCCGGGTGCCGCGGTGGCCCTGGGCCAGCTCCCGCACCTGCCCGGCCAGCGCGTCCCACTCGGCGGCCTTCGCCCGCAGCACGGCGGGCTCGCCGTCGACCAGGTCGACGAGCTGGATCAGTGGCCAGGCCAGGGTCCGGCAGACACTGTCGACGGCGTCCTGCACCCCGGAGAGCGCGCTGTCCAGGCCGTTCCACAGTTGGACGGCGCTGCCGGCCGGGCCGCTCATCCGGGCAGCCCCGACTGGATGGCCTTGAACCCGGCGTCGAGGTCCCGTTCGTTGTGCTCGTACGCCTCGACCGTGTCGCCCAGCGCCGTGGCGACCCGGCCGAACGCGGCGTTCGCGGCGGCGAACAACTCCTTGCCGCCGGTGACCTGCTCGGCGTACTTGTCGCGGAGCATGTCACTGGCGAACGGCAGGTGGCCGAAGGCGTCCGACGGCACGTCGCCGGCCGAGACGATCTGCCGCTCCAGTGCGGCCAGCGAGCTGGCGACCTGCTGGGCAGCTGTCTCCAGTCGACGGACCGCCTGCACGTCGACATCGATATCCGGCGGCATGCCGTTCCTCCCCCATGAGTCGAGCGCACCGACGATACGATCTCCCGGCCGCCGGGCACCACCCGGTCGCACGATCCACGGGGAGGAATCTCATGACGGACCCGACGTCCGCGTTCGACGCGCTCGCCGGGCGGATCGCCGACATCGAACGCCGGTTCGCGGGCCTCCGCGACGACCTGGCCGAGCTGTCCGGCACCGCGGTCGACGAGAGCGGGCTGGTCTCGGCGACGGTCGACGCCACCGGCGCGCTGACCGGCCTCACCCTCGCGCCCGCCGCCCTGCGCGCCGGCACCGAGGGGGTGGCCGAGCTGGTGCTCGACGCGTACCGGCGGGCTCGTGAGGTCGCCTCCGGGCACGTCGACGAGCACACCGAGGGTTTGGACGTAGCGCTCGGCGCGGGGCTCGGCGACCTGTTCGGCACTCCGGGGGACTTCTCCGCGCTGGGCCGACTGGAGGAGACCGTGGCCCGGCTCGGGCGGCTGGACGACCGCCTTCCCGGCGCGCCGGCGTGACGTCGCCGTCGCCGACCTGGCCGGAGATCGCCGCTCGACTGCGGGACACCGTCGCCCGCTGCGACCGGGACACCGACCTGGAGCTCTCCGCCGGTCCGCGCGCGATCCGGCTGCTGGTGCGCCGCCAGGTGGTGCGGGTGATCTGCCCCGACCACGACGAGGCACGCCTGGCCGCGCTCGGCTGGCACCGCCCGACCGGCGACGAGGGCTGGTGGTACGAGGCGGCGCGCACTCCGGAGCAGGTGGAGCGGCTCAGTGTGTTCGTGATCCGTACCGCCGCCGAGGTGTTGACCGACGAACCCGGCACGCTCTCCTGCCGGGCGCTGCCGCCGGCCGCGCGTCCCGGCCCGGCGGCGCTGTCGATCGACCGGCCGGCGCCCGTCGAGGTAACCCAGGTCGAGGCGACTCCGGCCGGGGCGACTCCGGCCAAGGCGACTCCGACGGGAGCGGCACCCGCCGAGGCGCCACCCCTCGACGCGGAGCCGGCGGTGGTGACGCAGCTCGCCGCGGCTGTCGGCCGGCGTGACCTGCCCGGCTACCTCGGAGCGCTGGCCGGTGCCACGGTGTGCGTCCCGCTCTCCGGGGAGCCGGCGCCGGACGCCGACTTCCCGTGGACGGTGGTCGGCGACGCGACCGGCGCGCCGCTGCTGCCGGTCTTCACCTCACCCCGGGCGCTCGCCGCGTTCGCCGGGGACGGGGTGCCGTTCGTCGCGCTGCCCTGCGCCGAGCTGTTCGAGGACTGGCCGGACCCGTCCTGGGGGCTGACTGTCGACCCGGGCAGCCCTCGGGCGGTCGCCCTGTCCGCGCCAACCCTCACCGCCCTGCTGACGGCGAACATCCCTACCGCCTGACGCCCCTGCCCAGCCGCGACGACGCCCCCTCTCCCGCGATCTTGCAGTTGCTGTCGCGACAGAAGGGGGCGTTCCACTCATCTCGGCGACAGAAACCGCAAGATCGGCGCGACGGGGACGCGGGGCGGCACGGAGGGACGGGGCGGCACGAACCGGCCGCGGTGGCGTCGTTGGTCACCGCCGAGGGGGTGGCGGACGGCCGCTGGGCTGGGCAGCATGGAGGGCATGGACTACGAGTACGCGCCACTGCGGCTGCCGCCGAACGTCGACCGGCTGACCGCCGCGGCGCAGTTGGCGATCCAGGCGGAGTTCTCCGGATGGGAGTTGGCCCGGGTGCGGCTGTACCGGGACGGCACGCGGCAGGTGGTGCTGCGTCGTCGGCGGGTCAACCAGCCGCAGCCGGGTCTGTCGTACTGAGGACCGGGCGGTGCCGCCCGAGGCCGGAGCCGGCCCCGGGCGGCACCCGGCCTAGTGCTGGTGCCCGGCGTGGTCGTGGTCGTCGTCGAGCTCCAGGAACGGGTGCTCGTCGAGCCGACCGACCAGCCGGTCGTCGGCGGCCGGCTGGAACGGGCCGACCGCGTCGTCGTCGTCGAACGACTCCAGATCGACCGGGGTACCCACCTCGCTGACCATGACCACCCCGTCGAGCGGCTCCAACTCGGGGACGTCCAACGCGCCGAGCGAGCCGTCACCACTCTGCAGCAGCTCCAGCACCGCCTCGCCGACGCCCTCCACCGGTGCCGGCTCGTCGTCCTCCGGGGTGCCCTCGCGGCGCGCCGCCTCGGCCACCCGCAGCAGCGCGGCGACGCTCGGCACCCGGTAGTCACGACGCTGACGCACCGAGATCACCCGGGGGTGCGGATCACTGGCCTCGGCACCCTCGCCGCCGCCGAAACGCTCGTCGGCCTCGTCCGGGTCGATCGAGTCGACATCCCACGGCGTCACCTCGCCGAAGGCGTCGAGCAGTCGCTCGTCGTACGCGAAGGATGCGTTGTTCAACGCCACGTACGCCTGCCAGACGTCGTCGTCGTCGACGCGGCCCTGCGCGGCGCGTACGGCGGCCAGGTGGTGGCGGGCCGCTTCGATCACCCGCTCGAGAGCGGCGTCCAGCTCACCATGCTGGTCGGTCATGTGGGGCAGTCCCTTCACGATGGGGAGGTTGCGCGCCGGCGGCAACCGCCGGACACGACTAGCAGGTGCGGAGGAACCGGTCGAGAACCCGCACGCCGAACTGTAGTCCGTCCACCGGAACGCGCTCGTCGATGCCGTGGAACAACGCCGAGAAGTTCAGGTCCGCGGGCAGCCGCAGCGGGGCGAACCCGAAGCAGCGGATGCCGAGCTGCGAGAACGCCTTGGCGTCGGTGCCCCCGGAGAGCATGTACGGGACGGGCCGCGCCCCCGCGTCCTCCGCGCGCAGGGCCGCCGACATGGCCTCGACCAGGTCACCGTCGAAGGTGGTCTCCAGCGCCGGCTGCCGCTGGACGTACTCGATCGCGATGTCCGGGCCGACCAACTCGCGCAGCTGCCGCTCCAGCAGCTCGGACTGGCCGGGCAGGCTGCGGCAGTCGATGGTGGCGGTGGCCCGGCCGGGGATGACGTTGTCCTTGTAGCCGGCGCTCAACCGGGTCGGGTTGGCGGTGTTACGGATGGTCGCGCCGATGATGTTGGCGATGGGGCCGAGCTTCGCGATGGCCGTCTCCGGGTCGTCCGGGTCCAACTCGATGCCGAGCAGGTCGGAGACCTCGGTCAGGAAGGCCCGCACGGTGTCGGTGACCACCACCGGGAAGCGGTGCCGGCCGATCCGGGCGACCGCCTCGGCGAGCGCGGTCACGGCGTTGTCGTCGTGCATCATCGAGCCGTGCCCGGGGCGGCCCTTGGCGTGCAGCCGCAGCCAGTCGATGCCCTTCTCGGCGGTCTCGATGAGGTAGAGCCGCTGGTTGTCGTTGACCGAGTAGGAGAAGCCACCGACCTCACCGATCGCCTCGGTGCAACCGTCGAAGAGGCCCCGGTGGTTGTCCACCAGGAAGCGCGCGCCGTAGTCGCTGCCCGCCTCCTCGTCGGCGGTGTACGCGAGCACGATGTCGCGCGGGGGTCGTACGCCGGTGCGCTGCCAGTGCCGCACCACGGCGAGCACCATCGCGTCGAAGTCCTTCATGTCGATGGCGCCCCGGCCCCAGAGGTAGCCGTCGCGCAGCTCGCCGGAGAACGGGCCCACCGACCACTCGTCGGCGTCGGCGGGCACCACGTCCAGGTGGCCGTGCACCAGCAGCGCGCCCCGGCTCGGGTCGGTGCCCGGGATGCGGGCCACCACGTTCGCCCGGCCCGGCGCGGACTCGTGCAGGACGGACTCCACGCCCACCTCGGCGAGCTTCTCCGCCACGTACTCGGCCGCGCGGCGCTCGCCGACGCTGGTGTCGTTGTCACCGGTGTTGGTGGTGTCGATGCGCAGCAGGTCGCGGCAGAGGTCCACGACCTCTGCGGTGGGGTCGGGCAGGGCGGAGGCGGCATCGCTCGTCATCGCCTCTTCATACCAGCCCGGGCCGCTCGACAGGCCGGCGCGGGTGGACGCATCGACGGGCCGGTTTCGCGTTGGTCGCGTTCGGGTACCGCCGCCCACGACCGTACGTCCCTGCCGGAGCTTCCGCCCGCCAGTCGAGGAGGGCACCATGTCCGCTGTTCCCCTGCCGCCGCTGCCGCCCGCGCCCGCATCCGAGGATGGTTACCGACCCGCCGGTCGCAGCATCGCCGACATCGTCGACCGGGAGCACCGGCAACTGCTGGCGCTGCTGGACCAGCTCTCCGGCCCGGACACCACGCCGCAGGAGGGGTTGGCGGTGCTCACCGCCGCGCTGTCGCGGCACCTGTCCGCCGAGGAGCAGTACCTGCTGCCGGCGGTCCGCGCGGCGCTGCCGACAGCCACCGAGCGGGTGGACGCGGAGATCAACGCCGACGCGGCCCTGCTGAGCGCCCTGAAGGGGCTGACGGACGAGGCGCTGACCGAGATCGCCGAGCGGGTCCGCCGGCATGTCGACGGGGTGGGCGCGCTGGTCACCGAGCTGCGCGCGGTCGCGACCGAGGAGGAGCTGATCCGGCTGGGCAACCGGTTGGAGATCGCCGAGGAGGCCGCGCCGACCCGACCGCACCCGGGCACGCCGGCCACCCCTCCGTGGAACCGGATCGTGGAGCCGGCGGTCGGGGTGGTCGACAAGGTCCTCGACGCGGTGACCCGCCGGCCGACGTACCTGGCGGACCTGCCGGAGCCACCGCGCGACAGGTGACCGGCGGCCGCCGGCAATGCATTCATTATCACCGATCCGCTCGGGCTATTCCGCCAGCAGACGCGTAGTCCTACCGTCACCCTATGAACCTGGAGCTGCGTCACCTGCGGGTGGTCTGCGCGATCGCGGAGACGGGAAGTGTGACGAAGGCGGCCTCGGCGCTCGGCCTGGCCCAGCCGGCGCTCACCGCCCAGCTCCAACGCATCGAACGGACGCTGGGCGGCCCGCTGTTCGACCGGGACCGGCGCGGGGCTCGACCCACCGCGCTCGGTGAGCTGGTGCTGGCCCGCGCCCGGGTGCTGCTACCGGCGATGAAGGGGCTGCAGGACGAGGCCGCCCGGCTGGCCGGGTCGGGCGACACGCCGCCGTGCTACCGGTTCGGTGGGGTGAACAGCCCGATCCTGGGTCGGCTGGTGCACCGGTTGGCGGCCGAGCAGCCGCCCGCCCAGATCACCACGTACGCGTCCTGGTCGGTGGACGAGTTGGCGCAGCTGGTGGCCGGCGGTCGGCTGGACTTCGCGCTGGCCGGCGTGTGCGGCGACGCCAGCCCGTCGGCCGGGTTCGGGTTGAGCTGGCAGGAGGTGGCCGTCGACCCGGTGCTGGTGCTGCTGCCGGAGACCCATCCCCTCGCGGCGCAGGACGAGGTCCGCCTGGCCGACCTGCGCCACGAGCAGTGGGTCGCCGCGCCGGGTGACGGCTGCTTCGCCGACTGCTTCGCCGCCGCCTGCGCCCGCGCCGGCTTCACCCCCCGCAAGGTGTACGAGACCGACATCCGCGGCTGCGTCGACCTGGTGGAAGCCGGCGTGGCGGTGGCCCTGTGCCAGGCGACGTTTCGCCCGGTGAGCGGTCTGGTCACCCGTCAACTCGCCGGGACGCCGTTGCGCTGGCGGCTGCTCCTCGGCTGGCATCCGGACTCTCCCGCCGCCCAGGGTGCGGAGCTGGTGCTGGAGACGGCCAAGGCGGCGTACGTCGACTCGTTGGCGCCGCACCCGGCCTACCTGGCCTGGCTGCCCCGCAACCCGGGGTTCGGCGTCCGGCACCCCACCGGGGTACGGCCGTGAGCGGCCGGTATTCCCGGCCGCTGGCGGTGCGAACCGCCGTGGGCCGGGTATCTGGCGGACATGACCGACCTCTACCCGCCCGCCGACGACCGCGAACTGCTGCGCCAGGCGGCTGCCGCGCACACCGCCGCCACCCGCGAGGTGGAGGCCTTCCTGCGCCGCCTACCGGCGGTGCCCGACCCGGCCGACGTGACCGAGTACGCCAACCTGCTCACCCGGGAGGACCAGACCCGCGGTGACCGGGACGCCGCCGCCGACGCGGCGGGCCTGACCATCGCAAGCCTGGAATCCGACAAGGGCCAGTAGCAGGACGCCGAACGGTGCCGTCCCTGCCCGGGACGGCACCGTCGTGCGGTCGCTCAGCGTTCGACGAGCGGGTCGTGACCCAGGTCCAGCAGGGAGTGCCGCCAACTGTCGTCGGCGTTTCCGCGCGACGGCTTGGCGTCCATCAGCTCGCGGATCCGCTCGACCGCCTCCCGCATCACCTCGATGTCCTCCGGGGTGAGGTCCACCTTGCGCTTGTTGAGCACCTTGAGGATCTCCCGGCCGGGCTGGGGCAGGTCGAGGTTCGGGTTCGGGCTGAACGACTCCTCCCCCGAACCCCGGGTCAGCAGCCAGGTCCGCAGCTGCTCCGACGGGACGTTGACCTCGGCGTGGAAGTCCTCCCAGAGCACTTCCACCTCGGGGTCGAGCCGCGCTTCGCGTACCATCAGGTCTCCTCTCCGGGCGGCGGCCCGGACGTCTCCGGGTCGTCCTGGTCGGTCTTCGGATGCAGGCCCTCCGCGGGCACCCGCGTCCGGCGGGGGTTCGCGGTGGGCGGCGCCAGGATCGGGTCGGGATGGTCGTCCTCGTCCCGGGGTTTCGCGGACTCCGCGGGCTGGTGCGGGTCCTCGTGTTCGTCCTTCCGCGCCGGCCCGCTCATCGCGGGTGTGTGGTCGTGGCGGCGGTGTACCCCCGCTCGCCCGCGGTCACGTCGAAGGTGAGTGCGCCGTCGCGGACGTCCACAGTGACCTTCTGCCCCGGCGAGATCGCCGACTCCAGCAGCATCCGGGACAGGTGGTTGTCCACCTCCCGCTGGATCACCCGGCGCAGCGGGCGGGCACCGAACTCCGGCTGGTAGCCGTGCTCGGCGAGCCAGTCGATGCCGGCGGTGGTGAACTCCACCTGGAGGTCCTGGGCGTGCATCCGGCGGCGGGTCTCCTCCAGCAGCAGCGCGGTGATGTCGCGCAGCTGCTCGGCCTCGAGCCGGCGGAAGATGATGACCTCGTCGATGCGGTTGAGGAACTCCGGGCGGAAGTTCTCCTGCAGGCGGCGCATGAGCCGCTCCCGCAGCTCGTTGCTCTCCTGCTCGCTGCCCACGTCCCCGGTGCCGAAGCCGACCGAGCGCTGGGCGCCGGTGATCAGCTCGGAGCCGAGGTTGCTCGTCATGATCAGGACGGTGTTCTTGAAGTTCACCGTGCGACCCTGACTGTCGGTGAGCCGCCCGTCGTCGAGCACCTGGAGCAGGATGTTGAACACGTCCGGGTGGGCCTTCTCGATCTCGTCGAGCAGCACCACCGCGTACGGGCGGCGCCGCACCGCCTCGGTGAGCTGACCGGCCTCCTCGTAGCCGACGTATCCGGGCGGCGCGCCGACCAGCCGGCTGACCGTGTGCCGCTCCTGGAACTCGCTCATGTCCACCCGGACCATCCGGTCCGCCTCGCCGAACAACGCCTCGGCCAGGGCCCGCGCCAACTCGGTCTTGCCGACACCGGTCGGGCCGAGGAACAGGAAGCTGCCCATCGGCCGCTCCGGGTCGGCCAGCCCGGCCCGGGAGCGGCGCACCGCCTCGGCGACCGCGGTGACCGCGTCGTCCTGACCGACCACCTTCTGGTGCAGGTGACCCTCCAGGCGCAGCAGCCGGTCGCGTTCCTCCTCGGTGAGCTGGCTGACCGGGATGCCGGTGGCCCGGGAGACCACCTCGGCGATCTCCTGCGGGCCCACCTCGGGCACCTGGGAGCCGGACGAACCGTCCTCGCCGTTCGCCCGACGGATGTCCTCCTCCAACTCGGCGATCCGGTCGCGCAGCGCGGAGGCCCGCTCGTACTGCTCGTCGGTGACGGCCTGTTCCTTGTCCCGGCGTACCTCGTCGAGTTCCTGCTCCAGCTCCCGCACGTCGGACGCGGGGGTGCGGGTACGCAGCCGCACCCGGGCGCCGGCCTGGTCGATGAGGTCGATCGCCTTGTCCGGCAGGAACCGGTCGGTGACGTACCGGTCGGACAGTTCGGCGGCGGCGACCAGCGCCTCGTCGGTGAAGCGCACCTGGTGGTGGGCCTCGTACCGGTCGCGCAGCCCGCGCAGGATGGCGATGGTGTCGTCGACGCTGGGCTCGGGCACCAGCACCGGCTGGAAGCGCCGGGCCAGGGCGGCGTCCTTCTCGATGCTCTTGCGGTACTCGTCCAGCGTCGTCGCGCCGATCACCCGCAGTTCGCCGCGGGCGAGGGCGGGCTTGAGCATGTTGGACGCGTCCATCCCGCCCTCGCTGCCGGCGCCACCGGCCCCGACCAGGGTGTGGATCTCGTCCATGAAGATGATCAGCTCGTCCCGGTGCGCCCTGATCTCGTCGATCACCTTCTTCAGCCGTTCCTCGAAGTCGCCCCGGTAGCGGGTGCCGGCGACCAGACCGGCCAGGTCGAGCTGGACGACCCGCTTGCCGAGCAGGGTCTGCGGTACGTCGCCGTCGCAGATCCGTTCGGCCAGACCCTCGACGATGGCGGTCTTGCCGACGCCGGCCTCGCCGATCAGCACCGGGTTGTTCTTGGTCCGCCGGGACAGGATCTCCACGGCCTGTTCGATCTCGTCGGCCCGCCCGATCACCGGGTCGATCTGGTCGTTGCGGGCCAGGTCGGTGAGGTCCTGCCCGTACTGGTCCAGGGTGGGCGTGCCGCGGTCCGGCTTCGGCCCGGTCATCGGCCCCCGCTCGGCGTTGGCGGCCTGCAACGACTCGGGTTGGATCCGGCCGGCGGCCAGCATCCGCCCGGCCGGCGACTCCGGGTTGAGCGGCAGCGCCATCAGGATGTGCTCGGGGCCGATGTAGTTGGCGCCCATCGCCCGGGACAGCTGATGGGCGTCGAGCAGCGCCCGCTTGGCGGCGGGGGTCAACGACAGGTTGGGCGGCACCTCCCCGCGCGGCGCACCGTCGCCCTTACCGCCGAGGGCGTTGAGCAGGGTGTCCGGGTCAGCCCCGGCACGGCGTACCAGGTCACGCAGCGGTTCGCGTTGCAGCGCCGCCCAGAGCAGGTGGTCGGTGTCCAGGTCGCTGCTCTGCCGTTGCGCGGCCCGCCGGGCCGCGTCGGCCAGCATCTCCCGGGCGTCGGCCGTCATCAGTCGGGTGATGTCGACCCGGTGCGGCGGTCGGCGCCCTCCCTCGCCCCGGCCGAAGTACCTGGCCAGGAATTCGTCCCACGGGTCGGAGCCGATGTCACCGGGTCCCATCATGTCTGTCCTCCGCAGTAGGGCTCGGCACGGTCGGCAGGGGCTACCCGGCGCGCGCCCCGACAAACGCCGCAGGTGGCGGAGGACCGGCATTCCGGGAGTGGCGTCGGGTCAGGGCCGGCCGATGGTGGCAGGCTGGCGGGATGGATGAGACCCCGCTGCTGATCGTGGATGGCGCCAACGTGGTGGGCTCGCGCCCGAACGGGTGGTGGCGCGACCGTGCCGGGGCCGCTGCCCGGTTGCGCGACTCGCTCGCCCCGGTGGCGACCATCGGGTTGCCGGCCCGGCTGACCGCCCCGGTGGAGGTGGTCCTGGTGGTCGAGGGGGCCGCGCGGGACGTGCCGGGCACCGAGGGCGTCCGGGTGGTCTCCGCCGCCGGCTCCGGCGACGACACGGTGGTCGAGCTGGTGGAGGGCGCGCCGCGGCGTCGGCGGCTGGTGATCACCGCCGACCGGGAGTTGCGCGGGCGGGTGACGGCGCTGGGCGCCGAGGTGTACGGCCCGCGCTGGCTCCGCGAGAACCCGACCAGCAACTGAGAAATTCTCGCACTGGGACTCCCACAGATCGGACTCCCGGCACTTCCGAGGGTCTTCCGGACAGGCGGGCAGGAACACCGACAGGGCGGATGTTCTTTCGGAACCGCCGATAGGCTCTAATGGAGATCTCCCCGCCCCCAGGAGGTTCCGCCGTGGCGAGCGTCGCCGAGCTGAAGGCTGCCATCGATGTCGCCCTCCAACAGATCGGAGACGGGCAGACAGCCGTGCAGGCGGCCGGCGAAAAGCTCACCGAGGCCCAGCAGACCCTGGCCGGGGCGCTGGAGGGCAGCGGGCACGAGACGGTGGAGGCGGCCCAGGCGTCGCTGACCCAGGCCAGCCAGGAACTGGAGGAGTGTCTCGCCGCGACACTTGTCGCGGTGGAGCAGGCGCAGCTCTACGTCTCCACCCTGTAGGCCGCCATGTCCATCATCGAGGATGTCGGCGCTCAGGTCCGTGCCGCCACCGAGGAGTTCCCGGTGGCCCTGCTCGGGCAGGCGCTGGAGAAGTTCGGCCTGGCCGCGGAGCGGCTGCGCTGGGTACGACAGGAGTCGGCCAACCCGATGGGGGTGCCCGAGCTGTCCGCCGCCACCGAGCACGCCGAGAGCGCCGGCTACGCGCTGCGGGTGGCCCAGGAACAGCTGTCGGCCTACCTGACGGCGATCGGGCTCGGCGCGGACGGCTCCCCGGCACCCCGCCCTGAGCAACGCGCTCCCCGACACGACACGCCACCGGCGTCCGGGCCCGCCGCGGTCGCGCCGGAGCCGGTCGAGCAGGTGCGGATGCGCCGCTGGTGGTCGGTGCGGGTGGCCGAGCTGACCGGCGGGCGCGAGGGCACCGACGACGAACCCGACGAGCGGGTGGACGACTCCCAGGAGTTGCTGCGCCGAGTGGTGGGTGGTGTCCGCTCCGGCGACCGGGACCGGCTCCGCAAGGAGCTGCGCCGAGCCCCGGCCGACGTGGGGCTGGGCATGGCGGCGCTGGCGCCGCCGCTGCTGCGCGAGCTGGCCGGTGAGCTGCTCGGGCACCCGCCGCGCGCCACCGACCTCGGGCGGCTGCGCGGCGAGTTGGACGGGCGCGTCCGTGACCTGCTTCCCGGGTTGCCGCCGCCGGTGCTGGAGACGCTGCTGACCCGGGTGTGCCGGATGCCGCCGCCGCGCGCCTCCGGGGAGCCGCCGCACGCCGCCGACTCCGCGGTCACCGCCGGGGTGGCGACCGGGCTGCTGCTCGCCCGCCTCGGCCGGGACCTGCCGGCCGGCGCGAGAGAACCGGCGAGCGTGGGGCAGCGAGGCGACGTGGGAAAGCCGGCGCGGGCCGGGCAGCAGGCGGGCGCGCAGCAACCGAGCGGGGCCGGGCGGCCGGGCGCGGCTCCCCGCGCCAACGGTGCGGTGCAGCGGCCGGGCACCACCACGCAGCGCTCCGGTGGGCTGCCCCCACGCTCGGGCAGCCCCTGGCGGGACGCGCCGACGCGCCGGGGCTCCGATGGCTGACCGGCGCGGTCAGCTGGCCAGCCGTGTCCGGGAAACCCTCGCCGAGGCGTTGGGCGCCACCCGTTCCCGGCTGTCCGCGGCCCAGGCCGACCTGACCGCCGGTCGGGAACGACTGGCCCGGGTCCAGCGGGCGGCGGCCGCCGTACCGGAGCGGGTGGGCGCCCAACGGGACCGCCGCATCGCCGAGATCGACGCCCGCTACTCCACAAGGATCGCGGAGCTGGCCCGGCGGGCCGCCGACGCGGCCCGGCAGGAGGCGCCCGGCTGCGCGGGGGCCGACTGGGCCGGGTGGACGCCGACGCCCGCCCGTCGGGCCGAGCCGCCCGGCGCGCTGCGGGTCGGCACGGTCGGCATCGACGGCGTCGACCCGGTGCCCGCGCTGGTGCCGCTGCTCGACGCCGGGCACGTCCACCTCTCCGGGGACGACCGCGCCGGCTGCGACGCGGTGGTGTCCGCGTTGCTGCTGCGGGCCGTCGGCCGCGCCGACCCCGGGGCGGTACGACTGATCGGGTACGACCCGGACCAGCTCGGCGGCGGACTGGCCGGGTTCGCCCCGTTGGGCACGGCGGGGCTGCTCACCTTCGTCGGCCCGGGTGGGCTGGGACCGTTGCTGGACGACCTGGTGGAGCAGATCCGCCGGATCAACGAGACGGTCCTGGCCGGCGAGTACGCGTCGCTGCGCGAACTGGCGGCGGCGACCGGCCGACGACCCGAGCCGTGGCGGGTGGCGGTGCTGCTCGGCGGTGAGGAGCTGAACCGGCACGAGCGCGGACAACTGGACCGGGTGGTGCGGGCTGGCGCGGCCTGCGGCGTACACCTGGTGGTGCACGGTGTGCCGTTGCCGGAGGATCCGACGGTGACGCGGGTGGTGGCCGGGGTGTCCGGCGCGCGGATCGGCGGTTCGGCCGGGTTGCCGGTCCGGCTGGATCCACCACCACCGGCGGCGCTGGTCACCGAGACCTGCCGGGACGTCGCCGCCCGGGTGAACGCGGGCCCGCCGCCGACCCCCTTCACCGACCTGCTGCCTCCGCCCGAGCTGATGTGGCGGGAGGACTCCGCCGACGGGCTGACCGCGCCGATCGGTGAGGGCCCCCAGGGCCGGCCGGTGCGGTTGACGCTTGGCGACTATCCACCGCACGCGCTGATCGGCGGGCCCTCCGGCACCGGCAAGACCAATCTGATCTTCGCGTGGATCGGTGCCCTCGCCGCCCGGTACTCCCCCGCCGAGCTGGAGTTCTACCTGTTGGACTTCAAGGAGGGGGTTTCCTTCGCGCGGTTCGCGCAGGGCCGGCGCGATCCGAGTTGGCTGCCGCACATGCGGCTGGTCGGCATCAACGTCAACACCGACCGGGAGTTCGGGTTGGCGCTGCTGCGCTTCCTCACCGAGGAGCTGCGCCGACGCGCCGACGCGGCCAAGAAACACGAGGTGACCAAGCTGGCCGAGCTGCGGGCGGTCGACCCGACCGGGCACTGGCCACGCATCGTCGCCGTGGTGGACGAGTTCCAGATGTTGCTGGCCGGCCGGGACGTGGTCGCCCGGGAGGCGGCCGACCTGCTGGAGGACCTGGCCCGCCGCGGCCGGTCCCAGGGCATCCACCTGGTCCTCGCCTCGCAGGACGTGCGGGGCATCGAGGCGCTGTGGGGCCGCCCCGCGCTGGTCGCCCAGTTCACTCTGCGCATCGCGTTGCCCAAGGCGCTGCGCATCCTCGCCGAGCGCAACGACGCCGCGCAGTCGCTGCCGCGCTGGCACGCGGTGGTCAACGCCGAGTCGGGCATGGTGGAGGGCAACGAGGTGGCCCGCATCCCGTCGGCCAGCGACTGGGAGACCTGGAGCGGGTTGCAGCACCGGCTGTGGCGGATGCGCGCCCCCGACGCGGCACCCGCCCGGCTCTTCGACGGCGACGCGATCCCCCGGCTGGCCGACGCCCCGGACTTCCGGGCGCTCGCCGTACCGCCGGACGGGACCGTGCCTCGCAACCCGGTGGCCCTGCTCGGCGAGATCATCGACGTGCAGTCCCGCTCGGCGTCGCTGCGGCTGCCGCGCGCCCCGGGCCGCAACCTCGCGGTGCTCGGCACCCGCGTCGACGAGGCGTGCGCGGTGCTCGACGCGGCGGCCCGGTCGCTGGCCCGTCAGCACCCGCCGGGCACCGCCCGGTTCTCCATCGCCTGCCTCGACCCGGACGCCGACCCGATCGCCCGCGCCCTCTACGAGGACCTGGCCGACGACGCCGCCTGGTACGACGAGGAGACCGTCGGGGAGCTGATGGCCGAGACGGCCGACGGGCTCAGTGGCCCGGGAAGCCCGCACTACCTGCTGCTGTTCGCGGTCGACGCGGCAGCGGGTGCGCTGGCCGCCCGCGCGGGTCGGCGTACCGGCCTGGAGCAGCTGCGCCGGATCATGCACGACGGGCCGGAACGACGCACGCACGTGCTGGCCTGGTGGCGTGGTGTGGCCCGGATGCGCGCCGATCTCGGTGGGCCGGCCGCCCGTACCGACCAGATCGGCGCCTGGGTGGCCCTGGACGCGCACGGCGGCGAGCTGGGCTCGTCGCTCTACCCGGGCACCGGGGGCCCGGACTGGTATCCCCGCCCCTGGCGGGGGCTCTTCTTCGACCGGGCGGTGCACCGCACCGGACAGGTCATCATCCCGTATGGACCGACACGATGAACGAACCGGTGACCAGTGAGACGTACGCGGCGCAGCTGCGGCGGCTGGCCGACCTCACCGCGCGGGTGCGCGAGCAGCGCGCCGAGGCGCACACCTGGCACGAGCGGCAGTGCGGTGCCGCCGAGCGGGCCGTCGCCGAGGCGGCCGAGCAGCTCCGAAGCGCCGAGGAGGAGCTGGTCGCCGCCCGCGAGCAGCAGGAACGGGTCGACGCCGAGGTGGCCCACCTGTGGCAGCAGGTCCGCTCGCGCCTCGGTGCCCGCCGCCTCGGCGGCCCGCCCGCCCCGGCGAACGGCGTCGGGGCCACCGACCCGGTGCTGCTGCTCGCCAAGGCTCGTGACCTGCTGGACCGGGCCGGTCAGCCGGGCGAGCTGCCGGGCTCGGTCAACCCGCTGCTGGCGCTCTGCGGGGTGGCCGGCGGTGTGCTGGCGTACGCGCTGGGCGCCGGCGCCCGCGCGCTCGGCGTCGGATACGGCGGGGACCTGGCGGTCGGACTACCGGTGCTGGCGTTGGTGGTGACGCTGCTCGGGCCGTTGGTCGGCCTGGTGCCGGCCCGGGTGCTGGCCGACCGCCGGCACGCGGTGCTCGGCCCCCGGCCGATCACCGTGGTGCTCGGCGCCGGTCTGCTGACCACCGTGCTGCTGCTCATCCTCGGCCGCTGACCCTGCGCCCGACCCGGCCGGTGCACTGGTCGCCCCCGCCGGGTCGGCCCTGCCGCGCGCTGACGAGGTGATCCACTCGGCTTTCTGAAAACCGCGCTGTCCTCGCCGTTCGGACACCGCGACTTCCTGAAAACCGAGTCGATCAACCGCCGGCCTCAGGCCGGGACGAGCACGGCCTCGCGGAGCAGCCGGCGGGTCAGGGTGACCCGGTCGGCGTCGTCGGGCAGGCCGGGCAGGTCACCGACCCGGGTGACGGCGCCGCTGAGCAGGACCCGAGCCGCCGCCTCGCATGAAGCGGGCAGGGTGATGGTGCGGTCGAAGAGCCGCAGCGCCACAGTGTCCGACCCGTGCGGTACCAACTGCCAGCGCAGGCCCGGCCGGAGGGTGACCCGGGCGTCGGCGTCCAGCGCGGCCACCGCGTCGGCCTGGGCGAGCGGTCGGATGGGTGCCGGACGGGCTGCCGGCCAGGCGCGCTGACGCAGCCGCGCGGCGACCGCGCCCGGGTCGGCGCGCAGCAGCCAGTCCCGCAACGCCTCCACGGTCTCGGTCAGCTCCGGCTCGATGGCGTCCGGGTCGGCGACGTCGGTGCCGAACGGCAGGCTGGCCCGCAGCCGCTGGTCCTCGGCGGACAACGCCAACAACTCCTCGACCAGGGCGTAGCGGGTGAGCGCGCGGATCCCCACGGTCAGGTGCAGCGAGCTGGCGTCCTGTGCCTGCGCGCTGTGCAGCCACCCCCGCGGCAGGTAGAGGGCGTCACCGGGGGCGAGCACCACGTCCAGCGCCGCCGGGCCCTGCGCGGTGGCACCGACCTCGTCGGCGCGCCCACCCCACGGCTGCTTCTCCAGCGGATCGGGCAGCACCGGCGGGTGGATCCGCCAGTGCTTGCGGCCGTCGACCTGGAGCACGAACACGTCGTGGGTGTCGTAGTGGGTGGCGAAGCCCTGGCTGCCGGCCGGGGTCAGGTAGGCGTTGATCTGCAACGGCTGGTTGAGCGCGAGGCCCAGGTCGCGGGCGAAGTCGACGAGCGGCGGCCAGATCCGGTGCAGCCCCTGCAACACAAGGGTGGCGCCGGACGCGTACTGCTCCAGGACCCGCTCGTCGAGCACCTGGTCGCCGATCTCGGCGCCCGCGCCGCCGCCGCCGGTCCAGCGCGACGCCGCGACCAACTGGCCGTCCTTGGCGACGCGCAGGAACGGGGTACGCAGGCCGCGCCGGCTCAGCAGCTCGTCGGCGTCGGCGGGGCTGAGCAGGTCGGTGAAGCCGGCCGGGTCGGGCAGTTCGGCGGCGCGGGACAGCAGCGGGGTGTGCCCCCAGTGCGCGGCGGCGAACTTGGCCGGTTCGACCGAGACGCAGCGGGCCAGCGCCGCGGTGGCCTCGGCGGACGGAACCGCCGGGCGGCCGTGGTGGCCGCCCGGCGGGTCGAGATACGTCATGGCGAGCCGCTACCGGGCGCTGCCGTCAGCGCCACCGTCCTGCTGCCCCGGAGTGGCGCCACCGTCGGCGGGGCCTTCCGCACCACCGTCAGCGCCACCGTCGTGCTGACCGGGAGTGGCACCGCCGTCGGCGGGACCCTCCGCGCTGCCGTCGGCGCCACCGTCGTGCTGACCCGGGGTGGCACCACCGTCGGCGGGGCCTTCCGCGCCGCCATCGGCGCCACCGTCGTGCTGACCGGGGGTCGCGCCGCCGTCGGCCGGACCCTCCGCGCCGCCGCCGCCGGTGGTCTGCATGTCGTCATCGTTGAGTGCCATCGGTACTCCCTCGGGTGTGCCGCCCCGCCGTACGCCGGGGTCCGTCGTGCTGCGGGTGGTACCCCACGCGCGATCTTCTCTAACCCTCACCGTAGACGCCGAACCGGGGCGACACGGGCAGTTCGCGAGCGGCGGCGGAGAGTGCCAGGATGGGGTGGTGATCCTGGTGGGCACGTCCGGCTGGCAGTACCGGGACTGGCGCGGCCGCTTCTACCCGCAGGGGCTGCCGCACCGGCTCTGGCTGGAGCACTTCGCGGCCGGGTTCGCCACGGTCGAGGTCAACAACGCCTTCTACCGGCTGCCCGAGCGGGACACCTTCGCCGCCTGGCGGGCGCGCACCCCGGCGGATTTCTGCGTGGCGGTGAAGATGAGCCGCTACCTCACCCACATCAAGCGACTGCGTGACCCGGAGGAGCCGGTGGCCCGGTTCCTCGACCGCGCCACCGCGCTCGGTGACCGGCTCGGCCCGGTGCTGCTGCAACTGCCACCGAACCTGCGGGCGGACGTCGAGGCGCTGGACGCGACGCTGCGACTGTTCCCGACGCAGGTGCGGGTGGCGGTCGAGCCCCGGCACCCCTCCTGGTGGACCGACGCCACCCGGGCGGTGCTGGAGCGGCGTAGGGCCGCGCTGGTCTGGGCGGACCGGCTGGGCCGCCCGGTCGCCCCCCGTTGGCGCACCACCGACTTCGGCTACCTGCGGCTGCACGAGGGGCGGGCGCGGCCGTGGCCGCGTTACGGTCGGGCCGCGCTGCGGTCCTGGGTGGGTCGGCTGACCGACGCCTTCGGCGCGGACGAGCCGGCGTACGTCTACTTCAACAACGATCCGGGCGGGGCCGCGATCGTGGACGCCGTGGCGTTCGCCGCGCTGGCCCGTCGGGCCGGGCACCCGGTGTCGCGGGTGCCCACCGCCGCCGAGGCTGCCGACGACTGAGCCCGCCCGACGGCGATCGGGCGGGCTCGCGCTGTCAGGCCGTCACGGCATCATCGTCGCGAGGTCCTTGGGCATGGTGTCCTTCACGTCCTGCCACTCACCCTGGGTGACGTGGCGGCGCAGCGTGTCCAACACCACCTGGGTCACCCGCTCCGGACCACCCTCCGCGTCGTACGGGAAGCCCTGCCGCACCTCGTAGAGGAAGTCGTCACGGTTGAGCTTGATCGGCACGTCGGACGGCACCCAGCCGTCGAAGTAGATGCCCCGCACCAGCACCGGCAACTGCTGGGCGAACTCCACGCTCTCGTCCACCGGCAGCCGGTCGCGCAGCAGGTGCAGCACCGTGCGCAGGGCCGCGTACGACTGGTTGCGCCGTTCCTTCGGCCAGCCGTAGGCGTTCTCGATGTCCTTGAGAATGAGGTTCGTCTTGTCCAGCGAGGACTCGAACGCTGAGATCATCGAGTCAGCCATCGGTCGACCCCCGTTCCGTGGTGTCCCACCGTCGGTCGTCGGCGCGGCGCGGCGGCCCCACCGGGCCACGGCGGGGCCGCACCGGGCTGCCCTGCGGGGCGCGCCGGGCGTTGTCGGCCGCGCCGACCACGTGCAGGACGGCACCACGCCGTCGATCCGTCACCACTCGAACCGTCATCCCCGTCACCTCCGTGTCGTCTCCGGCGTCGGCCGTCCTCGGGCGGCCGTACCCACCGCGTCCACACTCCCTGCGGGTGGGGTGAGTCGTCCCCACCCGGATCGGGTGAGGTCAGCCGGCGTCGAGGAGACCCGCGAGGGTCTTCGCGTTGGTCTGCGCGTAGTCGCGGTAGCAATTGTTCATGAGCACGTGGGTCTGCCCGGCCTCGTCGGCCAGCTCGCGCAGCTTCGGCGCCCAGTCGGCCAACTCCCGCTTGGAGTAGTGGTAGCCGAACTTCTCGTGAATGTCCTTGCTGGTCCACTTGTCGCTGTGCCCGTGGAAGCGCATGACAGCGAGGTCCGCGGTGGCGGCCAGCACCGGAGGCAGCGACGAGCGGTGGCCCTGCGGCATGTCCACGCAGACGTACGGCAGTTTGTGCTCGCGCAGGAACGCCAGGGTCTCGTCGGCGTTGTCGCCGTCGAACCAGGAGGCGTGCCGGAACTCGTACACCGGGCGCAGCGGCGCGCAGCGCTTCGCCACCTCCAGCAGGTACTGCTTGTTGGCCCGCTTGATGGTGAACCAGGGCGGGAACTGGAACAGCAGCGCGCCCAGCTTGCCGGCCTCGACCAGCGGGTCCAGCGCGGACAAGAAGCGCGTCCACACCTCCTCGTACGACTGCGCGGGCAGGTCGTCGGGGTAGACGTTCTTCTTGTCGGTCTCGGGGCGCAGGTCCTTGTAGAGCGCGCTGACCCGGGTGGGGTGCCCGGTCAGCAGACTGAACGCCTTGATGTTGAAGGTGAAGCCGGCCGGGGTGCGCTCGGCCCACAGCCGCGCGGTCGCCTCGGCGGGCGGCGAGTAGTAGGTGGCGTCCACTTCGACCAGCGGGAACTGCCGGGCGTAGTAGGCCAGCCGCTTCTCCGGGGTATCGGCGGTCTGCGGATACCAGCCCGAGTCCAGCAGTGTGCGGTCGGTCCAGGACGCGGTGCCCACGAGGATGTCACCCATTGTGGAAGTCCATCGCGTCGCGGACCGACCGGCAACCGCTGGGGTGGCTCAGGCCGCCCGCCGCTCGCGAGTCTGCTTGCACGTCACGCAGGTGGTGGCGGACGGGAAGATCTCCAGCCGCTCCACCGGGATCGCCGCCGAGCAGCCCTCGCACCAGCCGTAGGTGCCCTCCTCGAGCCGGCCGAGGGCGTGCTCGTACTGGGCGCGGCGGTCGAGGATGGTGCGCAACAGGGACTGGGCGGTGTCCCGCTCGGCGGTCTTGGTGCCGCTGTCGGCCTGGTCGTCGCCGGCGGTGTCGCCGACCTCCACCAGCCGCAGCACCTGGCTCTGGAGCACCGCCTGGTCGTACTCCGCGGTCAGCTCGTCGTAGCGCGCCTGGAGCGACTGCCGGATCTGATCGATCTCCGTCTGGGACCGGGTCGTACCGACCGTGTCGTGGACGAGCATCGCTGCCTGCCTTTCCTGGGCCTGTGGCTCAAGGTGAACCGGGTGCCGGCGGCGCGGGGCCCCGGTCACGGTCGCGTTCGGTGCGCGGGCGATCACCCGCGCTCTGTGAGCCGGGCGAGTACCCGCCGGATCAGGCGCGCAAACCGACGAATTCTCGGTTGTTGTCAGTCGCCGCCGCCGGGTTCCACGAGCGCCGGTCGGCGGGGGTCGTCGGCGCGTACCACGACGTCGGCGAAGCTCGCCGGGACGACCTCCTCGGCGTACCGGTCGAAGGCCGGCAGCGCCCACTGCTGGGCCGGTTCGGTGCGCCGGCGCAGCGCCGCCGGGGACAACTCCAGGTGGACGGTCACGTCGAAGGGCAGACCGCCGCCGAGCAGCAGCGAGCCGCTGACCAGAACGACGCCGCCGGGTGCCAGGTCGACGTAGCGGGCGCGACTGGCCCGGTCGGCGTCGGCGTCCCAGAGCGACGGAAGCAGCCGGCCGCTGCCGCCCGGACCGGCCGGGTCGAGCACCTCGCGGCGCAGCCCGGCCTCGTCGACCCAGGCCTCGTAGAAGGAGTCCGGGTTGGTGCGCCCCAACTCGAAGCGCAGCGACGCGGGGCGCAGGAAGTCGGTGGCGCGGACGTGCAGCACCGGGTGGCCCTGGGCGCGCAGCGGGTCGACCAGCGCCGCGGCCAGCTCGTCGGCGCCGGCGGCGGGGGCGCCGTCCACGGCCACCCGCAGCCGCGCGGGCCCGGCGGCGGCGCTCGCGGCGCGGGTCGCCGCGTCGGCCAGCCGGCCGGTCAGCTCGGTGACGAGCAGGTCGGGCGAGATGGGGCGGATGCGCACCGGACCATCCTGCCCCGCGCCGGCTACGTGGGTGCCGCCGGTCAGCCGCTGCGGTCGATGGTGACCCGGGCGTCGTCGGCCAGCCGGTAGCCCACGCCGTAGACGGTGGTGACCAGTGGCACGTCCACGCCGACCTTGCCGCGCAGCCGACGCACGTGCACGTCGACGGTGCGCACGCCAGCGTGCTCGTAGCCCCAGACGGCGTTGAGCAGTTGCAGCCGGGTGAACACCCGGCGCGGGTGCGCGACCAGGTGCAGCAGCAGGTCGAACTCCAGCCGGGTCAGCGGCAGCGGCTCCTCGTCGCGCAGCACCGAGCGCGACGAGGCGAGGATGTGCAGGGCGGGGATGGTCGGGCTGATCGGGCGGGCCGGCGACCGGTTGGCGGGCGCCTGGTCGGGGCGGCGTTCGGCCGGAACCGAGCCGATGATCACGCCTTCGCCCCGCTCCAGCATCTCGCGAGCGGCCTCCAACAGCCGGCGCGCAGCCGGGGTCAGCGACTCCTCACAGGCCAGCGGGATGGACAGCGTCACGGTGAGCACGGGCGCGGCGGTGTTCGCCGGGCGACGCTGACCGCCGGGAGGTCGACCGGGCACCGCGGGTTGGGACGTATGCCATCCGGCGCGCGACGAGGCGGGGCTGACCGACATGGTCCTCCTTGGGCTGGTCCGGGTATCTCCCCACGGCCCGGGACGCCGCTTCATCGATGCTTCCCGGCGCCTGGGCGAGGGTCAAGAGGCGGCTGCGTTGCATGAATGTGACAATTGACGAACACATCGGAGCCAGATGCTCGCTCTGCGTACGAGGCCTGATGATTACAGCAGAGTCGTCGAGATGCCCCGTTACGGGGGTCCCCGACCGGTTCACCAGGCGGTCACATCGCCGCCGGACCAGGGCTCAGCTGCTGTGATCCACGCTGATCGGGGCCTCGTCGGCCAGCCGGTAGCCGACGCCGTAGACGGTGGTGACCACCTCCGAGCCGGCCAGCTTGGCGCGCAGCCGGCGGACGTGCACGTCCACCGTCCGGGCCACCGCGTGCTCGTAGCCCCAGACGCTGGAGAGCAGTTGCAGGCGGGTGAAGACCCGGCGGGGCCGCTCGGCCAGGAACAGCAGCAGCTCGTACTCGATGCGGGTCAGCGCGATGACCCGGTCGCCCTGGCGGACCATCCGCGAGCCGGCCAGGATGCGGACGTGGTCCGGTGCGGCGGGCGGCGCGGCGGGGCGTGGGGCCGGTCGCGGCCCCGACGCGGGCTCCTCCACGGCACGCAGTTGCCCCTCCCCCGACTCGGCCAGTTCGCCGAGCAGCTGCACCAGCCGGGCCAGCCGAGGGCTCAGCGGCCCGGGGACGAGATCGAGGGTGATGGTCAGGGTCGGGCTGGTGCGCGGACGGGCCGGCGGGCGCACGCCGGGGTGACGGCGCGTGGGGATGGCGACGACGGACATGGTGCCTCCTGAGTGGCGGTACGCGCGCCACGCCGGGTGTGGCGTGACGGTCAGCGGCGCGCCCAGCCGGCGTTGACCGGGGACGCGAGGGGAGATGGGTGGTGCAGTGGGGTCGGGCCGAGGGCCGGGAGCCCGGCGATCCGCCAGGCCGCGAACCCACCGACCACATCGGTGGCCCGGTGCAGGCCGACGTCCTGCAACGCGGCGGCGGCCAGCGACGAGGTGTATCCCTCCTGACAGAGGATCATTACCGGCACGTCGTAGTCGACGGCCTGCGGCAGCCGGGCCGGGCAGCGTGGGTCGAAGCGCCACTCCAGCACGTTGCGTTCGACGATGAGCGAGCCCGGCACCACGCCGTGCGCGGCCCGCTGCGCAGCCGGGCGGATGTCGACCAGCAGCGCTCCGGCCCGGTACGCCAGGTGCGCCCGCTCCGGGTCCAGCCGGCGCAGCCGGGCCCGCGCGGCGGCCAGGATCTCGTCGATGCCCCGGGAGCCCGGTGGTGGCACGGGGGCGGGACAGTGCTCGGCGGTTGTCTGCATTCTCGGTTCCTTCCGGTGACAGGGGTTCTCGGTGGGCGCGGCTACCAGGACCGGCCGGCCTCGGCGACCTCGGCGACCCGCAGCCGCCCGTCCAGGAGGTGATAGCGGGTCATCCGCAGCAGCGCCGGCCGGTAGACGTGCACGCTGACCGCCGGCGCCGAGCCCCGGTTGGTGACCTGGTGCACGTGCCGGGGGCCGAAACGGCGGCCCGCGCCGGCCGGCAGCAGTCGGGGGCGTAGTCGACCGGCGCCGACCGTCTCCTCGGTGAGCACCCCACTGACCACCCGGAACGCTCCGGAGGATCCGCCGTGGTCGTGCAGGTCGGTGCCCTGCCCGGGCAGCCAGCTCAGCGCCCACACCTCGTGCTCGTCGCTGACGGCGAGGCGGGCGTACCAGCGCTCGGCGCTGTCGAAACGCAGCGCGACCGGCCAGCCGGCCGGGTCGGCCCATCCGGCGGCAACGGTGAGCAGGTCGGGCTCCGGACGGTGGTGCGTCATGGCGGTTCCTCGCGGGTCGTTCGGCGGGGTGCCCTCGTACTCTAGACGGCAAACCCTATAGGTTTAGTAGGTAATTCCGTCTGGTGGGACGCAGGTCAGCCGCTCGGGTGAATCAGCGCAGGACGGGCGGGTCAGCGCGGTAGCCCGGCAACGAGGGCCAGCGCACTGTCAACACCACCGACGCGCGCTCGGCGAACCAGGAATGGTCCACCCCACGTGCCCACACCACGTAGTCGCCCGGCGCGGCCAGCCGTACCGTCCGGTCCGGCAACTCCACCCGAAAACACCCCTCGACGAGTACGAGCAGAGTGGTGCGTACCTCGCCGGTCGCCCACCGGGACCGGGCCTCCCCGGGCGGATGCACGCCCCACTTCACCTCGACGTCGGTGCTGTGCCGGATCTCCCCCGGCGGCGCGAAGTGCCCGAGCAGCCAACCGGCGTTGGTGGCGCCGTCGACGCCCGCGTTGCCCACGTACACCGTCTCACCCATCGGACCCCTCCCCCAGCGCGCCGGCCGAGCAACCTATCAGGACCGGTGTGGCTAGGGCGTGTCTCCCGGATCTCGTCGAGCCGAGACGAGGCCCCGACGGCGATCCGGCAAGGCGGCTGGACGTCCGGATACAACACCGGTATCCGGACGTCCAGCCAACGCCGCCGGGCGTCCTCCGGGCCCGTCGTAGGCCGGCGAAGATCCGGGAGACACGCCCTATCCTGGAGCGGTGACCGAGAACCTCGACGCCGAGACGCTGGCGTTCGCCCACCGGATGTTCGACCTGGCCCGAGCCGGCGCCACCGACGAACTGGCGGCGCAGATCGACGCCGGCCTGCCGGTCAACCTCACCAACGACAAGGGCGACACGCTGCTCATCCTGGCCGCGTACCACGCCCACCCGGACACGGTCGCCGCCCTGCTCAGCCGCGGCGCCGACCACACCCGGGCAAACGACCGAGGTCAGACCGCGTTGGCAGCGGCGGTCTTCCGCAGCAGCACCGAAGCGGTCCGCGCGCTCCTCGCCGCCGGCGCGGATCCGGCACACGGCAAGCCGTCGGCCGTCGAGACCGCGCGCTTCTTCGACCTGCCGGAGATGGCCGAGCTGCTGCGCGTCGGCTGACACCGGCACGCCCGGCCGGTATACAGGGTCGGTGGAAGATCCTCTGCCGGAGCAGATGCGGGCAGCCGCCACCGCGCTGCTGACCGCGCTCGACCCCGCCGCCCGCGAGAGCGCCGTGCACTCGTTCGACGACGAGGCGGCCCGACGCTGGCTGGAGTACCGGCCCCGACCTCGACCGGGCGTCTGCCTCGCCGAGCTCGACGTCACCGCCCGCAAGGCCGCCCACCGGTTGCTGGCCACCGCGCTCAGCCCCTCGGCGTACGCACAGGCGATGGCGATCATCTCGCTGGAGGAGGTGCTGGACCGGGCCGAGGGCTGGCAGCGCGGGCGGCACAGCGCCGACTACTGGGTGGCCGTGTTCGGCGACCCGGCGCGCGACGACCGTTGGGCGTGGCGACTCGAAGGGCACCACCTGTCGGTGAACATGACAGTGGTGGACGGTCAGGTCTCCCCCGCGCCGATCTTCTTCGGCGCCAATCCGGCCGCGGTCCGCTACGCCGGCCGTCCGGTCTCCCGCCCCCTCGGTGTCGAGGAGGACCTGGCCCGCGCCCTGCTCGACGCGCTGGGCCCCGCCGAGCGGGCGGCCGCGATCATCGCCGACGAGGCACCGGCGGACATCATCAGCGCCACCCGCGGGCGGGTCGACGCGCCGCTGGAGCCCCTCGGCGTCCCGGCGGAGCGGCTGGGACCGACCGGCCGCGCGCTGCTCGACCAGGTGGTCGCCCTCTACCTCGACCGGCTGCCACCCGAGCTGGCCATCCGGGAGGCGACCCGACTGGACGCCGGCCCGCTGCACTTCGCCTGGGCCGGCCCGACCCACCCCGGGCGACGGCACTACTACCGGGTGCAGGGCGACGACCTGCTGATCGAGTACGACAACACCACCGCGGACGGCAACCACGCACACACCGTGCTGCGCCGCCCCGCCAGCGACTTCGGCGCCGACGTCCTAGCAACCCACCACCAAACCCACCCCCACTGACCCCGCGCCCGCCCTAGCCCGCACCTCGCCCTCGCCCTCGCCCTCGCCCTCGCCCTCGCCCTCGCCCTCGCCCTCGCCGATCTTGCAGTTTCGGCGGTCGAGTTGCCCGGTTGGTGGCTTTCGCCGGCACCGAAAGTGCAAGATCGACGGGTGGGGGTGCCCGTCCGGGGCGGGTGGCCGTCAGGGGGTGGCCGTCAGGGGGTGGCCGTCAGGGGTGGCCGTCAGGGGCGGGTGGCCTCGATGAGGAAGCGTTGGGCGTGGGCAACGAAGGGACCCTCGTTGGCGATGCGGTGGTGGAGGTCGCGCAGTGGTGCGCGGTAGCGGTCGACCGTGAACCCGGGCACCGTCCAGATCACCTTGCGCAGGAACCAGACCACCGCGCCGATGTCGGCGAAGGTCACCCGCAGCGTGGCCCGGCGCAGGTCGACCACCCGCAGGCCGGCGGCTTCGGCGGCGGCGACCGCGTGCTCGGGGTGCCGCTGGGTCGGCGGGGGCAACGGCCCGAGGATCGCCTCGCTGAGCTCCCGCATGGTGCCGGCCCCGATCTGCTGCGACAGGAACGTCCCGCCCGGCCGCAGCACCCGCGCCGTCTGAACCCAGTCGGTACGCACCGGGTGCCGACTGACCACCAGGTCGAACGAGGCGTCGCGAAACGGCAGCGGCCCGTCCGGCGCGACCGCGACCACCGACGCGCCGACCCGACGTAGGGTCCGGCGGGCAACCTCCACGTTCGGCGGCCATGCCTCGGTCGCCGTCAGCAGCTTCGGTGGACGCGGCACCTCGGCGAGCACCTCCCCGCCGCCGGTGTCCACGTCCAGCGCCGCGTCGGCCCGCGCCATCCGGTCGGCGACCAGCCGGGCGTACCCCCAGGGTGGACGCTCCTCGGTGGCCCGGCCGGCCAGCCAGCCGAAGCCCCAACCATCGACGGGCGCGGCGGCGGCCTCCGCGATCAGGTCCTCGGCGTCACGCTCAGCGGTCATGGCGGCCAGCTTCGCGGCCGGCCACCCGGCCGGCAACCCATTTGCCGCCGCCCGGCCGGGGGTGTCCGGGGTGGATCTCAGCCGAGGCCGAGCCCGTGCTCTTCGAGGGCGGCCTGGAGGATTCCGAGCGCCTTCGGGCCCATGCCGTGCAGCCTGGCCAGGTCCGCCCGGGGAACGCCCGCGAGCTGGCGCAGCGCGGTGTAGCCGGCGCCGTGCAGTGCCCTGGTGGCGGGCGCGCCGATCTTCGGGAGCGTGTCCAGAGAGGAGGTCATCCCGGGATGCTAGACCGACCAGTCGCAGGGATGCCGGCCCCGCAGACCAGGGCCACTCGCCGGCCGGGCGCCGTGTCCGGCGGGTCGGGCGCGTCGGGCGGGTCAGGTGCGGCGGGTCGGGTGCGTACCTCGCGAGTCGGGGGACGCGCCCAGCGGGTCGGGCGCGTCCGGCGGTCGGGTGACGGCGGGCCGGCCCGACGGGTGGGTCAGGGGCGGGCGATCTCGCCGGTGGAGCCGGCGAGCGCGTCCAGGCCGCCGGCCTCGGCGCGGCCGCTGTCGAACTGACGCATCAGCCGGGCGCCCAGGTGCACGCCGACCCCGCCGACGGCCAACGCGACCAGTTCGGTGACCAGGATCGCGACCGACGCGCCGCGCTGCGGGGAGTGTGACCGGACCAGGCAGGTGAGCAGGAACATGGCGGCCATCACCGCGTTCACCAGGTTGAAGGCGACTGCGGTGCGGCGGGTACGGTCGCCCGGCACGTCCCACAGGTCGACCATGCCGGCCATGGTGGTCAGCGCGGCGGCGACCAGGGCGGCGACGCCGGTCCAGTAGCCGACCTCGCCGAGGAACGCGGGCCCCCCGATCACGTCGGTGAGGTCGAAGACGGTGGCGCTGACGAAGAGCCCGAGCGGGAACGTCACCAGCATCGGTTGGATCGGGTGCCCCTGCACCCGCAGCCGGCTCTGCATCGGTCCTCCCCCAGGTCGGCGCAGTTCACGTGACCAGAGTGCTACCCGGGGCCGGTCGAGACGAAACGATGCCGCCCGACTCGCCGCCGGCAGGGAGAACGGGCACCGTGGCCGCGCCCGCCGAGGCCGGACGGCCAGACCGACGGGTGATCGACCGCACGGCCCGAGCGGACGACCCGACCCCAGCGGCCAGCGATCCAAGCGGCCCTGGCGGCCGGGGTCAGTTGTCGCGTTGGCGGGAGACCGTCCGGACCAGGCGCTCGGCCACCTCGCGCAGCGGGATGTCCAGCGACGAGGCGGCGGTCCGCAGCACGTCGAGGGCCTCGGCCGGCAGGCATCCGCGCTGCGTCATGATCACGCCGACGGCCTGGCCCACCACCCCGTCGTGCAGGAGCGAGGCGTCCCGTTCACCGGCGAGGGTCATCTGCCGGCCACGGTCGCGGACGGCGGCGAGCAGCAGACCGGCGTGTTCGGCGAGCAGCATGGCGGTCAACTGGTGTTGCGGGGTCAGCAGGTCCGGCGCGGCGGCGTACAGGTTGATCGCTCCGATGACCTGGTCGTCGATGTCGACCGGTGCGGAGATGACCCCGCGTACGCCGAGGTCGCGGGCGTGCGCCGTCCAGGCCGGCCAGCGGAGCTCACCGGTCAGGTCGGCGGCGAGGATCATCTCGCGGCGGTGGATCGCGCTCATCGCGGGCGTGTCCGGCCCGTGTCGCAGGTCGTCCAGCCCGGCCAGCCCCTCGTCGGAGGCGGCCACCCCGGCCGGCTCGCCGGCCCGCAGGGCGGTGAACCCGCACCAGCGCACCCCTGCGACGGCGTCCCGGGTGACCCGGACCAGGGCCAGCAGCGCCTCATCAAAGTCGGTCAGGGCGATCAGCCCGGCGGTCAGCTCCCGTAACAGTGCCGCTGCTTCCAGGACGCCGAGGGTGTGCACCACCGGTTCCCGCGTGTCGAGGTTCACCGGTTCGCAGCCTCCGTGCCGCCTCGCGCCTGCCCGGCGCGCATCGTCACCTGTGTCATCGTCTGCTCTCTCCCGACTCGACCGACCAGCCCTACTACCCTGGGAATCCTGGGTCGAAACGGCGTAAATCGGGGCCCCGGTCGCGCACGGAGGCGCGATCGGGGCCCCGACGGTCGATACGTCAGCGCGAGGCGCCGCTGAGCCGCCGCCCGATCGACGCGATCAGACGGTCGAGCTCGGACCCGAACGGGTTGTCGTGCACCAGGTACGTCCAGGTGGCGGTGGGCCGGACCAGGGTGCCGTCGTCGGGCTGCCAGTCCTCATCAAATTCGGTCTCGGTGAAGGTGGCGATGGTGCGGGCCTCGATCTCCGGGATCAGGTCGTTGAAGGCCGGCACCGCGGCCCGGTGGAACTCGTCCAGCGGGTCGAGCCGGCCCAGCGCGCGCAGGTGCACGCCCTCGCGGACCTCCGACAGCTCGGCCAGGTGCTCGGCCCAGAGCCGGTCCAGGTGGTAGAGCGCGATCGACCGGGCGGCACGAGCGAGCAGGTCCTCGTCCATCTCGCCGGCCTTCTCGGGCTCCTTCTCCAGCAGCATCACCGCGGCCACGTCGCTGGTCAGCAGCCGCTCCCGGCGTGCGGCGAGGGCCTTGCGCTGCTGCTCGATCACCACGCTGTAGCGCCAGGTGTTGCGGTGGATCTCGTGGTTGACGCCCTCGGCGACCCGCTGGGCGTGCTCCACCGCGTAGTCGACCTGCTCGTCGGTCACCAGACCGTCGGCGTTCATCCGCGGCGAGGCCGGCACCGAGTCGGCGGCGTGCCGGACGACGAGGTCGTCCTCCAGGCTGACGAAGAAGACCGAACCGCCCGGGTCGCCCTGGCGGCCGGCCCGACCGCGCAGCTGGTCGTCCACCCGGCGGCTGTCGTGCCGGCCGCTGCCGATCACGTAGAGCCCGCCCAGCTCGGCGACCCGCTCCTGGTCGGTCTGGTCGCTGCCGCCGAGGCGGATGTCGACGCCACGGCCGGCCATCTGGGTGGACACGGTCACCGCGCCGTACGCGCCGGCCTCGGCGATGATCGCGGCCTCTTCGTCGTCGTTCTTGGCGTTCAGTACGACACAGGGCACGCCGGCGGCGTTCAGCCCGGCGGCCAGCCCCTCGGACTCCTTGACGTCCAGGGTGCCGACCAGCACCGGCCGCCCCTTGGCGTGCCAGCGCTGGATCTCGTCGATCAGCGCCTCGTCCTTCTCCGCCCGGGTGGCGTAGATGCGGTCCGGCTCGTCCTCGCGGATGCACGGGGTGTTCGGCGGGATCACCGCGACCTCGAGGTCGAAGAACTCCCGCAGTTGGTCGCCGACCAGCACCGCCGTGGCGGTCATCCCGCAGACCTTCGGGTAGAGCGCGATGTACGCCTGCATGGCGATGGTGCCGAGCACCTCGCCCTCGGCGGTGGCGTCCAGCCCCTCCTTGGCCTCGACCGCGGCCTGGAGACCGTCCGGCCAGCGGCGGCGCTGGGCCACCCGGCCGCGCATCTCGTCGACCAGCTCGACGGAGCCGTCCCGGACGATGTAATCCACGTCACGGTGCAGCAGGGCGTGCGCGTGCAGCGCCACGTTGACCGCGGAGAGCTGCGCGACGTGCTCCTCGTCGTACAGGTCGATGCCGAGCTTGGCCTCCATGGCGGCCAGGCCGGCGGAGGTGAACGCCACGCTGCGCCCGTCCTCGGCGACCGTGTAGTGCTTGCCCTTGCGCAGGCCGCGAACGAGCGCGGCGGCGGCGTGCACCGGGTCCTGCTCGCCCGGCACCGCGCCGGCCAGGACCATCGGCACCCGGGCCTCGTCGATCATGATCGAGTCGGCCTCGTCGACGATGGCGGTGGTCAGCGCCGGCTGCACCCGGTCTTCCACGTCGGTGACCAGCTGGTCGCGCAGGTAGTCGAAGCCCGCCTCGCTGACCGAGACGTAGGTGACGTCGCAGGCGTACGCGTCGCGCCGCTCCTGCGGGGTGGAGGCCTCGTTGACCCAGCCGACGGTGAGGCCGAGCAGGGTGTAGACCGGCTCCATCCACTGGGCGTCGCGGCGGGCCAGGTAATCGTTGATGGTGAGCACGTGCACCGGGCCGTTGCCGAGCCGGACGTGCCCGTACGCGGCGATCGTGGCGGTCAGTGTCTTGCCCTCACCGGTGGCCATCTCGGCGACCTTGCCGGAGAGCAGCGACATCGCGCCGAGCAGCTGCACGTCGTACGGCCGCTGGTCGAGGCCACGGCGGGCGGCCTCACGGCCGACGGCGCAGATCTCCTCGTAACCGGCGGCGGCACCCGCGGCCGCGGTCAGCTCGGCGTCGTCGAGCGCGGTGAGCTCAGCCTCGCGCGCCTCGATCGCCGGGAGCAGTTTCTCCAGCGGAGCAAGATCCACGGTCGAGCCGGGGCGCTGGAGGAACCGCCGGAACTTGCTCTTGAACCGTTGCGACACACCCATGAGCGGCAACGGTACGCGATTCCGGGCGGTGCGCGCGGCCCGGCCGGCCGGCAAGTTGGCCTTCCTGGGGCGCGGTCAGCCGACCAGCAGCTGGTGGCTGGCGAGTTCCCGGTACAGCGGGTCGGTGGCGGTCAGTTCGGCGTGGGTGCCCACGGCCACCACCCGGCCGCCGTCGAGGACGACGATCTGGTCGGCGTCGACCACGGTGGCCAGCCGGTGCGCCACGATCAACAGGGTCCGGCGGACGGCCACGGCGTCGATGGCGCGGCGCAGCGCGACCTCGTTGCGGGAGTCGAGGTTGCTGGTCGGCTCGTCGAGCAGCAGCACCGGCGGGCCGGCGAGCAGCGCGCGGGCGATGGCCAGGCGCTGCCGCTCACCTCCGGAGAGCAGCACGCCGCCCTCCCCCACCTGCACGTCGAGGCCCAGCGGGGTGCGCTGCACCAGGTGGCCGAGGTTGACCTCGTCGAGGACGTCGCGCAACCGGTCGTCGGTGGCGTCCGGGGTGGTGATCAGCAGGTTCTCCCGCAGCGTGCCGGCCAGCACGGGAGCCTCCTGCTCGACATAGCCGAGCCGGGCCCGCAGCGCGTCACGGGGCAGGTCCCGTACATCGGTGCCGTCGAGTCGGACCGCGCCGGCGCTCACCTCGTAGAAGCGTTCGACCAGGGCCAGCACTGTGGACTTGCCGGCGCCGGAGGGACCGACCAGGGCGGTCCGGGTGCCGGCGGGGACCGCGAAGCTGACCTCGTGCAGCACCGGCTCGCCGCCCGGGTAGCCGAAGCCGACGCGGTCGAACTCGATCATCGGGGTCGGGCGGCGCGCGGTCGCCGTCGCGGCGGTGGGCGCCGGTCGGTCGTCCGCGCCCTCCGCGGGTACGGCCAGGATCTCCTCGATCCGCTGGAGGGCGCCCAGGCCGGACTGCAACTGGGTGTACGCCCTCAGCACCTGACCCAACGGCAGCGCCAGCAGGAACAGGTACATGACGAACGCGACAAGGTCGCCGACGGAGATCGCCCCGGCGGCGACCCGCGCGCCACCGATGCCGAGCACCAGCAGGAACGCGCCCTGCACGGTGACCGAGCCGATCGGGCCGACCAACGCCTGCACCCGGGCCACCCGCAGCCCCGCCGCGTACGCCTCCCGCGCACTGCCGGTGACGGTCTCCGTCTCCCGGGTCTCAGCGCGGCTGGCCCGGATGGTCCGGGCCGCCGAGATGGCCCGCTCCACCGCCGAGGTCATCTCGCCGATGCGCTCCTGGGCGACTCGGGCCAGCGCCCGCACCCGGCGGGCGAAGGTGGCGGCGAAGGCCAGCCCCAGCGCCACCCCGAGCAGGGTGACGCCGAACAGCAGTGGGTCGAGCAGCACCATGGCCGTGCCGGCGCCGACCACCGTCACCGCCCCGGTGACCGTCTCGAACAGCCCGGAGGTGACGACCGCGCGCAGCAGTGTGGTGTCCGAGCCGACCCGGGAGAGCAGGTCGCCGGTGCGTCGGCGGTCGTACTCGGCGATGGGCAGCCGCAGCAGGTGGCCGGCGAGCCGGCGCCGGGTGCCCAGCACCACTCCCTCGGCGGTGCGTTGCAGCAGGTAGTCACGCAGCCCACCGATCGCCGCGCCGAGCACCACGAGGGCCACCAGCACCGCCACCAGCCGGGACACGCCCTGCTCGGCGCCGATCCGCTCGAGCACCGACCGGGTGAGCAGCGGCTGCGCCAACGACGCCGCCGAGCCGATCAGCGACAACGCGCCCACCACCACCAGGGTGCCGCGGTGCTCCCGCAGGTAGGGCAGCAACGCGGACAGGCCGACCGACCGGCCCGCGGGGTTGCCGCCGGCCGGTCGGTCGGTCGAGGTGTCGCCGGAAAGCGGCCGGTCCTGCACGGTGCTCATGGCGCGAACGGTAGCCGCCCCCGGCACGCGGCGAAGGCGGGTCAGGCGGCGAGCACCACCTGAAGCTCCTGGCGGCGACGGTCGGCCAGGTCGGTGAGGAGGGTGGGCGCCTCGTCGAACGGCACCACCGCCGAGACGAGGTGCTTGCGGATCGCGTCGCCGTACGTCCTGAGCAGGTCGACGGTCTCGGCGGAGAGCCGTTCGCGGTCCCAGGTGGGGGCGAGCCCGCGCGGCACCCGACCGATCTGGGCGCAGCGCAACGACAGCCCGTTGTGGTGGAACTCCTCACCGAGGCGGACCGCGTCCGCGCCACCCTGGTAGAAGGCGAGGTCGATGACGGTGCCCTGGGGCCGCAGCAGCCGCAGGGCGAGGTGCAGCGCCCACGCCTGCCCCCGGCACTGGAACACCACGTCGGCGCCCCGGTCGCCGGCGGTGTGCGCCCAACGGGTCTTGAGCACCACCGCCGGGTCGTCCGCGTCGGGGTCGAGGGTTTCCAGACCGAGCGCCTCGGCGACCTGGCGGCGTTGCGGGGTGGGGTCGAGCACCACCACCGACGCGGCGCCGTTGCGCCGGGCGAACAACGCCGTCAGCAGCGCCACGACACCAGCGCCGACGACGGCGACCCGTCGGCCGCGTACCCCGTCGCCGAGCGCGCGGACGTCGGTGCCGTGCAGGTCGGCGGCGGCGTGCAGCAGACCGTTGGCGCAGATCGGGCCCATGTGCGCGACGTAGACACCGAGCAGCGGGTCCAGGTCGTCGGGCAGCGCCACGAACCGCTCGGCGACCGGGTCGGCCAGCCAGCCGGTGCGGTGCCCGTACGTCATCGCGCCGACCGTGCCCACCGCGATGGCCGGGGTCTCGCTCTCCACCACCCGGCCGACCTGCATGTAGCCGAGTCGGGTCACCGGGTAGGGCGTGCTGGCCTCGCCCGGCTGGAACAGGCCCAGGTCGGCGTTCCAGGTGACGTTCAGGTAGGGGTTCGTGCCCTTGACGTAGCTCAGCTCGGTGCCGGCGGAGACACCACTGAACAGCGTCTCGACCCGGAACGTGCCGGGGCGCAGCGGGGCGGCGTCCTGCTCGACGAGGTCGACCCGGCCGGGGCCGGTGACCACCACGACCTTGTCACGCATCGACGGTCACCCCGGTGGCGAGCACCGTCGGCGCGGTCGCGGCGGCGAGCCGCACGGTGGCGCCGGTACGGGCCGAGTCGGCCACCGCGAGGGCCAGGCGCTGGGTCGCGAGGGCCTCGGCGTACGGGACGCGCACGTCGTCGCCGATGCCGCGGACGGCGTCGACGAAGGCGCGGTCCACCGCCACCCGGGCGGCTTCCGGGTCGGCGGGGACGTGTCGTTCGCCGTCGGCGTCGCGGATCGACAGCCCGTCCTCGGTGATCGCGAGGGCCAGCCCGTCGGCGAGGATCTCCAGGCCGGCGCGGTGCTTCCAGCCGAGGACGCAGGCGGCGCTGAGCGTGCCGACCGCGCCGTCGGCGAAGCGCAGCGCGGCGGTGGTCACCGAGTCGATGTCGGCGCCGTCGACCGGCGGTGGGGTGCCGTTGCCGTACGCGGTGACCTCGGTGACCTCGCCGGCCAGCACCCGGATCAGGTCGAGCACGTGGGCGGCCTGCTCGACCACCGGCCCGCCGGAGCGGTCCCGCCGCGACCACCACGCCACCGGGGGCACCTTGTCCAGCCAGGCCCCGCTGACCATCCGCACCGGCCGGTCGGCGAGCAGGTCGCGAGCCTGGTCGAGCACGCTCAGGTAACGCCAGTGGTGGCCGACGGCGGTGCGCAGCCCCCGCCGTGCGACCAGGTCGGCGATCCGCTCGGCGGTGCTCAGGTCGACCGCGACGGGCTTCTCCACGAACATCGGCAACCCGGCCTCGATCACCGCCTCCTCGGCGGGACCGTGCGCGAACGGTGGCACGCAGACGTACACGGCGTCCAGCTCGGTGGCCAGCAGCTCGGCGACGTCGGCGCAGGCCCGCCCGCCGTGCTGTGCGGCCAGCGCGGACGCGGCCTCCGGCGCGACGTCCGTGACGCCCACCACCTCGACGTCGTCGAACCCGGCCAGTACCCGCGCGTGGCGTTGTGCCACGCCGCCGGCTCCGACCAGACCCACCCGGCAGTTCCGCATTCCGACACCCCTTCGAAGACTTTTCATCTGCGGTGGGAGCAGTCCCCTGGGCTGTGCGCAATCAAACGTTCATCACCCGGGAACGCATTGTCGTCACCACTGTGATCAAGCTGTTGCCGAGAATGCGGTTAGCGCGCGATGAGGAATGGGAACAACCAAATTTGGTTTTTCCACGCACGAACGGAGGGGTGCCCGTGCGGGATACGACATCGAGTGTGTCGCCGGTGGTGGAGGCGTGGGCTACGTACCGGACGACGTCGGCGGCGGACTGGCCGACCCGTCGGCTGTTGCGTGCCAAGGGTGAGACCCGGGTCAGCGTGGTGCTGCCGGCCCGCAACGAGGAGGCCACCGTCGGCGCTATCGTGTCGACCATCCGGGAGCACCTGATGGATAGGGTGGCCCTGGTCGACGAACTGATCGTGGTGGATTCCCGCTCGACGGACCGGACCGCCCAGGTGGCCCGTGCCGCCGGCGCGGAGGTGGTCAGTCAGGACGCGATGACCCGGGGGTTGCCCCGGCTCACCGGCAAGGGCGACGCGCTCTGGGCCGGGCTGGCCGCCGCCGAGGGGGACGTGGTGGCGTTCATCGACGCCGACCTGCGGGAGTTCCGGCCGCACTTCGTGAGCGGGCTGCTCGGCCCGCTGTTGACCGACCCGTCGGTCGACTTCGTGAAGGGCTTCTACCACCGGCCCCTGGTCGGCACCGCGAGCGTGGAGCAGGACGGCGGGGGTCGGGTGACCGAGTTGATGGCCCGACCGCTGCTCAACCTCTTCTGGCCCGAGCTGGCCGGCTTCGTGCAGCCGCTCGCCGGCGAGTACGCGGCTCGCCGGGAGGTGCTGGCCCAGGTGCCGTTCGTCTCCGGGTACGGGGTGGAGACGGCCATGATGATCGACCTGCTCGAGCTGGTCGGGCTGGACGCGCTGGCGCAGGTCGACCTCGGTGAGCGCAAGCACCGCCACCAGGACACCGCGGCCCTGGGCCGGATGTCCGCGCAGATCATGTTGACCGCCTGGTCCCGGCTGCAACGGCGCGGCTGGGCGACCCCCGGTTTCGCGCCGGAGGCGTTGCTGACCCAGTTTCGGCGCGGTGGTTCGGACACCCTGCCGAACCTGGACCGCGAGATCGTGGTCAGCGACGTGTCCATCGAGGAGCGCCCACCGTTGGCCGAACTGCGCCACCGGGTGCCCCGTCGCCGGGTGGCCGCCGCGTGAGCGCGAGGAGTGCGCCGATTCTGCGAGCCCCGCAGTCGCTGACCTGCGGCACAGCGACCGGCCGGAAGGGACGAGACCGATGAGCCTCACCGTGCTGATGAACGCCGGCCCGTGGCTGTCGGTGCCACCGCCCGGCTACGGCGGCATCGAGAACGTCATCGCCACGCTGGTGCCGGAGCTGCGGCGACTCGGTGTACGGGTGGTGCTCGCCTCGGTGGGCAGCAGCACCCTGCCGGTGGACGAGCAGATCTCGGTCTTCGCCGACGGGCAGTTCGCCGCGTTGCAGCGGCCGTACAACCAGGTCTGCGGCATCGCCCAGGCGCACCTGGCCGGCGTGGTCCGGGAGCTGCACTCCCGCGACGACATCGACCTGGTGCACGATCACGTCGAGGCGGTCGGGCTGGCCACCCTCGCCGCGATGGGGCCGGCCGGACCGCCGACCCTGCACACCCTGCACTGGGACCTGGCCAAGCACCCGGCTCTCTACGGCAGCCTGGACGGCGGCGACCGGGTCCGGGTCAACGGTGTCTCCGCGTCGCAGCTGGCCCGCGCCCCGTTGGCTCTGCGGGAGCACTCGGTGGGGCACGTGCACCTGTCCACGCCGCTCGCCGTCGACGCCGACCGGCGGCCCCGACCGGACAAGGGCGAGCACCTGCTCATCCTGGGCCGGATCAACCCGGGCAAGGGGCAGGACGTGGGTGCCCGGCTCGCGCACCGGGTCGGTATTCCGCTGGTGCTGGCCGGCCCCGTCGGTCCGTACCACCGGCCGGCCGACCTGGCCGCCGCCGGCGACGAGGCCCGGCAGAATCCGGACGTGCGGTTCTTCCTCGACGAGGTGGCGCCGCACGTCGACGGTGACCTCGTTCGCTGGATCGGCACCGTCGCCGGCCAGGAGCGCGACGACCTGCTCGCCAGCGCCCGCGCGTCGCTGTTCCCGCTGCGGTGGGAGGAGCCGGGCGGCACGGCGGTCGTCGAGTCGCTCGCCCTCGGTACGCCGGTGGTGGCCACCGCCCGGGGTTGCCTGCCGGAGCTGATCGAGCACGGCCGTACCGGGCTGCTCACCACCGACGAGGAGGAGTTGGGTGACCTTGTCCTCGCCGCCGAGTTGCTCGACCCCGACGAGTGTCGGCGGGTGGCCGCGCAGCGGTTCACGCCTGCGGTGATGGCGCAGCGTTACGTCGAACTGTACGAGCGGGTCCGGCAGTCGGCGAGCGCGCCGAGGTTGCTGCCGGCCTGACCGACAGCGGGCCGGCCGGTTTGCCGGTCGCGTCAGCGGGTAGGCGGCAGCGCTCATGCCCGCCGCGCGACGAGGAGCCGGGAATGGTCGGACCGATGGCGCACTCCCGGGCCCGACCCAACCCGGCCGACGGCAAACCGCCGGTCCGTCGCGCGGCGGCGACGGTGGGGGTGCTGTTCCTGCTGGTCGGGGTGCTCGGCTTCGTGCCGGGGATCACCACCGGCATGGACGCGCTGCGCTTCGCCGGCCACGACTCGGGCGCGTACCTGTTCGGCGTCTTCCAGGTGTCGGTGCTGCACAACCTGGTGCACCTGGCGTACGGGGTGGTGGGGTTGCTGTTGGCCCGGACGGTCACCGGCGCTCGGGCGTTCCTGATCGGCGGCGGCGCGGTCTACCTGGTGCTCTGGCTCTACGGGCTGGCGGTGGACCACGACACCGGGGCGAACGTGCTGCCGGTCAACGACGCCGACAACTGGCTGCACCTGGGGCTCGGCGTCGGCATGATCGCACTGGGCGTCCTGACCGGCCGGCCCCGTCGCTGACCGCCGACCCCGGCCTGACCGGCCGGCCCCGTCCTGACCTGGGGTTGCGGGACGTGACCTGCCTCGCCCCGCCGTCGGTCCGGTTTGATCGGGTACGGCCTCGGGTAGTTGGCAGATCCCGACCCAGCAGCGAATTGAGGCGCCGATGTCGAGCGGGATCACCTGCGAGGTGCGTGCCACAGCACCGGTGGCGGTCGTCCGGCTCACCGGTCCGCTGCACCTCGGCACGATGCGCTCGGTGCACCGGGCGCTCTGTGACGCGCTGGTCGACCAGCCGGAGGCGCTGGTGGTCGACATGGCCGGGGTGAGCGTGGAGGACCGGTTGGCGCTGTCCGTGTTCGCCGCGACCGCCCGCCGGGCCGAGGAGTGGCCGGCCGTGCCGGTGCTGCTCTGCGCCCCGTCGCCGGTCGCCGCACGATGGCTGGCCGAGTCGACCACGTGCCGGGTGCTGCCGGTCTCCGCGGACTGCGCGGAGGCGACCCGGTTGGCCGGCACGACGTCCCCGTTGCGGATGCGGGCCCGGCTGGAGCCGGTGGCCGGGGCCTGTCGGCGGGCCCGGGAGTTGGTCACCGACGCGTGCGCGCGGTGGAACCTGCCCGACGCGTCCGGCCCGGCCGCGTTGGTGCTCAGCGAACTGGTGGGAAACGTGGTGCGCCACGCCGGCACGCCGATGCAGGTGACGGTGACCCTGCGCCGGCCGTACCTGCACCTGGCGGTGGTGGACGGCAGCAGCGCCCAGGCCCGTGCGGGCGGGACGGACCTGCACGCCGAGGGTGGGCGAGGGTTGATGCTGGTCCGGGAGCTGACCCAGCGGTGGGGCAGCGTGCCGGCCGGTCAGGGCAAGGCCGTCTGGGCGATGCTGCCGGCAACCTGAGCGTTCGAGGTGCTTGCCCCGGTCCTGGCGATCTGACCGAAATTACCGTCGTTGGCTGGTTACATGGTGTGAGGGTGGGTAGAGCACGCCCGTCCTTTCTGCCGTCACGACGGGGTGAGCAGCCATGCCCAAGCGGGTAACCACAGAACCCGGTCGAGATCGGGGCCCGGCGATCCTGGCACCGGCCCGCTTCGGGGGCTTCCCGGGACCGGTACGCGCACCGGTCCCCGGCAACTCGTTGATCAAGTTCCTCGCCACCACCGACCACAAGCAGATCGGCCTGCTGTATCTGCTGACCTCCTTCGGCTTCTTCGTGTTGGCCGGCCTGGAGGCGATGGTGATGCGGGCCGAGCTGGCCCGCCCGGGGATGCAGATCCTCTCCCCGGAGCAGTACAACCAGCTCTTCACCTCGCACGGCGCGGTGATGCTGCTGCTCTTCGCCACGCCTGCGGCGTTCGGGTTCGCCAACTACATCGTGCCGATCCAGATCGGCGCGCCGGACGTGTCGTTCCCCCGCCTCAACGCGCTCGCCTACTGGCTGTACCTCTTCGGCGGGCTGATGGTGATCGGCGGCTTCCTCACCCCGCAGGGGTCGGCGGACTTCGGCTGGACCGCGTACGTCCCGCTCAGCAGTGTCGAGAACACCCCCGGGGTGGGCGCGAACATGTGGGTGCTCGGCCTGGTCGTCTCCGGGCTCGGCACCATCCTCGGCGCGGTCAACCTGATCACCACGATCCTGACCCTGCGCGCCCCCGGCATGACCATGTTCCGAATGCCGATCTTCACCTGGAACATGCTGTTCACCAGCGTGCTGGTGATCCTCGTCTTCCCGCTGCTGGCCGCCGCGCTGCTGGCGCTCTCCGCCGACCGGCTGCTCAACGCGCACGTCTACGACGCGGCCACCGGCGGCCCGATGCTCTGGCAGCACCTCTTCTGGTTCTTCGGCCACCCCGAGGTCTACATCATCGCGTTGCCGTTCTTCGGCATCATCACCGAGATCATCCCGGTCTTCTCCCGCAAGCCGCTCTTCGGCTACACCGGGATCGTGCTGGCCACCATCGCCATCACCGTGCTGTCGATGACGGTCTGGGCGCACCACATGTTCGCCACCGGCCAGGTGCTGCTGCCGTTCTTCAGCATCCTGAGCTACCTGATCGCGGTGCCCACCGGTGTGAAGTTCTTCAACTGGATCGGCACCATGTGGAAGGGTCAGCTCACCTTCGAGACGCCGATGCTGTTCGCCATCGGCTTCCTGGTCACCTTCCTGCTCGGTGGCCTCACCGGCGTCCTGCTGGCCAGCCCGCCGGTCGACTGGCACACCCACGACAGCTACTTCGTGGTGGCGCACTTCCACTACGTGGTGTTCGGCACCGTGGTGTTCGCCCTGTTCGGCGGCTACTACTTCTGGTGGCCGAAGATGACCGGACGGCTGCTCGACGAGCGGCTCGGCAAGGCGCACTTCTGGACCATGTTCATCGGCTTCCACGGCACCTTCCTCGTGCACCACTGGCTGGGCAACGAGGGCATGCCACGCCGGTACGCCGACTACCTGCCCACCGACGGCTTCACCACCCTGAACACCATCTCCACGATCTTCTCGTTCATCCTCGGCCTGTCCACGCTGTTCTTCATCTACAACGCCTGGAAGTCCTGGCGGTACGGGGCGATGGTGACGGTGGACGACCCCTGGGGCTTCGGCAACTCCCTCGAATGGGCCACGAGTTGCCCGCCGCCCCTGCGCAACTTCGACCGGATGCCCCGGATCCGCTCCGAACGTCCGGCGTTCGACCTGAAGTACGGCCCGCTCGTCGCCGATCTGGGCCGCGACCTGCCGCAGCGCACCACCAAGCCGCCACAGCACCTCGCCGAGGAGTTCCGGATGGAGCACCACGCCCCGGAGTCGCCGTCCGCCGAGGGCGCGCACGGCGCACGCGACGCGGTCGACTACCAACCGGCGCCGCGCTCCGGCGCCCGACCGGTGGACGTGCCGGAGCCCGAGGGCGTCCGCCGGCCGAGCTTCGAGCAGAGCGACCCACCGAAGGACGCCGAGGACGCGCCGAAGCCGCACGAGCGCTGGCGCCACCCGCACAGCGAGGGCAACCCCGAAGAGCACTGACCAGGGGTACGCGCGGAAGGGCCGGCACCCAGCGGGGTGCCGGCCCTTCGCTCGTCAGTGTGCGTCAGTCCCGGGCCGGCGCCAGGCCGGCGGCGGTGAGCGAACGGCGTACCGCGGGCTGGACCCGGGTCAGCCGCAGCGGCACCCCGGTCCGCTCGGCCGCGTCCCGACCGGCCATCAGCGCGGCGATCCCACCGGCGTCGAAGCCACCCGCGCCGACCAGGTCGACGACCACCTCGCTGGGCTGACCGGTGACCGCCTCCAGCATGGCCCGGCGCAGCTGGTCCGCGCCGTCGCGGTCGATCTCGCCGCCGACCTCGACCACCACCGAGTCGCCGTTCTGCTTGACCGAGATTCGGGTCTTGCCCGGGTCGGGTTCGGCGGCGCCGTTCTGCCACGGCGGCGGCGCGTCGGCGAGCATCGCCTGGCGCAGCCAGGTGAGCGCCCGCGACAGCAGCCGGGACACGTGCATCTGCGAGATGCCGAACCGGGCGGCGATCTCCGCCTGGGTCTGGTTGCCGTAGAAGCGCATCGCGAGGATCCGTCGCTCACGCCAGGGCAGTCGGTGCAGCAGGCCGCTCACCGTCACCCGGTCGTCGACCGACTCCAACGCGTTGTCCGACTCGCCGACCAGGTCCCCGAACTCGGCGGAGCTCTCCCCACCCACCGGCGCGTTCAGTGAGGCCGGGCTGTAGCCGGCCGCCGACTCCAGGGCGGCGAGGATCTCCTCCTCCGGGGTCTCCAGCCGGGCCGACAGCTCGGCCACCGACGGGGCCCGGGACAGCTCGCTGGTGAGTGCGGCGGTCGCCTGACCCACCTCGAGGATCAGGTCCCGCAGCCGGCGGGGCACGTGCACACCCCAGGTACGGTCCCGGAAGTGCCGTTTGATCTCGCCCACGATGGTGATCGCGGCGTACGCGGTGAACGAGCCCCGTTCCGGGTCATAGCGGTCGACGGCGTTGACCAGGCCCAGCCGGGCCACCTGCTCCAGGTCCTCCAGCGGCTCCCCCCGCCCCCGGTACCGGCGGGCCAGCCGGCCGGCGAACGGCAGCGCGAAGCGCACCAAATCGTCCCGGGCCTCCCCCCGCCGCTCCGGCGGCAGCCCGGCGATCCGGGCCGCGTACGCCATCGCCGCCGCGTCGAGATCCTCCAGACCTCGATCGGTGGGTGGTGGTGGGGTCGTGGTCGTGGTCGTGCTCGTCTGTCCGAACATCCGCGCCTCCCTCAGGAAGGTCCCCCGCCCGGATCGGGAAACCGGTCGTGCGCGTGGTCGAGCCACGCACCGGGCCGGAAAGTGGGTCAGTGACTGGGATGCCAGCGGGCGACACCGCCTCTACGCAGCGCAATCAGGCCGTCGCAGCCAGCGATGTTCCCGCTCCGTAGGTACTCAATCACGAGACCCCGGGTTCGCGAGGATGTTTCGGCGTCCTCCGTCTCAGGAGACCAACAACCCCTGGTGGCCGCCGCTGTCGCGGAGCACGGCCAGTGCCTCGGCGACCCCCAGCGGGGGCGGCGCGGGCAGGTCGTACGGCTGGGCGCGCAGCACCTCGGTGGCGCGGCGGGTGGGCACCGAGGTGACCGGGTAACCCCGGGCGGTGGTGCGGTCCAGCGCCCGACGCCGCCGGCCGAACCCGGCGACGGCCAGCCACTGCGGCAACCCGGCCAGCGCGGGTGAGCGCACCCCGGGCGGTTCGGGCAACACGTCCACCGAGCTGAACGCCTCGCTGCCGGCGAGCCACCACTCGGCCTCGTCGACGCTGCGGCGGGTGGCGTTCTCACACCAGTACGGCACCAGCCCCGCCCGCACCACCTGCCACGGGTCGAGCAGTCGACCGCACTCCACCACCAACCGGTCACCGGTCTTGCCGGCGCGCCGCAGCCACCGCCGGTACAGGTCGGCCACGCCCGCGCTCAGCGCCGCCGGCCGGGGCACCAACACCCGGTGCAGCGGGTGCTGGTTCCGGGTGGACCAGTCCCGCGCGGCCAACTCGAAGCCCGACTCGACGCCGTGCTCGGCGTACGCCGACGGCACGGACACCTCCGGCGGCTCCCACCGGGTCGCGTCGCCCCCGACGGAGCGCAGCACCTGCCGCAGCGCGTGGCTGTCCGGGTGGAAGTCCACCGGGTCCAGCCCACTGCCCGGGCAGCCGACCTGGAAGCTGTGCCCCGGCCCACGCTCCAGCGCCGGCCAGGTGCGCGCGTCGCGGACCAGCAGCACGGGGGCACCCGGCACCAGCCGGTCGGCCAGGAACCGCGCGTACGCGGCCGGTAGGGCCCTCCACGCGGCTGTCAGCGACACGGTCGCCCCGGCCAGCGCGCCACGGCTGGCCGGGCAGTGCACCTGGCGCAGGTGCAGGTCGGCGTTGCCCGCGAGCAACCGGCTGGCGAGTGCCGCGCCGTGCTCCGCGGCGTCCGCCGGGCGGTCCACCCCGCCGTCGGACCAGTGCACGGTCATCTCGAAGCCCGCCGGCAGCCACGGCACGCCGAGGGCCACCGCGAGGTGTGCGGCCGCGCCGTGCGGAGAGCCGATCAGCACCCCGGGGTAACGCCGGCGGGGGTACTGGTCGACGAACCAGCGGGCCACCCTCGCGGCGTCCACCTCGTCGATCTGGGCGACGGTGAGCGCGACCCGGCCGGCGGCGCGGGTGACCGCGGCACGGCGTACCGGCTCGGGGGCACCGGGGAACCGCGACGTCGGCCCGGTGTGCCCGAGGTCGGCGCAGTCGACCCCGCGCAGTGCCCGGGCAGTGGCGGCGACCAGCACCCGGGCGGAGCTGCCCGCGGCCACGACCCGGTCGCCGGCCAGACCGGCGCCATCGGCCGTGAGCCCCTTGTGCACCTTGTGCACCGGCCCCACCTTGCCTCGTTCGCTCACCACGCGGCCCGGCTTCCCGTCCCGATGGGGTTCAAACGGGGCATCACCCACCCGGCGGCACATTCCGCTGGTCAGCGGAGTGCCCCGGTCATCACCGGCGTTCGGCGGCTCGGGTTTCGCCAGGGCCAGGACGGGCACTTCCGGGGCCATGCGCACCGACGACACCAGCGAGCCAGCCGCCGCCACGATCACCCCGTACGAGGACGGACCGCTGCTGGTCCGCGGCGACTTCGCGTTGGTCACCCCGGACGGCGAGCGCATCGACGCGCGGCGGGGCACCGTCGCGTTGTGCCGGTGCGGCAAGTCGGCGCTCAAGCCGTTCTGCGACGGCACTCACAAGGCGATCAACTTCCGCGCGGGCACCACCCGCGAGGGCTGACCCCAGGTCGCCGCGTCACGCAGCGGGAGGACGCGGAGGACCGCACCAGAGGCAAGCCGCCCTAGCTCTGCACCCGCCGACGCGCCAGTTACGGACCGCGTGGTGCGCGGGCGGGTGCAGAGCAAGGGCGGACAAGCCCCTCGGATCAGACGAGCGCGGGCGGGGCGACCGCGGGCGCCGCGACAAGCGAGACCTTGGGCGGCACGGCCGGCGGGGCCGGTGCGCGCAGCGAGCTGCGGCCGGCGGCCCAGCTGTCCAGCAGGTGCGCGGCGAACAGCCGGTCCACCGCGAGCCCGGCCGCGGCACCGAAGAGCACATCGGAGGCGAGGGCCGGCTCAACGCGGACCAGGCCGCCGCACATGTCGTGCGCGGCGATCTGCTCGTGCACCGCGTCGGCCTCGACGTGCTCGTCGTAGAAGCGGGTGGCCACCTCGTCGAAGCCGAGCCGGCGCAACCCTTTGCCGTAGCGACGGTTGGGCAGCGAGGAGGTCATCTCGAACGCGGCCAGGTGCCCGAGCAGCGCGCCGCGCAGCCGTCGGTGCAGCCCGAACAGCGACATCAGGTTGTTGGTCGCCAACGTCACCGCCGGCGCCACGTCGATGTGGGCGCCGTAGGCGGTGTCCAGGCCCAGCCGGTCGAGGGTGCTGCGGAACAGCTCGGCGTGCATCCGGTCCAGCCGCCCGTTGCCGTACTCGTCGGTCTGGATCTCCACGAGCGCGGCCTTGGCCGGGCCGCCGAGGCGGGGCAGCGCCCAGCTGTGCGGGTCCGCCTCCCGCAGGTGATAGACGGAACGGTGGGTGACGAACTCGCGGAACTGGGTGAGGTCGGCGCGGCGTTGCAGCGTCGCGGCCAGCGACGGACCGTCGTCGGCCGCGACCAGCTCGGCCAGGCCGGCCGCCACCCCGGCGGCGGGCACCGACGGCGCGCCGACCAGCCGACGCAGCGCCGCCTCGAAGACCCGTTCGCAGCGGGCACGCAGCGCCAGTAACGTCGGCTGCCACTCCCACGACTCGTCCACCCCGAGCCAGCCCCGGTAGTGCAGCTCGTAGCAGAGGAACAGCGTCAGCTGCAGGTCCTCGTCGGTGATCGGGTCCGCCGGGTGGAGGTCGACGCCGAGATCGACCGGCAGGTCGTGCGGCGGGTGCCGCAGAGCCTCCACGACCGCTGCGGAGAGCGGACCTCGTGCCGTCGGCAGGGTCGCGGGACCGTAGCGGCGGTCGGCGGGCTCGGACATGGGACCTCCAGCGTCGTCGGGCCGCTACTCATGCCCTGGTCCGGGGTGGCTAAACGAAGTCGTCCGCGTTCGCGGTGACCTCCACCTGCTCGCGGACCTTCCGGGCCGGAGCGCCCTCGGCGTACAGGCCCCGCAGGTCGGCGAAGGCGGGCTCCGGCGGCGCCAGCGACACCGCCGGGTCGACGACCGCCTCCAGTACGCAGGGGCGGTCCGCGGCGAGTGCCTCGTCCCAGGCCGCGCCGACCAGCTCCGGACGGTCCACCCGCACCCCGTGCAGCCCCAGCAGCCGGGCCCACCCGGCGTACGGCACGTCGGGGCGGCGGCGGGTCGGGTCGGACGACGGTTGTCGCCCGCCACCCATGCCGTTCTGGTCCCGGTTGTTGAGCACCAGCACCACCAGCCGCGGGTCGCGCCACTGCTGCCAGAGGTGCGAGACCGTGATCAGTTCGGCGAGCCCGTTGAGCTGCATCGCCCCGTCACCGACCAGCGCGATCACCGGCTGGTCGGGCGCGGCGAGTTTGGCCGCCACCGCGTACGGCAGGGCGCAGCCCATCGAGCCGAGGGTTCCGCACAGCTGCGCGTTGACCCCTGGTGGCAGGGTGAGGTGCCGGGCGTACCAGTAGAGGACCGAGCCGACGTCGACGGCGACCGCGCCGGTGCCCGGCATCCGGGCGGACAACTCCTGCAGGACGAGCTGCGGGTTGACCGGGTCCGCGGCGGCGGCGACGCGCTCGGCGGCGACCTCCCGCCAGCGGTCCACCGAACTCTCCACCGTGGCGCGCCACTGCTGTTCGGGCCGGCCGCGCAATCGGCTCAGCAGCGCCCGCAGCGTCTCGGCGGCGTCACCGACCAGCGGCACGTCGGCCGGGTAACGGGTGCCGATCCGGCGGCCGTCGATGTCGATCTGCACAGTGCGCGCCTGCTCGGGCATCGGGAAGTAGTCGGTCCACGGGTCGTTGGTGCCGACCATCAGCAGGGTGTCGCACCCACCCATCAGCTCGGCCGCCGCCGGGGTGCCGACCTCGCCGAGCACCCCGGTGTGGAACGGCAACCGCTCGTCGAGCACCGGCTTGCCGAGCAGCGAGGTGGCCACACCGGCGCCCAGCCGGTCGGCGATCTCGATGATCTCGGCGGCCGCGTCCCGACCCCCCTGGCCCACCAGGATCGCGGTCCGCTGGCCGCCGCTGAGCAGCTGCGCGGCGGCGTCCAGGTCCACCTCGTGCGGCAGGACCCGGGCCAGCGGTTCGCCGGGGGTCGCCGTGATCACCCCCGCGCCGTACGACTGCAGGTCGGGTACCAGCGCCTCCTGCAACTGTCGCGGCAGCACCACGCACGTCGGGCTGCGGGTCGCCGCCGCCGTCCGGAACGCCTGGTCCAGCAGCGCACCCACCTCATCGGGGCTGCGCCCGTACCGGACGAACTGGTTGCACACGTCCCCGAAGAGCCGGCTCAGCCCGATCTCCTGGTGCGCGCCGCCGAGCGGCCCGGAGATGTCCTCCCCGACGATGGCCACCACCGGCTTGCTGTCCAGCTTGGCGTCGTAGAGGCCGTTGAGCAGCTGGACGGCGCTGGGGCCCTGGGTGGCGAGGCAGACCCCGATGCCGCCGGTGAACTTGGCGTGCCCGGTGGCCATGAACGAGGCGGTCTCCTCGTGCCGGGCCGGGATGAACGCCGGCTCGCCGCCGGTGCGGTCCAGCGCGTCGACCAGTGGAGCGATCGCCTCGCCGGGGTACCCGAAGGCGCGGGGCACCCGCCAGGCCAGGAGCCGCTCCACCACGACGTCCGCGACCGTTCGGTCAACCATTGCCGCGCCCCGGTGTGCTGGGGTCGACGTAGCGCAGTACCGCGCCGACGCCGTCGGTGAGGTCGGGCGCCTCGTCGGGGCCGAGCACGGTCAACTCCGCGTCGGTACCCACGAGCGCCCGGACCAGCGCCGCGTCGGCGCGTACCCGCTGCGGGTCGGCGACCGACATCGCGGCCAGCTGCCCCGGGTCGACGGCGATCTCGGTGGGCTGCGCGCCGATCCACAGCTCACCGTTGGCCGACGGGTCGTCCACGATGATCATCGTGTCGACCTGGTTGCGTTGCAGGGCCGAGACGACCGCGTCGAGGCCGCCGCCCACGTCCTCCTGCACGCCGAACTTGTCCAACGCGGCGCTGATCCGCTGGTCGGCGACCTCCGCGATGGTCTGCACGGTGAGGTCGTCCAGCATGGTCTGGTCGGCGCCGCCGGCCCGCGACCCGGCGTCGGTACGGACCACCAGGTTCTGCCAGCGCTCCGGCATCTGGGCGGCGATCATTCCGGTGGCCCGGACGTCACCGGCGACCACCACCACGTCCGCGCCGACCTGGTCGGCCAGCTGCACCGTCGCCGCGGTGACGTCGCCGGCGTTCTGGTGCCACGCCTCCATGGCCGCCCGCTGGTAGCGCGACTGGGACCAGCCGCCGGGCTTCGCCCGCCGCAGGGGGAACTCGTCCCGGCCGGCGACGTGCGCCCGCCGGGGCACTCCCCCGGCGCTGACCGCCATGGCGTCGGCACCGAGCCGGTCGGCGACCACACGGACCCAGGCCACCTGCTCGCCGCGTTGAGCGAGCAACGGCATCACGTGCGGCAACGGCCCCACGTGGGCCAGGTCCCGCAGTGGCGGCGCGGACAGGAACTCGGAGAGCACCACCCGGCCGTGACTGGCGAAGACCGCCAGGCCGTAGTCCCCGACCATCGGATCATGACCTCGGACCACCCGGTCCAGCGCGGCGATGTTCGCCTCGTCCGCCCCCTGTTCGGCCAGGCTGCGCTCCAGGGCGCGCCAGCGCAGATCCAACGCGGGATGGGCGTCCTCCGTGTCCGCGGAGGCGTCCAGATACACCGAGCACCACGGCCCGGGACGGTCGTAGAGCGGGCGCAGGAAGGACAGCTGCATGCTCGACCCCTTTCCAGCTCGGCCCCCCGCTTACCCGGGTCGCCGGGGATGTCACCTCGCGGTCGTGAGCCCGTGACCAGGTTTCATTCACGTCGTTCAACCGAGGACGTCGATACGATCTGTGAACACAAGCGGACTCTCGGTGGTGGGAATGGACAGCGGACTCGATACCCGACGGATCGTGCACCCGACGGAACGAATCGTCACCGGGCGGCTGGTCCGCCTGCTCGACGGCTACACCCGTGAGGTACGCATCGGTCAGCCGGTGCTGGTGGCGGTGCTCGCGGCAGCGGCCTTCGCCCGGTTGCCCGCCCTGCTGCTGCGCTCGCTCTTCTCGTTCGGCGGCGGCGGCACCCGCCGTCGCTGGAAGGAGCTGAAGCAGGGCCCGGAATACCTGGTCACCCCGGTGCGGCTACGCAACACCGCCGGTCAGCTCTGCGAGGTGGAACTGCACGGCCACCTGCCGCAGAGCGCCCTGCACCCGGCAGACCAGGTGCAGCTCACCCTGCGCCCGCAACGCGACCCGGACCTGCCGCCCCGGATCGAGCGGATCGTCAACCTCACCACCGGGCAGCTGCTGACCCCGCGTACGGCGACCCTCTGGTCGCATCTCGGGCCGCCACTGCTGTTGCAGGCGTTCCTGGGCACGCTGCTGGTGGCCGGCATCGCGGCCTGCTCCGCGCTGACCTGACCGGCCCCGGCGGGTCGGTGGTTCAGCCGACCGGGGCGGGCGTGCGGGCGGGTCGGTGGTTCAGCCGACCGGGGCGGGCTCGCGGGCCGGTTGCCGGTCGACGCCGAGCATGCCCCGGCGGCGGGCCCAGCGCTCGAAGGCGAGGGTGGCGAACGGCGGCACCGCGCTGGCCAGGGCCACCGCCGTGGCCAGCAGGCTCCACCGGTGCAGCCGGGCCACGGCCAGCACCAGCAGGACGTACGCGACGAACAAGCCGCCGTGGATCGGCCCGAAGATCTTGACGCCCAGCTCGTTGTCCGGCGGACCGTACTTGACCAGCATGCCGACCAGCAGGGCCAGCCAGGAGCAGGCCTCGGCGATCGCCGCCGCGACGAACAGCCGGGTCACCTTCTCGCGCATCCGCACGCCACCACCTCTCGGCCCGCAATGCTATCGGTCCGCTCTGGCTGGGCTAACGGGGCGGGCAGTTGGGTAGGAAAGGGTCCTCGGGTCTTCCCCCGCCCGCCGATCACGTGCGAGGTTAGGGGGACCAGCGGTGACGGGGTGGTGACCATGGGCGAGGACGTCGGCGTACGAACCTTCAGTCGAGAGGATCGAGCCCGCTACCGCGACAAGGTCCGCCGCTGCCTGGATGTCTTCGCCGAGATGCTGCGCGAGTCCCGCTTCGACCTCGACCGGCCGATGACCGGCGTGGAGATCGAGCTGAACCTGGTCGACGAGGCGTCGAATCCGGCGATGCGCAACGCCGACGTGCTGGCGGCCATCGCCGATCCGAGCTTCCAGACCGAGCTGGGCCAGTTCAACATCGAGATCAACGTGCCGCCGCGCCGGCTGACCGGCAGCGGCACTGCCGACTTCGAGGAGTACGTGCGGGCCAGCCTCAACGCCGCCGAGGTGAAGGCTCGGGCGATCGGTGCGCACATGGTCATGATCGGCATCCTGCCGACGCTGCGCCCCGAGCACCTGACCGCCGAGACACTGTCGGCCAACCCCCGCTACAAGCTGCTCAACGAGCAGATCTTCGCGGCCCGCGGCGAGGATCTGCCGATCGCCATCAGCGGGGTGGAACGGTTGGCGGTCACCGCCGACACGATCACCCCGGAGGCGGCCTGCACCAGCACCCAGTTCCATCTCCAGGTCAGCCCGGCCCAGTTCGCCGACTACTGGAACGCCGCCCAGGCGGTGGCCGGCGTCCAGGTGGCGGTCGGCGCGAACTCGCCGCTGTTCTTCGGCCGGGAGCTGTGGCGCGAGACCCGCATTCCGTTGTTCCAGCAGGCCACCGACACCCGGTCTGAGGAGATCAAGGCCCAGGGGGTACGCCCCCGGGTCTGGTTCGGCGAACGTTGGATCACCAGCGTGTTCGACCTGTTCGAGGAGAACGTGCGCTACTTCCCGGCGCTGCTGCCGGTCTGCGACCCGGAGGACCCGGCGCAGGCACTCGCGGCCGGTGAGGTGCCCAATCTGGCCGAGTTGCGCCTGCACAACGGCACCGTCTACCGGTGGAACCGCCCGGTGTACGACGTGTCACGGGGCCGGCCGCACCTGCGGGTGGAAAATCGGGTGCTGCCCGCCGGCCCGACCGTGCTGGACACCATCGCCAACGGCGCCTTCTACTTCGGGTTGGTGCGCGCCCTCGCCGAATCGGACCGGCCACTGTGGTCGCAGATGTCGTTCAGCGCCGCAGAGGAGAACTTCACCAGCTGCGCCCGGCACGGCATCGACGCGCAGGTCTTCTGGCCCGGTCTCGGTTACCTGCCCGTCACCGAGTTGGTGTTGCGCCGGTTGCTGCCGATGGCGCATCACGGCCTGGACCGGTGGGGGCTCGACCCGGCCGAGCGTGACCGGTTGCTCGGCATCATTGAGCAGCGCTGCCTGACTGGCCGCAACGGCGCGACCTGGCAGGTGGAGACGCTGCACCGGTTGGAGTCGGCCGACCACCTGGACCGGCCGGAGGCGCTGCGCGAAGTGGTCCGACACTACGTCGACCTGATGCACAGCAACCGACCGGTGCACGAGTGGCCGATCCCGTGAGCACTCCGGACGGGTAGCCCGATCGGCGCGGGGCTCAGCCTCGCGGAGTGGGAACACCGAAGAGATCGATGATGCCGCCGGGAAGCTGGGCGAGCAGGTCGTGTCGCTCGTCGTCGTTCAGCGCCTCGGCGACGGTACGCAACACCGCCTGGGCGTGTTGACGCACCTGGTCCGCATTCGCGACCTGTTCGCGGTCCCCGACGTTCTTCAGGAACTCGCCGACGTCCCACCGGCGGCCCTGCGGGTTGCGGGTGACGGACCCGTTCAGCCGCTCCGGTAGCTGTGCCGCCAGGTTGTCCGCCTCCTGTCCGGCGAGCCGCTCACCGAGCACCGACAGGACGGCCTGTATGGACCGTACGGCTTCGTTCTCACCGAGGCCCGCGCGCTGTCGTACCGTGGCGATCATCTGCTCGTACTCCATGCCCTGCTCCTTCGGTCTCGTCGGCATGCCGTCGGGCCTGCCTGCGGACGAACGGGGCGAGTTCCCAGGCTCCCTGGCGACAAACGGGGTCGCGCGCGGACCCGGACTTTCCGCCGTCGGCGGGCGAGGCCTCGCAAAACATGCCAGTAGCGCCACCCGGGTTGCCAGGTGAGCCGGATCGGGCCCTCGTCCCTGTGGACCCCCATATCGATCGATGACTGTCGTAGGCTGTGGCAGCTCGCACACATCGTCTGATCACGATGAGGGGACGCCCGTGGCCACTTCCGGAACAGACCCAGCCGCGATCCAGGGGCCCGCGCGAGTGCCCCTGTCCCGTCGACACATGCTGCGGATGGGAGCGGCGGCGGCCGGTGGCGCGGTGCTCGTCGGCTCGGCGGAGGCCACGTCCGCGCAGGCCGCGCCGGTCGGTGCGAAGCGCGTCCTGCGGGCACCGGCGCTGGCGCCCGGTGACCGGGTCCGGGTCGTGTCGCCCGGCAGCACGCCCGACCCCACGAACATGGCCCGCGGCATCGAGATCCTGCGGAGCTGGGGCCTGGAGGTCGAGCTGGGCAGGCACGTCTTCACCAAGTACGGCTACCTGGCCGGCACCGACGCGCAGCGGCTGGCCGACCTGAACGCCGCACTCACCGACCCGGGCGTCCGGGCTGTCTTCGCCGCCCGAGGTGGTTACGGCACACAACGGATCGTCGATCAGATCGACGTGTCCGTTCTGCGCCGAGACCCCCGGGTGGTCGTCGGTTTCAGCGACATCACCAGCATCCACGGCAAGCTCTGGCGCGAAACGGGCCTGGTCACCTTCTACGGCCCCATGGTCAACTGGAGTGACGACCGCACCGGCCCCGAGTCGGCCGAGGCGCTCCGCAGGGCGGTGATGACCACCGCATCGGTCACGATCTCCCGGGACCCGGCCGAGACAGCCGCTTCCGTGGTGGTGCCGGGGCGGGCATCGGGGCCCCTGCTCGGCGGTTGCCTGACGCTGATCTCCACCTCGCTCGGCGCGGAGGACTCCCCGAAGTTCGACGGCGCGATCCTCTTCTTCGAGGACGTGGACGAGGCTCCCTACAGCATCGACGGCATGCTGACCGAACTGCGCCGCGTGGGCGTGCTGCGCAGGGTCGCCGGTGTGGTCATCGGCCAGATCACCAACAGTGTCGGTGAACCGGGCGAGTGGGACGCGGCGGCAGTGCTCAAGGACCGCCTGTACGACCTTGGCGTGCCGGTCCTGGGCGGGCTACGGCTGGGGCACGGCGAGGGGCAGCTCACCGTTCCGCTGGGCTCGCGCGCCACGATCGACGCCACGGCAGGGACCCTGACTGTGGAGCCGGGGGTCCGCCCGCGCTAGGGGCTCAGGCCTGCGGCGTCGGGCCCCAGGGGGACGGGTCGTCGCGCAACCGGCTGTACAGGTAGCCGTCGCGCCACTGGCCAGCCCGAAACTCGCTGGCCCGCACGACGCCCTCGAGCTGGAAGCCGGCCATTTCCAGCGCCCGTTGCTCGGCGACGTTCTCGGGGTGCGTACCGGCCTGGATGCGCTGGGCCGGGCTGTGGTGGAAGAGGTAGTCGCAGAGCAACGCCTGGGCGCGCCAGCCGATGCCCCTCCCCCGCCACTGCGGCAGCAGGGCGATGCCGATCTCCCAGTACGACGCCCGTCCGGCGTAACGCCCAGCGGTGTAGCTGACGACGCCGGCGGCGGCCTGCTCCTGCTCGACCTCCACGACGAGCCGTCCGTCGTCGTCGCCGAGGTAGCCGTCGGCGGCGAACCGCCGCGCCGGCACCCCGGCATCCCGGAAGCCGGCCCAGTCCAGACCGATCAGGCCCGGCTCGGTGCAGAACCTCCGGAACATCGCCAGGTCGGGCTCGGCAACCGGCCGTAGCCGGACAGTGCTGTCGACCGAGACGGGCACCGACATACCGCCACTTTCCATGGCGGACACGCTAGCTCGCGCAGAGCCAAGGCTGGGTTCGGCGCCGTGGGCACACAGAGCGACCGGCGGTGACAGCCGAGGTTCTGGTCGGGTCTCCGGGACGGCGGCGAGGACCACCGGGGGGTCGTCTCCATGCCGCGCGACCGCTCCTTTGGAGCTGAATCGTTAACGACATCACCCCGGCCCGCCCGGGCCCACCCCGGCCCAGCGCGGCCCAGCCCGGCCCAGCCCGGCCCAGCGGCCGGACTCTCCGGCAGAGGCAGCCGAGCCAGCCGGGCTGAATCGTTTGCGACATCAGCTCCAAAGGCAGCGCGCGAAGAAACTCCCCCGCCGGCAGACCTGGCCGCCGCTCAGACCTTGAGCAGCACCTTCGTACAATCGTCCTGCTTCTTCTGGAAGATCTTGTAGCCCTTCGGGGCGTCACGCAGCGGCATCCGGTGGCTGACGATGAAGCTCGGGTCGATCTCGCCGCGCTGGATGCGCTCCAGTAGCGGCCGGGTGTAGCGCTGGACGTGGCACTGACCGGTCCGCATGATCAGCGAGCGGTTCATGAACGCGCCCATCGGGAACTTGTCGACGAAGCCGCCGTACGCGCCGACGACCGAGACCACCCCGCCGGAGCGGCAGGCGAGGATCGCCTGCCGCAGCGCGAACGGTCGTTCCGTCTCGGCTCGCGCGGCCTGCTTGGCCCGGTCGTACGCGTACATGGCGGCGTTGCCGTGGTGGCCCTCCAGGCCCACCGCGTCGATGCACGCGTCGGGGCCCCGGCCGGCGGTCATCTCGTTCAGGGTGTCCAACACGTCGACTTCCTCGTAGTTGATCGTCTCCGCGTCGATGTGCTCCTCGGCCCGCCGCAGCCGGTAGGGGAACCGATCGATGACGATCACCCGCTCCGCGCCGAGCAACCGGGCGCTGGCCGCGGCGAGCAGCCCGACCGGCCCGGCGCCCCAGACGGCGATCACCTGCCCCGGTTTGATGTCGCACATCTCGGCGCCCATGTAGCCGGTCGGGAACACGTCGGCCAGCATGACCGCCTGGTCGTCGCTGATCTCGTCGGGCACCTTGACCGGGCCGACGTCGGCGAACGGCACCCGGGCGTACTCGGCCTGACCACCGGCGTAGCCGCCGAGCAGGTGCGAGTAGCCGAAGATGCCGGCCGGCGAGTGCCCCATGATCTTCTCGGCGATGCCGGCGTTCGGATTGGAGTTCTCGCAGACCGAGTAGAGGCCGCGTTGGCACGACGAGCAGTGCCCGCAGGCGATCGGGAAGGGCACCACCACCCGGTCGCCGGGGGCGAGGTTGCGGACCTGCGGGCCCACCTCCACCACCTCGCCCATGAACTCGTGGCCGAGGATGTCGCCCTTGCGCATCGCGGGGATGTAGCCGTGGTAGAGGTGCAGGTCGGAGCCGCAGATCGCGGTGGTGCTGATCCGCACGATCGCGTCCCGGGCGTTCATGATCTTCGGGTCGGGTACGTCGATGACCTTGACGCTGTCGGTGCCCATCCAGGCGGTGGCCTTCATTCTCGGTCCCTTTCGGAGAGCTCGGGCGGTCAGCGGCGGGACGCCGGCAGCGGCTGGGCCGGTCGCTGCATGGCCTGTTGGCGTACGGAGATGCCGTTGGGGCTGCCCTCGGAGCGGACGACCTCGCCGGTCTCCAGCACCTGCTTGAACCGGCGCAGGTCGTCGCGGACCTGCTGCTCGGGTTCCTCGCCGAAGAGCTTCGCCACCGCTCGGCCGAGCGCGCCGGCCGGCGGCGCGTAGCGCAGCTCCACCCGCACCTCGGTCCCCCGGTCGCCGGGCGCGGGCACGAACCAGACCCGGCCGGCGTTGGGCACCCTGGTCCCCGGCAGGGACCGCCAGGTGATCGACTTGTTCGGTTGGTCGTCGATGATCTCGGCGTCCCACTCGACGCGGTGCCCTGCCGGGCCACGGGCGATCCAGTGCGAGCGGCGCAGGTCGTCGGCGCGGACGGACTCCAGGTGCGCCATGAACCGGGGCAGGTTCTCCATGTCCCGCCAGAACCGGTAGGCCTCGGCGGGCGACCGGTTCACCGTCACCGCGATCTGCATCCGGATCACCCGGGCGCGGGCGCGTCGAGCCCGCCCGACGCGCACGGCGGCGAGCACGTCGACGGCGGTGATGCCGGCGATGGCGAGGGTGGTCAGCGCGACCCGGCGGCGGCGTTCACCGCTTCGGTCAGCGAGGGCGCGGCCGAGCAGGGTGAGGTCCATGGCGTCGCCGGCCACCCGGCTCCAGGCCCAGCCGGCCGGGCGGCGGCCGCTGAGCAGGCCGGCGGCGCTGCCCAACTCTCGTAGGCCGATGGCCGGAAGCACGGACCGCGCGGCCGGGGAGTCGTCCACCCCCGTCAGTCGCGCGATGGGTCCGGGCGCGACCAGCGCGCCCACTCCCAGGGCCAGGCTCAGCAGGCCGAGCGCGCTCGGCAGCGTCGCCGGCACCGGCCCGTCCAGCTCCGGCAGGAGCACAGTGTCGACACGACTCATGTCCGGTCCCTTCCGGTGGGCGTCGCCGCCGGTCCACCGGCGGGGCGGCGGTGCCGCCACCGTGACGCTATGTCGAACAGGTGCCGCGCGGGTCGGGTTCGGGGCAGAACGTCCGATGCGGGCGGTGTGGGCGGGACCGCCTGCGGCAACGGTCGACATCGCTACATTGGCCGATTTGGATTACCTGTACGCCGTTACCCTCCCCGGGCAGCGGGTGAAGCCGCGCTGCGACTGCCGCGTACACCCCGCCGGTCCTCGATTGACCCGGATTCTGGCCGGCCGCCGGAACCTTCTCCCGGGCCCGTTGGTGGAAGTGGTGGAGAAGGGAGGTGACGGTGTCCGACGGCGATCCGATCTCCGAGCTCTACGCCAGCTGTTTCCGACGCCTGGTCGTCCAGCTGTACGCGGTGACCGGCGACCTGACCGAGGCGCAGGAGGCGGTCCAGGAGGCGTTCACCCGAGCACTGATGGCGCCAGGGCGGTTCGCCGGGCTGGAGAACCCGGAGGCCTGGTTGCGTCGGGTCGCGGTGAACTGGGCCCGCAGCCGGTACCGCCGCCGTCGGGTGCTCGACGGGCTGCTGCGCCGCATCGGTCCGCCGCCGGCCGTCGCCGACCACTCCCCGGAGCACCTCGCCCTGCTCGCCGCGCTGCGCGTGCTGCCCGAGGGGCAGCGACATGCACTGGCCCTGCACTACCTCGTCGACCTGCCGGTGGACGAGGTCGCCGCGACGCTCGGCGTGTCGTCCGGGACGGTGAAGTCCCGGTTGTCGCGGGGCAGGGTCGCCCTGGCGGCGCTGCTCGCCGACACCGACGCTACGGAAACCGGGAGGATCGATGTCCGGTCGTGAGTTCTCCGGGTTCGACCTCGACACCGTCACCGAGGCGGTGTCGCAGCCGCCCCTCGACGAGCTGCGAACCACCGCCCGATCCCGTCAGCGCCGGTCGGTCGCGACGATGACGACCGCACTGGTCGTACTGGCCGGGCTGACGGTCGTACCGCTGATGGCCGAGCCGGACCGGGCCGCGCCGGCCGACCCGCCGACACCGTCAGGTACGCAGTTCAGCGATTTCACGCTGACCGGGCCCGACTCCGGAGTCGACGTGCGGCAGGACGGCTGCGTCCTGCGCTTCGCCTACACCGGCGACGACGGCCGCACCTGGTCGGACTGGGACGCGGCGCGCTTCGAGGGCACCCGATGCGCGGCTGGCACCGCCGCCGGGACGCCGGGCAGCAGCACGGACTTCTCCGTACTCGGTGAGCGGTCCTACCTGGTCACCGACTCCGGGCTGGCTTACCTCTCCACCGACTACGGCCGCACCTGGCGGGACGCGGATTCCGCGATCGTCGCCGTACCCACGTTTCCGGTGACGGCCCGACCGGTCCCCTGCGGATTCGGCTGTGCGCCGGTGTCGGAGCCGCTGGCGGTGGACCCGTCGAGTGGAACGGTGTACCGCCTCACCACCCCGGCGCCCACGTCACGGTCGCTGTTCAGTCTCTACCCGGCAGGGGACGGCAGCATCTGGGCCACGTACCAGACAGGCGGCTCCCAGGGGTCGACCGTCGCCCGCAGCGCCGACCGAGGCGCGACCTGGACCACCTGGGAGGCGGGCGACGACGCGGTGGTGATCACGGCGGTCGGGCTCGACGACCGGGAAGGGTACGCGCTGACCCAGTCGTCGACGGCGGGTGGCGAGGTGCGGCTGCTGCGGACCACCGACGGCGCGAAGACCTGGACGGACACCGGTGCCGCGCTGCCGGCGCAGCCGCACTACGACCTCACGGTGGGGTTGGACGGGTCCCTGCTGGCCATCACTCCCGGTGGGGGCACCGAACCCGACCGCCGGGCGCGGCTGCTGGTCAGCCGCGACGACGGGCGGCATTTCACTGTCGCCCGGGAGTACGGCCGGCTCGTCGGTTCGGTCAGTGTCGCACCCGGCTACGCCTGGCTCTTCGGGCGTGACGACGGGTCGGCGGGCGAGCCGGACCACGTCCTCGTCACCACGGACGCGACCACCTGGACCCGCTTGTCGCTCGCACCCTGAACAAGGGGGCACCACCCGGCGTTAGGAGTACGCGGCAGCGGGTAGCCGGCATGCGCTCTTACCAGCGCCCGAGGAGGTGGGATGTCGGAGACCAGCGCCTTCTTCGAGCGGTTGACGGTCGCTGGCCAGGATCCACGGTTCAGCAAGGTCTGTGGCAGCGTGCGATTCGACATCCGCGACGACGGCAACCTGGAGCAGTGGCTGCTGGACATCGATCATGGCCGGATGCGGGTGACCCGAAGCGATGCCCCCGCCACCACGGTGATCCAGGTGTCCGCGCAGCTCGCGGAGGCGATGGCGCGGGGCGAGGTGAACGGGCTGGCGGCGATCACCCGGGGCGAGATCATGGTCGACGGTGATCTCGCCCTGGCGTTGCGCATCGGGCGGCTGTTTCCGCGAGAGCCAGGGCGGCTTCAGGGCGACGATCCCGACAGTGGGCGTGACCGGTGAGGGACATCGCGGGCACCGTGGCGTGCATCGACGGGAACACCTTCATGGTGTCCGACGCCAGCGGCGACGTGCAGTCATCCCCGAGCACCCCGGTCGGCCTCTTCGCCGCTGACACGCGCTTCCTGTCCCGTTGGAGGCTCACCGTCAACGGCGAGTGCATGACCGCGTTGTCGGTGGACGACAGCCAGTACTTCGAGGTCACGTTCTTCGCGGTGCCGGGCGCGGCGGTGGACTACGTGGAGGCCGACGTGTCGGCCATTCGGCGCAGGCGCATCGGCCCGGACCTCACCGAGTCGCTGACGATCTTCAACTACGGCGAGCGGGACATGACGCTCGACGTGCGTCTGGAGGTGGCCGCCGACTTCGCCGACATCTTCGAGATCAAGTTCGACGTCGGCGAGAAGAGCGGCGCGCACTACACGCACGTCGGCCCGAACGAGTTGCGCCTGGGCTACCGGCGCGGCACCTACCGGCGTGAGGTCGTCGTGTCGGCCAGCGAGCCCGCGGAGTTCGGCCCGGACGGCCTTGGCTTCGCGGTCCGGCTGCGCCCCGGGCAGCAGTGGTCCACCCGGTTGCAGGCCGTCATGTTGGCGCTGCGCCCGGACGGCGTCGACCTGCGGTCCGCCCTGCGGGCCCTACGGCCGGACGACTCCACCCTGCCCACGAGCGTGCAGGCCTGGGTCGCGGCGGCCCCGACCCTGGACACCGACAGCGTCGGCCTCCAGCAGGTGTACCACCGCAGCCTGGTGGACCTGGCCGCGCTGCGCTTCGCCCCGCTCTCGCTGGGCGGGGCGAGCGTGCCAGCGGCCGGCCTGCCCTGGTTCATGACCCTGTTCGGTCGCGACAGCCTGTTGACCTGCCTGCAAACCCTGCCGGTCACCCCGTCGCTGACCCCACCGACACTGCGGATCCTCGCGTCGTTGCAGGGCGCTCGGACCGACGACGTGTTGGAGGAGGACCCGGGCCGGATCCTGCACGAGCTGCGCTACGGGGAGTCGGCCGCGTTCGAGGAGCAGCCACACTCCCCCTACTACGGCACCGTGGACGCCTCGCCGCTGTTCGTGGTGCTGCTCGACGAGTACGAGCGGTGGAGCGGCGACACCGCGCTGGTGACGGAGTTGGAGCAGGAGGCCCGGGCTGCCCTGGCCTGGATCGACCTGTACGCGGACCTGAACTCCACCGGCTACATCTGGTACCAGCGACGCAACCGGGCCACCGGCCTGGACAATCAGTGTTGGAAGGACTCCTGGGACAGCATCTCCTACGCCGACGGCCGGCTGCCGGGCTTCCCGAGGGCCACCTGCGAAACCCAGGGGTACGCCTACGACGCGAAGATCCGGGGGGCCAGGCTGGCCCGTACCTTCTGGGGTGATCCTGCCTTCGCCGAGCGGCTGGAGAGCGAGGCGGCTGCCCTGTACGAGCGGTTCAACCGGGACTTCTGGCTGGAGGATCGCGGTTTCTACGCCCTCGCGCTCGACCACGACGGCACCCCCGTGGACAGCCTGTCGTCCAACATCGGGCACCTGTTGTGGAGCGGCATCGTGCCACCGGAGCGGGCGCCCCGGGTGGTCGAGCACCTGATGGGTCCGGCGCTCTTCTCCGGTTGGGGGGTGCGGACGTTCGCCGAGGGGCAGCGCCGTTACAACCCGCTCGGCTACCACAACGGCACGGTCTGGCCGTTCGACAACTCGTTCATCGCCTGGGGTCTGCGCCGCTACGGGTTCGGCAACGAGGCGGCCCGCATCGCCGAGGGCATCCTCTCCGCCGCCACCTACTTCGAGGGTCGGCTACCCGAGGCGTTCGGCGGGTTCGACCGTGACACCACCAAGTTTCCGATCCGGTACCCGACCGCCGGCAGTCCGCAGGCGTGGTCCAGCGGCGCCACCATGCTGCTGATCCGCACCATGCTCGGTATCAACCCGCACGAAGACCATCTGGCCGTGGACCCGGCGCTGCCCACCGCCTTCGGGCGGATCGCGCTCCTGGACATCCCCGGCCGTTGGGGCAAGCGCGACGCGTTCGCCCGCCAACGCCCCGACCAGCGCTGACGGCACGGTCAGCCGACGGCCGGCCCGGCGGCCCGGAAGGTGCGCCGGTACGCGTCCGGCGGCACGCCGACGGTGCGGTGGAAGTGTCGACGCAGCGTCGCGGCGGTGCCCATGCCGGCCGCCCGGGCGATGGCGTCGATGCTGTCGTCGGTCTGCTCCAGCAACTCCTGGGCGCGGCGGATCCGCTGCGTCGACAGCCACAGCAGTGGAGTGGTGCCGGTGGCCGACCGAAAATGGCGGGCCAGGTTGCGGGAGCTCATGTTCGCCTGCCGGGCCAGGTCCTCGACGGCCAGCGGCCGGTCCAGCCGGGCCAGCACCCAGGGAAACAGGGCGGCCAGCGGGTGGTCGTCACGGGCCGGAACCGGGGTGGTGACGTACTGGGCCTGACCGCCGGCGCGGTGCGGTGGCACGACCAGGCGGCGAGCGACGGCGTTGGCGACCGTCGAGCCGTGGTCGCGGCGGATCAGGTGCAGGCACAGGTCGATCGCGGCGGCCTTGCCGGCGGAGGCGAGCACGGTGCCGTTGTCGACGTAGAGCACGTCCGGGTCGACCCGTACCCGGGGATAGCGGGCGGCCAGCGCCTCGGTGTGGGCCCAGTGCGTGGTGGCCCGCAGCCCGTCGAGCACCCCGGCAGCGGCCAGCACGAACGCGCCGGTGCACAGCGAGACCATCCGGGCGCCGGCCCGGTGGGCCGCGCGGACGGCGTCGATCAGGTCGGGGGGTACGTCCGCGTCGACGTCCTCGACCGATGGGACGATCACGGTGTCGGCGCGGGCGAGGCGGTCCAACCCGTCGTCGGGTGCCACCAGGAAGCGCCCGACCAGGACCGGGCCGGGGCCGCAGATCGCCACGTCGTACCAGGGGTCGGCCAGGCCGGAGGGGTCGTGGGCGAAGACCTCGCAGGCCAGGGCCAGTTCGAAGTGCAGCATCCCGTCGGTGGCGGCGATCGCGACAAGGGCCATGTCCGAAACTGTACGGGGGTTGGCGTTCCCGACACTGGTCGGCCGCCGGCCGCTGCGCGAGGCTGGTCCCAGTCGATCTTTCGAGGAGGCAACGATGGGCCACAGCGTGGCGGTGTTCGGGGCGTACGGGCACACCGGGCGGTTCGTGATGGCGGAGCTGGTCGAGCGCGGGTTCGGGGCCCTGCCGGTGGGCCGCGACGCGCGTCAGCTGGCGGCGTTCGGGCTCGACTACCGGGTGGCGTCGGTCGACGATCCGGCCTCGCTCGACGCGGCGCTGACCGGCGTGGACGCGGTCATCAACTGCGCCGGCCCGTTCGCGTCGACCGCCGCCGGTGTGATCGAGGCAGCGTTGCGCGCCGGAATCCCGTACGTGGACGTGGCGGCCGAGATCGAGGCCAACCTCGACACGTTCACGCACTTCACCGAGCGCGCCCGGGCGGCGGGTGTCGCGGTGGTCCCGGCGATGGCCTTCTTCGGCGGGCTCGGTGACCTGCTCGCGACGACGGCGATGGGCGACTGGACGTCGGCCGACGAGGCACACGTCGCGTACGGACTGAGCAGCTGGCACCCGACGGCCGGGACGGTCGCCGCGGGAGTCGTCTCCCGCGAGCGCCGCGCCGGCCGTCGGGTGCGCTACACCGGGGGCCGGTTGGAGTACCACTCCGGCGGGGAGCTGCCGAGAATGGACTGGGACTTCCCCGCGCCGCTGGGCCGGCGCACCGTCCTCGGTGAGTTCACCATGGCCGACGTCGTCACCATCCCCCGTCACCTGCTCATCCCCGAGGTCCGCACCTACATGACGGTCGACGCCACCACCGACCTGGCCGCCGCGGCGGCGCCGGTCGCGGTCGACGGGCTGGGCCGGTCAGCGCAGACGTTCACGGTCGACGTCATCGTGCGTCGTGGCGACGCGCGCCGCCGCCTCGTGGCCACCGGCCGGGACATCTACGCCGTCAGCGCGCCCCTGGCCGTGGAGGCGGTTCGGCGCGTCCTCGATGGTCGGACGAGGACCAGCGGCGTCGCCTCCGCCGGCGAGATGTTCGACGCGCCCGACTTCCTGCGCGCCCTGTCGCCGGCCATCCGCGTCGAACCGGTGAGCGACTGAAGCCGATAATTCGGCCATAATTTGTTACTCAAAACTCGTAATCATCGAACCAGAAGGGGGTGGCGGGATTTAAAAGAAACTTAAGGCTGTGGGGGCAAAAAATTGTCATCCGGAGCCGCCACGCTGGCTGCCAGGACACTTGTCGACATGCCTCCTTAATTCTTTTCCGGCGAGTTGATGAAGGCCTCTGACGTGCACATACTCCTTCCGACAGAGCTTCATCGTCGACTCGAAGGAAACCACTGGCAATGCGGACTCCCCCCGCGCACGTCGCACCGCCGGACCGGGCACGAAAGCGGCGTCGCCTCACTCGCATCACGCTCGCCTCAGCGGTCGTCGCCGCGCTGGCCGGCAGCGGCATCTACATCGCCGGCGCCCAGGCCGAAGAGGTCGCCGTGCCCGGCCGGGTGCAGGCAGAGGCCTTCGCGGCACAGTCCGGCGCGCAGACCGAGGGCACCGGCGACGCCGACGGCGGCCGGAACGTTGGCTGGCTGGCCAGCGGCGACTGGCTGCGCTTCGACGGTGTGTCGGTGACGGGCGTCGACCTGACGGCCCGGGTCGCCTCGCACAACGCCGCCGGCGGCACAGTCGAGTTGCGCCTCGGCGCGCAGAACGGTCCACTGCTGGCCAGCTTCCCGATCACCCAGACCGGTGGCTGGCAGAAGTGGACCACCGTCACCGCCGAGGCGTCCGCTGTGCCAGCCGGCGCGCAGACCGTCTTCGCGGTCATGACGAGCGCCTCGACGTCGGACTTCGTGAACCTGAACTGGTTCACGTTCGGCCCCGCGACGGGCACCTCGCCGAGCACGTCGGCCGCGCCCAGCACGTCGGCCACCCCTTCGGCCACGCCGAGTTCCACCGCGTCCCCGTCGGCGTCCGTCCCGCCGAGCGCACCGGCCGGCGGCTGGGTGCCCGTCGACCAGGCCAAGTGGAGCAAGGAACTGGCGGCCTTCGACGCCATCAAGCCGAAGGCGGTGCCGCCGGGCACCACCCGGGTGCCGGAGTTCCACACCGACTGCGGCGTCGCGAATTCCGCCCCGGACGACCCGATCGTCCTGCCTGGCCTGTCCGGCGCCTCCCACATGCACACCTTCTTCGGCCCGAAGATCGACGCCTTCACCACGACGGACAAGTTGTTCGCCGCGGCGAACACCTGCAACGCCCCCGGGGACAAGAGCGCCTACTGGACCCCGGAGCTGCGCAAGGACGGCAAGGCCGTGCCGATCAAGAGCATGCGCGTCTACTACGGCTCGCGGGTCAAGGACCCGTCGACGGTCAAGCCTTTCCCGCCGGGCCTGGTAGTGGTCGAAGGCGACGCCAAGCGGCAGGTCGACACTCCGAAGAACGCCGGTAGCAACCAGTTCTGGTGCGCGGGCAGCGCCGAGATCGGCCGCAGCGCCGACGGCAACTGGCCGAAGTGCGCCCCCGGCGGCAACCTGATCTTCCAGCTCGTGTTCAAGGACTGCTGGGACGGCAGGAACATCGACTCGCCCGACCACAAGTCGCACATGGGCGACCCGGTGAACGGCGTCTGCACCGGCAAGTACCCGGTGGCCGTGCCGGATCTGTCCTTCATGGTCAACTACGAGTCGCTGGGCGGTGACGGCCTCAGCCTCTCCTCCGGCAAGCCGTCGTCCATGCACGGCGACTTCATGAACGCCTGGGAGCCGGAGCGTCTCGGCGACCTGGTGAAGTCCTGCCTCAACCAGAACGCCAAGTGCGGCGTCGACACGACCTTCGCCGGCGGCTGACCACCGCTTCCGTCGTCGACGGACGGCCCTCACGTTCAGACGTGGGGGCCGTCCGTCATGACATCACGTCAGTCAGAGATTCACGCTGACGCCGGCCGCCTTGCATGCGGCGTTGACCTCCTTGCCGGCCTTCTCGAAGGCCGGGTTGTCGGCGGCGGTCGCCGGGTCCGCCGCGGCCGCAGCCTTGGCCGCTTCCGCGGCGAACGTCCGCAGGGTGTCGGCCAACTTGCCGCCGCCGGTGGAGGCGACCGTGCTCACCTTCTGCTCCAGCCCAGTCAGGATCTTGTTGAAGTCCGCCGCCGACGCGTCGCCAGTCGTGACGACCTTCACCATCTCGGTCCTCATCTCGTCGCTGGCCTTCTTCACCGCCTCGCAGAGCTGCTTGTCGGTCGCCGCGCCCCCGGCGGGTGGCGAGGCGGGAGTGGCGGCAGCGGAGGTGGCCGCCGCGGACGGGGCTGCGGAGGTGGGAGCGGGCGTGGTGGATCCGGCGGTCGTCGCCTTGTCGGTGTCGCCGCAGGCGGCGAGGGCCGTCGACACGGCAAGGATCAACATGGCTGAGGCAAGACGGGAAGGTTTCACGGACGCGCACGATAGCCGATGCCCAGACGATGATCAATTTGCTCGGCGTCCGCCACTGCGCGTGCGGTCAGCGGCGTTTCACCGTCGCCCACTGGCCACCGCACGGCAACCACCTATGTGGACGGCGGGCTGGTAGGAAGAGGCGAGATGCCTCACCTCAGGGAGATGATCGTGGCACGTTCCCACCTGTCCCGCCGTTCGCTGCTCACCGCCGGTGGCGCGGCCGCCGTCGCGCTCGGCGCGGCCGCAGCCAGCCCGTCCGCCGCCTCCGCCGCCCCAGCCGACAACCCGGTCGACACGCCGACGGAGGCGCTGCGTCGGCTACAGGCCGGCAATCGGCGGTTCACCTCCGGCCACGGCCGGCACCCGCACCAGGGCCTGACCGACCTGCACCGGCTCGCCGCCGGGCAGCACCCGTTCGCCATCACGGTCGGCTGCGCGGACTCGCGGGTGGCTCCCGAGGTGCTCTTCGACCAGGGGTTGGGTGACCTGTTCGACAACCGGGTGGCCGGCAACATCGTCGACGACCTGCTGCTCGGCAGCGTCGAGTTCGCGGTGGAGGAGTTCGGCAGCCTGCTGATCGTCGTCCTCGGCCACGAACGCTGCGGCGCGATCACCGCCACCATCGACGCCATCCACACCGGCGGTACGGCGCCCGGGCACATCGGCACCATCGTGGATGCCCTGCGCCCGGTCGTCGAGCCGGTGCTCGATCAGCCCGGCGACCCCGTGGAGAACGGGGTGCGGGCCAACATCGCCGCCCAGGTGCGGGCGCTCAGCGCACGCAGCACGATCATCTCCGAGAAGGTGCACGAGGGTGCGCTGCGGGTGGTGGGCGCCCGCTACGACCTGGACAACGGGCGGGTTTCCCTGGTGGCCTGAGGCCGTCACCCGATGCTGGGCCACCCGGCCTGCGACGCTGGTCGGTCATCCGCCGACCGGCGCCGCCGGTCGCGTCGCGGCCGACGGGTACGGCGGTAGTAGGACCAACCGGTCAGCGGCAACGCGACCGCCCAGGCCAGCAGGAGTGGGAGGCCGATCAGGACGCCGGTCGGGGTGAAGATGTCATCCGCGCTGGACTCCCCCAGGTCCGCGGCGAACTGCCAGGGCAGGGTCGCCGAATAACCGATCATCAGGGCGGACCCCAGCACCGTTGGCGTCAGCGGCAACCACTGTGGCACCCGACGTCCGCGCAGCCACGGCACCCACCGGGGGAAGACCACCCCCCAGTCCTTGATGAGTCCCAGCGCCAGAACGCCGCCGAGCCCGGCCAGGACGCAGAGCAGGCCCAGGTAGAACGCGCCGGCCGGCAGGCCCAGGAACCCGTCGACGGGGTGATCCCCCACCCCGGGCCCGCGACCGTGGTACCACTCGCGGAACGGGTCGGGATTGGCGAACAGCGGGATGCCGAGAATCCATGGCACGTGCAGCGGGATGAACCCTAGTACGGGGGCGATCCATGCCACGTGCCCGGCACGGCGGGCCCAGGACGGCGGTGGTGCGGGCATGGTCTTCGTGTGTGGTGTTCGAGTCACGGCGTCGTCTCCATCAGCGGCGGGCGTTGGTACGTCCGAGATCACCGTCGCCGAACGGCGGCACGGACGGATCGCCGCGCGGAGGGACATCGCCTCCCCCACCGCAGGGATGGCATCTTTTCGTCACGACAGTCCGTGTGACGGAAACACTTCACGGCGCCGGGTCGCCCTCCGGAGGCTGGACACCATGAATGTGACAGGGCTCGACCGACCGGGCGACGGCCACCCACAGCCCTCGCCCGGGGACGCCCTCGCCCGAATCACCGTCGTGGACGCGCTGCGCGGAAGCGCGCTGCTGCTCATCCTGCTGGTGAACATCGCGTTCTTCAGCTCCGGCTACGACTTCCACCTGGTCGACGATCCGACGCACGGCACAGTCGACCTGCTGATCGCCGGCGCGGTGGAGCTGTTGTTCGCGATGAAGGCGTACCTGCTGTTCGCCTTTCTGTTCGGCTACAGCTTCACCCTGCAACTCGACTCAGCGGCTCGGCGCGGAGTGGCGTTCCGCCCGGCGTTCCTGCGCCGGCTCACCGGGTTGTTCGTTCTCGGCGCGCTGCACGCGGTGCTGCTGTTCCACGGCGACATCCTCACCACGTACGCGCTGCTCGGTCTCGTGCTGCTCGCGGTCCGGCGGATCCAACCCCGCACCGCGCTGGTCGCGGCGGCGACCATCATCGGCGGCATCGCCGTCGTGGTCGGGATCGCCGCTGTCCTCGGTGCCACACTGGTTCCGGACGAGGCCGCCGCGGTCAGCGCCGGTGCGCGTTCGACGCTGGCCCTGGGCGGCGGCCTCGGCGATGTCGTCCTGGAGCACCTGCGGTCGATGCCGGCGATGATCGGCGGTCTGGCCGTGCAGGGGCCCCTGGCGTTCGCGGCGTTCCTCGTCGGCCTCGCCGCCGGCAAGCACCGGCTTCTCGCCACCGTGCCCGCCCACGAGGGCCTGCTGCGCCGGTGCGAACGGGTGGGGTATCCGATCGGTCTGGCCGGTGCCGTCGTGTTCGCGGTCGGTGGTTCCACGGCAGACCTGACGGGACTGATGGTCAGCATCGTCACCGCGCCGTTCCTGGCCGCCGCGTACGCCGCGACCCTGCTGCGCCTGTTCACGCGGCGGCCGCGCCTCGCGGGCGCGTTCGCGCCCGCTGGGCGGATGGCCCTGACGAACTACCTGGCCCAGTCGCTCATGTGCGTGCTCGTCTTCACCGGCCTCGGGTGGGGCCTGGTCGGCCGCACCTCACCGGCACAGACACTGCTGATCGCACTGGTGATCTTCGCGGTGCAGCTCATGGTCAGCTCGTGGTGGCTGCGGCGGTTCCGGTACGGCCCCGTCGAATGGGCGCTGCGCGCCTGGACCCACCGGGAGCGCCGCCCCAACTAGGGTGCTGACATGGTCGATCGGCACCAGGTGATGAACTTCCGGGTCCAGGCCCAGCAGCTCGACCGGGACGAGGGCACGCTCGCCGACACCACCGTCCTGGACCTCGGCGTGCAGAACACCGGTCCGGACGGCGCCCGGTGGGCGCTGGCGGTACGCGGGGTCGACGTGACCGGGTTGGCCCCCACCGATCTGGCCCTGCTGTGGACGGTACGGGGCGCTCCCCACCTCTACCGCCGGGCCGACGTGGCGAAGGTGGCGGCCGCCGTGGAACCCTTCTCCGAGGCCGACGCGGGCAAGCGCATCTACGACGCCGCGAAACCGTTGAGGGCCGCCGGCATCGACACCCTGGCAGCCCTGGACGAGATCGCCGACCGGATGCGTGCCATCGTCAGCACGCCGACGGTCAAGGGCGAGGTCTCCGGCCGCCTGGCCACCATGCTGCCCGAACCCTATCTGCGGTTCTGCCGTCCGTGTGACGCCACGCACCTCTACGAGATGCCGTTCCGGCTCGCCGCCGTGCGGGCCGGCCTGGAGTTGCAGCTCGACACCTCACCCCCGGTCCTGCGCCGCATCACCGGGTTCAGGGAGGCAGCCACCGCGGGTGACCGCTTCGACCTCATCCGCGCGTATCTTCGCCTGCTCGGTCCGGCCACCCCGAAACAGGTCGCCGACTACCTCGACGCGCCGGTGAAGGACGTGAAGGCGCACTGGCCCGAGGATGTGATCGAGGTGACGGTCGACCGCGAGGTGCGCTCACTGCTGGTCGCCGACGAGGAGACGCTGGAGTCCGCCGAGGGCAGGTGCACCCGCCTGCTCGGCCCGTTCGACCTGTTCTTGCAGGCCAAGGACCGGGCAACGCTGGTGCCGGACACCGCCCACGCCAAGGAGCTGTGGCCGGTGCTGGGTCGCCCCGGCGCCGTCCTGGTCGACGGCGAGGTGGTCGGCACCTGGCGTCCCCGCAAGTCCGGCAGGACGTTCACCGTCGCGGTCCAGCCGTGGCACCGGTTGTCGGACGCCACACGTCAGGCCATCACCGCGCAGGCCGAACACCTCGCCGCGTACCGCTCCGTCTCCCTCAGTGGCGTCGACTTCGGCAGCTAAGACGTGCCTTGAACGGGTCACAACCATTGGTGACACGGCGCGCACCAGGGGCGCCGCCTCGAACAACGCCTCGCCGAGGATCCACCAGACGCAGTCTTCGTTATGATCCAACTACTCAACGAAGTAGGCGACCCTGGTCATTGCGTTCGCCATCACTGTCCCGTTGGTGCGTCAAGTCCCCCATCCGTAGGACCGCTCCGGGTGGCGTGTCCGATACCTTGAATCAGTCATGCCCCTCGACCTTTTGGAAGCGACATGGCCCTCCTGGAGACAGTCGCCGGAATACTCGCCAAAGCATCTGCCGTACCGCTAGGGAACGCCGCCCGGCGAAATGAAACGATCATTCGGGTGGCCAAAATTGTGGGATATGATCCCACTCAACCCTCACGAGAATACGAAGAGTATTACGTCGCCGCTCTGGTCGAGTGCTTCCGCGATGAGCCCGAGGCAGTTCTCGCACTGTTCCGCGACCAGTACGTTAAGGCAGCTTTTCGAGATGCCGCATCGACCAAGGTGGGCTGGGATGCTTTCCGCAAGGAAGTACGAAACGGCCTTGAAAGAAATCGTGACAACGGAGACTTTGGGCACTTGCCGCCATCGGTCGATGACCATATCGGGCGCCTCATCGATGCATATCATCTTATCATCGACCGTCATCGGCCACCCCACCTCGCTCGCCTGGAGGGAAAGGTCGACCTTCTCGTGGCCCGCCAGGCCGAAGATAACCAACTTAGGCGGGGCCAACACCTGGGCGGGACGGACCTCGGCGCTCTGCGCTTCGCCCCTGATCCTGCGAAGGAACACCGCGTCCTCTCCGCGGACGGGTGGAAGAAGACGCTGCGCGGCTTGTACCCGGATCACAACCTGGTGACCTTCGGCGGTCACGAATTCCCGATTTGGGCGAGCCTGGCGGAATCTACGGATCGCCAGCGCAGCCCTCGACTAGACGAAAGCAATGGCCCAATGGACCGACTCGATGATGAGATCGAGCCGTCCTTTGCGACTTACGACCTCGGTTCGGACTCCGCTGGCAAGCCTTGCTCACGCGGCTTCGACCCAAGAGGTGCCGAGGAGTACTACTACCTGCAACGTAGGGCCACAACGAGGTCGAGTCACAACGGTGCCGCCTACGCCTTCGAGCGCATCAAACGGGTCGACGGCCACCTACGGATCGATGCGCGATCCGGCACATATTTCGACTCGGTCGCGACCTCCGAGATGCTTGAGCGGGAATTCATCAACGCCCAAAGCGCTTCCCCCGACGACCAGATCGACCTCTTTCAGCTTCATCGCCGGGAGTGGCTTCACAACCAAGTTGCCAGTCATCCCCGGGATGATACGACCGACGAGCACGACCAATCGATAATCTTTGACGGCAGATTCCGCGCCGCTGCTCTTTCCGTCGCAACCACAATGATATTCACCCACGCCGACGGTAGCTACAGTGCGCTGCTCGTACCTCGCTCCAAGGAGGTCCTCACCCATCCCGGGTACGCGCACGTCGCGCCGTCTGGGATCTTCGCACCCATCAGTCGCAACTGGCGGAAGTGGGGGGACGAATTTTCGATCGAACAGACCGTCGTCCGGGAGTACGCAGAGGAGCTATTCGGATACAAAGACCTAGAGGACAGCACCCAACACATCGATGCGGCGCTCGACTTCGTGCCGCCAATCCGACGACTCCGCGACGCCGTCCGGAGCGGCGTTGTAGAAATGCGCTACTGCGGAATAACCGTGCCGCTCTTAACTCTTCGGACTGAAATATGCGTGCTGATTTTCATTCGCGACAGCAAGTGGTTCGACGCTGAGATCGGTCGCGCCAAGCATGAGGACAAGCATCCATTTGCGTTCAACTGGGAATACCGGCCTGGCACCGGACGGGCAGCAGTCCAACTCGATCTCGATCGCAACTTCGAACCTGTTGATCGACATGGCACGGTTCATCCCACCAAAATGGTCCCGCACGCAGCCGCTGCACTCCATTTGTCGACCGAGGTGGCGCGCCAGATCATCAGAGAGGAGTCTGACTGACGCGGTCCCTGCCTCCGGTGTCATTAATGGCCGCCACTCCACTCACTCCACGACCCAGGCGATGGCGCTCGGGTGCACCCGAGCGCAGATCGGCCCACCGGCGGCATCGGTCAACCCGAGCCGGCCGACCAGCGTCCCGTTGCCCTCGTGGGCGGCGCGCAGCAGCTCGGTCGGCACGTCGGTGAACATCAACTTGGCTCGTCGGAACATCGCGAAGCCGTCCTGGGTCACCGCGCCCCAGCTCAGATAGAGAAACCGCGCCCCGGGGCGGCCGTGTACCCAGGGGCCACCGACGTCGAGCGCTCCGTCGATCTCGCGGCTGGACACCTCGAAGGACCAGGTGGCGCTTGTCGCGTCGGCCGGCACCTGGTCGACGACGTCGGCCTTGCGCTGAACCCCGACGTGCACGTTGCCCCGCCGCAGCGCGTCGGCCTCCGCACCGGCACGCCGACCTGGGAGATCGCTGCCGTCGATCCTGATCCGCATTCCACCGACTCTAGTTAGTCGGCCGGTTGCTCGGCGGTGTCGTCGTTCTCGCCGTACTCGCCGCGGATGGGCAGGTGGTAGGCGGGCAGGAACGCGGCGATGATCGCCACACCGGCGATCGGCACGATCGCGCCGACGAGGATGCCGGAGCCGATCCAGACCAGCGCGAGCGCGAACCGGCGGCCGATGGCTCGCGCACCGAAGCGACCGAGGCCGGGGTCCAGCAGTTCGGCCCGGCGGAGGTGCGCCCACACGATGTTGAAGAGGGCCGCGGCCGTCCACAGTGTGCCGCCGTAGACGACGACCGACGCGCGCAGCCCCTGCTCGGCGCGCAGCGCGTCGGCGAGCAGTGACGTGGAGAACGGCAGGAACGCGATGACCATCAGCAGCAACGTGTTGAGGAACAGGACCCCTCGGTCGACATGCCGGACGCGGTCGAACATGACGTGGTGATTCACCCACACCTGCCCGATGAGCAGGAAGCTCAGCGTGTACGCCAGGTACGACGGCCACAGCGCACCGAGCCCCTGGACGAGGTTCCCGAAGTCGTGGGGCGGTTGGATCTCCAGCACGAGGATCGTCACGGCGATCGCGAAGACGCCGTCGCTGAAGGCCAGCAAGCGGCCCGGGTTACGGGTCAGCCGTGAAGTTTCCCTTTTGGGAGGCACGTACCGAATTATGCAATAGGTCAGCTTTCGTCATTGACGGAGCGACGCCAGAACTGGCGTGGCGCGAAACCCTCACGGCGCAACCAGTGCTCGGTGTAGACGATCCGATCCGCCTCGACGACCACGAGTGTGTCCTTGGGCGGCTCGGACAGCGCCCGCCCCCGCTCGGCGTGCTCGTTCTCCCATCGAACCGCCGCCCAGTAGTGCGCGCGGTCCGGATGCTCCGGCGCAAGCACCCTGGCCGTCCCGAACAGTTGGGCACCGCGGCTGCTGGCCAACCCGACCAGCGGCGCGAAGATGCCGATGGACACACGCGGGTCGGCGGCGATGTTGCGGATCTTCGGCGACCGTGGCGCCGCGGTGAAGAGCACCGCGAAACCGAGTGGGTAGTACCGCACCGGCGTGGCCAGCGGCCCGTCCGGACCCGTGGTCGCGAGTACACACATGTTCTGCGACGACAACAGGTTGAGCAGGCGCTCTTCAAGCCGTTCGCGATCGAGACGCTTCGCTGGCGTGGGCTCCGACAGCCACGGATTCGTCAACGGCATACGACGTCCTCGATCATGGCGAACACCCTAACCGCGTCACCCGCTGTCAAGATCGGCAGGCGCGCCCTACGCCGTCCTGCGCAGGTAGGTCTCGGCCAACTGGCGAAGGCGCGTCCGGTCGAAGCTGTCCCCGTGGCCGGGATGGACGGCGGACACGTCGAGGTCGACGAGAAACTCCATGCTTCGCCGGTACGCGGTCACGTCGGAGTTCGGCAGATCGTCGATCAGGGCGCCCTCGTAGATGATGTCGCCCGGGTACAGGGTCCCGGTGTGTTCCTCCAGCAGGGCGATGCTCCCCGGCGTGTGGCCGGGAAGGTGCAGCACGGTCAGCACCCGTCCGCCCAGGTCGATCCGGTCGCCGTCGTCGAGCAGGCGGTTCAGGGTCATGGGTGCGACGCGGTAGGCAGCCGGGTCGTAGCCGGGTTCGGGCAGGACGTCGATCATGAGCTCCGGGACGGCTTCCCCGGCGGCGTCGATGCCCAGCTTGTCGAAGAGTTCCGCGCCGTACAGGCTCGCCGGTACGCCCGCCGCCAAGATCCCCGCCTCGGCGGGGTGGGCGGCCCGGTCCCCGAACTCCGACGCCCCACCGACGTGATCGAGGTGCGCGTGGGTGAGCACGACCATCGGATCGCGTTCGAACAGGCCCGGAATCGCCTGCCGCAGGGCGACGACACCGAGCCCGGCGTCGATCACGATGTCCCGATCGTTGCCCCGCAACCACCAGAAGTTCGCCGACAACAGCTCGTTGACGTGCGGTTCCGAGATTCGGACGACGTCGCCGTCCACTTCGGCCCGCGAATACCAGTCGACCATGCCCGAGAGTGTGCCAGCGCGGCGACGCCCCTACGACCCGTGAGTCGGTCCGTGGTTGTCGCGATCGAGATGGCATCGGCGGGTGCGAGGACGTAGTGCGGCGGCCGGCTGGTTCACTCCTCCGTCCGGGCAGGGCCGGGCAGGGTGAATCCGTCCGTGCCGGCACGCGGGAACGCCCGATCCGCCGATCCGGACGAGGACGCCATGAAAGACTCGCCCGGCTGGCGGAAGGGGCGGGGATGCAACCAACCTGGCTCGTAGCGCTCTCGTGGGCTTCGCTCACGGTCGGCGTCGTCAGCTGCGCGGTCGTGCTGGCCGACACCTATCTCCGCGGAAACCGTCAGCCGGTCCGGGTCATGGAGATCGTCTGGCTGGTGACCGTCCTCTACATCGGCCCGGCCGCTGTCCGCCTCTACTGGAACTGGGGCAGGCCCGAGGCGTTCTCGCAACGGCGGCAGGAGGGTCAACCGCGACGGCCGCGCCGGGGCATCGTCGTCACCCACGTGTCCCGCTGTGGCGCGCACTGTGCTCTCGGGTTCATCATCGCCGAGGTCGCCCTGTACGCCGTGAGATTCGACCCGGCCGAGGACCCGCTGTGGGTCGCCTACGCCGGCGACTACCTGATGGCGGTGACGATCGCCGTGCTCTTCCGGTACTTCGCCGGGCCGGGTCGCACCCTGACGAAGGTATGGCACGCACTGTCGAGCGTCGGCAGGATCGAGCTGCTGACCATCACCGTGTTCGAGGTGGCGTTGTTCCTGTGGTTGACCCTCGCGCATCGGGTGGTCTTTCCGGAGCCACACCTGCGACCCGACAGCCCGACGTTCTGGTTCGCCGGTCAGCTCGGGCTGATAGCCGGCTTCGTCGCGGCCTGGCCCACCGCCTCGTGGCAGCTCGGCCGAGGGCTGAGATTCGAGCCGCGCCGACTCCCCTACGACTGAACGGGGCCCGATCGCCCCGACAGAAAACAAGCGGCAAGGAGATCACTCTCCCTGCCACTTCTAACGTATACCGCACCTGGGGGCTTGCGGCAAGACCCCGGTCGTGGCGCAGAATCGGCGGCCGGACCAGCACAAACGAGGTAACGGGGGCAAGACGTGGGTGTGTTGTCGATGGACAGGGACCGCGGCGACCAGGCACTGCTGTTGGATCTTCGAGAGGTCGACGAGACGCAGGTGTCCGTCGTCGGCGGCAAGGCCGCGCACCTGGGCGCGCTGTCCCGGATCGACGGCATCCGGGTGCCGGCGGGGTTCTGCGTCACGACGGCCGCCTTCCGGCGGATCATGGCGCAGACGCCGTCGATCGACGATCGGCTCGATCAGCTGTCGCGCCTGAGCCCGGACGACCGGGAGGCGATTCGCACGCTCAGCGCGGAGATCCGCCGCAGCATCGAGGAGACCCCGGTTCCGGGCGATCTGGCCGTCGCGATCACCGGCGCGCTCGCCCGGTTCGGCGAGCGGGCCGCCTACGCCGTGCGGTCCAGCGCGACGTCGGAGGACACGCCCACGGCGTCCTTCGCCGGTCAGCAGGACACCTACCTGAACGTGGTGGGGCCGGAGGCGATCCTGCGGCACGTCAGCCAGTGCTGGGCGTCGCTGTTCACCGAGCGGGCCGTCATCTACCGCCTGCGCAATGACATCGACCACCGCACCGTTCAGATGGCCGTCGTCGTACAGCAGATGGTTTTTCCGGATGCCTCCGGCATCCTGTTCACGGCGGACCCGGTGACGGGCAACCGGAAGGTCGCGACAGTGGACGCCAGCTTCGGCCTCGGCGAGGCCCTGGTGTCCGGCCTGGTGAACCCGGACGTCTTCACTGTGCGCGACGGCGAGGTCGTCGCCGGCACGGTCGCCGCGAAGCAGCGTGCCGTCGCCGCGCTGCCCGGCGGCGGAACGCGGGAGGTGGCGATCGACCCGCAGCGGCAGGAGCAGCCGGCGCTGACGCAGGCGCAGGTCGTGCGACTCGTGCGGCTCGGGCGACGGATCGAGGCGCACTTCGGTCGCCCGCAGGACATCGAGTGGTGCCTGGTCGACGACGACTTCCAGATCGTGCAGAGCCGGCCGATCACCACGCTGTTCCCCATCCCGGCGGCCGACGACCAGGAGAACCACGTCTACCTGTCGGTCGGTCACCAGCAGATGATGACCGACGCCATGCGGCCGCTGGGTCTCTCCCTGTGGCAGTTGACGGCGATGGCTCCGATGCGGGAGGCAGGCGGGAGGTTGTTCGTCGACGCCACCCGACTGCTGGCCTCGCCCACGGGCCGCGGCAGCTTCCTGGAGATGGTCGGGAAGTCCGATCCACTGATGAAGGACGCGTTGCAGACGCTCCTCGACCGCCCCGACTTCATCCCGGCGCTCACCGGTGACGCCGGTCCCGCGAGGTTGACGACCGGCGGCGCGTCCACCTCGATCGAAACCGACCCGGCCATCGTCACCGAGCTGATCGAGCGCAGCGAGGCGTCCATCGCCGCCCTGCGGCGCGACATCGCGACGGTGACCGGTACGGCGCTGTTCGACTTCCTGCTGGATGCCTTCCAGGAGCACAAGCGGGTCCTCGGCGATCCGTTGAACATCCAGGCGATCATGGCCGGCATGGAGGCCACCTGGTGGCTCAACGACCGGCTGCACGAGTGGCTGGGCGAGAAGAACGCCGCCGACACCCTCACCCTCTCCGCCCCCGGCAACGTCACGTCGGAGATGGGGCTGGCGCTGCTCGACGTCGCCGACGTGCTCCGTCCGTATCCGGAGGTGGTGGCGTTCCTCCAGGACGTCGCGCACGACGACGTCGCGCACGACGACTTCCTCGACGAGCTGCCGAAGGTCGCGGGCGGGGCCGAGGCGCGCGCCGCCATCGAGGCGTACCTCGACCGGTACGGCATGCGCTGCGTCGGCGAGATCGACATCACCAGGCCGCGGTGGAGCGAACGCCCCGGCACGCTGGTACCCGTGCTCCTGGACAACATCAAGCTCTTCGAGCCGGGGGTGGCCCGACAGCGCTTCGAGCAGGGCCAGCAGCAGGCACAGCAGAAGGCGCAGGAGGTGTTGACGCGCCTGCGGGCGCTGCCGGACGGGGAGCAGAAGGCCGACGAGACCGCGCGGATGATCGACCGGGTTCGGACCTTCATCGGCTACCGGGAGTACCCGAAGTACGACATCATCCGCCGCTACTTCATCTACAAGCAGGCCCTGCTGGCAGAGGCCGAGCGCCTGGTGCGCGCCGGTGTGCTCGCCGAGCGGGACGACGTCTTCTACCTCACGTTCCAGGAGTTCCACGACGCCGTACGCACGCATCGGGTGGACGACGAGCTGATCCGGCAGCGCCGGGACGCGTTCCGGTCGTACCAGGCGCTCACCCCGCCCCGGGTGCTGACCTCCGACGGCGAGGCGATCACCGGGGCGTACCGACGCGACGACGTGCCGGCCGGAGCCCTGGCCGGTGTGCCGGTGTCCTCCGGGACCGTCGAAGGACGCGCCCGCGTCATCCTGGACATGGCGCAGGCCGACCTCGAAGCGGGTGACATCCTCGTCACCGCCCACACGGACCCGAGCTGGACGCCCCTGTTCGTCGGTATCGCCGGGCTGGTGACGGAGGTCGGCGGGTTGATGACGCACGGTGCGGTGATCGCGAGGGAGTATGGCCTGCCGGCTGTCGTCAGCGTGCTCGACGCCACCCGGCTGATTCGCGACGGGCAGCGGATCCGCGTACACGGCAGCGACGGGTACGTCGAGATCCTGCCCTGACCGACGGGGCTACAGGAGGAACGACGATGGCGGTTTCGGTCCGACGGCTGGCGATCGTGGTGGCCACGGCGTCGACAGTGGTGTCGTTGGCGGGGTGCGGCAGCGGCGGCGACGACGCCACCGAGGCGCGGACGACGCCGAGCCCGCAGGTGACGATCGCCCCGTCGCCGGCCGCCGATCAGGATTTCCGGCGGCTGGAGGAGCAGTTCGGGGCACGACTCGGGATCTACGCCGTCGACACGGGCACCGGCCGCACTGTGGAGTACCGCGCCGACGACCGGTTCGCGTACGCCTCGACGTGGAAGGCCCTCGCTGCCGCCGAGGTGCTCGACGGCACCACCGACGCCCAACTCGATCGGGTGGTGCGGTACTCGGCGCGGGACCTGGTGGCGCACTCCCCCGTCACCGAGAAGCACGTGGGCGAGGGCATGAGCCTGCGCGCCCTCGCCGACGCCGCCGTGCGCTACAGCGACAACACTGCCGGCAACCTGCTGCTGCGCCACCTCGGCGGGCCAGCGGGGTTCGAGGCGAAGCTGCGCGCGCTCGGCGACACGGTCACCGACGTCGCCCGCTACGAGACCGCGCTGAACGAGGGAACGCCGGGCGACAAGCGGGACACCAGCACCGCGCGGACCCTGGCCGGCGACCTCCGGGCGTACACAGTGGGGGTTGCCCTGCAACCGGCGGACCGCGACGTGCTGATCGGCTGGCTACGGGGCAACACCACCGGCGCGGCGCTGGTCCGCGCCGGGGTGCCGGCCGGCTGGGTGGTCGGGGACAAGACCGGGACCGGCGGGTACGGCACCCGCAACGACATCGCGGTGATCTGGCCGCCCGACCGGGCCCCGATCGTGCTCGCCCTGCTGTCCAGCCGCGACAAGAAGGACGCCACCCCGGACGACGCCGTCATCGCCCAGGCCACAAGGGTGGTCGTCGCCCAACTGTGAGCAGCTGGGCGGGGTGGTACTTCAGCAGGACGACGGGCTGATTCCCGCTACCGTCAGGTCAAGCAGTCGGGCCGCGCTGGCGGCGGGATCCGGATGGTGCTCGGTTGCCAAGGCGATGCCGGTGATCAGCGCGAGCAGATCGGCGATGGTCACGTCTGGTGCCACCGCGCCGGCCGTCGCGGCCCGGAGTACGAGTGGTTCGCCCGCCTCGGTGAGCTGCGCGGTGGCGCAGTGCTCGTGCGCCTCGGTGGGGCTGGCCGTGCAGTCGCGGGTCAGCGCGGTGGCCAGCCCTCTGATGGTGGCGACGTTCCCGTTGACGGCGGCGAGCCAGTCCAGCAGCGCGGCCTGCGCGTCGGCGGCGTCGGACAGCTCGCGGGCGCGGGCGCCGAGGTTGTCGATCACGCCGCGGAAGACGGCGTCCAGCAGCGCGTGGCGGCTGGGAAAGTGTCGGCGCACCGTGGCCGAGCCGACTCCGGCGATGCGGGCGATCTGCTCCAGGGACGCGTCGGCACCGTGCGCGGCGATCTCCTGCTCGGCCACGGCCAGCAGGCGCGCGTAGTTGCGCCGGGCGTCCGCACGCTGGCTGGACATCGCGTCACCTCACGGTTGCTAAGTGGCGGGGTCCGCCGTATCTTAGCGAAGCATAAACGGCGGGCCCCGCCGTTTATCGTTCACCCTGTGACAGGAGACCCCGCATGGCCACCAATCCCGCACCCGTCCTGGTCACCGGCGCCACAGGAAGGCAGGGCGGTGCCACCGCTCGCGCCCTGCTCGCGGCTGGCGTACCCGTCCGGGCACTGGTCCGTGATCCTGCGACCGACCGCGCGCGGGCGGTCGCGGCCCTCGGGGCCGAACTGGTCACCGGCGACCTCGACGATCGCGACTCGCTGGTCCGGGCCGCGCAAGGAGCACGGGCCGTCTTCTCGGTGCAGATGCCCGCGATGGACGGCAACACCATCAACTTCGACGGCGAGCTGGCCCAGGGCGTCAACCTGATTGAAAGCGCGCTGGCCGCGAAGGTGCCGCAGTTCGTACACACCTCCGTCAGTGGCGCTGGCCAGCACACCGGGGCGCCCGGCTGGGCCGAGGGCCGCTGGGCGACCATGGAGCCCTACTACACGACCAAGGCCGGAATCCAGGATCGGGTACGCGAGGCGGGCTTCGCGCACTGGACGCTCATCAAGCCGGGCTTCTTCATGGACAACTTCCTACCCTCGGTGGCGTACCTGCTCCCCCGGGGCGTCGCCGGTGGCCTGGCGACGGTCATCAAGCCGCAGACCTCGCTCTCCCTCGTCGCTGTCGACGACATCGGCCGCGCAGCCGCCGCGGCCATCGCCGAACCCGATCGGTTCCATGGGGTCGAGCTGGAGCTGGCGAGCGACCACCTGACGATGACGGAGATCGCCAAGGCGCTCTCCGACGCTCTGGGCGCCGAGCTGACCGCGCCCGACATGACCGAGGAGGAGGCGGTCGCCGCAGGCATGCCGGAGTGGGCCGGCATCTCCCACGAGCAGATGAACGTTGTCGGCCAACCCGCTCGCCCGGAGTACGCGCGGGCCCTCGGCATTCCCCTCACGAGTTTCGCCGCCTGGGCGCGCCACAACCTGCCCGAGCCGTCGCAGCCGTAAGCGCCCGGGACAACCCCGCCCCAGGGGCCAGCCGCCGACCGCCTGCTACACGACCTCGAACAACCAGGCCTTCACCTGGTTCGCCCCGCAGGCAACGCCCTTTGGCCGCAGCGCGGGTCCCGCTTCCCGGCCGGTGGCAGAAGATCGACTCGGGTTTCGTGAAGTCGGGGTGTCCCGGACTCCTGGGACACCCCGACTTCCGTGAACGCGAGTGGATCGCCTGGTCGGGCTGCCTGTGCCGCCGCACCCCGGAGGTTGTCCGCCGGTGGCACCATCGTTCTGATGAACGTTCGTCGTTTGGCGGCCGTCGACATGTACGGCAGCCGAGGAACCACCCGCCGGCGGCGGATCATTCTGGCCGAATTCCTCGTCGGCGTGGTTGTCATGGTGACGTCGGGCGTCTGGCTGCTGTCGTCCTCGAACGACCTCGGCAGCAGGGCGTTCGGCCTGTGGCTGACCGGCGCAGGTCTCAACTACGCACCGCTGTCCACGTACGCGCTCATGCTGATGCGACCCGGTGCTCTCGACGCCGAACTGGCTGGCGCCGACATCAACCGGGAGCTGCGCCGCTACACCGTGCTCCAGCTGTGGGTCTTCGTGCCGCTCTCGCTCGTCGTCTTCACCATCCGCGACGCACTGACCCGGCGGAGGGCAGGTACGACAGCTCCTTGACCACCTGACCACCGCCACACCTCCCGCCGGGCCGCCGCCGTCGGTGATCGACCACGGTCGCCGGCCCCTGCCCGCGTCCGGACCATTTGCGTGCCCCCGGGCACTGTCACGCCGCGATGGCCGCCCGGCCCACCGGGAACCGCACGCCGGTGAGGTCTTCCGAGACGGCCCAGAGGTGTTGCTGCACGCTCACGTCATAGGAGTCGGGGCTGGACGTGACCAGCCTCGGGTAGCCGCGCGCCTCGCCGAGGCCGTCGGGGCCGTAGTACTGCCCGCCGAGGACGGACGGGTCGGTGGCGGCCCGCAGGGTGGGCAGCGCGCCCGCCGTCGCGGGCTGGGTGATCACCGGGGCGAGCAAGGTGAGCGGCCGGCGGACGACGGCCGGGGCGTTGCGGGCCAGTTCGGTGTTGGAGATGCCGGGGTGTGCGGCCACCGCGACGGTGGTGCCGTGCGCCGAGAGTCGGCGCTGCAACTCGTAGGTGAACATCAGGTTGGCGAGCTTCGACTGGCCGTAGGCGGCGACGCGGCCGTAGGACCGTTCCCATTGCAGGTCGTCGAAGTGGATGGCGGCGCGGATGCGGTGGCCGACGCTGCTGACAGTGACCACCCGGGAGCCGGGCACGGGCAGCAGCAGGTCGAGCAGCAGGCCGGTGAGCGCGAAGTGGCCCAGGTGGTTGGTGCCGAACTGCATCTCGAAGCCGTCGCGGGTGCGCTGCTTCGGGGTGTACATCACGCCGGCGTTGTTGATCAGCAGGTCGATCCGCGGGTGGGTGGCGCGCAGGCCGGCTGCGGCGGCGCGCACCGATTCCAGCGAGGTCAGATCCAGTTCCCGTACGGAGACGTCGCCGTTGATCCGGGCGGCGGCCAGCTTGCCCTTCTTCGTGTCACGAACGGCCAGCACGACCGACGCCCCGCGCTCGGCGAGCCGCCGGGCGGTCTCGAAGCCCAGCCCGGTGTTGGCACCGGTGACCACTGCCACCCGGCCGTCCTGGCGCGGGATCTGCTGCTCGGTCCACTTCATCTCGGACTCCTTAGGTACCGCCGGTAACTTATGCCTGAAACGGTAAGGTACCGGCGGTACGCTGTCAAGGGACCGCCGGTACCTAAGCTAGGGTTGGTGTCATGACGTTCCAGCGGGCACGCAGCGAGGAGCAGCGTGAGGTCCGACGCCGGGCCATCCTGGAGACGACCTCGGCGATGCTCGACGAGATGCCGGTGGCCGAGGTGACCCTGAACGAGCTGAGCCGCCGGGTCGGCCTGGCCAAGACGGCGGTGCTGCGCTATTTCGAGTCCCGCGAGGCGGTGCTGCTCGACCTGCTGGACGACCGGACGACGACCTGGCTGGCGGAGCTGGACCAGGAGTTGGCCCACGGCGTCGACCTGAGCCGGTCCCCGATAGAACGGGCGGAGCAGACGGCCGACGTGCTCAGCCGGTCGCTCGCCGCCCAGACGGTGCTCTGCGATCTCTTCGGCGCGCAGGGCGGGGTGCTCGAACACAACGTCTCGGTCGAGGTGGTCCGCCGGCACAAGCGGGCCGCACTGGGCAACCTCGCCGTGATGGCCGACCTCGTCCGGCGGCACCTGCCCGAGCTCGGCGACAACGCCGAGCTGTTCTGCCTGCACACCCTGATCATGGGTGGCGCGTTGTCCGCCTACACCTCGCCGCCGCCAAGCCTGCTCGCCGTCTACGAGTCCGAGCCGGCGCTCGCGATCCACCATGTCGATCTACGGACAGCCCTGCGGGTCTCCATCATCACGTCGCTCGTGGGCATGCTGCCGCGCTCCTGAACCCCGGGAAACTCGGTCGTCGTGAGGCTGTTTCCGGTCTACCGTTGCCCGCCGTGCTCTCAAACGAACAGATAATCGAGCAGGCCCTGGACCGGATCGAGGCCGGGTACGTCCTTCCTGAGAAGGTCGCGGACATCGACACCGCGATCCGAGGGCGTCTCGCGGCCGGCGAGTACGACAACCTGGACGGGCCGGCGCTCTGCGAGACGGTGACCGCTCACCTTCAGAAGGTGTGCCCGGACAAGCATCTGCGGCTGCTGTGGTCGGACCAGCCGCAGTCGCTGGATCCAGCCGACGAGGACGGCGGGCGGGCCGCGTTCCTCGCGCTGCTCAGGACGGAGAACCAGGGGATCCGCCGGGTCGAGCACCTGGACGGCAACGTCGGCCTCATCGACGTGCGACGCATCGCGTACGCCGACGAAGGCGCCGCCGCGATCGGCGCGGCCATGCAACTGGTCGCCCTCAGCTCCGCGCTCATCCTGGACCTGCGCGCCTGCTCCGGCGGAACACCGGAGGGAGCCGCCATGTGGTGCAGCTACTTCTTTCGCGACGACCAGGTGCACCTCAACGACTTCTACGAGCGCTCCACCGGCGCCACCCGCCAGTTCTGGACGACAGCGCACCTGCCCGCGCCGCGCTACGCGGACCGCCCGGTCCACGTGCTCACCAGCGCGGTGACCTTCTCCGGGGGCGAGGACGTGGCGTACACCCTCCAGGCGCACGGCCGGGCCGTCGTCGTCGGTGAGACGACGCGTGGCGGCGCGCATCCGACGGCCCGCCACCCGGTCACCAAACACATCCTCGTGACCGTGCCGACCGCCCGGACCATCAACAGCGTCACCGGCACCAACTGGGAGGGCGTCGGAGTGGTCCCCGACGTACCCGTCCCGGCGGACCTGGCGCTCGACACGGCACTCAAGGCCATCTCGGCCGCATAGGCGCGGCTGCGTCGGCGGCCGCTGCGGGGCCGCCGACGACAGCGGCCGGATTGAGGCCGTGGACCACGCCTGCCGCCGAACCGCCGCGAGCATGGTCTACCCGACGTCGACGGTGGCGCGCCGCCGTACGGCGTGACGCTGCTGCCGGACTGAGCGCAGGCCCAGGTGGGCGACCGCACCCGAAGCCAGGTACAGCAGCGCCTGCACGTTGAGCACGAGCACGACGCTGAGCACGTCGCCGAGCAGGCCGGCAGCCGCCATGCCCAGCCCCTGAGAGGCGTTGAAGATCGCGTAGTAGACGCCGAAGGCCCGGCCCAACTCGGTGTCGGGCACGCTCTGTTGGATCTGCGCGAAAGCTCCGCTGGCGTACGCGATGCCCGGCGCGCCGACCAGGATGAACAGCACGACGTACCACTCGGGTTGACGGGTGACCGCCGGTCCGTTCCAGATGACCAGGCTGATCAGGGCGAAGGTGGTCGCCCCGAGGCTCATCAGCAGCCGAGGGCTGAGCCGGGCGCCCAGCATGCCGACGATGAGCCCACCCGCCACGCCACCGATCGCCTGCACGCCGCGCAGCACACCGGTGAGGGTGCCGTCGGCGTGCAGCGCGCGGCTGACGAAGACGACGAAGAGCACCACGAACAGGCCCTGCGCGATGCCGCCCAACGCCACACTCATGAGCGTCATCCGCACGGCACGGTTGCGCAGCATCGCCGTGAGGCCGTGTCGCCAGGCGGTGAAGAACGACGACGTACGGTCCGGGGGCGCCGGCTGCGCAGTTGCGTGGTGGGCGGCGCGGCGGCCGGCGGCGATCAGGGCTGCCGTGATCGCGAAGGCCACGGCGGCGCCGACAGCCAGGTAACGGGTGCCGTCACGGGTGATCGCGAACCCGCCCAGCGAACCTCCGATGAGCCGTCCCACACTCATGTTGAGCGCTATCACGCTGTTGGCGCGCACCAGGTGCGCGGGCTCGACGAGGCGTGGCAGCGCGGCGTTGCGGGCGGAGTCGAACGTCTGCGTCAGCACCGCCTGGGCCCCGGCGACCAGCGAGATGAGCCACAGGTGGTGGTCGGGCTGACCGAGCAGCGGGACCACCACGGCGGCCTGCAACGCGGCGACGCAGCTCATGAGCCGGAACCGGTCGAAACGATCGGCCAGAGCACCGGCGAACGATCCCAGCGTGATGCCGCACAGAAGCTCGACGAGGAAGACGGCGGAGGTGGTGAGCGCCGAACCGGTCACCCCGAACACATAGATCGGCAGCCCCGTGAGCAGCAACCAGCTCGCCACGCTGGAGAAGAGCCCAGCAGCCCAGATCAGGACGAATCCGCGGTGTCGCAGCAGAGTCACCATCTCAGAGGAACTCCGGCGTGGGGTACGCCTGAAGGTTGAGACTGACGGGCCGGGCGTCGCTCGGGGGTGCGGTGCGCAACGGGCGCAGGTACGGCCGGATGACGGCGTCCAGGGTCAGGGCGAGGTGCCGCAGCTCCTCCGGAGTGAGCGAGAGCGTGTAGCTGTGGAAGGTGGCGCTCTCCCGCCACTCGTCGGTCAGTTTGCGCTGCTGTTGCTGGTAGCGCTGCAACGATCGGAACACCTCGTCGAGTTCCAGGGCGGTCAGCGCGTCGGTGATCTGCTGCCCCTCGGCATCATTGGGGTCCGGGAGGAGTTCGAGCCCGGTGGCGGCGGCGCGCCACGGTCGGTCACGCCGGTTGGCCCCCTCGGCGGGGACCCGCTCGATGAGGCCGTGCCGGGCCAGTTGACGCAGGTGGTAGCTGCAGTTCGATCCGGTGTCGTCCAGGGCGTCGGCGCACTGCGCGGCGGTTCTCGGGCCGGCGGCCAGCAGGTAGCGCAGCAGCCGCAGGCGCAACGGGTGCGCGAGGGCGCGCAGCGCGGTGGCGTCCTGGACGCGCACCCGACGTTCTGGCTCGTTCTGCTCCATCGGCACCCCTTAGCGAAAGACTGCTTTCGTTTATACGTCCTCACGGCCTACTTTCGCAACAAGTCTTTCGGGTTGGGCCGCAACCCTGGAGGTTGTCCGCCGGCGGCGGATCATTCTGGCCGAGTTCCATCCGCGACACACTCGTCCGGCGTAAGGCTCGAACGACAACTCCTTGACCACCTGACGAGCCTGTTCGACGCGCCCGCCATCCCACAGGTTTGGCCGACGACAACTTCGAGCACAACCAACAGGGTCAGGTCCGGTTGCCACTTAGGAGTGAGGCCAGTGAAACGACCGACTCTCGGCGTACTCCTCATCGTCTTGGGCACCATCATCGGGTACGTGCTCGCCAGCACCATCGGTGAGCGCTATCCAGACGCGTTCGTGGGCACATCCGCCGTGATCATCATCCTGGTCCTGACTGCCGTGCTCGTGCACGTGCTGCGCCGCCGGCAGCAGCAGAGGGACTGAGGAAGCCACAGATATGCGCAGGGGATCAAGGGGGTTCACGATGCGACGTCGGCAAGCAACGGGCGCGCTGGTTCTCCTCGCGTTCTTCGTGTTGATCATCGCGGTGCAGTTCGCCTGGCCGGAGGTGTCACCAGCGCTTCGATACCTGAGCGGCGGGCTGATCGCGGTTGGGCTGCTTGTCCTGGCGGTGGGCTTCGCGGTGAGGGAACGACGGCGTCGCTCTGACGGCTGACGGCACGGCCCTCGAATCTCCTGAAGTCGAGGTGCCCAGGAGCCGGGACGCACGATCGCGGCCACCACGGTGACGGCCAGGCCGCGCTGGCGAACGGCGTCCGCTGTGGCCATACCGCCCGCACTCCTGACAGGACGACACGTCCCGGCGCCAATCAGCTTGCAGAGGTGCGCGACCAATGATCGGACGCGGTCATGACGAGGGCCGGTAGCGAGTCCTCGGCGTCCTACCGGGCCGCCGACGGCAGTGAACTGCCCCTGCTGGTCTTCGAGCCTGCCGGGGGCACGCCGCCACGCGCCGGCATCGTCCTGTTCCATGGCGGCGCTTTGCGGGAGGGATCGCCCGACGGGCTCGCCCCGCACTGCCGAGCACTGGCGTCGCGGGGAATCCTCGCGGTGTCGGCCGGCTACCGGCTGCTCAATCGTGGCGCGGCCAGCATCGACGACTGCCTCGCTGACGTGCGACGCGCGGTCGAGCGGTTCGGTCGGCTGGCAGCGTCGCGCGGGCTCGAAGCGCGGCACCTAGCCTCGGGTGGCAGCTCAGCCGGCGCTCATCTCGCGATGCTCGCCGCGACGACCCCGTCCCGCACGGCACCGACGTTCGGCGTCGCGGCCACCGTGGCCCTCAACCCTGCCGGACTGAATCTGGGCTCGCTTGAGCCGGACGCGCAGCGCCACCTCGCACGGCAGGTCGGTATCGCCGACGGCAGACTGATCGAGTACTCGCTGAACGAGTTCGTGCGGCCGGGCATCCCGCCGATGCAGATCCACCACGGCACCCGCGACGAGGTCGAGCCGATCGGCTCGGCGCGGCACTTCCGGGACGCGATGGTCCGCGCCGGCAACGAGTGCACGCTCCTGGAGTACGAAGACGCCGAACACGGATTCCACTACCCCGGCAACGGCCGGCACTTCGACGACGTCATCGACGCCACGGCGCGGTTCCTCCTCGACCGGACAGCAACGACATGATCGGCGCGCGCGTCAGCTGGGCGGCGGCGGACACTCCAGGACCGCTATCGAGTTTCCGGCGAACAGCCCCAGGTGCGGGTGCCCGGAGAAGATCTGAACCGCCTCGTCGTGCGAGCCCGCTTCCACGATGGTGTAGGCGATCAGGGCGTCGGTGAAGTCCTCGACACCTCGCGCCGTGACCAGCTTCTTCGCGTACACGGGAGCGCCGGGGTCGACGATGGCGTTCTCGTTGGCCTGCGCCCACGACGCCCACGCGTTCATGAACTCGGTCTGCTGCTGCTCGGTGAGTTCGGCCTTGTCGGCGTCGTCAGCCGCGCCGTTGAAGAGCGCAAGGAACCTGCCCATTCCCGCATCGTACCGACGGCCTGCTCCTGCCACCGATCCGTGATCACGGTCCCCGCGCTACTGGGCCAGCAACGCGAGCCGTCGTGGTGAACCTCAACGGCCAACCCGTCCGCCGCATCCCGACGCCACCTCCGCCGCGCTACGTACGAACTTAATAAAATTAAGATCAACCTCTTGGAAGTTGAAGTTTTCTGAGTTACAAATTTAGGTATGACAGAGCAGGCGATGGACTGGCAGGAACTCACCAGCCTGACGCGAGGGCAGCCGTTCGTCGTCGAGCGGGTGCGCCTGGCGAGCAACGGCGTCGCGATCGAGGGCGAGTTCGAGCCACCGCAACTGGCTCAGCTCAACGTCGATGATCAGGTCTTCGTCACGGCGTTCGTGCGCTGCCACGGTTCGATCAAGGAGATGGAACGCATCTTCGGGGTGAGCTACCCGACGATCAAGTCACGGCTCAACCGGATCACCCAGATGCTCGACTTCGTCGAGACCGACCCGGCGCCCTCGCGAGCCGACATCATCGACCGGTTGCGCCGCGGTGAGATCACCGCACAGGAGGCGCTGGCCGAGTTGGACGGCCGGACGTGATGCCGCAGCTGGTGACCGTCAAGGTCAACCGCCCGGACCGCCGGCCCCTCCGCGTCTGGGTTCCTGTGCTTCCCGTGGTGCTCGTGCTCTTCCCGGTCGTGGTCCTGGTCGTGCTGGCGGCGATCGTGGCCTGCGTCGTGTTCCGCATCGGCGTGGTGCGCGCACTCGGCGCCGCTTGGCGTGTCATCTCCGCGCTGCCCGGCGCCCGCTTCGACATCGAGCAGGGCCGCACGGCCGTGCTCGTGGCCATCCGATAGGAGAGGTTCGAATGACCGAACAACGCAAGGACATCCTCGACATGCTGGCCGCCGGCAAGATCACCGCCGAGGAGGCGGAGCAGCTCATCGCGGCACTCGAACGGGACCAGGCACCGGCGACGGCGAGTCACGACGCCCGGCCGAAGGGCAGGGTGAAGTACCTGCGGGTGGTGGTGGACGCCACCGACAACGGCGAGCCGTCGCGGGTCAACGTGCGGGTGCCACTGCAACTGCTGCGGGCCGGCGTACGGCTGGCGGCGCTGATCCCGCCGCAGGCCCTGGTCAAGGCCAATGCCTCACTCAGCGACTCGGGTGTGCCGATCGACCTGACGCAGCTCAAGCCCGAGCAGTTGGAGGCGCTCGTGGAGCACCTCGACGAGGTGACAGTGGAGGTGGATTCACCCGATGCCACAGTGCGCGTCTTCTGCGAGTAGGCGCCGTCCGATGGGACGGCCCCTCGAGAGGGTGCTGGAACACCCTCCCGAGGCTGCGCCCGCCGCAGCAGAGCACAGGTGAACTGCCAACCTGAAGTCTAGCCGCGCACCGGCACCAGCGGAGGGACCACTCGGGCGGGTGGTCCCTCCGTGGTGCAACACCCGCACCAACTGCCCGTAGTGCGCGTACTGGTGGCAGGGCAGCGTCCGCGGCGTCTCGTGCGATACCGTCGGCACGTGATTCCGGTGGAGGCGGTTGCGGCTGCATACGCCCGTTGGGTCACGCCCGCTCTGCCGTTGTACGGCAATGATCACGATCGGTCCGACTTCGCTCCCTGACCCGTGCCGGCGGTTGCCCACGGATCCTCTTACCCTTTCCATCGCCCGGGAGCGATGTCCCATGCCCTCACCCGGTATCCGGGGAGTTCTCCGTACCCCGCAAGTGCTCTGGGTCCTGTCCACCGCCCAGGTCGGCCGGCTGCCGTCGGCCTCCGGCCCGCTCGCTCTACTGCTGTTCGCCCGGCAGTCACTCAGTCTGGCCGCGGCCGGATTGCTCGTCGCCGCCTACACCGCCGCGATGGCGGTGGGCACCCCGCTACTCGCCCGCGCGGTGGACCGTTGGCGTCAGCCTCCGGTGTTGTGGATCTCGGCTGTCCTCTCTGGCACCGGATTCGTCTTTGTGGCTACCGGCAGCCTGGGCGCAACCGGGGCCGCCGTCGGCGCTGCGGTCGCCGGGCTCGGCACTCCCCCGTTGGAGGCGTGCCTGCGCTCGCTGTGGCCGGGCATCGTGCCGCCGGCGGCCGTACCGGTCGCCTATGCGCTGGACGTTGCCGTCCAGGAAGTGATCTTCGTCGTTGGTCCGCTCAGCACACTGCTCGCAGTGGCACTCGGCGGGCCGCCAGCGGGGCTGGTCGTGGCGGCACTCCTACAGCTCGCTGGCACAGCTCTGTTCGTCTGGGCCCCATCCGTACGTGCCTGGCGCGGAGTTCCGGTGGTACGGCACTGGGCCGGTCCGCTGCGGGTACCGCAGTTCATGGTGCTGCTGGTGGGGGTTGCCGGTACGGGTCTGGCGGTCGGCGGCATCGCGGTCGCGGTCACCGCCTATGCGGAGTCGGCCGGTGATCGGCACCTGGCAGGCTGGCTTCTCGCTGCTCAGGCGGCCGGCGCGCTGACGGGCGGTCTGCTCTACACGCGGGCGGGGCCTGGTGGACCTCGGCGTCTGCCGCTGCTCGCCGCCGCGCTGGCGCTCGGTTTCATTCCGCTGCTGCTGACGCCACGTCCTACCGTGATGGCGGTGCTGCTTGCCGTCAGCGGCCTGGCCCTCCCACCGGTGTTGACCGCCATCTTCCTCAAGGTGGACCAGCTGGCGATGCCGGGCACCGTCGCTGAGGCGTTCGCCTGGGTCGCTACCGCGTTCACCGTCGGGAGTGCCGCCGGCTCGGCACTCACCGGTCTGGTGGTGGCGAACGGCGTCCGCTACGGCCTGGCCCTCGCACCCGTCGCGGCGCTGCTCAGCACCGCCGTGATGGTGACCATCGCGAGGACCCCACGGGCAGCGGCACCGGGCAACACGTCCCCCATCGGTGCAGCCCGAGGAGGAGGACAGGGATGAACAACCGGCACATCGTCTGGGCCTGCAACGGCACTCGCCCACGCAGGGTCTGACCCGTGCGTCAGTTCCGGGCGGTGATATTCGACTGGCGAGGCACGCTCGTCACCACTTTGCTGCTACCGCCACTGACCGACGTCCGTCGCGAGCGGCTCGGCCTGGCCGCCTGGCTGCTCGGCGTACTCCTCGGCGTCGTACCCCCGTCGCCCGGCCACCGTGACGCCCTGACGTAGCCATGCGCCGTCGCCCTGGCGCGCGGGCTGCCGGAGGCACCAACCTGGACGGCCCTCACCAAACCCGGGGTGGACCCTCAGCGGCAGCCCGGGAAACGCCGGCAGGAGCGACATTCGAGCTGGTTCGAATGTCTCGGCTGCGCCGCTGTCCCCGGGGTTGACTGACCTCGTCCACACCGGTGCCACCAGCACAATCACTCAGCTCCGGGCAGAAGGATCCCCAAGCTAAGGAGACTCATGAAGCGACAAATCCTGGCGTTCTTCGGTGCGCTGGCGCTGGCGGCCGGCGGGCTCCTGGCCGTGGCCAGCCCGGCCCAGGCGGCGACCTCGCGCAACGGCGTGTGCGAGAGCGGCGAACTGTGCATGTGGCAGCACCCTGACCTGCGCGGCGGTCGCTACGACACCCTCTCGACCACTGCGGACTTCAAGCAATGGTCGTTCGTGGCTGCCTGTACCTCGGACTGCTTACTGCATGACAACGTCAGCTCGCTGCGCAACTACGACACGCAGAATGCCGTCCGCCTCTTCGAGCACGAGAACTACCGGGGCCTCTACTTCTGGCGGCAGAAGGCCAACAGCGGCCAGTCGGACGAGGCCCTGAACCTCACGCTGGACCGGGACCAGAACGGGAACCACTGGGACGACCGATTCAGCTCGTTCTGCTTCGTCTGGGCCGGCCAGCCGCAGACCCGCTGCCGTCCGTAGGACCGCATCGAGGGGCTCGCGTCGGCCGCGAAACAGCGGTCAACGCGAGCCCCTCCACCCTGAGCGAGGTCTCCATGCCCATGATCCGTAGCCAATTCGCGGCCCTGGTGCTGGCCTGCCTGACCGTCGCTGCCGGGACCGCCTGTGAACCGAGCCGGCCCGCGCAGCGGCCCGCAGCGCCAACACCGGCGGCGACCATGAGCCTTCCGTTGGACCGACTGTTCCCGTCCGGGGACGAGGATCTGCTTCTCCAGCGGGCCGAGGCGAAGCTGGTCGTGGCCTGCATGCGCCGGCTCGGCATCTCCTACCGGCCGCCGGAACCGCACCACACGGACCCGGCTGCCACCCGCGACGGGCTGTACGGGCTGGTGGAGCACGACCAGGCGCAGCGCCTCGGTTACCACGCCGCACCCGGCGGTGACGCGGCTGAGGACAAGCCTCCACCGCCTCCGGAAAAGACGGCGCTGGCGCTGACCGGCACCCGGTTCGGCACCGACGGACCGGAGCCGGCCGGCGGCCGGATCCCTGCGGGCGGCTGCCTCGGCGAGGCGACCCGGCACCTCGCCGAGGGCGCGCCACCGGTCGACGAGACGTTCCTGTACGACCTGGCCGTGCGAGCCGGCCAACAGGCAGAGCAGGACACGCGCGTTCAGGCCGCCTTCCGGGCCTGGTCGACGTGCATGGCCGGCAAGGGGTTCACCTACGCCGACCCCTGGCAGGCCAACGACGACCCGAGGTGGAGCACCGACCATCCCAGCGACGTGGAGCGCCGGACCGCGGTGGCCGACGTCGCGTGCAAGGACAGCACGGATCTCGTGACGATCTGGCAAGCGACGATGGTGGAGCACCAGCGGCGCACGATCGCGAGCCGCTCCGCCGACATCGAACGCTACGAGCAGGCCAAGAGCGCCCGGCTCGCCAACGGCCGACGCGTGCTGGCGACGAGGTGAGGCCAGCCGCGACCGGCGGGTAGGTCGGTCAGCGGGTGAGGCCGACCACCGTCGCCAGTCGCGGCACACCGGCCGGCGCCGGCTGCGCGCGGGCAACATCGGCGATCACGGTACGCGCCAGAGGCCGACACCGGACCGCAGCCGGCGCGACGCTGTCCGCGTCGACGAGCGCGCGGGCAGCGCCGCGTCGACGAGCGCGCGGGCAGCGCCGCGCACGTCACCCACCTGGAGGTACGCCCGCGCGACGTCCACCAGATACGCGCCCGGTACTCGGCCGGCAACCGCCGCCACGCCTCCCGCCGATCGCTGCGGCTCGCCCCTGGCCCCACGCCGGTGATCATGAGGTTGACGGCCGGTTCGATCTTCGAAAGGCCCGTCAATCTCATGATCACCGGGGTGCGCTTGGTGGGGGTGATGCGTTCGCGGCGGTTGGGGCCGCGGTTAGGGCTAGGCGTCGCCCGGTTCCCGCACGGCTTCCGGATCTGCCGATGAGCGGATGTCTATGCCTGCGCGCTCTCCGGCGGTTCGACGCGCTGCCGTGCTGGATGGCGACGCTGGCCGTCGGGTAGATCGGCCTGCCGATGGTCTGATCGAAGTGACTCAACGGGACCGGTGCGTTGGTTGTTCGGTATCGCCTGGATGGGAACGGATGTCAGGCGGATCAGGGTGATGCTGTAGGCGACGATCCACACGACCCAGATCAGCCAGCCGACAAGGCCGAGGAGACCGACCGGACCGGGGTCGTCGATGACCAGGGGGCTCAGCACGGCCGAGCCGAACTGGAGTGCGGCGGCCAGCAGGCCGATCCCGCCGTGCCAGCGGCGGATCAGGTCGGCGCGTCGGCCGCTGATGGACAGGCCGGTCATGGCCAGTGCCAAAAAGGTGCCGTTGAAGATGAACAGCGCGTTGTGCAGTGCCCAGAGTCCGGCGATCGTGCCGCTGTCGTGCGTGGTCGTTGACGCGAGCGCGAGCCGGGTGGCCATCACGCCGGTGAAGGTTATGTTCTGCAGGATCACCCCGGCGAATCCAACCAGCGACCAGGCTGTGCCTTGCTCGCGGTCGGTTCGCCACAGCACGGAGACCGCGCCGGCGCCGAACAGGGTGGCCAGCACCCAGGCGATCGGTGCGAGTGCTGACGCGAGGCCGACGGTTCCCTGTTGGGTGGTGAAGAACTGGACAACGTCGTTGGTCTCCGCACCGGTGTGGGGCAGGCCGGCTGGTACCAGGAAGGCGTTGATGGAGATGATCAGGATGGCGAAGCCGAGTCCGGCGAGTCCGGCGATCCGCGGAAACGTCCAGGTGATTCGTTCGACGCGGCGTTTACGTGGCATGTATTCAATATAAGGTGCGGAAACCGAAGGGGGCAAGCCATGACCGCCGAGGCAGGCAGGCGCAGGTACGAGTCGCTGCGCCGGGCGGCGCAAGCGGCAGAGACCAGGGGTGAGATCGCCAGCGCCGCTCGTCGGCTGTTCCTCTCCCGGGGCTGGGCGGCGACCACGGTACGTGACGTGGCGCGGGAGGCAGGGGTCTCGGTGCCGACCGTCTACGCGGTGTACGGGAACAAGACCGGGCTGATCCAAGCCCTGGCCGACGCGGCAGACATCGCCGCGGATCCATCGCAGTCGCTTGCCGAACTGGAAGGGGCCGAGAACGATCCGGTGCGGCAGCTCGCGGCGATGGCCGGCTACGACCGGCGCCTCTTCGAGCGCGCCGGTGACGTCATCACGCTCGTGCGCGAGGCGGGCCGCACCGAGCCCGAGCTGGCGAGCGTCTACCGCGACGGCCGTCAGCGGGGGGACGAAACCAGGATCCAGGTGTTCTCGTCGTGGCCGGGCGGCGCTCTCCGGGAAGGATTGGACATTCCGTCGGCCGTCGATATCTACGCGGCGATCTGCAACATCGACGTCTACACCACACTGACCGACGAACGCGGCTGGCAACCCGATCAAGTCGAACGCTGGTGGACCGAGGCCCTGGCCCGCGAACTCCTGACCTGAAGTGTCATGAGGCGCCTCATGACAGGCCGTCCCGGTACGGAAGATTACGAGGTAGACGACGACCACGAAGGCCACATCACCTCGTCCCACGGGCACCGCATCCAAAGCCAGGCGGGTACTGGCCGCGACTGACCGTCGGCAAGCCGGTCGCACTTGGTTCGATATCCGCTTCTGTAATCCCCTACACCACAACGGATCCCGTCAACTCACTTCACGTGGTCAAGGGGTAAAGCGACACTCACTCAGCCGACCGTGGCGACCGAGAGAGCGACGAGCAGGAAGGCCGCGAGATAGGCCCACGAACGGTATCCCTGAAACCACTCCCAGCGGTTACGGCGCTCTTGCCAGCGCTCCGGAGGGAAATCCTTGTCCCAGCGCAGTGTGGACAGGTTGATCGGCACGTTCACGACCACGGTCGTGACGATGCCCGTGGCCCAGGTCGCGGCCGCAACCCACCGCAACACCTCGGGCAACCCCGCCCCATCAGGGCGGGCCGCGTAGCTGATAGCCAGCACGAGCGAAGCCGTCATCAGCACCGGCATCACAATCCCGAAGGTACGCAGCAGACCCTGCTCGACCAGGATGTGGTCACGCGGCGCCAGACGCTTGACCACCGGATGCACAAATGCATAGGAGCCGAACTCGGCGCACGCCGTGAACCCCAGCACCGCAACGGTGGCGAACATCAGCACGTCCATACCCGGTCCCCTCATCGTGCCGGACTGCACAGTGTCACGCCCCATCGGCGAGCTGCGCCGCAGCATCCGCGACGTGACACCGCACATGAGAAGGCACGGCTGGAGCCGATCGCCGCGATCGCCGGCGCTCACGCCGAGGTGGCCGATCGGCAGCGCACTCGCAGAGGTTATTGATTGATTGATAACATGTCAATCATGGATCAGAAACGAATCTCCTCGTCCCAGCGACGCGCTTCCGTGCTCGCTGCGGCGATCCGGATCTTCGGCAGCAAGGGCTTCGCCGCAACCACCACGGCAGACATCGCCCGCGAGGCCGCCGTGAGCCAGCCCTACGTGGTGTCCCTGTTCGGCAGCAAAGACGCGCTCATCAGAGCCGCGATCGAGCACGCGCTCGACAGAGTGGTCGAGGTGTTCGAGCAGACGATCGACGACGACGCACCTGGCGACCTCGCACCGCGTATCGGAGTCGCCTACCTTCAACTGTTCAAGGAGCAGGGATTGCAACTCTGCCTCGCGCACGCCTTCACCGCCGGCAGCGATCCGGAGATCGGGCCACTCGCCAGAGACGGCTTCCTCCGCGTCTACCGACTGCTCGTCAACCGCGGCGATCTCACACCCGAACAAGCCAGTCAGACCCTCGCCGCCGGCATGATGGCCAACGTCATCCTCGGTCTACGTCTGGCCGACGACTATGACCGTGAACCCGTAATACGCGAACTCCTCTCGGCAACCTACCCGAGCAATGTCGAGCTCCTCAGGACCGTCACCGGTGCCTACGATGGCGTCGCCCCTCTACAAGGTGAGGCCGGCGTCTGATCCGCTGGTGGGGTCAGGTCAACGACGGGACGGTCGGATCGTTGGGCTGCGACTGCAGCGCCCGACGGGGCGCCGCCCGTTGTAGTGACGCCAATGTTCATTGAGCGGGCGCTCACGCTGATCGAGTATCCGGATCTGCCGCGATCCGTGTCCCTCTTCACGCGATTCGCCATCGACGTCACAACGCCACGATCGCCGCAGTCTCCGCCGGCAACTGAATACGGTCCCGCATCACGGTGACCCCCTCCCCCGTAGCCAGCAGCACCCGCCGAGCCACCCCGGGCAGCGAAATCCCCTGCCCCCGCCCAGCCAGGTTCGCCACGACAAGCGTGTCTCCCCGCCGCATCACCAGGAACTGGTCCCCGTGCTGCACAGACACGGCGTTCAACCGAGGATCCGACAGGTCAGGAAGCGACCGCCGCAGAGCGATCAACCGCTGGTAGAACGACAACATCGAAGCGTGCTCAGGCTTGTCCAGTTCGGCCCAGTCCAACCGGGACCGCACGAACGTCTGCGGGTCCTGCGGGTCGGGCACGTCCCCCTCGGGCCACCCGTGCGACGCGAACTCCCGCCGCCGCCCGGTCCGCACCGCAGAGGCCAGCTCCGGCTCCGGGTGCGACGTGAAGAACTGCCACGGCGTGGAAGCAGCCCACTCCTCCCCCATGAACAGCATCGGAGTGAACGGCGCCGTCAGCAGCAACGTGGCCCCAACGCGGAGCAGCGAAGGCGACAGAGATGCCGAGATCCGATCCCCGGTAGCCCGGTTGCCGATCTGGTCGTGGTTCTGGAGGTAGGCGACGAACCGGTGCCCCGGCACCCGGGGATCAACAGGCCGCCCGTGGTGCCGGTTGCGGAAGCTCGACCAGGTCCCGGCATGGAAGAACCCGCCGGTCAGCACGTCCGACAGCGTCTCCAGGGAGCCGAAGTCCCCGTAGTACCCCTGCCGCTCCCCCGTCAGCAACGTGTGCAGCGCGTGGTGCGCGTCGTCGTTCCACTGGGCGTGCAGCCCGAACCCGCCCGCCTCGCGCGGCGTGATGAGCCGCGGGTCGTTGAGGTCGGATTCGGCGATGAGCGACAACGGGCGCCCCAGGTGCGTCGACAGCGACTCGACGGAAACAGCCAACTCTTCCAGGATGGGCACCGCCCGCGAGTCGGGCAGCGCGTGGACGGCGTCCAGGCGCAGCCCGTCGACGTGGTAGTCGCGCAGCCACATGAGCACGCTGTCGATGATGTAGCGGCGTACCTCGTCGGAGTGCGGGCCGTCCAGGTTGATCGAGCGACCCCAACTGTTGCTCTGCTCGGCGAGGTAGGGCCCGAACCGCGGCGCGTAGGCCCCGGAGGGCCCGAAATGGTTGTAGACAACGTCGAGGATCACCCCCAACCCGCGAGCGTGGGCGGCGTCGACGAACCGTTTCAGGCCGTCGGGGCCGCCGTAGGGCTCGTGTGGGGCGTACCAGCAGACGCCGTCGTACCCCCAGTTGTGTTCGCCGTTGAAGGCGTTGACCGGGAGCAACTCGATCAGGTCGACGCCCAGCGACACCAGGTGGTCGAGGCGGTCGATGGCCGCGTCGAAGGTGCCTTCCGGGGTGAAGGTGCCGATGTGCAGCTCGTAGAGGATGCTGCCGGGCAGTTGCCGGCCGGTCCACGCGCTGTCTGACCACGCGAATTCGGCGTGGTCGTAGCGGCGGCTCGGCCCGTGCACCCCCGCAGGCTGCCACGGTGACCGGGGGTCGGGCAGTGGGGTTTCGTCGTCGTTCAGCAGAAAGGAGTAGTCGACGCCGGCGTCGGGCACGTCGACCCGCCACCAGCCGTCGGCGGCGGCGCGCATCTCGTGGTCGGTGTCGCCGGCCAGGCGCAGCCGCACCCGGGTGGCGTCCGGTGCCCAGACGGAGAATTCGGTCATGAAACGGCCTCCTCGGCAGCGGTGGGAGGAGCCAGCAGAGCGACGGGGTAATCGGCCAGAAGAGTGTCCAGCGGCGTCTCCCCGCCACTGTAGACCCGGCCGGTGAACAGGTCCTTCATCTCGTGAACGGGAAGTGACAAGGCTGTGTCACACCACCCACCGGCGCGGGCCAGGCCCAGCGGCAGCCGGGTCGCCACGGCGATCACGCCGCCCCGGTCGAACGCCACCACGTGCCGGCCCACCCGCCCGTGCGCGGGCACCGGCCGGTAGGTGGTGAACAGCTCCGGGTGCGCCCGCCGCAACCGCAGGGTCCGCGACACGACGAGCAGCTTCGCCGCTCCGTCGGTGTCGATCGGGGGACGCCAGCCGCCGTCGATGCGTGCCAGCAACTCTCGGCGTACGTCGAAGTCGACCGAGCGGCGGTTGTCCGGGTCGACGAGGGAGTTGTCCCACAGCTCGGTGCCCTGGTAGGTGTCCGGCACCCCGGGCATGGTGAGTTGGATCAGCTTCTGCCCGAGCGAGTTGCACCAGCCGGCCGGGGTGATCGCGGCGGCGAGTTCGGTCAGCTCGTCGTGCAGGCTCGGGTCGTCGTACATCTGGTTGACCACCGTGTGCACTGCCTGCTCGAAGACCGGGTCGGGGTCCGCCCAGCTGGTCGACGCTCCGGCCTCCCGGGCGGCCTTCTCGACGTACGCGTGCAGCCGTTCCCGCTCGATCGGCCACGCGCCGACGGCGGTCTGCCAGAGCAGGTGGGCGAAGGCCGGGTCGGGCAGCGGCGCGTACTCCATCCAGGCCTTGACCTGCTCGGCCCAGCGGCCCGGCAGTTCGCTGAGCACGGCGAGCCGGGCGCGGACGTCCTCGCCGCGTTTGGTGTCGTGGGTGGAGAGGGTGGTCATGCTGGCGGGCCAGCGGACCTGGCGGGCGCCGGCGAAGCGGTGGAACTCCGCCGGCGGCACCCCGAAGTGGGAGGGGTCGTCGCCGACCTCGTTGAGCGCCACGAACCGGGTCCAGCGGTAGAACGCGGTGTCCTCCACGCCCTTGGCCATCACCGCGCCGGTGAGCTGCGGGAACCGCATGCCCAGCTCGTCGTCGGGGTTGCGCAGTCGGCGGGTGACCGCGTCCAGGGCACCGGCCAGGTCGGGGCGACGGCGGCCGGCCTCGGAGCGGGCGGCGGCGAGGTGCCGGGCACCGTGCGGCGGGTAGCCCCGGTAGACGGCGAACGCGGCGGCCAGCTCGGCGAGCGCCGCGCGGGCCTGCTCGGTGGGCACCTCGGGGGCGAGGGCGGCCAGCCGGGTCAGCTCGGCGGCGAGCAGTTGGGTGGCGGCGGCCAGCTTGGTGGTGTGGGTCAGGTCCTCCCAGGAGGTGTGCTGCCCGGTGAGGCGGTTGTCCAGCGCGGTGAAGTCACCCTCGGCGTCGGTGTCGACGAAGAGCCCGCCGACCGCGGCCAGGGCGTCGTAGCCGGTGGTGCCGTCCACCGGCCAGTCCGGCAGTTCCTCGCCGTACTCCAGGATCTTCTCCACCACGAGCCACGCGTCGGGCGCGGCGGCCCGCAACCGGGCCAGGTAGCCGGCCGGGTCGCGCAGGCCGTCCGGGTGGTCGACGCGGATGCCGTCGACCTCCCCGGCGGCGGCCCAGCGCAGGATCAGCTCGTGGGTGGCGGCGAAGACCGCCGGGTCCTCCACCCGCAGACCCGCCAGGCCCGCGATGGCGAAGAACCGGCGGTACGTCAGCTCGGCGTCACCGCGCCGCCACGAGACCAGCTCGTAGTGCTGCCGGTCGTGCACCTCCCGGGCGCTGCCGTCGCCGGTGCCGTCGGCGATCGGGAAGCGGTGCTCGTGGTAGCGCAGCTCCCCGTCGACCACCTTGAGGTCGTCCAGGGCGGCCGGGTCGTCACCCAGCACCGGCAGCAGCAGCCGGCCCCGGTCCCAGTCGATGTCGAACCAGTCGGCGTACGCCGAGTCGCGCCCCCGGCGCAGCACGTCCCACCAGGCGGGGTTGGCGGCCGGGACGGCGACCCCGGCGTGGTTGGGCACGATGTCGACGACCAGGCCGAGCTGCTTGTCGCGCAGGGCGGACAGCAGCCGCTGCCGGGCGGCCTCCCCGCCCAGCTCCGGGTTGACGGCCCGGTGGTCGACCACGTCGTAGCCGTGCTGTGAGCCGGGGGTGGCGGTCAGCAGCGGGGCGCTGTAGAGGTGGCTGACGCCGAGGTCGTCCAGGTAGTCGACGATCGCGGCGGTGGCGTCCAGGTCGAAGCCGGGGCGGACCTGGACCCGGTAGGTGGCAGTGGGAGGGGTGGCCGTCATGTCAGATCGTCCTCTCCAGCACGACGAGGGAGCGGTCCGGCACCCGGATGGTGCCGCCCGCACTGATCACCGTGGCGTCGTCCGGCTCGGGTTCGGCGGTGCTGATCACCCGTTCCCACTTCTGGCCGTACTCGCTGCCGGGCATGACGAAGTCCAGCGACGCGTCGTGGGCGTTGAAGCAGAGCAGGAACGACGCGTCGTGGTGCTTCTGGCCGTACTGGCCGCGCTCGCGGATGCCCTCGCCGTTGACGAAGAGCGCCACCGAGCGGCCGAAGTCGTTGCCCCAGTCCTCGCCGGTCATCTCCCGCCCGTCCGGCGTGTACCAGGCCAGGTCGGGCAGCGGCTCGTCGATGCCGCGCCCGTTCACCGGCAGCCCGGTGAAGAACCGGCGGCGACGGAACACCTGGTGTCGTTTACGGAACGCGGTGAGCGTGCGGACGAAGTCCAGCAGTTGCTCGTCGGCGTTGTCCCAGTCGACCCAGGCCAGCTCGCTGTCCTGGCAGTAGACGTTGTTGTTGCCGCGCTGGGTGCGGCCCAGCTCGTCGCCGTGGCCGATCATCGGCACGCCCTGCGACAGCATCAGGGTGGCCAGGAAGTTGCGCCGCTGCTTGGCCCGCAGCGCGAGGACCGCCTCGTCGTCGGTGTCGCCCTCGACGCCGCAGTTCCAGGAGCGGTTGTGGCTCTCGCCGTCGCGGTTCTCCTCGCCGTTGGCCTCGTTGTGCTTGTCGTTGTAGGACACCAGGTCGTTGAGGGTGAACCCGTCGTGCACGGTGACGAAGTTGATGCTGTGGAACGGTCGGCGGCCGTCGTCCTGGTAGAGGTCGGCGGAGCCGGAGATCCGGGAGGCGAACTCGGCGAGGGTGGCCGGCTCGCCGCGCCAGAAGTCGCGCACCGTGTCGCGGTACTTGCCGTTCCACTCCGTCCACAGCGGCGGGAAGTTGCCCACCTGGTAGCCGCCGGGGCCGACGTCCCACGGTTCGGCGATCAGCTTCACCCGACTGACCACCGGGTCCTGCTGCACCACCTCGAAGAAGGTGGAGAGCCGGTCCACCTCGTAGAACTCCCGGGCCAGGGTGGCCGCCAGGTCGAACCGGAAGCCGTCGACGTGCATCTCGGTCACCCAGTAACGCAACGAATCCATGATCAGTTGCAGCGAGTGCGGGCTGCGCACGTTGAGGCTGTTGCCGGTGCCGGTGTAGTCGACGAAGTAGCGGCGGTCCTCCTCGCTGAGCCGGTAGTAGCTCGGGGCGTCCACGCCCTTGAAGCTCAGCGCCGGCCCGAGGTGGTTGCCTTCGGCGGTGTGGTTGTAGACCACGTCGAGGATGACCTCGATCCCGGCCGCGTGCAGGGCCTTCACCATGCCCCGGAACTCCTGCACCTGCTGGCCGAGCCGGCCCAGCGCCGAGTAGCCGTGGTGCGGGGCGAAGAAACCGATGGTGTTGTAGCCCCAGTAGTTGCGCAGCCCCAGGTCGACGAGGCGGTTGTCGTGGATGAACTGGTGCACCGGCATCAGCTCGATCGCGGTCACTCCGAGCCGGGTCAGGTAGTCGATCATCGGCGGGGAGGCGATGCCCGCATACGTGCCGCGCAGTTCCTCCGGGATGTCCGGGTGGCGCATGGTCAGCCCGCGCACGTGCGCCTCGTAGATCACGGAGTGGTGGTAAGGGGTGCGCGGCGGCTTGTCGTTGCCCCAGTCGAAGTACGGGTTGACCACCACCGACTTTGGCATGAACGGCGCCGAGTCGGTCTCCGACATCCGCTCCGGCTCGTCCAGGTCGTAGTCGTAGACCGCCGGGTCCCACTCCACGTCACCGTCGATGGCCTTCGCGTACGGGTCGATCAGCAGCTTGTGCGGGTTGCAGCGCAGCCCGTTGGCCTGGTCGTACGGGCCGTGCACCCGGTAGCCGTAGCGCTGGCCCGGCTCGATGCCCGGCAGGTACGCGTGCCACACGTAGGCGTCGACCTCGCGCAGCTCGACGCGGCGCTCCGCGCCGGTGTCCCACTCGTCGAAGAGGCACAGCTCGATCCGCTCGGCCACCTCGGAGAAGATGGCGAAGTTGGTGCCCATCCCGTCGTAGGTGGCGCCCAGGGGGTACCGCTCGCCCGGCCAGACCTGCATGTCGCTCCTTAGACCATGGTTATGTGCGCACCGGCCGAGATCGCCCGCGCGCACGCAGGTAGTGCCCCCGGCCCGGGCGCGCCAATCCATCCTTTCAGGCGATGGGCGGAAACCGCCCGTCTGATGCGCGCTACACCGATCGGGTGTCCTCCGTCACGATGACCCTTTTCGAGATGCGTTCTTGGGTCCGATGGACTTTCCTTGACCGAGGGCAAGCGTTCGCGCGTGCCCACCAGGCCCTCGGCCACTCCTTACACCTCTCGCTCCGCCGCCACTGACGCCGGCGCGCACCACCATGCATGGACGGAGATTGATGTGACCCTGCGGGTCGACGAGCAGCTCGCTGCGACCAAGGACCGGGCCCACCGGCCCACCCTGACCTCCCGGCCCCCCGCGCAGTCCGGTCCCACCGCGCAGCCCGGCACGCCCGTGCCGGCGCAGTCCGGCCCCGGGGTGCCCCCGCAGACCCGCCGCATCCTCATGCTGTCCTGGGAGTACCCGCCGGTGCTCGTCGGCGGTCTCGGCCGACACGTGCACGCCCTCTCCGTCGCCCTCGCCGCCGCCGGCCACGAGGTCACCGTCGTCACCCGCCACAGCGACGGCGCACCCCTCGAGGAGTACGCCGAAGGCGTGCGCATCCTGCGCGCCCCCGAGGACCCGGTCACCTTCCCCCTCGCCACCGGCTCGCTGCTGGCCTGGACCATGGCCTTCAACCACACCCTCACCCGCACCGCCCTGCGCGCCACCCAGGCCGGCTCCTACGACGTCATCCACGCCCACGACTGGCTCGTCGCGCACACCGCGATGACGTTGCGCGACCACCTGGACATCCCGCTGGTCAGCACGATCCACGCCACCGAGGCCGGTCGGCACCAGGGCTGGCTGCCGGAGGAGATGAACCGCACCATCCACGGCGTCGAGCACTGGCTCAGCAGCGAGTCCAATCGGGTGATCGTCTGCTCCGGGTACATGCGCGACGAGGTGAACGCGCTCTTCGGCGTACCGGCCGGGCGGGTCGACGTGGTCGCCAACGGCGTGGAACCGCACCGCTGGCGGGTGCCCGCGCGTGCCGTGGCCGCCGCCCGCGCCCGCTTCGCCGGTAACGGCCCGCTGGTCACCTTCGCCGGCCGCCTGGTGTACGAGAAGGGCGTCCAGCACCTGATCGCCGCGCTCCCCCGGCTGCGCGAGCGGCACCCCGGGCTGCGTGCCGTGATCGCCGGCGACGGCCCGTACCGCGCCGAGTTGGAGGCCGAGGTGCACCGCCGCGGCCTGGGCGGCATGGTCACCATGCCGGGCTTCCTGGGCGGCACCGACCTGCCGGCGCTGATGGCCGCGTCCGACTGCTTCGCCGTGCCGAGCATCTACGAGCCGTTCGGCATGGTGGCCCTGGAAGGCGCCGCGGCCGGCGCTCCGCTGGCCGTCGCCGCCACCGGTGGCCTGGGCGAGATCGTCGAGCCGGGCGTCACCGGGATGACCTTCCGCCCGCACGACCCGGACAGCCTGACCGATGCCGTGGACGCGCTGCTGTCGGACCCCGACCGTTCCCGCGTCATGGCCCGCCGCGCCCGCCGGATGGTCCACGACCAGTACGGGTGGGCCGCGATCGCCCAGCGCACCGCCGCCAGCTACGCCGCCGCCATCCACCACGACGCCGCGTTCACGGCCGAGCGCGCCGAGCACCGGATGTCGCAGGGTCGGGCCCTTCCGGCGCTGCCCGAGGGCAACCTGCTCGCCGCCGCCGGCCTGCGCTGACCCTCGCCGTTCGGCCCGTTTGCGGTTGATCGACTCGGCTTTCTTGAAATCGGGGGTCCCGGCGCTGGGCAACCCCGACTTCCGGAAAGCCGAGTCGATCATGCCGTACCGAGCGCGCCGCACCGCTGAGTTTCGGACCATCGAGCCGGGGCGCGCAGCTCGGCGCCGGTCGGCCGGGACTGTCAGAATGTGCGGATGTCTCGTCCTGTCGACGCCCTGGATGCCAGCTTTCCGATCGCCGCCTCGATCGCGCTGGACCTGATCCGACGCCCCGAGGTGACCGAGCAGTGGTCGAGCCCGAGCGCCCTGCCGCACCTGTCGGTGGGTGGCCTGGCGTGCCACCTGGGACGTCAGGCGGTCCGCGCTGCCGAACTGCTGCCGATGCCGACCGACCTACCGACGTTGGATTCGGCAGACAACCACTACGAGCAGGCCCCCTGGGTCAGCGAGGGCACCCCGGACGAGAAGTCGGTCGCCGAGAGCAACGACGAGGCGGACGCGGCACGCGGGCCGGCCGACCTGCACACCCGTTCCGCCCAGGCGCTGACGGAGGTCAGCGACCTGCTCTCCCGGGGTGCCGCCCGTGACGTCGTGCCGATCCCGTGGCAGGGCTGGTCGCTGCGGCGCGGCGAGTTCCTGCTCACCCGTCAGCTGGAGATCGTGGTCCACTCCGACGACCTCGCGGTGAGCGTCGGCGTGCCCACGCCGGAGTTCCCGGCGGACGTCTTCGACCCCGTACGCGACCTGCTGGTCCGCCTGGCCGTGCGTCGCAACGGCCAGTCCGCGCTGATCAGCACGCTGAGTCGCAGCGAGCGGGCCCGGACCATCTCCGCCTTCTGACCGCCCGCCTCGTCGCCGACCACCCGTCGCCCGGATCCGCCCGGTGCCCGGGGCTCGGTGCCCGGGCCTACTCCCGGCATCACGCCAAGTGGCGATCACGCTGGGCGGTCGGTTGGATCAGCTCAGGAAACCCGAGTCGATCACGCCGGCCACGGGGCGGCTCGGAGCGCGGAAACGCGGCAGGCCGCCGACCCGGAGGGGTCGACGGCCTGCCGGCGTAGCGAGGAGCGGGTCAGCGCTCGCCGAAGGGGACGTAGTCCCGCTCGGCGGAGCCGACGTAGACCTGCCGCGGACGGCCGATCTTGGTCTCCGGGTCGCTGATCATCTCGCGCCACTGGGCGATCCAGCCGGGGAGCCGGCCCAGCGCGAAGAGCACGGTGAACATCTTGGTCGGGAAACCCATGGCCTTGTAGATCAGGCCGGTGTAGAAGTCCACGTTCGGGTAGAGCCGACGGGAGACGAAGAAGTCGTCGGCGAGGGCGATCTCCTCCAGCTCCATGGCGATGTCCAGCAGCGGGTCCGGCTTGGCCATCCGGCCCAGCACGTCCTGCGCGGCCTTCTTGACGATCGCCGCCCGCGGGTCGTAGTTCTTGTAGACCCGGTGGCCGAAGCCCATCAGCTTGACGCCGTCCTGCTTGTCCTTGACCTTGCGGACGAAGGACCGGACGTCGCCGTCGCCGGCGTGGATCTGCTGGAGCATCTCCAGCACCGCCTGGTTCGCGCCACCGTGCAGGGGGCCGAACAGCGCGTTCACGCCGGCCGAGACCGAGGCGAACAGGTTGGCGTTGCTGGAGCCGACCAGGCGGACGGTCGACGTGGAGCAGTTCTGCTCGTGGTCGGCGTGCAGGACGAAGAGCATGTCCAGCACCTTCGACATCACCGGGTCGACCTCGTACGGCTCCGCCGGCACGCCGAACGTCATCCGCAGCAGGTTGTCCACGTACCCCAGCGAGTTGTCCGGGTACAGCAGCGGCTGACCGATGGACTTCTTGTACGCGTACGACGCGATGGTGGGGACCTTCGCCATCAGCCGGACCGTGGAGATCTCCACGTGCTCGGAGTCGAACGGGTCCAGGCTGTCCTGGTAGAAGGTGGACAGGGCGCTCACCGCGGACGAGAGCACCGCCATCGGGTGGGCGTCCCGGGGGAAGCCGTCGAAGAAGCGGCGCATCTCCTCGTGCAGCAGCGAGTGTCGCCGAATCCACTCGGTGAACTCGGTCAGCTGCTGCTCGGTCGGCAGCTCACCGTAGATGAGCAGATAGGAGACCTCCAGGAAGGAGGACTTCTCGGCCAGCTGCTCGATCGGGTACCCCCGGTAACGCAGGATGCCCGCGTCGCCGTCGATGTAGGTGATCGCGGATGAGGCAGCGGCGGTGTTGACGAAACCGGGGTCGTACGTGGTCATCCCGGTTTCCTTCAGCAGCTTGCTCACCCCGATACCGGCGGGGCCCTCGACCGCAGGATGCACCGGCATCGACAGCTGCCCACCGGGGTGATCGAGCTTGACTTCCGTCATGTGGTTCCTCGCTTCGCCGGCAGATCTACGTTGAATTGCCTTCGCTTCTACCGTAATTGCGGCTCGGGGGACAACGCCCGCCGTGGTTCGGCGGTGAGGTATGCGTCACCCGATTCCCGACCGGGCGGCCGGGAAACCCGGTATCCCGCCAGACGGGACCGGACCGCACCGACAGTGGGAAGCCAGACCTGACGGCTCCGGGAGCCGGGCCGGACCGACTCCCGAGCCAGGCTGGACCGGCCCCGGAAGCCAGGTCACGACAGGGTTAGGCGTCGCAGCGTACCGTCCGTCGCGACCTGGAAGACGTCGAGCTGGTTGGTGCCGGCGTGGAACAGCTTGTCGTCGGCGAGCAGCGCGGCGAACCGGCGTCCGCCGGGGTCGGCCGGCACCACCGGGACGACGGCCCCGATGCGGCCGTTGACGGCGACGGCGAGCAGGGTGCCGTCCGGGATCCGGTCCGGGACGTCGCCCCAGACCAGCGCCGGGAGGGTGCCGGTGTCCGGGTCCGTGGCGGTGAACGCCGCCAGGTCGGCGACCCGGGCGCTGCCGGCGGCCGGGCCGGCGCGTACCTCGGTGCCGACCAGGGGGTGGGGCGTCGGCAGGGGTGGCGGGGCGGGCACGCCACCGGGAAAGGTGACCGGTTCGCCGGGGCGGTCGTAGAAGTGCTTCGTACCGTCGGTGCGGGGGGCCTGCCGGGCGGAGCGCCCGTCGACCCGCCAGGGCAGGCGGACGCCCGCCTCGTCGGCCACGGTCGGCAGCAGGTCGACGTGTTCCCAGTTGCGGTCGTCCACCCGGCCGGCCTGCTGCCGGGGTTCCTTGACGAACGTCGGCACCCAGGCAACCTCGCCGGCGGCGGCCTTGATGGCGTCCATGCCCCGGCCCTGCGCGCCGGCGCGGAAGCTGACCCCGTGGTCGGCGGTCACCACGACGAGGGCCTGGTCGTAGAGGCCGTTGGCGCGCAGCGTCCGCAGCGTCTCACCGATCAGCCGGTCGGTGTAGCCGAGTTGGGCGAGGTGCCGCTGCCGGGCCAGGTCGACCCATCCGGCGCCGTCGTTGGGCAGATCTTCGGGGGCGTCGTAGCGCGCCCCGGACGGCAGGTACGCCCACGGTGAGTGCGGCATCAGCAGGTGCAGGAAGTGCAGGGTGGGCCGGGTCGTCGGCTTCAGCCCGGCGAGGAAACTGGTGAACCGGGCCGGTTGGTTGTCGTCGAGGCTGTCCCAGCGGAACTTCGGGTCGGCCGGCACCGGTTCGGCGGCGTCCAGGCCGGCTTCGGCGCGGGTCTGCTCGCGGTAGGAGTCCTCCGGGTCGACAGCGCTCTCGGTCGGCCCGGCGACCCCGCCGAGCAGCTTGCCGGTCTCCCGGACCAGCACGCCGAGCCCCTGCTCCGGAGTCACGGGCTGCTCGCAGCGACTGGGCGGGCAGAGCCGGGTGATGCTCTCCTCGGCGCGGATGTCGTACAGGCCGCCGAAGGCGGTGAAGATGTTGTCCGGGTACTGCGAGTAGTGCGGGGCGACCGGCTTGGCCGGGTAGCGGCCGGTGAGCATCGCCGGCAGCGCGTTGGGCGTCCACCCGCTGACCCCGGTGGAGTTGCGGTACCAGGTGGAGCCGCCGGCCAGCTCGGCGAAGTGCGGGTACCGCCCGGCGTCGATCTTCCCGTCCGCGCCGAGCAGGCTGACCAGTGGCAGCTCGTCGAGGATCAGCATGACCACCGGCGGGTGCACGCCCGAGCCCTGCGCGGTGCCGGCCGCACCGCCGTCGCCGCGCGGCAGGACCACCGCCGAGGTGGGCGAGGCGAGCAGGAAGAGCGCCACGAAGGCCACCGGCCCGGCGGCGGCCAGTCGTAGCACCTGGCCCGGCGCCCGCCACCGCCGGTGCGCGGCCGCGCCGGCGGCTCCGACCAGCACGGCCACCAGCAGCAGCGGTACGCCCCGAAGTGGCGTGACGTGTCGGCCCACCTGCACGGCGAGGGCGGCGACCAGCAGCCCGACCAGCCCGGTGTGGGTGAGGGCACGGGCGGTTCGGCCGGCCAGTCGGCTGAGCGCGCCGAGCAGCACCACCGCAGCCGTCGGGAGCACCGTCACCATTGCGAGCAGCAGCAGGATTTGGGCCGGGTCGGCGCGGTGGAAGAGGAAGAAGTCGGGGCTGCGGCCGAGCACGTCCAGCAGTGGCTGGGTGACCACGAGACCGACCAGCGCGACGATTTCCAGCAGCCGACCCAGCTCGCCTCGCCAGCCCCGGTCCCACCGTCCGGGGGCCGGCGGCGGCCGGTGGTGCGGGGCCGGCGGGTCGACGGAGGCCGGTTCAGCCACCCATCACCGTCCGGTAGAGCGTGCGGGTACCCGAGGGCAGTTCCAGCCGGTCGGTGATCCGCCCTCGGGCGGCGAGCAACGTCTCGAAGGTGTCGCGTCGGTAGTCCGGGAAGAGACCCGCGGGCTTGTTGGCCAGCAGCCGGGTCGCCATCGGGTCCTCCGGGTGGACGAACTCCACCACCAGCGCGCCGCCCGGCGCGGTCAGCCCGGCCAGCCAGTCGATGACCTCTGGCAGCGGTACGTTGCGCCCGATCGCCAGGTGGTGCACCACGGCCAGGGCGAGCACCACGTCGGCGGACGCCCGCTCGGCGAAGCCGGCCCGCTCGACGCCCCGCCAGCCGCCGCCCGGCGAGGGGTCGGCCAGGTCCAGCACCAGCGGCAGGATGCGGCGCTGCCCCTCGGAGCGCAGCTGTCGGTACAGCTCGTCGACGACTGTGGGGTCCTGCTCGACGGCGACCACGTAGTCGGCGTGCCCGGCTGCCAGCCGGGAGTACCGGCCGTCGTTGGCGCCGAGGTCGAGCACCAGTCGGGGGCGGGTGCCGGCGGCGACCGCCGCGGCCACGAACTGCTCCTTCGCCACCCGGTCGCGGGCCGAGTAGCCGCAGGTGCGTTGGTAGTCCGACCAGTGGCTCTCGGACGGGCGGCGGTCCAGCTTGCGGACCAGTTTCTCGATGCCGCGTACGGTGGCGAGCAGCAGCTCCCGGGAGAAGCCGGCGGCCCGCAGTTGGTCGCGTACCTCGGTGGTGCTGGCGGCGGCGTTGCGTTGCTGCATGGCCCCGTGCAGGTGCAGGTGGGTCAGCACGCCGGGGCGCAGCCGGCGGGCGCCGTTGAACAGTGGCCGTAGCTCGTCGGCCTCGATGCCGTCGACCCGGGCGCGCAGCCACGGTTGGAAGTCGACGCCCAGGTGGGCGGTGAGCATCAGCGGGTAGAGCACGGTCTGGCAGAACTGCCGGTAGCCGGCCCACGGTTCGCCGTCGCGGGCCGGCTCGAAGGAGCCGATGTCGATGAAGACCGGTTGGGCGCCGCGCCACTGGAGGTTGTACGCCGAGCCGTCCTTCGTGGTGAAACCCTCGCCGAGCGCGGCGGTCAGGATCTCCAGGTGCAGCAGTGCGGCGTCGCGCAGCATGCTGAACGACCACTCGTACGGGTGGGAGACGAACGGGATGCGCTCGTGGCGCAGGACTGCCGCCCACGGTGTTCCGGTCGCGGCCGGCACCAGGGTGGGCGGGGCGTCCTCGGTGGCGCAGACCTTGCGCGCGGCGACGAGAGCCGGGAAGAACGTGCTGCCGGTCAGTGCCCGCCAGTGCTCGGCGGCCTGGAGGTCCAGGCCGCGCAGCACCTCGTCGCCAACGTGGAAGACCCGGTTGGCGGGGTCGCGGAAGGAGGCCGGTTCGGGCCGTACCTCGGTGGGTGAGATCGCCATCGTCGGGGCTGGCCCGCTCAGCGCTGGTCGGTGGGTTGCCGGCGGAACCGGTCGACCAGCCGTCGCCAGTAGAGTTTCGCGGCGACCGCGGCGCCAGCCACCCCACCGACGACCGCCTGCACGATCAGGCTGCCGGACCCCGCGTCCAGGTAGGCCAGATGTTCCACCGATCGCTCCTTGCCCTCGCCGCCTCGACACCGGCGTCCCAGGCGTACACCGATGAGGCTTTTAACCCAGAAAGCCGGACTTGTCCATCACCGTACGCCGCTCGTCGTCGCTGTCGCGGGCACATCGGCGTACTCCCAGCCGCACCACAGAATGCGGCCGGGACGGCCGGCCGCGCCGGTACGCTGCGGACGTGCGCTGGATGATCGTGGACGCGCCGCTGGACTCCTCCGGAGCCGGCCGCGGCGAGGAGCGGGCCCCGGCCGCGCTGCGCCGCGCCGGCCTGCGCGAGGCCCTCGCCGCCGATGACGACGGACAGATCGACGAGGCGCGGTTACGCGACCCGAACCGCGACCCGGCCAGTGGGGTGATCGGCGCGGCGGGCCTGGCGCGGGCCGGCGGCGCCATCGCCGCGCGGATCGGCGCGTTGATCGCGGACGGCCACCGACCACTTGTGCTCGGTGGCGACTGCGCGATCCTGCCCGGCATCTGCCGGGCCCTGCCCCCGGCGACCGACCTGTGGTTCGTCGACGCCCACCCGGACTTCCTCGACGGCGCGACCTCACCGACCGGTGAGGCCGCCGACATGGACCTCTCGGTGGTCACCGGGTACGGCCCCGCCGCTGCCGTCGGCACCGACGGCGGCGCGCTGATCGAGCCGAGCCACGTCCATCTGCTCGGGCACCGCCCGGCCACCGACGAGAGCAGCCGGGTCGAGGCGGCCAGGATCGATCCGGCGATCCGGCAGGTCAACGCCGCCGAGTTGCTACGCCGAGGCGCGGCGACGGTCGGCGCGGGTCTGGCCGGCGACGGCGACGGGCCGGCCTGGCTGCACCTCGACCTGGACGTGGTTGACCCGCGCGACCTGCCCGCGGTGACCTATCCCGAACCGGACGGGCCCCGCTGGGCGGATCTGATCGCGCTGGTCACACCGTTGGCCCGCGCCGACCGGCTGCTCGGGATGAGCGTGACCGACCTGAACACCGACGAGGACCCCGACGGCCGGCACACCCGACGCGTCGTCGAGGTCCTCACCGAGATGCTGGTCGGCTGACCGGCACCGGTGCGCCGTGCGCCGACTAGGCGTCGGCTGTGGGATTCGGCAGCCGGACGGTGAACACTGTCCGACCGGGACGGCTCTGCACCCCGACCGTGCCGTGGTGGGCCTCCACCACTGCCGCCACGATCGCGAGGCCGAGGCCGGTGCTGCCGTGCGCGCGGGATCGGGAACTGTCGCCCCGGGCGAACCGCTCGAACATCTCCGGTTGCAGCTCCACCGGCACCCCCGGCCCGTCGTCGGCGACGGTGAGCACGGCGCTGGCGGCGTCGACGGCCAGTGTGGTGGTGACAGTGCTGCCGGGCGGGGTGTGCACCCGGGCGTTGGTGAGCAGGTTCGCGACCACCTGGTGCAGCCGGGCGGCGTCGCCCGGCACCCGGATCGCCACCTCGGGCAGTTCGAGCTGCCAGCGGTGTTCGGGACCGGCGACGTGCGCGTCACTGACCGCGTCCACCACCAGGGCGGTCAGGTCAACCGGTTCGACAGCGAGCGGCCGGCCGGTGTCGAGGCGGGCCAGCAGCAGCAGGTCGTCGACGAGGCTGGTCATCCGGGTGCTCTCCGACTCCACCCGGCGCAGCGCGTGCGCCACGTCGGCGGGAACCTCGTCACGGCCCCGCCGGGCCACCTCGGCGTAGCCACGGATCGCCGCGAGAGGCGTCCGCAGCTCGTGGCTGGCGTCGGCGACGAACTGGCGTACCCGTGTCTCGCTGGCCTGCCGGGCGGAGAGCGCGTCGGCGACGTGGCCCAGCATCCGGTTCAGCGCCGCGCCGACCTGACCGACCTCGGTGCGCGGGTCGGTGTCGGCGGCCGGGACCCGGACGGCGAGCGCCACCTCCCCCCGGTCCAGGGGCAGCTCGGTGACGCGGGTGGCGGTGGCGGCCACCCGGTTGAGCGGTCGCAGGGTCGCCCGCACGATCAGCGCGCCCGCCACACCGGCGAGCAGCAGCCCGACCGCGGCCACCCCGGCCTGCGCGGCGACCAGCGCCCAGACGGTCTCCTGGACGCCGGAGAGGGGGATCGCGACGACGCGTACGCGGCCGTCCCAGTACTGGCGGGCCACGGCCCGGTAGTCACCGCGATCGCCGAGGTCGACGGTTCGCGGTCTGGCGTCGACCGGTAGGTCCGCCAGCACGGCGACCTCACCCACCGGGACGGGCTGCTCGTCGGGGAACGGATCGGCGCTGGAGGCGCTGTTGGTCAGGGTCCGGGCGCTGGCCACCCGGCCGTCGGTGATCTCGGCGACCACCGCGCCGGACGGCAACCCGCGCGGGATGCCCGGTCCGTTGCCGGGAAACGCCGGCCGTCCCGGTCGGTCGCCCCGCATGGCCGTCGCGGGGGCCAACTGGGCGTCGAGCCGGTCGATCAGGAAGTGCCGCAGCGCCACCGTGGTCAGGCCACCGATGGCGACGCTGACCAACGCCAGCAGCGCGAGCAGGGCGAACACCAGGCGGGTACGCAGGGAGCGCCCGGCCAGCCAGCCGCGGGCGGCACGCAGTGGGCGACGCCTACTCGGCGGGTTTGAGGACATAACCCGCGCCGCGCAGCGTGTGGATCATCGGCGCGCGGCCGGCGTCGATCTTCTTACGCAGGTACGAGATGTACAGCTCCACCACGTTGGCCTGGCCGCCGAAGTCGTAGTTCCACACCCGGTCGAGGATCTGCGCCTTGCTGAGCACCCGGCGCGGGTTGCGCATCAGGTAACGAAGAAGCTCGAACTCGGTCGCGGTGAGGGTGACGAGCTGCCCGGCCCGCCGGACCTCGTGGCTGTCCTCGTCGAGGCTGAGGTCACCGACGGTCAGCACCGCGTCCTCCCGGGCGGCGATCGCCAGCCCGGAGCGGCGCAGCAGCGCGCGCAGCCGGGCGATCACCTCCTCCAGGCTGAACGGTTTGGTGACATAGTCGTCGCCGCCGACGGTCAACCCGGCGATGCGCTCCTCGACCGCGTCACGGGCGGTCAGGAAGAGCACCGGCACGGTGGGGGCGTGCTCGCGCAGCCGGCGCAGCACCTGGAAGCCGTCCAGGTCGGGCAGCATCACGTCGAGCACCACGGCGTCCGGCTGGAACTGTCGGGCGGTGCCCAACGCCGCCATGCCGTTGCCGGCGGTGCGGACCTGCCAACCCTCGTAGCGCAGGGCCATCGACAGCAGGTCGGTGAGCGTGGGTTCGTCGTCGACCACCAGCACCCGGACGGGTTCACCGTCGGGGCGACGCAGCTCGATCCGGCTCGGCGCGGCCTGCCCGTTCGTGACCATGGGCCCCATGGTGGCCGCCACGCCTGTGCCGCGCCCCTGCGGAAGCTGTGCGCGAGCTGTGCGGCCGGGCCGACGCGACGCCGGCGACACCACCGGTCAGCCCCGCCTCGTGGTCACTCGGACACCCCGTACGCGTCGGTGCGCACGAACCGCATGCTCCAGCCGCCGGCCTCGTCGGGCCGGTCGCGCTCGTAGAGGTGGTCGGGGCCGGGCTGCACCGAACCCGTCCCGTCCGGGTGCCGCATGATCCAACGCTGGGGCGGGGCGCCGTCCGACCCGGCCGGCAGCAGCCGGACCAGGCCGTCCGCGGGCCCACCGACGAAGCGTACGGTGACCTCGCTCATCGCGGCGCCCCCTCGGGTGACCGTGCCGGCACAATCGGTGACACCGGCTCTGGCTCGCAAGCTACCGCACCCACCGCCGTGGCGCAGCGAGGTGCGCGGGGCCGTCCGCCCCGAATCGGGCTCCGGTTTGCCCAGCTCGGCGCTCGGGTACCGGCACCTCAGCACCCGCCGTCGGCGGGGCGGGGACGAGGAGCGGGTCGATGCGGATGCTGGACGGGCGGTACCGGCTCGAACAGCGCATCGGTGTGGGCGGGATGTCCGAGGTGTGGCGGGCCTACGACCAGGTGCTGGACCGGCCGGTCGCGGTGAAGCTCCTCTCGCCGGGGGGTGACGATCGGGACGGCCCGGTGGACCGGATCCGGGCGGAGGCTCGGTCGGCTGCCCGGCTGGAACACCCCAACGTGGCCAGCGTGCACGACTTCGGCACCTCCTCGACGTGGCCCGGCCGACCGGTGCCCTACATCGTCATGGAGCTGGCCGAGGGCGAGACGCTCGCCGTGCACCTGCGCGCCGGGCCGCTGGACTGGCGGATCGCGGTGCGGGTCTGCGCGGAGGTCGCGGCCGCGCTGGCCGCCGCGCATGCCGAGGGCATCGTGCACCGGGACATCAAGCCGGCCAACGTCATGCTCACCCCGGTCGGGGTGAAGGTGCTCGACTTCGGCATCGCCATCGCCGCCGGCGCACCCGACCCGATGCCGACCGGGATGGTGCTGGGCACCCCGGCGTACCTGGCGCCCGAACAGCTGGACGAGGCGCCCGCCACCCCCGCCGCGGACATGTACGCCCTCGGTGTGCTCCTCTACTACAGCCTCACCGCCCGCCTGCCCTACCGCGCGGCGACCGCCAGCGAACTGCTGCTCGTCCGCCGCCGTCGGCCACCGGAGCCGCTGCCCGACATCGCCGGGCTCCCGCCGGAGGTCGCCGAGCTGTGCCGTTCCTGCCTCGCCGACGACCCCGAGCAGCGTCCGACCAGCCTGGTCGCCGCGCTGCTGCTGGCCGAGGCGGTGGACGCCCGGGTGTACGTGCCGATGACGATCCCGACGACCCGCCGGACGGCCCCGACGTCGCCGTGGACCGAACGGGCCGCCGCGGAGGCCACCGAGGCGGTGGCGCTGGTGGACGAGCCGAACCTGCCCGCCGGGCGCTGACCGGACGAACCGCGGCGTTTCGCCGGGCGGCGAAGGGGTAGCCGGCCTGGTGAGCGACGGGAGAAACGCGATGCCGGATCAGAGTTCCTGGCTGCGTGAGGCCACAGCGACCGCCGAGGGCGGTCACGTACGCACCGACGATGGCGGGCTCTCCACCGCGCTGGCCTCACCGCTGGCGCCGCACTGCACCGGGTTGACCCCGGAACAGTTGCTGGCCGCGGCCTTCGCCTCCTGCCTGCATCACGCGGCGGTGGAGGTGGCCGGGGAGATCACCGACGAGGCGCACACCGTGCAGGTCCGGGCAGAGGCGAAGCTGGGGCGGGACAACGACGGCCGGTACCGGGCCGACGTCCACGCGGAGATTTCCTCAGCCGGACTGAGCCGAGACCAACTGGCCGACCTGGTCGAGTACGCCGACCGGCTCTGGCCGTTCTCCAGCGGCGACGCCAGCCGACACCGCCTGACCGTCACCCCGGCCGAGAACGGCCGACACTGACGCGTGGCACCGCCCGACGGTTTGTCAGTACGGGGCACCGTGGCTGTTCGGTGGATTGGGCATCGGGCGTTCGGATGACCGCCGGACAGGGCGGCGGGCTCGACCGGCGGACCAACGGCGAGACCGCATTCACCCGGCAAGTCGGGAATAACCGTCTGGAGTGATCCGCGAGGTTGATCTACTTCGCACGCGTTCTGCCCCATAAAGTCGGCATGATCAGGGCAAATTGTGGCGCATGCCACCGTACGGGCTGATGGCATCGGGCATTCAGCTCTTTAGCCTCGTCAGGTGCATCCCGACGACCCCTCCGCCCAGAAGCTGACCGACGCGCGCCCGAGCACCCCCTCGGACGACGCCGCATCAACCGAACGGACGATCGGCCGTCACCGCGCTCCCGAACCGTCGCGGCGCGCCCTGCTGGGCTCGACGCCGGTGCGGGTGGCGCTGGCCACCGGTGTCACCTGCTGCCTCAGCCTCGTCGCGGTCGCCACCGCGCGAGGCAACGACGACACCCCCCGTACGGTCGAGCCGCTCGCCGAGGCGGTGGCCGACCGCGCCGCCATCGCCGACGAGCGCGCCTCCCGGTCACTGGATCGCGACGCCGCCCCCGCCCGGATCCTGCCCAGCCCGACGGCGAAGCCAACGCCCACTCCCACCGCCGTCCGCAAGGCGCCCAAGAAGCCGGTCAAGCCCCGCCGCCCCCGGCCGGTCGCCGGCCTCGACCAGGCACAGATGGACAACGCGAAGATCATCGTGGACGTCGGCCTGGAGATGAAGATGCCGCGCCGCGCCCTGGTGGTGGCACTGTCCACCGCCATGCAGGAGAGCAACCTCTACAACCTGGCCAGCGACGTCCTCCCGGAGTCGGCGGAGTACCCGAACCAGGGCAGCGGCTCCGACCACGACTCGGTCGGGCTGTTCCAGCAGCGGCCCAGTAGCGGCTGGGGCACGGTGGCCCAGCTGATGCGCCCGTCGTACGCCGCGCGGGCCTTCTACACGGCGCTCAACGAGATCCCCGGCTGGCAGGACATGAGCGTCACCGCCGCCGCCCAGGCCGTGCAGATCTCCGCATACCCGGACGCGTACGCCCAGCACGAGGACCGGGCGACCACCGTCGCGGCGGCGCTCACCGCCTGAGCCGGGCACCCACGCCCGCGCGTCTCAGCGACGACCCGGCGGTGGCTCCGCGCCCGCGTCCGGGCTCCCGACCCCGACCCGGCTGCCCGCCACCCCGGCGGCTGCGGTGGGGGTGTCGGCGGGCACCTGTTCGACCGTCACCTGGCTGAGGATCTCGTCCACCCGCACCTCGCGCCGTCGGCGAGCGTCCAGCGCCGCCTCGAAGTCACGTCGGGCCTGCACGGCCTCCGCGTACACCCGCTCCCGCACCCGCCGTGCCTCCTCGCGGGCCTCGTCCAGCTCGGCGCGGGCCTGGGCCAGAAGGTCGGCGGCCTCGCGCCGCACCGCGTCACCGGCGTACCGGCGGGCGGCGACGTCGGCCAGGTCGAGTCGTTGCAGGAGCCCACTGAGCCAGGCTGCCTCCTGGCGGATCTCGTCCCACTCCCGGGCCTCCCCGGCCGCGCCCTCGGCCCGCGCCGCGAGCCGGGACAGCCGGATCCCCAACTCGTCCAGGCAGTAATCCACCTGTCGCTGGTCGTAACCGGTGTCAACGACGGAGAACCTCATACTGTCGCCCCCCAGGCAGCTGCTGTTACTTCCCCACCTGGATCCTCGGCCGCGACCGCTCGCGCCGAGGGGGTTCGGGAAAAATGTTCAGCATGCGCGCAGGTGGCGCGGGCCTCAGACGCGCTTGGGCAGCACCACGACCCGGCCGAAGAACTCGTCGATGCGGCGAACCACGTCGTTGAAGTCGTCCAGGTCGATCGGCTTGGTGACGTACGCGTTGGCCTGCAACGTGTAGCTGCCGACGATGTCGGTGTCGGCGTTGGAGGTGGTCAGCACGACGATCGGGATGGTCCGCAGGTCCTCGTCCTGCTTGACCGCCCCGAGCACCTGGCGACCGTCCATCCGCGGCATGTTCAGATCCAACAGAATCACGTCCGGTCTGTGGGCCTGCTCGTGCCGGCCCTCGGCGCGGAGAAACTCCATCGCCTCCTCGCCGTCACTCACCACGTCGATGATCTTGTCGACGTCGGAGTCCGCCAGTGCCTCCTCGATCATCAGCACGTCACCCGGATCGTCGTCGACCACCAGGATGCGTACCGGCTGCGGGCTGTCTGCGCCCATCACTACCTGCCTCGAAGTCGGCGGAGACGGGACCCTGACGGTCACCGCGTTGGCGGGGAAATGCTGGCGGGGAAATCTAGCCCATCAGGAAGCACTGCGGAACGCGGGGTCGACCGGCTCCGGTTCGTAGCGCAACACGTCGGCGAGGCCGGTCACCCGCAGCACCCGCTCGACCCGTCCCTGGGCGCCGGTGAGCCGGAGCCAACCCCCGTCGGCCGCCGCCTGATTGTCGCCCCGGACGAACACGGCCATCCCGGTGGAGTCGCAGAACGTGAGGTCGGTCAGGTCGAGCAGCACCCGGGTCTCGCCCGCCGCGGTGAGCTGGTTGATCGCGGCGGTCAGCTCGGGGGCGGTGCTCAGGTCCAGCTCGCCCACGAGCCGCAGGCAGGCGCCACCACCGTCGCGCTCGACGTAGTTGACGCTGAACGTCACCGTTCTCCCCCTCGCTCCACCCTCGGGTGGGACGTTTGCAGTCCGGCAAGTATACGCAGAGCTGAGTCCTACGCCGCCGAGCGCGGTGATCGATCCGGCGGCCACCGACGGGTCGGTCAGCGGGCGGTCGCGGGCAGCGCCGCGCATCCCAGCGCCAGCGCCCGCGCCGCCCGGGGGAAGTCCCGCAACGCGACGGCGTAGTGCTCCAGCGGCAGGACGACCGCCCCGACCGGCACCCCACGACTGCCCAGAATCCCCGACAGCCACTCCACGAACTCGGTGAACAGCGAGGGGTCGTCGACATAGACCGCCGCGGCCAGGAAATCCACTATGTGGCCCAGGTCGCTCACTGTCGCGTCGAGCTGCGCGGCGGTGTACGCCCGCGCCGCCGGCACCCGCTCCCGCAGCTCCGCCAACGCGCTGTCGATCAGCTCACCGCGACGGCGCACCAGGCTGGCGTACTCGTCGTCGGCCAGGTGCGCCAGTTGGGCCGGCGCCGCCCCGCGCAGCGCCCGCTCGTCGGCGATCAACTCGGCCGCCGAGGGCGCGTCCGGCGCCCAGGCCACCCCGAGCCGGCGCGCCCACCGGCCGTCAGTGCCGAACCCACGCCCGCCGACCACCACCGGCACGTCCGAGCGGCGGCACGCCTCGATCATCCGGTGGGCGTACGGCAGGCGCATCGGTAGCGCGCACGCCAGCGCGACAGCGTGCGCGTCGTAGCGGTGCAGGTACGACACGAGGTGCGCCGCGGGCACGCTGGCGCCCAGGAAGGTCACCTGCCATCCGCGTAACCGCAGCACCTCGGCCACCAGCCGGGGCGGCAGGGCGTGCCACTCACCGTCCATGCAGGCGACCACGACCCGGCCGCCGGTCGGCCGCGCCTTGACGTGCGCGGAGACCGCCGCCACCACCTGCTCGCTGATGTGGGTGGCCGCGTGCTCCTGGGCGACGCTCCACTCGTTGCGCGCCCACCGCTCGCCCACCTCGGCCTGGGCGGGCGCGACCAGGCCGAGCAGCACCCGCTCCGCCGGGACGCCCGCGTCGAGCAGGCCGATCGCCAGGTCCGTCGCGGCGTACTCGTCGGCGTCGGCGAGGTGGCCCAGGTACCCGGAGTACGCCTCGCCGAGGTCGGTGGTGGCCGTGGCGGCGGTCACGCGTCAGTCTCCTCTGTCTGGTCGATGCCGGCGGGCACCGAGTGCAGGTGTCGCGCCCCGCGCCCGCTCAGGCCGGCCGCCCGTAGCGCCAGCACGGCGATGTCGTCGTGGTCGCCCTGGGCCAACCAGTCGCAGGTGATCTGCTCGACCCGCTCGGCCAGGGCCGGCGCGGGCATCCGCTGGCAGTCGGTCAGCGCCGTGACCAGCCGCTCGGGGCCGAACTGCTCGTCTCCGCGCCGGCCGCCCCGTGCCTCGGTCACGCCGTCGCTGTAGAGCAGGCAGGTCTCGCCCGGTGCCAGCCGCACTGTCACCTCCCCGACGCGGGGGTCGGGGACCACCCCGATCAGCATGCCGCGTAGCGGCACCGTCTCCACCTCACCGGAGGCGCGCAGCACCAGTGGTGGCAGGTGCCCGCCGCCGGCCATGGAAAGGGTGAGGCCGCCGTCGCGCTCCGGGCGGGCAACACCCAGCACGATCGTGGCGAAGCGGCCCTGGCCGTGCGCCTGGGTCGTCTCCAGCAACGCGTCGTTGAGCAGCCGCAGCAACCGCGTCGGGTTCGACTCCAATCGGTGCAGCGCCTGGAGGCACTGGCGCAGTTGGCCGGTGAAGACGGCGGCTTCGACACCCTTGCCCGACACGTCGCCGAGGAAGAACACCGAACCACCGTCGGTGAGCCGGTGCGAACCGTAGAAGTCGCCGCCGATGCGCAGCCCCGCCTGCGCGGGCCGGTACGCGGTGCCCCACTGCACACCGACGGCCTCGACCGGCTCGACCGGCAGCAGGCTGGCCTGGAGGGTGTCGGCCACCTCGGCCTGGTCGCGGTAGAGCAGCGCGGTGGTCAACGCCGCGCCGGCACGGGCCGCGAACGCGCGGACCAGTTCCACGTCGTCCTCGTCGTACCAGCGGGTGGCGCGACGGGCCACCAGCAGCACACCGACCGGCGCGGCACTCCCCGGCAGCGGGACGACCCGGGCGGCGCTCTCGGTGCCCGCCAGCCCCGGCAGCCAACCAGCGTCGACCGCCTGCTCGACCAGCCAGTCCACCGCGTGCGGCTCGGCCCCGGTCAACCCGTCGGCGATGGCGGTCGGTAGCTCGCCGCCGGCCAACACTCCGCTGTCCACCGTCGGCACCTCGTCGTCGGTGCGGGAGGCCCGCCACCAGCGGGCGCGCCCGGCCCGCGGCGCGGTCACCAGCACCGCCACCTCGGCCAGGGTCGGCACGGCGAGTCGGACGACCGCAGCGGCCGCCCGGTCGGGGTGCAGCGGGTTGCCCAGCTTGTCGCCGACCACGGCCAGGAACGCCGAGCGGGCCCGTTCGGCGAGCAGCGCGTCGGCGCGGCTGACGCTGTCGGTGACGTCCTCGACGTACCAGCAGCAGCGGTCACCGGAGAGCGGCACCTGCCGCGCGGTGAGCCGGCGCCCGCGATGGGTGAAGCTCCCGGGGACGCCTTCGCTCAACCCGGGCACACCGGCCGCGCTGAGCAGCTCGCCGGACGTCACCTCGGGCAGCAGCCGTTCAGCCACCGGACTGACGTGCCGCACGACGCCATCGGCGTCGCAGACCACCAGCCCTTCCCGGAAGTGCTCGACGACCTCTGACCAGTCGGGCGGGGCCTGCCCCCGGTCGGGGGCCAGCGGCGGCAGGGCCGCGGTGGGGCGGGGAACGTCGGCGGACCACGCCGAGGGTCGAGTCGTGCTCGGCGTGGAGAGCCGTCCGTCGCCCGGGTCCCAGTCCCTGACGTCGGAAGCAGTCACCAGCTGAGCCTCACTCCTTGTCGTTCACCGAACCCGTGCCGGAACCGGCGTCCACCGTCAAAACTCTCCAGCCACCCTACGCCGGAACCCGGAAAGCGGCATCTCACGGCAGGTGACGGGCACCGCCACGGCGGGAGTGTCGGACGAGGGACACGAGGGCGCTCTGCCGCCCCCGCTTTGCGTTTTGCCGCTCGACAAGGAAAATGGTGGGATGCCCGACCAGCTGTTGACCATCGAGACGACCCGGCTCGACGCCGGGAACGTCCGACTTCGGCTGACCGGCGAACTCGACTACGACAGCGCGCCCAAGCTGATCGCCGCGGCGGCCGAGCTGCGCGGCGACGATGTCGCCCGGGTCCTGGTCGACCTGACCGGGGTCACCCTCTGCGACTCCTCCGGGCTCAGCGCGCTGCTGGTGGTGCACCGGGCCGCCGGGGCGGTCCGACTGACCGGGGTCAGCCCCCAGCTTCAGCGGATGCTGGACCGCACCGGCCTGAGTGAGTTGCTCGCCGAGGCGTACGCCGACGACGACGTGCGCGCCATCGGCTGACCCGTAGGCCACCCCCCGGAAGCGAAACGGGGTGGCCCCCGACCCTGGGACCTGGGGTCGGGGGCCGGAGGAATGTCTAGGGTGCCGTCATCGGCTGGAGCCGGGGGCCGTCCTCACGCAGCTCGCCGATCGGGGCGGGGTCCACGTCCTCGGGCTCCCCCGAATCGGGCGTCTGGTACAGGTAGCGGACGAACTGCCCACCCGCCTCGTTGTCGTCCGCGCCGGGCCACTGACCGATGCAGTCCATCCCGATCACCTCGCGGCCCGTTCCGTCGGCCTCCTCCAGCAGCGCCCACAGGCTCACCGGGTAACACCTGGTGACCTCGGGTGTGAGCTGCCAGCGGGCGTACCAGCCGGGTCGAGCGGGGACGATCTCGACAACTTCCTTCATGACGACCTTCCTTCCGCGTACCTCGGAAGAACTCCGGTCCTGACCCGATCGTGCGGGCCGTGCGGGTGAGCACCCATCACCCCCGCCGGATGAAGCGTGGCGCAGGCCGCTGCGACCCGGCCGGCGGCCTCCGTTTCCTTCTCCGGGACGGCGGGAAGGCGACTGGCGCAGCCACGATCCCCAGCGGAAGGGATGCCACCATGCGCAAGCAGATGGAGGGCGACAACCAGAGGCGCCGGGCACTGGCCCGGCAGGCCCGGGAGCAGAATCGCCAGCCCAGCGAGATCGGCGCCAGCCTGAGCGCGTCCAAGCAGCTCACGAGCCTCGATGCGGGTAAGCGGGCCGGCCCACCACCGGCCGGTGTGCACAAGTCGGACAGCACGCGCGGCGGGCCGGCACCGCCGCCGGTCGGTAGCGCCGACAACCCGCGACCGCAGCCGTCCCCGCCGAGCGGCGCGGCCGGCGTGAACAGCATGGGCTACCACGATCTGGTCGACGAGGTCCGGCGTCGCGCCGGGGTCGACTTCAAGACCGCCAAGGTGGGCACCGAGGCGACCGTGTTGGTCCTCGCGTTCGCCCTGGAGGCCGCCGAGCGGCAGCGGCTGCTCGCCGCGGTGCCGGCGTCGTTGCACGACGTGCTGCCGGTCGACGGCATCGAACGGCACCAGGACCTGCCCGGCTTCCTGGCCGAGGTGGGCCGGATCAGCGGCAACACCCCGGAGCAGGCCCGGTACCAGGCCGAGGCGACGATCGCCGCGCTCGCCGAGCAGGACGGCGACCTCGTCGAGTCGTTGCACGTACCCGACGGGTTGCGCGACCTGCTGAACCCGCCGGAGGCGGGCGGCGGCCTGGTCGGCGCCTCCACCACCACACCCACCCTGGACGCCGACGAGATCAGCGCTGCGCTGGACGACCTGCCCTACTGGTCCGGCGACAGCCAGGGCCTCTACCGGGTGGTCGCACTGCCGCCCGACAACCTGGACCGGGTGCTCGCCCGGCTCGACCGGCTGCGCCAGGACAATGGCCGCGGCCCGAGCATCGGGCGTCCGGGTGACACCGCCGCCGTGTTGACCGTGCGGACCAGCCAGGCCAACGGGGTCACCGCGCTCGACGTGGACCTCGCCCGCCAGATCGACGACGCGATCGACGAGGTGGGGGCCGGGATGGCCGGCGGCTGACCGGCCACCACGACACCGTCGGGCCGGCGGATCGGGGGCGACCCCGCTCCGCCGGCCCGTCCGCCGTGTCGGATGCACAGTGGGCTCGGCTAGCGTGCCGGACATGAACCGTGCCGCCGACCGGCTGGAACTGGTCGCCGACCCGGTCCGTCCGACCGGGCGGACACTGCTGTCCGCCGGGGTCGAGCAGTCGTACGTGGATGTCGAGGATCCCCGGCACCTGCACTTCGAGTACGTCCGGCGGATCGCCTCGGCGGTGGAGGTGACGGCCCCGGCCGGCGCCCCGCTGAACGTCCTGCACCTCGGTGGCGGCGCCTTGACGGTGCCCCGCTGGCTGGCCACCACCCGGCCCGGCTCCCCGCAACGGGTCGTCGAGCGGGACGCGGCGGTGGTCGAGCTGGTGGCCCGGGAGTTGCCGCCGCTGCCACCGGAGGTACGGGTGGAGGTCGCCGACGCCCGGGACGCTCTGACCGGCACCCCGGACGGCCGGTACGACCTGGTGATCGCCGACATCTACCGCGCGGCCCGGATGCCCCGGCACGTGCGCACCGTCGAGTTCGCCGCCGAGGTGGCCCGCGTCCTGCGCCCCGACGGGTCGTACCTGGTCAACGTCACCGATCTGCCTCCGCTGGTCGGTACGCGGGTGCAGGTGGCCACCTTGCGGGCGGTCTTCACCGACGTGTGCGTGGTCGGCGACCGGCGGATGCTGCGTGGCCGCCGGTACGGCAATCTGGTGCTGGCCGCGACCTCCCGCCCCGGCGGGCTGCCGGTGGCTCGGCTGGCGGTGGCCGCCCTGCGGGACCCGGTGCCCGGCGGGCTGCTGCACGCCGCCGCCCTCGACACGTTCGTCGCCGGCGCCCATCCCGTCACCGACGCGGACGGCAACTCCCGCCACTGATCGCCGCTTTGCCCGCAATGCCGGGTTTCCGACGGCCCGCGCGGGGAAGGCCCGCCGGATGAGCGATGTCGACGATCGGGCGACCGGCCGCCGGACTCTGATCGTGATCGGTCTGGTGCTGGCGACAGCGCTCGCGCTGGGCTTCGTGTACGCGACCCGGCGGGTGCTGGTCTGGGCGGTGGTGGCCGCGTTCTTCGCCGTCGCGCTCAAACCCCTCGTCGACCGGCTGCAACGCCGCTTCGTCCGGCGTCGGGCACTGGCCACCCTGCTGGTGTTCCTCGCCGCGTTCGTACTGCTGGCGATCCTGGCCGCGCTCATCCTGGTGCCGTTGTTCGGCGAGCTGGGCCGCTTCGCCGACCGGGCGCCCGAGCTGCTGCGGGAGGCCCGCGCCGGACAGGGCCCGCTGGGACAGGCGCTGGAGCGCACCGGTGTACGCCGCTACGTCAGCGAGCACTCCGAGCAACTGCGCGACCTCGGCGGCCGGCTGCGCCAACCCGCGGTCGGTGTGCTGCGCGGCATCGTCGAGTCGGTCGCCGGGCTGATCACTGTCATCGTGCTCGCGTACCTCATGGTGTTGGAGGCGCCGCGGCTCACCCGCGGCCTGCTCGCGGCGGCCGGGGACGGTCAGGGCGAGCGGCTGCGCCGGGTGGGCCGGGAGGTGTCGCGCACCGTCACCGGCTATCTCACCGGGAACCTCGTGATCAGCGTGATCTGCGGGGCGTTGACCTTCGTGGTGCTGGCAGTCACCGGGGTGCCCTTCGCGGCGGTGATCGCCCTGCTGGTGGCGGTGGCTGACCTGATACCGCTGGTCGGGGCGACCCTCGGCGCGGTGATCGCGGCCGGTGCCGGTTTCCTGCACTCCCCCACCGCCGGGGTGGTGGTGCTGGTCTTCTTCGTCGTCTACCAACAGCTGGAGAACCACCTGCTCCAGCCACTGATCCTGTCCCGCGCGGTCCGGTTGAACCCGTTGACGGTGCTGGTCAGTGTGCTGCTCGCGGCGGAGCTGGCCGGTCTGCTCGGCGCGCTGCTGGCCATCCCCGCCGCCGGCATCGTCCAGACCCTGCTGCGCGAGTACGGCCCGCGCCGGCTGCGACCCGCCCCGCCGGCCGGCCCGGCCGCACGGCCCGCGCGACCGGCCGGCTCCACCGACTGACCGTCGCGCGTGCGGCCGGTGCCGCCACCCGGCCCGCCCCGCGACGATCCGGCCGGTGCCCGCTCAGCGGGCCCGGGTCGCGACCTCGGGCGTGGTGCTCTCCAGCGGCACCGCGTTGGCCGGCACCAGCCCCAACTGGACCGCGGACCGGGTCAACGCCGCGTCCAGCGCCCAGTCGGCGCTGACCCGCGTGCGGTTTCCCGGCATCGCCATCAGGTGGTACGCCCGAGTGACGGCCTTGGCCGGCAACCCGGCCAGGTTGACCTGCAACGGGTTCGCCGCCGCGTCCTTGCCACCGAGGTCGACCACCCAGCCCAGGTCGTGGTGCTTGTACGGCTTACGCCGGCCGAAACCGTACGACGCGGCGATGTTGTACGCCGCGCGCTTGCCCTGCCGCTGCGCGTGCTGGGCGGTCATCCCGCACACCTTCCCCGGGTTGACCAGGTCGGGCACGGCGGCGGCGTCACCGCAGGCGAACACCTCCGGGTAGCCGGGAACGTTGAGGAACTCGTCGGTGACCAGTCGACCGCGGTCGGTCCGCAGGCCCAGCTCGTTGACGAACGGGTCGGGGCGCACACCCACGCACCACACCAGGGTGCAGGTCGGCACGTACTCGCCGTCGGTGAGCTTCACCCCGTCGCACGTCGCCTCGGCCACCGAGGTACCCATCCGCACGTCCACCCCACGCCGGTTGAGCACCTTGTGCGAGGTGTCCGACATCCGCTTGTCCAACTCCGGCAGCACCCGGGACGCCACGTCGAGCAGCATCCAGCGGGGCCGGACGGTGAGCCGGGGCCGCTGGGCGTGCAACGCGTCGGTGAACAACTGCCCGTGCGCCGCGACCTCGGTGCCGGTGTAGCCCGCCCCGACCACCACGAACGTGGACCGGGCCTGCTGCTCGGCCGGGTCCTCGGCCTGCTCGGCCAGCTCCAACTGCCGGACGATGTGATCATGCAGGTAGACGGCCTCGGGCAGGCCGCGGAAGCCGTGCGCGTACTCGGTCACCCCCGGGATGGGCAGCAGCTTGTTGACGCTGCCCACGGCGAGCACCAGCCGGTCGTACGCCAGCCGGTTCTTCTCCCCCTCGGCCTGGGTGAAGCCGACCCAGCGGTTCTGCAGGTCGACGTGGTCCGCCTCGCCGACCACCACCCGTACGCCCTTGAGCGTCCCGGTCAGCGGCACGGCGATCCGTTTGGGCTCGACCACCCCGGCCGCCACCTCGGGCAGCAGCGGCAGGTACAGGAAGTAGTCGGTGGAGTTCAGCACCACGATCTCGGCCCGGTCCCGGGCGATCCGGCTCAACGTCTTCGCCGCGTGGTAACCGGCGAACCCGGCCCCCACGATCACCACACGAGGTTTCGTCATTGCGGGCCGTTTCCCGTCGAAGCCCTGAACAAACGTCCGGCCCGCCAGCCGCGGTCAGCTTGGCTGAAGCCGGACGTGGCCGCTGCGACCCACCGCCTCCACCTCCCACTGTTGGCCGAACGCCCGGACCCGCTCGGCGGTGATCCGGCCCAGCTCCTCCGGGACGTTCGGATCGAGGACCAGCCGGCCGTCAACCGGGTTGACGCCGAGCATGGCGCGGATCAGAGCCAGCGGAGTGCCGGCCGCCCAGGCCTGCGGGCTGCACGCGGTCGGGAACGGCACGGCGAAGAGCAGTCGCTCCCGATCGAACCCGCTGAGCGCCTCCGGCAGCCGGTAACCGAACTGCTCGGCCGCCTCGATCATCGCCAGACTGATCCGGTTCGACTCGGCCCGGTAGCCGTACCGGGCCAGGCCGAGCGCGGCGATCGAATTGTCGTGCGGCCAGACCGTGCCGAGGTGGTAGCCGAGGGCGTTGTAGGGCCGCTCCTCCCGGGACAGCGTTCGGATGCCCCAACCGGAGAACATCTCCGGCGACATGAGTTGTCGCACCACCGCGTCGGCGCGCTCCGGCGGGACGATTCCGCTCCACAACAGGTGACCCATGTTCGAGGTCTTGGAATCGACGCGGTTCTTGTCGCCGTCCAGGGCGACCGCGTAGTAGCCGCCCCGTTCCTCGATCCAGAAGTCCTGGTTGAACCGCTCGTACAGGGTGGTGGCCTGGTCGCGCAGCCGGCCCGCCAACGTGGGATCGCCCAACGGCCCGTCGAACAACTCGGCCAGCCGCATCTTGGCGTCGTAGGTGTAGCCCTGCAGGTCGCAGGTGGCCAGCGGGAGCACGGGGATCCGGCCGTCGGCGAAACAGACCCCGTCCGGGGAGTCCCGCCAGCACTGGTTGCCCAGCCCTTCGGGCGAGCGGGTGGCGTACTCGACGTAGCCGTCGCCGTCCCGGTCGCCGTACTCGTCGATCCAGCGCACCGCGGCCAGCGCGTTGTCCCGCAGTTGCCGCACCGTTTCGTCGTCGCCGGTCCAGCGCCAGTACTCGGAGAGCAGGATCAGCCACAGTTGGGTGGCGTCGGCGGTGCCGTAGTAGGGCCCGTACGGTTTCTCGCCGGAGCGGGTCAGCTCACCGCTGCGGACCTCGTGCAGGATCTTGCCGGGCTCCTCGTCGGTGAAGTCGTCGCAGGTCTCGCCCTGCAGCCGAGCCAGCGCGAGCAGGGCACCCTTCGCCAGGGCCGGCCCGGCGACCAACGTCTGGTACGCGGTGATGAGCGTGTCCCGCCCGAAGACGGTGAGGAACCAGGGCAGCCCGGCACCGGGCAGCATGATCTGCTGACCCTTGACCTCCAGGTCGAGCCGCAGCGAGGACAGGTCGTCACGGGACTGGCGTACGGTGCGCTCCAACGGCATGCTGTCGCTGCGCAACACCGCCCGGTCCTCGGTCCACCGGCGCAGCGGGTCGTCGGCGCGGCCGTGGAAGACGTCCGCAATGTCGCCGCGCACCGGCTCGACCACCCCCAAGCCATGCGGCAGCGGCACGTGCAGGTCCACCTTCCAGACCTCCCGGGGACCCAGGTTCAGGTCCCAGACCAGGTCGTCACCCTCGACGCGGTCCGCCGGTGTCGCACAGCACACCCGGGTCTGCGCGGAGAAGTCGCCGCGCCGGTAGGAGAAACACAGCTCGGACCCGTCGGTAGCGTGGTTGCGGCTGATCTCGGCGGAGCGGTCCCGAACCGTCGACTTGACCTCGAACAGGTCGGCGAAGTCGGCGTCGACGGCCAGCCGCAGCTCCACCCGAGCCGGCTCCAGTTGGAACGAGACCAGCTCCAGGCGCTCGTGCAAGCCGTCGCTGATGTAGCGCAGCCGCCGGAGACCCAGGCTGTTCGGCGGTAGCCCCGGCAGTTCGGGGTTGGTGAGCGTGTACTGCGCGGAGTAGTGCTCGATGGTCTCGGAGCGCAGCACCAGCAGTTCGCTGCCGTTGACGGTCAGCGTCCAGCCGCTGAGCAGGCGAGTGTCCAGGTGGACGAGCCCGCCGATGCTGCCCGGCGGCACATCCCCCTGGGCGTTGGAGTAGAGGAAGGTGGGCCCGCTGAGCACCGCGATGGAGTTGGGGCCCAACTCCGGGGGGATCGCCCGCTGGTCACCGCTGTCCGAATCCGCGACGGACAGGCCGGGGAAGGGATTGGCAGGGGTCGCACGCACGGCAGCCATGCACCCACCGTAGGAAGTATGGTGCGGAGCGTCATCACCCGGTCTGGGTGAAAGTTCCGCGACGTCCGGGAACGCTTGCCGCAGTGCCGGTCTGCCGTCAACCCGGCCGCGCCGGGCCGGCGGTCAGGCGGGAGTTGGCGCGGTGATCGCCCAGCGCTCGTGGTCGCGCCAGGCGCCGTCGATGAACAGGTAGTCCGGGGAGAAGCCCTCCAACCGGAAACCCAGCTTGCGGACCAACCGCCGCGACGGCTCGTTGCCCGGTTGGATGTTCGCCTCCAGCCGGTGCAACCCGACCGAGGTGAACGCGTGGTCGATCACCAGGGCGACGCCCGCCGAGGCGTGCCCGGTCCCGCTGTACGGCAGGAACGCCGCGTACCCCAGGAAGCCACCACGCAGCGCACCGAGCACGATCCCGCTGATGTTCACGTAGCCGGCGATCTCGCCGCTGGCCCGGTCGCAGATCAGGTAGCCGGCGCTGTCGCGACGACGGATCCGGCGCAGATAGAGCTCGTACTCCTCTGGGCTGGCCGGCGCGGCCAACCAGGGGTGGTGCAGGTCCCGACTGCGCCGCGCGGCGACGACGAACTCGTCCGAGTCGGTGGGCCGGGGTCGTCGGATCGCGGCCGGACCACCGGTACGCAGGTATCTCACGGCGGACCACTCTGACCGACGGTTGCCGCCGTTGTCCAACCGGCTACCGGGCGGGTGGGCGTCGGCGCGCTAGCGGGACGTCAACAGGCTGAACTCCTGACCATCGGGGTCGGCCAGTACCAGTCGGCCGGCGCCCTCCTGGTCGGTGTCGACCCGGGTCGCTCCGAGCGAGAGCAGACGGTCGACCTCGGCCTGCCAATCGCCGTCGACAGCTGGGGCGAGGTCGAAACGGACCCGATCCCTGCCGCCGTTCGGCATCAGCGGTGGGCCACCCCAGCTGATCTTCGTGCCGCCGTGCGGCGACTGGATCGCGGTCTCCTCGTCCTGGTCCCAGACCAGCGGCCAGCCCAGCGCCGCACTCCAGAAGTATCCGACCGCCTGCGATCCGTCGCAGGCCAGCGCACCGATAAAGCCGCAGCCGGCGAGGAACGTGTTGCCCGGCCCGATGACGTCGAACTCGTTGCCCTCGGGGTCGGCGAGCACCACGTGATCGTCGTTCGGGTCCTGGCCGATGTCGATGTGCCGTGCGCCGAGCTCCAACGCCCGGGCCACCGTCTGCCGCTGGTCCTCCAGCGAACAGCTGGTCAGATCGAAGTGCATCCGATTCTGGACCACCTTCGGCTGCTGGTTCGGTGCGAAGCGGAGGCGGTACCCGTTGTCGTTGACGGGTAGCAGAAGGACCCCGTCGTGTGGATCGTCGACGATCTCCCGCCCCAGGAGCCCGGACCAGAACTGCGCGAGCCGCAGAGGCTCGCTCGCGTCGAAACTGATCGCGAACAGGTGCGAAGTCATCGCTACCTCATCTCCCATCGGACCGGACGCCGTGACAGCCGTCGGAGCGGGAGCCTAGGGCTGCGCCAGGTCGACCGCACCCGACTTTCGGGTCACGCGGTGAGGTGCGCCGCGACGGTGCGGGCCCAGGGCGAGGCCGGACGACCACGAGACCGAGGAAGGGCTCAGCCTGGTTCCGGTGTCGCAGGCCCTGCACGACCGGGCGCCGCACGCGAGCCCGCAGCAGGTGAAAGACCGTCGTCGGAACGTGCGGCGTTGTGATCCACTGGCCCGGTGAGCCGAACCCCCTCGATCCCCCCGGCCGACGTCCAGGAGCGACTGTCGCGGGAGCTGAACGTCTGGCTGTGCACGGTGCGGCGCGACGGGTCCCCGCACCTGACGCCGGTCTGGTTCGTCTACCTCTCCGCGACGTTCTGGGTCGGTTGCGAGAGCCGCAGCGTCAAGTCCCGCAACGTCGTGGCCGACCCACGGGTGTCCCTGGCTCTGGAGAGCGGCAACGCGCCGGTGGTGGCGGAGGGCGCCGCCCACGTGCACCGAAGTGGGTTCCCGAGCCCGGTCGTCGAGGCGTTCGCGCGCAAGTACGACGGCTGGGACGTCGGCCGGCAGGTCGGCCCGGACGGCGAGCGGCTGCTCCTGGAGATCCCCGTCCGGCGGTGGCTGCTCGCGGGCATCGCGCAGTGAGCCGTCGATGCGAGAATCCGGCCGGTGGAGGACGAGCTGACGACGGCCCTGGCAGGCCGTACGGAACGCGTTCGCCCGGTACCCGGCTCGACGGCTGCCCGCACTGCCGAAGCTCGGTGCTGGTCGACGAGCACGACCTGTTCTCACTGACCATCAGCCTCGGCAACACGGTCGTGGTACCCGACAGCGGCCACTACACCCACAAGGACCAACCCGCCGCCGTGGTCGAAGCCGTGCGCGCGCTGTCCTCGCTCAGATGAACCGGGATACGCGGTAGCGGGACCGGGTCAGTGCCGCTGCACCGCGGACCGGGCGAACCACGGTGCCAGCCACGGGCTGAGCGCGACGAGACCGACGGCGAGGACGGTGATGACGGCCTGCCCGATCCGGCCCGGGGTGAGGCCGCCCGCCGGGTCCAGCACGTAGTTGGCGTACCCGTTCGCGGCCGCGTCCGTGACCAGCACCGCGCAGCCCAACACGAGCCCCTCAACCCGGCGAGCGGCCAACAGCACCGCCGTCAACGGATCCCACAGCGTCAGGGACGTGAAGTAGAACGTCAGCCACCCGGGCAGGGCGAGCTGCGGCCTGAACTGAGGCAGGAACAGCTGCACCACGTGCACCGCGGTGCCGTAGGCGAAGACCAGCACGGCGACAGCCACCACGCACCGGACCGCGAGCGGCACACCACGCCATCGACCGGTGCTCATCCGGCCATCCTGCCTCAGCCGGGCGAGCGTTCCGTCAGAGCGGGCCGGGGAACGTCTGCTCCATCGGCATCGGCACCTGGAGGTAGGTGGTGCCCCGCATGTCCAGCCAGGCCCGGTCCGGCCCGCGCACCAGGCGCACCATCACCTCCTCACAGGAGGGGCAGCGGGCGACGAGGCCCGGGGCGTGCGAGTAGACGTGCAGGCTGGCCATCGACCCGGTCGTCCCGCAGTTCTCACAGCGGCCCATCGCGCTGCTCAGGTCGACGGTGAACAGCTCACGCATCGGGCCGTCGAGCATGTTGCCGTCCAGGTACGACATCTCGGTCATCGAATCTCCTCGACACTGCGTGAGTGAGCGGTGGTCAGCCGGTGGGGCCGAAGCGTTCGGTCTTGACCCGGCGCGACGGGTGACCCAGCCCCACCAGCAGGTCGGCCACGGTCTCCACGAACGCGGTCGGGCCACAGACGTAGGTGAGTGGTTCCAGATCCGGTGGCCACCCGTGCGTGTTGACATCGGCGAGCCCGATCCGGTGCGGCTCACCGCGCCAGTCCTCGGGCGCCTCGCGGGTGTAGACGTACGCGACGTCCAGCCCGAAGTCGTCGCGGACCCGGCGGCGCAGCTCGTCGGCGTAGATCACGTCGCCGGGGGTGCGCACCGAGTAGATCAGCCGGAACGGTGCCTTGCTGCCCACCGCCCGCCGCGCCCGGATCATCGCCATCAGCGGCACGACGCCGGAGCCACCGGCGACGAGCTGCACCGGCGCGGTCTCCTCGGGCCGCCAGATGAACCAACCACCGAGCGGTCCGCGTACCTCGATCGGGTCGCCGGCCCCGAAGACATCAATGAGGTACGGCGACACCTCGCCGTCGTGCACCCGCTGCACCGTCACCTCGATGCGCGGCCCTCCCGGCCCGTCCACGGCCGGCCCGGCGATCGAGTACGACCGGGCCGCCTGGTAACCGTCCGGGGCGGTGAGCCGCAGGTCGACGTGCTGCCCGGGCAGGTGCCCCGGCCAGTCCGGGACCTCCAGCACCAGGGTCTGCGCGGTCGGCGTCTCCACCCGGCGCTCCACCAGCCGGCCGACCTGCCAACGGTTGGGCGTACGGCGCTGGGTGCTCGTCGCCACTGCGCGCTCAGTCACCCTGGTACCGCTGTTCGCGCCACGGGTCGCCGTAGTCGTGGTACCCGGCGGTCTCCCAGAACCCTGGCTCGTCCATAGTCTTGAGCCGGAGGCCGCGCACCCACTTGGCGGACTTCCAGAAGTACAGGTGCGGCACCAGCAGTCGCGCCGGCCCGCCGTGCTCAGCGGGCAGCGGGGCGCCGTCGAAGGTGTGCACCACCCAGGCCTGGCCGCCGCGCAGGTCGTCGAGCGGCAGGTTGGTGGTGTACCCGCCGTAGGAGTGCGCCAGCGCGAAGTGCGCCCCCGTGTCGACGTCGGCGAGCAGCGTGTCCAGTGAGACGCCCTGCCAGTTGGTGCCGAGCTTGGACCAGCGGGTGACGCAGTGGATGTCCACCGTCGGCGTCTCCTGCGGCAGGGCCATCAGCTCCTGCCACGACCACCGGTGGTCGCTGCCGTTCTCGGCGGAGATGACGAACTCCCAGGTGTCCAGTGACACCCGGGGCGTCGGGCCGGCCGAGAGCACCGGAAAGTCCTCGGTCAGATACTGACCGGGTGGCAGGGCCGGCTCCTGAGTTCGGGGCCGACCCTGAAAGCCCGGTGACACGATTCCCATTGCACAGTCGTACCACCCGCGCCGGTGGGGGCGGGAGCTTTCCCGCGTACCCCGTCGTCAGCCGGCGCGGCGCGGTCAGTGCCGCTCCGCGACGACCTTGCGGTCCTCGGGCAGGTCGCCGCCCCGGGTCGCGCGCAGACTGGTCACCGTGACCACCACGAGCACACCGATGATCACGCCGAGCGAGGCCAGGGTGGGGATCTGCGGCACGCTGTCCCAGATGCCGTGCGCCCAGTGCAGACCCAGCTTGAGACCGATGAACGCCAGGATGACGGCCAGGCCGTAGCTGAGGTGCACCAGCCGGCTCAGCGCCGCGTGCAGGACGAAGTAGAGCGCCCGCAGGCCGAGCAGGGCGAACGCGTTGGTCGCGAACACCAGGTACGGGTCCTCGGTGATGCCGTAGACCGCCGGCACCGAGTCGACCGCGAAGACGACGTCGGTGGCCAGCACCGCGACCACCACGAGGGCGAATGGCGTGAGTGCCCGCTTCGCGCCCTGCCGGACGGTCATCTTGGTGCCGTGGTAGTCGTCGACCACCGGCATGACCTTGCGCAGCAGCTTCACCGAGCGCATCTTGTTGATGTCGACTTCCTGCTGATGCCCGGACATGGCATCGCGCAGCAGCTTCACCGCGGTGGCGATGAGGATGATCGCGAACAGCAGGAAGGCGAAGTCGAGGGTCTGCAACGCCGCCGCACCGAGAGCGATGAAGACGGCCCGCAGCACCAGCGCACCGGCGATGCCGTAGAGCAGCACCCGCTGGGCGAGCACCGCCGGCACCGCGAACGCCGCCAACAGCAACATGAAGACGAAGAGGTTGTCGACCGAGAGCGACTTTTCCACCAGGTAACCGGTCAGGTATTCAACGCCCTGCTGGGAGCCGAAGCGGGACCAGATCCAGCCACCGAACGCCAGCGGCAGCGCTATGTAGAACGCCGACCAGCCGATGGCCTCCCGCATGGAAACCTCGTGCGGGCGACGAGTGACCAGGAAGTCCAGCACCAACAGCAGGAGGACGCCGATGATGGTGACCGCCCACAGCGTGGGCGTGCCCACCGACGACAGGTCACCGGCGGCGGACAGATACGACACTTGGCTCATATGGGGTCTCCTCGAACACCGTCATGTTCGAGGTCTCCTTCACCCACCATCTGGTGGGCAACCACCCGAGGCACGCCGGGCGTGCCGTACTGACCGGAATGGTTCGTGGGAAGTACTCCCCTCGCACGACAAGGTTAGGCCAGGCGGAATCGCCACGCCAAGCGGGACATCGATGGTTGCCCTGGTAAACCGCTGTGTGTGCGCGGTACGAGCGCTGTCAGCCGCGGCGTAACGTCGCGCCCGGGGCCATCGCCGGCTCGATCAGGCCGCGATAGTCACGTGGCAGTTGGGTCGCCACGTCATCGAACTCACCGCCGGTGATCGCCTCGCGCAGGGTGGTGAAGACCGCCCGACTGGCGTCCTCGGCGGCGGGCTCCTGCACACCGGCGCGCAACGCGACCCGGGCGACGAACTCCGCCGCGCCGAACCGGTCCGCCTGCTCGGTGCTCGGGCTCGGTTTGAGCACGAGTTGCAGCGGTTGGGGCAACTGGGCGGCCAGGTCCAGGACCTCACCGCCGGTCAACCGCTCGGCGAACGTCTCCAACACGGCCCGGGTCAGCTCGACCGCCCGCTCGGACGACGTGGCGGTGCGCTGGGAAACCTGGTCGATGAAGGTGTCGTAGTTCATCGCGTACTCCCTTGGGCTCGCGTCGGCGTCTGCGGTTACCCGCGACGGCCGAGGAGAAACGGCGCCGGTTTCCTCCGCCGGGCGGGCGTGACCGGCCGGCGGGCGGGTAACCGCCGCCGGTCGTCACCACATCGATGCCCGAGGGAGCCCACGCCATGGCGAGCTACGCCGACGTCCTGCAGTACCTGTCGAGCCTGGACTACCCGGCCGAGAAGGACGACGTGGTCCGCGAGGCCGAACGGGAGGGCGCCCCGCCGGACGTGCTGAAGGCGTTGCGCGCCCTGCCGCCGGTCGACTACGCCAACGGGACCGAGGTGGCCCGGTCGGCCGGGATCGAGGCAGCGCCCGAGGTCGGCCCCGCCCAGCGGGCCGAGCAGGCCCGGGACAAGAAGCACAACCGGGTCTCGCAGCACCTGCGCGGCATCTGACCCGGCGGTGGCGCCCACCACCCTGACCCGGGAGCGGCCCGGATGACCCAGACCGGCCCCGACCGGCCAGCGGACGTGCGTTTCCCGGCTGCTGCGAAGCAGCTCGCCGTTGTGGCGGTGGTCGGCGTCATTTCCGGCTGCGTCTTCGCGCTGTTGCTGCCCCTGCCGCTCGCCGCGCTGGCCGGCTGGGACGTGGGCGCGCTGAGCTGGCTCGTGCTGGTCTGGCACAAGATCTGGCCGATGGACGCCGAGCGGACCGCACAACTGGCCGTCCACGAGGACCCGAACCGGGCGATCCGGGACGCCCTGCTGCTCGTCGCCTGCCTGGCCAGCCTGCTGGCCGTCGGGTTGGTCGTGGCCAGCACGCAGAACGCGCCCCCCGGGACGGCCCGGGAGCTGCACAGCGGCGTGGGCGTGCTCAGCGTGGTGCTCTCCTGGTTCGTGGTGCACACCGTGTTCGCCGCCCGGTACGCCCGGATCTACTACACCGGCCCGGACGGCGGGGTGAACTTCAACCAGCCCGAACCGCCGCGCTACTCCGACTTCGCGTACGTCGCGTTCACCATCGGGACGACGTTCCAGATCTCCGACACCAACCTGACCAGCAACGAGATGCGTCGTACGGTGCTGCGCCACTCGATGGTGTCGTACCTGTTCGGCGCGTTCATCATCGCCGTGACCGTGAACCTGCTGGCGGGTCTGGCCCGGTAAGGCGGGTTTCCGGCCGCGCCGTCCCCCGGGGTGCGACACGGGGGCGGGGCCGATCGAAGGGCCGGGACAGGCGGGCGCCCCTGGTCACGAACCGCGACCCAGGGCGCCACGCAAGCCTGCCCAGGCGGTGAACCGCATCCGAACCGGTCGCGGTCACCAGGCGGTGGAGGTCCGCTCGAACCGAGCGGCCAGCACTGCCGGGTCCAACCATACGGCAGAACATCCTCCGTTTGGTCAGAATTTGAGGAAGTGTGGGCCAGGGCACGTCACGGCCGACCGGTCACCTCCGCGTACCGATGCTCCAGGTCGACCCGGGCCAACGCCCCCACCAGCCAGGCCAACTGCTCGGACTCGCCAGTGGCAAGGCCGGCCAGGTCGTCCGCCGACCTGCCCAGTCCGAGCCGACGTGCGGCAGCCAGCGCCCGCCGGTCGGCGACCGGGGCCACCTCCCGCCACAACGCCTGCGCCTCGCGGAGGAAGAGGTCGACGACCTGATCGTCGACGCCCGGAAGCTCGGCCAGCAGCGCCCGCTCCCGGACCGGGTCGTGGTGCGCCACCGCCCGCAGCCGGCGCAGATCACCCCGGTACCGCTCGATCACCGTCCGGGCCAGGTCACCCAGCACAGCGGCCAGCGCGTCCACGTCACCGCGCTGGCCGCTGGCGCGCAGCACCCGGACCCGGTCCTCGTGCAGTGAGCGCGCCAGCCGTGCCGCGCTGTCCCACCCCTCGTCGCGCACCGCCCGCGCCCCGTCCAACGCCCGCCGGAAATCACCACGACGGGCCAGCAGCACCGACAGGTACAGCACCTGGAACAGGCTCGCCGGGTTGTTGGTCACCCGGAACCCGTACTGCTCGGCGAAGCCCCGCCCGCTACCGGCGAGCCGGCGCGCCAGACGTTTACGGTCCTCCACCGGAGTGATCAGACTGGTCGCCATGCCGGCGACTACCCGCGCCACCTCCAGCCACACACCCACCGCCCGGCGCGGTCAGCCGTGCAGGCCGCCGGTGCGGTCGCGGGCCTTGAGGCGGGTCGTGGGCAGGGCGGGGGCCGGCAGCGGCGGCGCCTGATCGTCGGCGACCACGCCGAAGCGCCCGTCGCCGGCCATCCAGTCCTCCCGGGCGGCGGCGATCTCCTCGTGTGACCGGCCCACGAAGTTCCACCACATCACCAACGGCTCCTCGAACGGCGTACCGCCCAGCAGCAGCAACCGGGCCCCGGCCCCGCCACGCACTGTCAACTCCCGACGGCCCGAGCCCAGATACAGCAGCGCCCCCGGCTCGAACCCGACCCCGGCCGCCTCCGCGGACCCGGACATCGCCAGCACGGCGTACTCGAAATCCGGCCGCAACGCCATCGTCGCCGGCGCCTCGCCGCCCAACTCCAATTGCACCCCCACCAGCGGGGTGTGCACCACCGCCGGTGACCGCTCCCCGGCGAACTCGCCGACCAGCACTGTGACGTCCAGATCGCCGTCCCGCCAGCGCGGCAGGTCGGCGTGGTGCGCGAAGTCGGCCGCTCCGGCCCGCGCCGGGTCCGGCAGAGCCACCCAGAGCTGCACACCGTGCATCACCGGCGGGTGAATGGCCGGCGAGCGCTCCGAGTGGGCGATGCCGTTACCGGAGGTCATCACGTTCAGCTGGCCGGGCACGATCGGCTGCACGTTGCCGAGGCTGTCCCGGTGCAGAATCTCGCCGTCGAGCAGCCAGGTCACCGTCTGCAGCCCGGTGTGCGGGTGCGGCGGCACCTCCATACCGGGCCGCTGCGCCACATCGTCCGGGCCGAAATGATCCACAAAACACCACGCGCCGACCATCCGGCGGGCGCGCTGCGGAAGCAGCCGCCGCACCGTGGTGTACCGACCCAACGGCACGTCGTGGCCAGGCAACAACACACTGCCGGGATCGACCTCGGCCACGCCAGGCGGTCGGGTCTGCGCCAGCATCGATTCAGTACGCTCCACCGCCCGACTGTACGCGCACACCCATCCGCGACCGCGACGCTTCCAGCCAGCCTGGGCGGGGTTCACCAGCGCGTGGTTTATCGGCGCGGGGTCATCGGCGTGGGTTGGCCGCGGCGCGGGCGGACCGGCGCGGGTTGAGCGGTGTCGGCTGGCCCCGGGGCGGGCGGGGCGGGCCGGCGTGGGCGGGCCGGCGTGGGCGGGCCGGCGTGGGCGGGCCGGCGTGGGTTCACCGGTGGCTGGAGGAGACCAGCACGCTGTTGGCACCGGCGACCAGGTCCAGGTACAGGCGCTCCGCCGACCGGTCCCAACCCGGCGTACCCAGCACCGAGCCCGCGGCCACCCCATCCCAGCGAGCGTCGCGTACCACCACCGAGCCGGCACCGGCTCCCGCCCGAACCCGTACCGGAGTCTCCCCCGGGACCCGGACGTCGAGCTGGCTGGTCCCACCGGTGAGTCGTACGGTGAGGATGCTGGCGGGCCGGTCTGAGCGCGGGCCGGTGGGATCGCCGGGGCGGGAAGCCGTGATCGGTGGCAGGAGAAGCTCGGTACGGCTGGAACCGCCGGCGAGTTCCACGCCCCGCAGCCGGGCCCGGGCCAGGTCCAGCACCTGGCTGCTCACCCCGCCAACGAGGTGGAGACGCCACGCGACCCGCTCGTTGAGCAACACCCGCACCGCCCGTGGCCCGCGCGTCCCGGACTCCACGAGGTCGAGCCGCACGGTCTCCCCCCGCACCGTCGGTCGGCCCGCCACACCCGAGCCGGCCGGGGTACTGATCCGGTACAGGTCATCGCCCAACTCGGCCACCCGCAGCTCGAACGAGGACAGCCCATCCGCGAGCACGAAGGTGCCCTCCTGCCGACCCGCCAGCGGCGCTGTCAACAGTTGCTCGGCAGCAGCACCCGCACCACCACCTCGGCGACCCTCAGCCGCGTCCGGGTCAGCGACGCCTTCCGGACGGCCGCCGTCGTCCGGGCGAGTGCCGTCCGGGCGAGCGCCGTCGTCGGGGCGAGTGCCGTCCGGGCGAGTTCCGTCGTCGGGGCGAGTGCCGTCCGGGCGAGTTCCGTCGGGTTGACCGGAGTAGGTCATGCCGAGGTGGTCTGGATCGGCAACGATCACGGCCACCGCTGCCGCGCCCAGGAGCAACACGACGGCGGCAGCGGCCACCAACAGACGAGCACCGGAGGACCACCGTCGCGGTGCGGCCTCACCGGACGGCTCAGACTCCGGTTCGCGATCCGCGCCGTACCCCACTGCGGCCATGCCTGTGTCCCTCCGCCGGTCCCCGTCCAGGGGTACGTACCCGCCGGCCGATCGGATCACTCGGCGCCGATCACGTCACTCCGCTACGTCGCCAACGTAGATCTTGGACAGTTTCCGTTCGCGCAGAACGGAAACTGTCCAAGATCTACGAACACCCGCCGATCAGACGACGCCATTTGCTTCTCCAAAGACCTGTGCAGAGCGAACATCCGCAGCCCGGCGGCCACGACAAACGACCCCGCAGCCGGCGGCCCACGGCCAGCGGCCAGCAGCCAGCGGACGACGGCCTCGCGGCCGGCAGACGGCCTCGCGGCCAGCGGCCAGCGAACGAGGACGAGGACGGCGACTGTGAACGGTGACCAGCGACCGGCTAGAGCAGAAAGGCCGCTGGCCGGCACCCCGGGTTAGGGGTGCCGGCCAGCGGTCGGTCATGCGGTAGTGCCGTGGTGCGGGTCAGCTGTTCCAGTACTGGCCAACCAGGTCGGCGGCCTGCTGCTCCCACTGGGCGTAGGCGTCCGGGTAGGCCGAGACCTGCACGGTCTGCGCGGCCTCGGTCAGCGGCATGTCCTGCCACCCGTCGACCTGCTTGAGGCCCTTGAGGAACGCGGTCGTGGAGTACTCGGG